>NZ_ATZA01000102.1 GCF_000427965.1 Olivibacter sitiensis DSM 17696 | reverse complement strand
CGAATCCTATCAGGAAAAATCATCGGCCAACGTAAGGGAAAGGGAGCTGAAGTCGTGGAAAAGCCGAAAACGTATCGAAAGACTTATTAACGGGAGGTAGCCTGCTGGTTCAGGGCATCCCGACCTGCAAGGTCGNGAGTGGTCACTGGTTCGAATCCAGTAGCTCCCACAGAGGCATCCGTAGCTAGTACGGGTGCCTTTTCTTTTTCAAGCATATGGATACTAAGGCATGGCTTTATCCCTTTTGAAATTTTTCTCATTTAGAACTTGTCCTTATATTTTGAGACCTCGTCATTAATGGCTTGTGGCGTAAGCGTATGAAGGGAGTCGATCAAGTCCCCTAAAAAGCTTTCAAAAGTCGGATATCTTGATCTGTTGAGCTCATATTTCTGTATTTCATTTTCTAAAAATGGGATTAGCACACATTTATACTGTCCTATGTGTAGTTTCCTCAATCGGCTTGCCTCTTCTTCATTTTCCATCATAACAGCAATTCTAATCTCGCCCAATCTCACCAAGTGTTCAACAACACAGACATACCAATCATTTATGTATCTTGGGCTTAACAGTGCTTTCAATTCCTCAGTATACAGAATTGAATCCCGTTTTATTTGTGATGCATACTTCTCTAATAGTGGATTAATAAAGGAATGTCCTATTTCGTGGGAATAGATAAATTGTGTCACTTGCCGATTGTCAAAACCATAATGTCTGTATAACGATAAACTGTCCTGTAGCGGAAGCATTTTGCTGGAACTAACTATCATAGTGGGCACTAAGCCATTTGGCGTAGAAATTTGGGGGCCATATCCTCTATAATTATCTTCGCCTGACGGAATTGGCATAGCAGGTGAAATATAAAGCTGGTACTTTGGAAATGTTTTTCCGTAATACTGTTCCATAAAGGAAAAAATGTCTCCATCAACATCCGCAATAAACTCTTGCAGAGCTCCTTTATAGAAAGCTATGTTTTCCTTCAAAAAAGTATTGGCATCTGTCTGGATATAGAAACTTCTTAGACTATCGGTAAGCTCTTGCATTAGGGGCAGATATTTTGTAGCATTAATTATCTGGTTGCCTTGTTGACCTGCAACAGACGCAGATTCCGTCTTTGACGAAAGCTCTGGTTGATTAATCAAATAGTCCATTATAGGCCCATTATCATGCAAGCTATCTCGGAGTTGCTCAATAATTTCGGATATCCGTATAATGACCGGAGCGTCTTTATACTTTCGAAAATATTGAAATGCATGATATACAATAGGCTGATGCATATAGTCCATGTTTCTATTGTTGAAAACAAAATGATCAATATGCTCTACGGCAAGCTTTTCCGCAAAGAAATATATTTCAATATTTTCATGAACACCAATAAATACTTTTGGCGTTAATTGGATATCCAATTGGCCGTGAGCAGGGAAATGAGAAAATAAGAAGAAGGAAAAAATTAGTTTTTTCATTATGTAATAAATATAGATCCGAAACCCGATACTTTAATTAGAGGTTTATTTCTTATTTGCTGCCACGAATTTCATGCCATGGAGACAAAATTCAACATTTACGCCACACCACTCTGCTTACTCTGTTTTGATAATAATTACTCCATATGCTCTTAGCACCCGTGCTGTTTTCTTTCTAGGAGGTTCATAAATATTTCAGACACATCCTAAGAAACAGAGCTTTTTTTAACGCTACTCCAATATAGGAGGCTGAAAAACGTTCAAAATCGAACAGTAATTGTTCGTTTTTAAACGTTTTTTACCGTTGGCAAATGCCAACCATAAGGAAAATACCCGAGGCGGATTGCGTTTTTCGACTTTGTGTTCGCTGTTTCTAATCCATAAAAGTCTACGTGTACATTCTGTATTCATTTTCACTACCAAACGGATAAACTTAAAAACAGGCAATAAACTCACTTAACTTACTGATTATCAGTAAATATTTTCATTAGATAAAAAAGCCACC
>NZ_ATZA01000101.1 GCF_000427965.1 Olivibacter sitiensis DSM 17696 | reverse complement strand
GACTACGTATGTCTCGACCCAAGAGAGAAAAATGTAAACGGCTCCGAAAAAATAGTGGCCTAAAAACTTGTAATTTATTAGAGTATATGAAGATTCCGAAAATCCTGCCAGAGACGAACGCTTTCCATATCTGAATGGTGGTTTATTTGACGATACACAGGACAAGAAATATAGCAAACTATATCTACCCGAAGATATTTTTGCAAGGATGTTTGAGAATTTCAACAATTTCAACTTCACCATCTACGAAGATGCTCCCGATGAGCATACCGTAGCGGTAGACCCCGAAATGCTGGGACACATCTTTGAAAACCTGTTAGAAGATAACAAATGCAAAGGAGCTTTCTATACACCAAAGGAAATCGTACACTATATGAGTAAGGAAAGTCTAAAAGCTTATTTGTTCGTACAAGACGAAAAGCAATTTGCTACCGACTTGGCAAAAACAAGTATTGACAAAATTGTTGAACAACAAGAGTTGAACGATGAAGAAAAGAACTTTGCTGAGAAAAATGCTTTTAAAATTATTGATGCACTAAAACAGGTAAAAATTTGCGATCCTGCTATTGGTTCGGGCGCTTTTCCTATGGGGTTGTTGCAGGAAATATTTAACGTACAGATATTTTTGTTGGAACTATCGGGCTTTACCAAAAAAATTACTGATGCCGAAATTAAAAAGCACATCATCGAAGAAAGCATTTACGGTGTGGATATTGACGCTGGTGCAGTGGATATCGCCCGTTTGCGTTTTTGGTTGAGTTTGGTCGTAGATGAAGAAAAACCACAACCGTTGCCTAACCTCGACTTTAAAATCATTTGTGCCAACACGCTGATACCATTGGGTGAACTGAGTGGGTTTGATATGGAAGCCAAAGCAAGTTTGGCGGTAAAAGAATTAGAAAGAATACGGAACGACTTTTTTAACGTAAGCAGTGAAAGCAAATTGAATTTGGAACGTCGGTTTAAACGGGTGCAAACCGATTTGTTGAGTTTACGTGAACTCACCACACGAGACAATTACGAAATTTACACCAAGCTCTATGAGTTTGCACCTTTTGACTTTGAAAGTGCACCTTGCTCGTGGTTTGATCCGTGGTGGATGTTTGGTGTAAAAGACGGTTTTGATATTGTAATTGGAAATCCGCCTTATGTGCAGTTACAAAAAAACAGCGGTAATCTTTCTAAACAGTATGAGAAAGTAAAATACCTGACCTTTGAACGCACAGGCGATATTTACTCTTTGTTTTATGAACGCGGTTGGCAAATGCTGAAACAGAGGGGTGTGTTGTGCTTTATTACTTCCAACAAATGGATGCGTGCAGGGTATGGAGAGAGTACCCGTAAGTTTTTTGCAGAACATACTAATCCTGTTTTGCTTATTGATTTTGCTGGCAAAAAAGTATTTGAGAATGCTACAGTCGATGTGAATATTTTAATGTTTACAAAGGATAAAAATAGACAACAAACGATCGCTTGTACTGTGAAAGAAGATGTGTTAAATAATTTGAGCGTTTTTGTTAGACAATCTGCCACCGAATGTAATTTTTCAAGTAAAGAGAGCTGGACAATTCTTAGCCTGATTGAGCAAAGCATTAAACGTAAAATTGAAACCGTTGGCATCCCTCTCAAAGATTGGGACATCAATATATATCGTGGAATTTTAACCGGTTACAATGAAGCATTTATCATAGATGGGAAAACAAAAGATGAGTTAATTGCCCAAGATCCAAAATCTGTCGAAATTATACGACCGATTTTACGTGGCAAAGACATAAAAAGATATAATTATGAGTTTGCTAACAAGTGGTTAATAAATTCACACAATGGAGTAAAAGAAATAGGTATAAAACGCATAAACATAGAGGATTATCCGGCTGTTAAGAAATATTTAGATAGCTTTTGGGATGATATAAAAAAACGTGCCGATCAAGGAGATACGTATCCGCCCGACAAACTACAGGTCAGTTGATTTCTTAAGGTTCTGCGGATAAAGCTCTTTGAGGTTCTTGTGATTGATTGATGCAATATGGA
>NZ_ATZA01000100.1 GCF_000427965.1 Olivibacter sitiensis DSM 17696 | reverse complement strand
GCATCATACAAGTACATTTAGTTGTGGTAAACCAAAGTTCTTGGTTTTGATGCTTACTTTTTATCTTTAATTAACCCGCAACTTGGGTTAATTAATCAACTAAGATATGATCAAGATATTAAACAACAACAAACATCTGTTTTTTTCTTTATTGCTTGCCATACATGTTCTGACCATTGCTTCCTGTTCCAAGGAAGATAGCAATACCACGGATTACGATGCCATCGAAGGCGGAACGGTGGCCATTGACGAATCTGCCTATACATCTGGCACGGCAGAGGGAACCACGGAGACAGGTTACGATGAAGAGGATATATTGGCCAATTCTACTTTTTCAAAAACAGTGGCTATTGCGTTTGGATCTGCCGTCACCGTTACCAATCCCTATGCTGGGAGCGGTGTCACGGTTACCTATAGTGGTCAGGACGTGGTTGTCAATTCCACCATCAGCGAGGTGGAGTATGTGTTAAGTGGTACTGCCACCGATGGCTCGATAAAAATATATAGTGACAAGAAATTCAAGTTGAACTTGAACGGTGTATCCATCACCAACGCCGACGGGCCTGCTATCAATATTCAATCGTCCAAAAGGGTATTTGTAGTTTTGGCAGACAATACTTCCAACAGCTTGACAGATGGCGCTACATATGCTGCGGCAGTGAATGGCGAGGATCAGAAAGCAACTTTTTTCAGTGAAGGGCAGCTCATTTTTAGTGGTACCGGCACGCTGAACGTGGCTGGCAAGTATAAACATGCCATTTGCAGCGATGACTATGTACGAGTTATTGGTGGAACCATTAACATCACGGAAGCTGCATCTGACGGAATCCATACCAACGATGCGTTCATAGCCGATGGTGGAACGTTCAATATAGCGGCCAGCAGTGACGGCATTGAAGTGGAAGAAGGCTTCGTCATTATCAATGATGGCCTGTTTGCCATCAATGTGGTTGATGACGCTATAACGGCCTCTTATGAGGAGGGCGATGCTTCCATTGATCCTTATGTGGTCATCAATGGAGGCGATTTCACCATCAATACCACGGAAGGAGAGGGGATTGAAAGCAAGAGCCATATGACGATCAATAATGGTACTATCTATGCAAAGACGGCCGATGATGCGCTGAATGCGGGAACGGCATTGTATATAAATGGAGGGAAGATATTTACTTATAGTACGGGCAATGATGCCATTGACAGTAATGGAATAATTACTATCACAGGAGGAATGACCATTGCCGTCGGTTCACGCTCACCCGAAGGTGGCTTTGATTGCGATGGTAACACGTTCAAGATAACAGGAGGTTTCGCACTTGGCTTAGGTGGTTCTACGAGCGGTCCTACGGCAAGTGTTTCTACGGTTCGGTCGGTCATCACGGGCGGTGTATCGGCCAATCAGATCGTCCATATCGAAGATGCATCTGGAAATGAGGTGTTGACGTTTTTGAATCCAACCAGCTTCAGTACCATGCTATTTGCTAGTAGCAAAATGAAAGCCAGTACACAATACAATATATATGTTGGAGGAAGTGTAAGTGATGCTACGGACTTTAATGGTATATATACCGCAGGCACCTATACTCGAGGAACAGTTGCCGCTAATTTCACAACCTCCAATATGGTAACACAAATTGGTGGAAGCGTAAGCAGAATGTAGCAGCCGATATCTGTTGGGTGCACGACAAAATGCAGTTTCGTCATTTGTCGTCATTGCCTGCCTGCGGTAGGCAGGCGAGGAGGTACGACGTGGCAATCTGACAAACGAAAAACGCAGATTATTCATTTGTGTTTGTTTTCAATCGTATTCATGAGCTCACTTCGTTCGGTTATCACGTCGCTAACGCTCCTCATAATGACGCGTTTTTGTGTTTGCGGATTTTTTTCGTGCACCCATATCGGTTCTGACGCCTGTCTTTCTGGAAATAATTCGGTATAGATTGTTTTGAAGGTTTTTTGCGAAATATTGTTGAGGAAATTGTATAAAATAACCTAACTTTGTTAAGTATTTTTATAATTTACTAAGTCGACTTATTATTTTTCACTACTGACCGACAAAAAATAATTTAAGGAGCTGCCATATCTGGCAAGCTCCTTTTTTCATATTTTGGTTTTACGACAAACTAAAA
>NZ_ATZA01000099.1 GCF_000427965.1 Olivibacter sitiensis DSM 17696 | reverse complement strand
AGTTCATAAAAAAGCTGTGGAGTAAATTCTTTGCGTCCTTGCATAAGGACAAGATACTAAATATTTTTATATTTTTGAGTTGTGCAACAGGCACAAGGGGTTTGCGATAGCGGGGGTTCCGTGCTTCGCAGACACATTAGTGCAAGGCGGAAGTTCCGTTCTCCGAATGAAGTTTAGTGCTAAAACACCCCGCCATCGCAAACCCCCGAAACGTTATAGGCAAGGCTAACAGACCGAACCAACACAGACAATGAGACAACAAATTGACAACCTTTTTAAGGACATAGACGAAAGACCACTTTTCTATATTGAAAGTGGCAGCCGACTTTGGGGCATAGCAAGTCCTGACAGCGACTTTGATGTTCGTGGGTTTCACTTTCAATCAAAACGACAATATTTCGACTTCAAAAAACACCGTTACATTATAGAAGTTATGGACGGAGACTTTGACTTTGTTTCTTACGACATTGACAAAATGTTTGAACTTTTAGTAAAAAGCAATCCGACAGTTTTTGAGTGGGTTAGAGCAAACATTGTTTACTTCAACGAACTTCCCGACTGGACAGCTCTTCAGCAGGACGTAATTACAAACTTTGATTTTAAGGCTTTATTTCATCATTACATTTCTCTTGCTAAAGGGAACATAAACTTAATGGAGACCGGTAAAAAATTCACTTACAAGACAGCGTTTTATTGTATTCGTGGACTTTTATCGGCTGACCTTGCGACCCGACAAATTATTCCTCAACTTTTAATTGACGACCTTTTCAAACAGTTCGACAACGACAATGAAGTTCTAAAAATCGCAAAGGACAGTTTAGAACGAAAAAAGCAGCAAGCGGAAAAAGAAGAAGTTTTGGAAAACGACAAGCAAAAAATATTGACAGCAATTAAAGATTTCACTAAGCAACTTGAAATTAAAGCACCTGACAGCAGTAACAACCGACAAAAATTAGAAAGCATTTTGACAGATTATAGCTATAACCTAAAGACAAGATTTTACGGACGATGAAAAGAAGCCCAGCCCATAACAGCACATTTGCAATAGGCGGGGTTTCGTTCTCCGCAGACAGTTTAGAGATAGCCGAAAGTTCAGTGCTCCGAATAGATGTTTGTGCTGAAAAGCCCTCTCATCGCAAATCTGCAAAACGTTGGCAACAATTTTAGAAATGACGAAATACATTCAAATTTTAATAATTCTAATAACATTTTCTGCTTGCGGACAAAATGCAACTGAAATGAAAACACCAGAGAATTCGAGCGAAATGTTTGTAGAATTCATTTCAAAGAAAAAATTTATTGAACAACCATATCCGAATTTCTATCCTGGAATTGCGGACGAAAAAATGCGTCCAATTCTAACGGAAAAAATAAACAAAGTTGCGACTGATTTTAAAACTGTTTCCGAATCTGAAAAACCGACTGAAAAAATGTATCAAGAAAAAATCGGAATTGGACTTTCAAGTTTTGCGGATATTTATCTGGAATTAGATACCGAAGACAGAGAAAGAGTTTGTATGTATTTTGAGGAATTAATGGATATTGTCGGATTGCAAAGCTCGAATGGTCAACTCAATAAATTTATGTACGGTTTTGACCCAATGAAAAAGCCAAAAGAAAAAAAGTGGACTGATTCGCACGGAAACGTCTTTATCGAAAAAGGAGCTGAAGTTTCAATAATACCAGCAAAATACAATAAAACAGGAAAAACATATAAGGTTTTCCTTTACAACGAAACCACGGAAAATATTGGAATTATAAAAGACTTAATTATTAAACCGAGAGAATTTAAAGTATTCAACATTTCAGATACAGATACTCTTAAATTAGATAATGGAGTTAAGTTTATGTTCGGAGAAACTTATGGACTTGAGGTTGAGGATAAAAAATCACAAGTTAGTGGACTTGGAGGAAAATATTTGACTGATTATGGCGTGCCGAATGAAATTGATTTTGCTTTTGTCATAGTTCCAGTCGGAAAAGGAGATTAAGAAAAAACTGTTGCCAACACCGTGTATAAGCCATTGCTTGGTCTGTGTTTCTTTGGAAAATCCTTGCGGATTTCCCATCGGAGTTTTGTACTTTTAATGGTCCGTGACCAGACACGCAACGGCTCATACACGAGAAACGATGTAGCGAAATCCGCTTCGCTCCTTTCGCTACATCGTCCCGGCGGCTTGCACCGCCTGATGCGCTCGGTCGCTTCGCGGACTCTCGCACATC
>NZ_ATZA01000098.1 GCF_000427965.1 Olivibacter sitiensis DSM 17696 | reverse complement strand
TCGATAATCATTTACATCGGAATACTTTTTAACAATTTGGCAAAACCACATTTTGACAATTTCAATAATTGTCGTATCGGCAATACGACAATTGAGTTATCCAGTTATATCTGTTCAAAAGAGGTAGTGTAACGTGAACTGTGTCATTCGGGATCAACCTATTCCTAAACACTGCTTTGATCCAGGCGTAGCCTGTCACCAAATTTAATATAAAGCTGAGAGATGGTCAAGCCCCAATTATGGATGGGCATGGCCCATTTCTTGGTGATTTCTCGGGTTACCAGATAAAGGAGCTTCAACAGTGCCTATTCCTGTAACCTTCAACGATTAATTTTAATGATTATCTTATAAAGTACAATCTTAATTGGTTAAATGGCGAATGATCCATGCCGGGCAAAGGGTTGATGGTGGTAATTGCCTCAGAAATATCGGCAGCTACGATGCCTATTGATGAGTTATACTAATTGAATTTTCAAAAACGAATCCCTAGCTGCCTGAACATACTGATGCTGTTCATATAACGGACCCCCATCGCATTGCAGGCCTCAGGAATCTTGACCCTGTTGCGCGCATTTGGTTGGCTCACTTCATGCGTAATCAGTATTCTGTTACCTATATCCGCCAGTGAATAAGCAACCAGCCAGGCATCTGCTTCGTCGGCATGTAGAAATTCACTTAAAGCAGCAGGTTTATAATGACCTGCCCGCGAGGTAGCCCATCCCGCCACTTGTGCATATTGCCCTATGACGGTTTCGGATGCTGCAAAGAAGCCTTCTGGAAGGGAATTCTCAACCCACTGGGTCAGTTCGTCCCGATTGTGCACCAATTCTTGACGAACCTTATCTATACTAAGCACAATACCGCGCGAAGCCAAGTCTTGTACTTTTGTCCAAAAGGTTGGGAACACATCAAAGGGGTAATACATACGATGTGCCTGTACGAAGAAATTGGTATCGAGAACGTAACAAAAAGCCATACGCTATTATTTGATGACTACTTCATTAATAAACTTGGTGTACACATCACCATACAACCCAGTCAACTTGAAGGCTTCTTTATAGGTCAATGCACCGCTTTTGACGGCACTATCCACATAACTGGCAAATGCGGGGCTTACTCGCCTTTTGTTGGTACGGTAGAAGTCTCCTCCGCCAGTCTGTTGATCTCTCTTATGGCGGTCGGCTTCCATATATTGGTTATAGAAATCGAAAAACTGTGCCCTAGTTAGCAATTGTAGATCCAACGCCCTGCGCGCAATGACGATAGGGCTCACCTTGAAACGGGTGGCTAGCATACGGACATCGGCAATGCCCGTCCAGACATCGGACAACAGATGGGCAGGAACCAAAAACTCGGCAGCAACGCGATCACATAACAGTTCGATAGGATCGTCTGCGGGCAACAACTGATCTTGGTTAAAGCCTGCACTCTTACCTAGCCAGACGTGTGCCAACTCGTGTACCAACGTAAACAACTGTGCGGCCTTAGCATCTGCATTATTGACAAATAGAAAGGGCACATAGTCGTCAACCAGTACAAACCCCCGGCATTCGCCAACAGGTATAGGCCGACGGGTATTATTGCCCACAACACCATTCTGCACGACGATAATACCAATCCGCTCTATAGCGTCCATGAGTAACGCAAGCGTATCTTCCCATGTAGGGCAAGCTAGCGTCCACCCGGCTCTCAAACCCAGCTGATCACGAAGATCTTGGACAAACTGCGCAACTAGGGTATGCTGATTGAACTTACCGACATAATCCAGGTGTTTGGCCTCCAGTTGGACAAGGTATTCGCGCAACCATTCCTGTCTACGGCTCAGGTCCAATATAGTATCGTACACATTCGGACTTACCTGATAGGTAGGTTTGGCATGTCCGGTACGGAAAAACGGAAAGTCTATGGCTTCATTGGGTGGTTCTTGAAGAAGCATATAGCCAAAGGGAACATGTACCTTCTTGGAAAAGTCTTCCAATTGCCTGACGGTAGGCTGTTTATCTCCCTGCAGCCATCTGTCCACTTTCAGTGCTGGATACTTTATGGAAAACCCAGTCACATCATATCCTGCACGAGATAATGCCCATGTGATGATATTTCCATTGACTGGTACCGTTACTGCCATAATGCAAAGTTATTGAATTCTCTAACAAAATGCACTATGCAAAGTAAGCAAGAAAACTAT
>NZ_ATZA01000097.1 GCF_000427965.1 Olivibacter sitiensis DSM 17696 | reverse complement strand
CCGTCTTTTTGTACCCGGAAGAAAGTTACGCTTTGACAAGCAGTGGTGCGGTAATGGATGCTATTGCCTATAACCTTCCTATCCTCGCTTTGAAATCACCCTTGTTTGATGATTTGTTCTCGTTGGCTGATTCGCCCGTAGGTAAATCTTTTGAAACTATAGCACATCTTGCAAATGCCATTAAAGAACTATGCCATCGGGTTGAGCCGGAGATGTATGCGCATTTATGCCTTTCTTTTGTAGCTTTGCGGCTGCATCATGGAATAGAAGAAGTGAGCAAGCACCTAAAGAATAGACTTCAGCAAAGTGAAGAGATTTGTAAGGGGTGAATGAAAAGTTAAAAATGTGGTAATTATGAACATACGACTCACAACTTCAATATGCGTCCCCGTCGTTCAACAACGTGAGAAAGATGATCTTCAGGTCCAGCTAGAATGTCCAGTTCATGCCATACGTCTAGGCCACGCGTTGCTCCAATTGCTCCATTTTTCTTAGCCATCAACCTGTGCCCAACCTGTAATGCATGGCTTGGTCTGATAGGGCATAATGAGCAAAATATCAAAGCATTTTTTACTATATTTTTCATCCGTTGTCATCTTTCCGATAGACATATGCCTACGTTGTGAATTATAGAAGGAGATGTAGCTTTATATTAGCAAAACCAAGAAGTACTTTACGAAACACTTGGTAAGGTAGGAAAGAAATCAGCGTCCTTATTTTGATTTTTATGGTCGTGTCGGAAAACAAAACTTCGTAACTTCTACTAAAGAAAGATAATTTCCTATAACTATCAAAAAAAAATTGCTTTTGAAAAAAATCAACGTTTGATTTCACTAAAGAAACAAGAATATAAAATCTACCGTTTTCATAAAATTCCCGTAGAGGTATCTTATTCATCAAAACCTCCTCCTTTAAGACGGAAAGAATATATAGATAACTGTCGAAATTCTTATATCCCATTGTGGAGGTAATCGAAACTTTGTTAGCGTGGTAAATATATGCATCGTGGTTACAAATAAATACTGATCTACATTTTGTGAATAAATAAAATGACCATAAAATATCCTCGTGCAAGATTCCTTCTTTAAAGTATAGCTTATACTCTACTATTACTGATCTTTTTATAAATTTGTTCCAAGCAGTTGCGCTGATTCTCCCATCGTTATATGCCTTCAATACTTCACCATCCTTAATCAGCAAGTTCGTTTTGGTTTTTCTGCCCTCGAGTGCTTTCTTTTTCTTACCAAAACCAATAGCTTGAACGCTGCCAATTAAAACTTCAACATTACTTCGTTTTATAGCTTCGCTAGCAAAATTTTCTATACAATTTTCCGGCAATTCATCATCACTATCAAGAAAATATATATAATCCCCCCTTGCGTGATTGAGCCCAGTGTTTCTTGCTGCAGATAGTCCTTTGTTTCTTGAATGCCGTACGAGTTTCCACGTAATGTGCGCATTAGACCGAATAAAATCTTCCACAATCATCATAGAGTCATCGTTCCCACAATCATCGATAATTATAACTTGCAACCTAGAACATCGTTGTTTTACAACAGACCAAAGACACCGCAGAACATAGTTCTCAACATTGTATACCGGAATAATTATACTTATCTCCATTTACAAACTCTTTATACCTACCTTTTTTTTAAGATATTTACTAAGGTAGTTGTTTTGCGCTTGAACTTGTTTAAACTTTTAAGATTCTATTTGATTTTTCTGAGGAATAAGGCACAAAAGGCCATGCAATGTATTGGGAGGAAGGTTCATTTTAGACCAATAATAACTTGCAGTATCCATGCGTTTGCATGTTCGATGACCGTTCTGCGCTTGTAAGGTCCTTGAGCAAAAATATTCATCTGTATTTATTATGCCTTTTCGTGGTTTGTCTTGATGTTGGGCTAAATTTCTGATTCTGAACAGTGTCGGCGGAGTTGCCTTCAGTCAAAGCTGGGGTTTGCATTCAGGAAACTATCTTTCATACTGATACTGACAATCTCCAGCATGCTTCACATAATGCGGCCATGGTGGAAACGTGGCTTAGGGCAATGCCGAACGAGCGCATGACTTTATTCTGTTCAAAAGACCATTATGCTCGATTGGCATGTCGGTTTTCGAGAGGAAGGGAAAAGGAAGATATTCTGAAGAGCTTGCCTGTTATACGCAATAAAAATGGCAGCAAGCTATGGTGGGTAATAAAACACTTAAACGAGGCCTTGCTCATACTGTTTGTTCTTATAAAGGCTCGCTTTGCCAAA
>NZ_ATZA01000096.1 GCF_000427965.1 Olivibacter sitiensis DSM 17696 | reverse complement strand
CCGTAACATTTAGGGGATGGATTCTTAAAATATCCCTGTTCATCTTCGCTTTTACATTGAACAAGATTATATAACTAGCAACTTGAATTAATTAACAAAAATTCAACCAAATGTATGGATACGGTACGCATTGAATCAACCAAGGGTTTTCGGATATCCCTTCTCTGGCAGCTGCTATTGATAATGGTGTACATAGTGGCTTTTGCTATAAACAACTTTTTAAATTACCACAAAAACGCATGGGAGTCCATACCCGTGGCCTGCTGCCTGGTGGCTGTCTTTTATCTCCTTGCCACTTTTGTCAAGGCCTTTTTGGAGGGTGGCAATAGGCGGTTTCTGTTTAGTCTGGGCAGCAGCATCATCGCCTTCCCGGCAGTAGCTTGGCTAGTGGTCTACGTGCTGTTGCCCGCGGTGGGGATTGTGCTGTACAAGGCAGATATACCCTTTCGGCCCGTGGAGTTTCTATCCAAGTCCATCTCCACGCTCAGCACCCTGCTGTTGGCCCTTGTGATCTATACATTTGCCCTGCTGTACGTGCGCAAGGTAAAGAAGATATTGCTGCTGGAAAAACGCATACGGCAAAAGGCCGAGGAGCTCAACCAGCTCAAAAGCAAGGTGCTGCACAGTTTTTTGCAATCGCATTTTTTCCGAAACAGCCTGCATAGTATCAGTAGCCGGGCCGTAGTGGCCAATGAGCCCTTTATATCCACCTTGCTGAATCACCTTCACTTTGCGCTGGACTACTCCTGCTATTACCTCAAGAGCGGGGCTACAAGGGTATCCATAGAGCGCGAGCTACACTTTGTAAAGCACATGGTGAGCAGCATAAGGCTGTATTATGACGATCCGGATACCGTGGTGTACAGCGAAAGGGGCGAGCCCGCTGGCCAGTACATTGCTCCCCTTAGCCTCCCCACTCTCATTGAGAACATACTCACCCATGGCCTTGTAAACAGGACACATCCCATTTATATAGAATGTATCATGGAAGAGAACCTGTTTGCGTTTGCCTGCACCAATAGCGTGGCCAGAGAGCATAAGAAACAGCATCGCCAGGGAGGCGATGGCCTGCACATGGTAGAGCAGGGGCTAGAGCTAATGGGTGCCGCTCGCTACAGCCTGCAATGCACAGAAATGGGGGATACCTTTACCGTCCGCCTGACCATTAATTACGATGAATGAAAGAAACCTTACACTTATAATTGTAGATGACGATGCGCACAGCCTGCGCCTACTGGATAAATATGCCTCTGGCGAGAGAGACCTACAGGTACTTGCCAGGTTTGAGAGCGCCACAGAAGCACAGGATTACCTGCTGGAAAACGAGGTAGACCTCCTGCTGATAGACATAGAGCTGCCAGATGGAAATGGAATGGACCTGGTGGCGGCCATACCGAGCGGGTGGCCTCTGGTCATTTTCATTACGGGCCGGAATAATGTAGGCTATGCCACGCGCGGCTACAGGCTCCATGCCGTAGACTACCTCACCAAGCCCTTTTCCTATGCCCATTTTACCGAGGCTATCAACAAGGTACGCCAACGGCTGCAAATGCCCCATGCCGGGCAGGACCGGAGCATGGGCAGCTTCGTCCTGCCCGGCACCGGTGGGCGCGAGATATACTATGCCGATGTCAAGCTGGCCAACGTGGCGCGTAACGACAGCTACATAGAATTCATGGACGGCGAGGTGCTCAAATACAAGATATCGCTCAGTAGGCTGAAGGAGATACTGCCGCCAGAGCTCTTTATACAGGTAAGCAAAGACTTCCTATTGGCTGGTAAACTAATAAAGGGCTACGACTCATACTATGTCTATCTACGGCATGATACACGCAAGTTTCCCTTGGGAAGGCCATTCAGAAAATCGCTGAAAGCATTTTTGGAAGAGCGCAACAAGAAACAGAACAACAGGGGTTAATCGGGCAAGAACATCACCAGTTGCCGCCGGTGCAAGAAGTCCAGCAGCTCCTCAAAACAGGCTGTACCTAGGTAGTACTGCTCCAGCAATTGGTTGCTGCCAAGGGCAAAGAGGTCTTTCAAGGTATGCAGCTCGCGCCGCGCACACCGACTTTTAAAGGCCTTGCTCAGCTCGCCGTGTTGCGCGATGGGCAGGGAAATAAACTCTTGGATGGAAACATGGGTCATGGGGATGGTATAAAAAAATGTAGCGGGCAACCATCATCCCATTTCAACCACTGCGACGCGGCTCACACGAAGAATCTGGCGCCCGCATGATCGGGCGTCCAGCTGATTCTTCTTCGTGTAGATCAAAATGTAGCAGTTTTCGGTTACAAGAACAATAGCTGTCGCTATAAATTATATGTCAATCAATCTGTTAATTCAATAGTATGTCGTTTATGTAAAACAAATAATGTTGTCTGGAGCAAAGATAGTTTTTTTTAGTAGCAAGACGCAAGACATAAGCAGCAAGACAGATACTGGTTCAAGTTTAAGCGTGGGGAGCGAGCCA
>NZ_ATZA01000095.1 GCF_000427965.1 Olivibacter sitiensis DSM 17696 | reverse complement strand
AATTGTATAATCAACAAAAATTAATAAATTTATAACTCGAAAGTCTCCTTAAGGTTTCATCCTAATGTGTCTAATTTAGTTTGAAGACGTACAATTCGTACGAATTTGCTGATTTATATTTATTATTTATTCCTTGGCATTTTCCGTTACATAATAACCTAAATATTACAGGAGCATCAATAGATGCGGAGAAAGAGCTTGAAAATCAATACCCTGCAATATATAAACACTTACTTAAACATAAGGGAGAACTTTCTAATCGTAATAAAGCGGAGACAGGGATCCGTTATGAATGGTATGCTCTACAACGTTGGGGAGCAAATTATTGGGACGATTTTTCTAAACAGAAAATAGTGTGGAAACGTGTTGGCTCAATTTTACGTTTTTCTTTTGATGAAACTGGAGTAATGGCGTTAGATAGTACTTGCTTTGCTACGGGAAAATATATAAAATTTTTGGTTGCTGTTCTGAATTCTAAGATGGGGCATTATTTAATGAGAGATGCACCACAAACAGGAACAGGAGATTTATTAATCAGCGTTCAAGCCATTGAGCCTCTTAGAATCCCTATTCCAGACATAAATACAGAAAAATCGATAGAGAGAATATTAGATATTATCTTAAATAGGATAAATTGTGGACAAAGTTATCATGAATTAGAATTAGAGCTCAATAAAATGATTTATGCAATGTATAATCTTGATAGAGATGAAATTAACTTTATAGACGGTGAGAGTGTAACCTAAACTGTGTCACTGGATAAAACGAATAAATAGTTTTAAATTCGAAATATCAAGTGACATGTTAATGAAAGAGAAAACCCCATTTGACTTCGAGCGCTTCAAGCAGGAAGCGATGGAAGGACTGTACGCCGGCAAAAAGGCCGGCGGCACTGACGGTGTACTAGCTCCTATGCTCAAATGTAATCTTCCCTTAAAACACCTACTGGAATCCATGCTCAATGGCGAGTTGGATAACCACCTTGAAGAGGATAAAGCCTCCGGCCAGTCCAAGAAAACGGTCAGGAGCCTGAGCGGTGGCAGTTTCGAGCTGGAGACGGGCCGTGACCGCGAAGGCTCCTTTGAGCCCAAGATCGTGCCTAAACGACAGCTGATCATCACCGAGGAACTGGAAGGCAATGTATTGAGCATGTATGCCCGTGGCATGGGCACACGTGCCATCAGCGATTACATCCGGGAGATGTACGCCATGGAGATATCGGCCACGGAAATATCCCGTATCACCGATGCCGTGCTCCCGGCGGTAACCGAATGGCGCAACCGTCCGCTGGATGCGGTATACCCGTTCGTTTTCCTGGACTGCATGCATTATAAAATCAGGCATAACGGGTCGGTTGAGAGCCGTGCGATCTACAACATCCTGGGCGTGGATATCGATGGCCGCAAGGATCTGATCGGTCTTTACCTTTCGGAAACCGAGGGTGCCAAGTTCTGGCTTTCGGTGCTGACCGACCTGAAACAGCGCGGTGTGGAGGATATCCTGATCGCCTGCATCGACGGGCTGAAGGGATTCCCGGAGGCCATAGAGGCTGTCTTTCCCCAAACCCGTGTCCAGCTGTGCATCGTGCACCAGATACGCAGCAGCATGAAATACGTGCCGGATAAGGAGAAGAAAACCGTCATGGAAGATCTCAAACCGGTCTATAAGGCCGTAAACGCAGAACAGGGCTATGAACGGCTGCTGGAGTTCGAGGAAAAATGGGGTAGGAAATACCCGCTCACGGCCAAATCGTGGCTGCAGAACTGGGATAACCTTTCCACATTCTTCGAATACGACGGTGATGTCCGCAGGGTGATCTACACCACCAATCCCATCGAGGGGATGCACAGGCAGGTGCGCAAGATCACCAAGACCAAGGGGGCTTTCACCTCCGAACAGGCGCTGCTGAAGCTCCTTTATCTGGTGATACGGGAGATAACAAAGAAATGGACAATGCCCATCCACAATTGGGGCTTGACCATCTCTCAGCTTTATATTAAATTTGGTGACAGGCTACGCCTGGATCAAAACAGTGTTTAGGAATAGGTTGATCCGGATGACACAGTTCACGTTACACTACCTAGACGTTGATATAATCAGACTCTTCTATTGTTAAACCATAAGCATTATACAATAAATTGTCGATAATTTTTATATTTTGTAATGTTGGTTTTTTCACGTATAGTCTAATTTTTTTCCTATCCTCACTGGAAAGTATTGGCATTGGAAAATTTTCAAAAAATGTATGTTTCATTCTGACTCCTGTTTCGCCTAGCCCACCGCCGCCATAGAATGTTTTTACAGAATAGAAGAATAATTTTGAGTTTGCCACAGCAAGAAGTATATCTAAGTCTTTTCCTGTAATTATTCGAGCCGTATCTAAACACATATATTCTCCTTTTTCATCAAGTATAAAACTTGGCTCTTGAACCATTTCTTGAAAGATGATTTTCTGTTTAGAAAAATCGTCCATATAAGCACAGTTCCTTAAATTGTATGGTGTATCTCCGTATCCGCCCTACCAAGTACATATTTTTTAGCGTTTATCTATGGCTTAGCTTTGCTGTATGAGGAAAGCAGAAAAAAGAGAGCAGATGCTGTCGA
>NZ_ATZA01000094.1 GCF_000427965.1 Olivibacter sitiensis DSM 17696 | reverse complement strand
TAAAAAAAGCCATCGTTAAAACGACTGAAATCGCTTTGTGAAAAGTCAGTTTTCTAAGCAAATTTTAGAAAATCGGGGTTGTGCAACGGTTACCCGTGTTATCGGCTGTTATTCTTTGTTCTCCAATATTTCCAATAGTTGTTGGTTCAAGTATAATTTTTCTTTTCCGACTTTTACTGATTTCAAAAATCCGCTTTCTTCTAACGCTATCAAATAATTTCCGACTGTCTTTAAGTTTCCGATGTTTTCATCAATTAGATGTTGGCGTTTGGTGTATGGCAAACGGAACAAAATTTCAATCAAGTCTTTTGAATAAATTTTCGGCAATTTTCTTTTGATTTCGTTTGCGGTTTTGTCCATTATTGTTGCGATTTTATTCAGTCGTTCTAAGCCTTTTACCGAAGTTTCTTCAATCATATCCAACATATACAAAATGTAGGCTTCCCACTCGTTGTTTTCGGTTACGCTACGCAAACGCTTGTAATAATCCGCTTTATGTTTTATAATGTATTCACTCAAATAAATTGCAGGTGTATCCAACAAACCCGAAAGTTTGAGATACAGCAACAATAAAATTCGTCCTGTTCTTCCGTTGCCGTCTGAAAATGGGTGTATCGCTTCAAACTGATAGTGCATTAATGCCATTTTGATAAGAGGGTCAATGCTTTCATCTTCGTTGATGAACTTTTCCAAATTCGCCAATTTTTCACGGATAACCTTTTCGCCACTTGGCGGTGTGTAAATTACTTCGCCTTTTGTGTTGCTTAATGTCGTTCCGGGTGTAACCCGAATTGAAGCCGTATTTTGTTTGATACATTGAACAATGCTAATGCAAAGATTGGTTGTGATGAACGGTTTTTTCTTTAACTGTTCCAATCCCAACCAAAGAGCCTCTTTGTAACTCAAAACTTCTTTGGTGGCTGAATTTTCAACTTTTCTGTCAGCTACCAACGATTTGTAAAGTTCATCGTTTGTTGTAATGATGTTTTCTACTTCAGAACTTGCTTTTGCTTCTTGTAAATAAATCGTGTCTAAAAACAGAGTTGGATTGGGCAAATTCATTAAAGTGCCATTCAGTTGAGCCAAAGCCCTACCTGCCGAAATGGTTTTGCGAAGTATCTTTTTCGTTTCAATGTCTGCCTTTGGCGGTAGCAAAGGCAAGTCGTTATACGGTATTTTACGGTCGAATTTGCTCATATTCTTCAAGTGTAAGTTTTACTCTCGTTTTTAATACAAGGGTAAAAATACTAAAAATTTACTCTCGTTGAAAAGATAAGGGTAATTTTTACCCTCGTTAGTTTTGACTGTCAGTTGTGAATGTTGTAAGTTTTCTTTACCAATTCCAAGAGTTTCAGCGTTTCAATAAAGTCGCCCTTAAATCGCTTGTCAAACGGATTGATTGTGTCAAAATGCCAACAATCAAAAATGGCGGGAAATTGTTTGGTTACAAAAATGTAATCAGTAATGATGTTCGTGATAAAGTTAATATTGCCGTAAGCAATCGCTAAAAGTAAATACGGTTTTATTAAATCGGGATATTGTTCACACCAAGTTTGATGGGAAAGAAAATGGCGGTGTGCTTCGAGAGTGTACCCCCAACTGTGTCACTGGATAAAACGAATAAATAGTTTTACATTCGAAATATCAAGTGACATGCTAATGAAAGAGAAAAGCCCATTTGACTTCGAGCGCTTCAAGCAGGAAGCGATGGAAGGTTTGTACGCTGGCAAGAAGGCCGGCGGCACTGACGGCGTATTGGCGCCCATGCTGAAACACCTATTGGAATCCATGCTGGATGGCGAGTTGGATAACCACCTTGAGGAGGATAAATCCTCCGGCGGGTCCAACCGGCGCAATGGCAAGGGCAGGAAAACGGTCAGGAGCCTGAGCGGTGGCAGCTTCGAGCTGGAAACGGGCCGTGACCGCGAAGGCTCATTTGAGCCCAAGATCGTGCCTAAACGACAACTGATCATCACCGAGGAACTGGAGGGCAATGTGTTGAGCATGTATGCCCGCGGCATGGGCACACGTGCCATCAGCGATTACATCCGGGAGATGTATGCCATGGAGATATCGGCCACGGAGATATCCCGTATCACCGATGCGGTGCTTCCGGCGGTAACCGAATGGCGCAGCCGTCCGCTGGATGCTGTTTACCCGTTCGTTTTCCTGGACTGCATGCATTACAAAATCCGGCATAACGGGGCGGTCGAGAGCCGTGCCATCTACAACATCCTGGGGATTGATATCGATGGCCGCAAGGACCTGATCGGTCTCTACCTTTCGGAAGCCGAGGGTGCCAAGTTCTGGCTCTCGGTACTGACCGACCTGAAACAGCGTGGTGTGGAGGATATCTTGATCGCCTGCATCGATGGGCTGAAGGGCTTTCCCCAGGCCATAGAAGCGGTTTTTCCCAAGACCCGTGTCCAGCTGTGCATCGTCCACCAGATACGCAGCAGCATGAAGTATGTTCCCGATAGGGAGAAGAAAACCGTGATGGAAGATCTCAAGCCTGTCTACAAAGCCGTGAACGCAGAACAGGGCTATGAAAGATTGCTTGAGTTCGAGGAGAAATGGGGCAGGAAATACCCGCTCACGGCCAAATCGTGGCTGCAGAACTGGGATAACCTCTCCACGTTCTTCGAATATGACGGGGATGTGCGAAGGGTGATCTACACCACCAATCCCATCGAGGGGATGCACAGGCAGGTGCGCAAGATCACCAAGACCAAGGGGGCTTTCACCTCCCAACAGGCGCTGCTGAAGCTTCTTTACCTGGTAATCCGGGAAATCACCAAGAAATGGACCATGCCCATCCATAATTGGGGCTTGACCATCTCTCAGCTTTATATTAAATTTGGTGACAGGCTACGCCTGGATCAAAGCAGTGTTTAGGAATAG
>NZ_ATZA01000093.1 GCF_000427965.1 Olivibacter sitiensis DSM 17696 | reverse complement strand
GCATCATACAAGTACATTTAGTTGTGGTAAACCAAAGTTCTTGGTTTTGATGCTTACTTTTTATCTTTAATTAACCCGCAACTTGGGTTAATTAAATAAACAATCTGTTGATTTATTAGAACAAATTAGTCCTTTGGGCGAATAATTACAAATAATTGCCCAGAACGGGTCTGAAATCGAGGTATTTTTCCCTGCTGATGGCATAGCTCATGTAGGTGGGGCGGTGCATAAGGTAGCCCCGTCCCCTATGCCTGAAGAGCGACCACTGGGCTGCATTGGCCAAATTGGGCTGCTCCTGTGGGCCGGTATCGGTCCGCAGGAGGTAGGCGTGGAGGTAAAGCCAGGCTTCCCACTGTGAGGCATCATGTTGCATCATATCTGCCAGGTGGTCATAGAGCGTTTGGGCGGCCCTTTGTACAAAGGATTCCCTGCCCTCTCCCGCTTGCGGGCAGAGTTGCGGGTAGTGCCGGTATCGCACGGTATCGCGGGCCAGCCTATGGCATAGCAAGGGGTATATGGGTACCTGTAGGGCATGGGCCAGCCAGGCCATGCCCGTACGCACGCTGAGGCTACCTCCCAAAAAACGGACAGAAGATAGGTGGCGTGCAGCGGCTTGGGCGTTGAGCCCTTTATTGCCATCGGCAAAATAGAGCAGGCAACGCCCACGGTTCATGGCCTTGGCCATGTGCAGCAGGCTATGCGGTGCCTCTGCGTTGATGAGCTCCATGTCCATGGCTATACCCCGCTCCTTTGCCAGTGGACCATAGCGTTCCTGCATGGCCTGCTGCTCGGTCTTATAGGAGGAGGCCGAGACCAACAGGCTGAAGGGAACGCCCCATTGTAAGAGCAGGTAACAGATGAGGCGGTAGGAGCCGGTATGATAGGTGCATATAATGGACGGGCTCCGTTTCAATGGAGCCAGTAGGTCGGGCCCCCAGCCTTCTATCTGCAAGAGGTCGTGCCGTGCGGCATGGGCAACATCCAAGTGGCTGAGGCGCCGGTGCAGGTGCATCTGCCTAAAGGCGGGCAGGTATTCGTTCTGTGCCATTTGGGGCATCAGGTTGTAAAGATTGGCACTGAAAAAGGCAAATTGCTTTTCGTGCCGCTCGTTGGCCTCCGCAAGGCGGAATACGTTGTATCTGTGGTATAGCTGCTCGCGCAGGGCAAGCGCTTGTTCTCTGTTTTCCATTTGTGGCAATAGGAATTGACGGATTCGTAAAAAAGATTTGTTAAAAAGGTGCCCGGAACCTTGCCGGGCACCTGCGAGGGCTAAAGCCTATAGCCCTTCAAAATCGCACTTGGGCTCCCAGTCATCGTCCTCGTCGCCATAGCCAAAGAGGGCGTGCACGGGCAGGGGCTTCTCCAGTATGCCATCTGCCATGGGTACCATCGGTCTTGCAAAAATGCCGTTCATCGCTTTGTGGTTTTATCGTTTGTCTATGCCTTTCTATTTCCCTTTAGGGGCATCGGGCTTTGTCCCCTTTCCTTTGGCCAAAGGTGGTGCGACGCATCGTTGGGTGCAATATTGGGGCAAAAAGGCCAGGCTGTCAACTAGTGGGGTACATTGTGCAGAAAGCATGGAGTGCAGGACTGTAGCGTGGTGACGAGATGCCTGCAAATGTAGAATGTCACCCAGAAATTGCGGAATATCACCCATGCTATTGCTGGCGCGCAGATAGAGATCTAATTTCGGGATGATGCCCCAACTGCTTGCCCACATGGAAGCCCTACTGCGCCAGCTGGGCCCCCTCACCGAGGAGGCCTGGGAGGCACTGCGTGCCGCCGCGCGGCAGCGCCGGTACGGAGCGGACAGGGCCGTGCACCTGGAGGCTGGGGGGATGCTGTATGTGGGCAGTGGCCTGCTGAAGCAGTATGCCCGCGCGGGGCGCACCAAGCCGGCCATACAGGCCTTTCTGGGCAGGGGCGAGCCGTACTGCTGCCCCCATGCCAGCGATGGCGCGTACCTCAAGAGCGTACTCCCCAGCGAGCTGTGGTACTGGGAAGGGCATGCCCTGCGGCAGCTCATGGCAGGGCACCCTTGCCTCATTGCCCTGTACATGCGCCTGCGCGATATGCAGGAGGAGCGGCTGGACAAAAGGTTGTTGCTGCTAGAGGCCAGGGCCAAGGAAAAGCTGGCGCTGTTCAATGACTTGCAGCCGCGTACGGCCTCGTTCGTGAAAGGGCGGGACCTGGCCAATCACCTAAATATGGACTACACCTACCTCATCCACCTGAGAGGAAAGTAAAGGCTATCGGCGAAGTTTTGGAAACTCCCGTCCAAAAAAATCAAGTAACAAATCGTTGATGGCCATAAATCGCTTTCTGCCCTCACGGCCGGGGCATTGTTCCTCAAAAAAGGCCGGCAGGTAGAATTCCAAATTCCTGATACTTCCTTTAGTTATGAGTTGTAGGCGAAAAGTAGGCCCATCCGTAATCCACGAACCTCCCTTGTTTTCGGTTTCAGGGAAGGGAGGGCAGCCAGCTCCATCCTGGCCATCGTCCCGCAGTGCCCAAGGGTGCTGTGCCGCGAGTTGCCGCCACAAATAACGGGTACTGTCTTGGCTAGCCGGGAAATGGTTGAAATAGGGGTTTAGGTCTTCCCTGAAAAGATATTTGGAAGCTATTTCTGCGAACATAGTCCGGTATATGTCCCTTGGTACTGAGGTGTCTGCTGCAGGGAAATTCACGATTTGCACATAATACGTATAGCAACTGACCATGTCGCCTGTCTTACTGACTATAAAAGCGTACCTGTTTAAGGGCCATGGCCCATCTTCTGTAAGGATCAACGTACTATCGGCATGCGCCATCATGGTGCGCTGTAGCAGGGTGGTGTTGGAGTTAGTACATTTGAGTAGAGACAGATTTAAAGATGAATAATTAAATTTGTTGTACTATGGGAAATCGAGTGTTCGACGAACAATTTAAAA
>NZ_ATZA01000010.1 GCF_000427965.1 Olivibacter sitiensis DSM 17696 | reverse complement strand
TACTGTTGCAGGTTCTCCGGGTAAAATCCCAGAGCAAAAAGGCGTTTTCCACCATTGCTGCACTGATAAGAATCCATTTAATCAGTAATCTTGAGATATATTGGATGGTGCAGAACAGCAGGAGAACTTACAGCAAACAGAAAAAACGAAATAAACCACCTTGTATACAGGTAGAACTGTTCTAAAAAACAGGGGGGGNGGCTTTTTTATCTAATGAAAATATTTACTGATAATCAGTAAGTTAAGTGAGTTTATTGCCTGTTTTTAAGTTTATCCGTTTGGTAGTGTAAACATATATTAATAATATACTAAAAATTAAATTAACTATCAATTATTAGTATATCAGACGTCTTTTATTCGTGTAAAAGACTATAAAAAGACGGCAAGAAGACGGTAAAAAGACGGCCATATATACTTTTAGTTAACCATTATATAAATTTAAATTACTCTCCATTAAATAAAATGATCCGAAAAAGCCCTAACTCTTTGTTCAAGTAGGAATAACGCCCCCTTCTTCACAACTGCTGGCCTTAGTTGATCCTACCCAAAGACAATTATTAAACAAAAAATTGCACCTTTAAACTTAATATACGAATTTAGCTTTGAAATTAGTTGCCAATTGACATTACCCTTACCAATATCTGTAAACATATGAAAAAACGTCTTTATACACTGGCCTTCGCGCTGCTGGGAATCTTCGCAGTGACGATGGCTTTTGGTTCATCCAAGAAAACAAGCAAACAAGGGCTACATTCCTCCTATGCTCCACAACAGGCAGATACCATTAAGCTTCTTGCCATTGGCAACAGCTTTTCCGAAGATGCTCTGGAATACTACCTACACGGCTTAGCGGCGGCGGAGGGCATTCCTATCATTATAGGCAATCTATATATAGGCGGCGCATCCCTAGCACTACATGCGGAGAATGCACGGAATGATACAGCAAGATACAGTTATCGCAAGATCGGCATAGATGGAGAGAAGATAACCACACCGAACATTTCCATAGCAAAAGCCCTTGCCGATGAGAAGTGGACACATATTAGCTTACAACAAGCCAGCCCTAATTCTGGCCAGTACAATACATGGGCGGCATCCCTCCCGCAGGTATACGACTATGTGACATCGCACGTCCATCACGACGTTCAATTTGTGCTCCATCAAACTTGGGCATATGCCAAGAACTCCACCCACGAAGGATTTGCCAACTACGGAAAGGACCAGCAAAAAATGTATGAGGCTATTGTTAATGCCGTAGACAGCGCTAAAAACCTGGTGCATATTGACCTAGTAGTTCCAGTTGGCACGGCTATACAGAATGCCAGAACCAGCAGTATTGGTGATAATTTCACGCGTGATGGCTATCACCTTGACCTAGGTATCGGAAGGTATACCGCATCTTGCACCTGGTACGAAATGCTTTTTGGAAAGAGCGTAATCGGAAACCCATACAAGCCGGAGGCGCTATCAGACAAGGATGTCAAGATAGCGCAATATGCGGCACATTTTGCCGTGACCAATCCCAATGCGATTACCCCAATGACGGATTTCTAAACGTCTTGTGGGCAGGGAAGCCTTCAGATGTTTAGATTACCCTGCACAATAAACCCTTCAGATACTCTCCTTCTGGAAAAGAAGAGCGAATTGGGTGATCTTCCGGCTGGCAAAATTGATGGATGAACTGAATCTGCTTGCCAGCGTCCAGCGCAGCCCATGCCAACACCTGCTTGAAGGTGGCAATATCCATAGCCGCGGAACAAGAAAAGGTGGCCAACAGGCCTCCACTTTCCAGAAGGGCAAGTCCCAACCTGTTGAGGTCTTTGTAGGCTCTAGCTGCTTTGTCGAGACTACTTCTCGAAGGAGCGTATTTTGGCGGGTCTAAAACCACTATATCAAACAATTCCCCTTGCTCCTTATATTGTCGCAACTGCTTATTTACGTCAGACTGCAGCGTTGTATAACTCGTTTCGTCAAATCCATTGAGCCTGGCATTCTGCTTGAGCGTTTCTATCGCCAAAGCTGAACTGTCTACGCCATATACTTCACGCGCGCCGGCTTTGAGTGCATTTAGGCTGAATCCTCCTGAATAACAAAAACAATCCAGCACTTTCTTGCCAACACTATGCCGAGCCACGATAGCTCTGTTGTCACGCTGATCACAATAGAAACCAGATTTCTGCCCTTCAATGATGTTCACGTGGTAAATTATGCCATTTTCTTTCACTTCTACGAAGGCAGGCGGCTGCTCTCCATACAAAACACTTCCACCGGCAGGCATTCCTTCGTGCAACCTGGCATTGGCATCACTGCGCTCATAGATGCCCTTAGGCTGCAATTGCTTCACCAGTTCGTCAATAATCACTTCCTTTACCCGTTCTATGCCCGAAGTAAGTACCTGCACCGAAATGAAATCTCCATACTTATCTGCTATCAAGCCCGGCAGGAAATCGGCCTCGCTGAAAATTAACCGAGCAGTATCCGTGTCGGCATTAAAGATAGACTTCCGAGCTGTGATAGCCTTGGCCACCTTCTCCCTCCACCAGTCTGTATCTACCTGTATGGCCCGGTTCCATTCCAATAGCCGCACGGCCACGCGCGACTCATCATTGTAATAGCCATAGGCCACGAAATCATCATTTGCATTGACCACTTCCACCAGATCTCCATTACCTGGCTTTCCCTTTATCTTGGCTATGGCGCCAGAAAATATCCAAGGGTGCACCTGCCATGCGGCCTTATCCTTACCTTTATTGAGTATAATGGTATGCATCTTCTATTTTTTCAGTTTTTCATTGTTCTTGTGCCTGTCGGCATCGCGGATAGATTTCTTTTCTAGGTTCTTTTCCAAGGCCTGCGTCAAATCTATCCCTGTTTGATTTGCCAAGCAAATCAATACAAACAATACATCGGCCATCTCATCGGCCAGGTTGACTTCCTTATCAGACTTCTTAAAGGATTGCTCGCCATACTGCCGAGCCATGATCCGCGCCACTTCCCCCACCTCCTCCATGAGCATAGCCGTATTGGTTAGTTCGTTGAAGTAACGGATTCCAGTGGTGTTTATCCACCTATCTACCAACTCCTGTGCTTCTTTTATGGTCATTTTATTAGTATTTAGATCGCCTTACACCTTCCATTCCTAGGCCTTACGCCTTTAGCCTCTATTCCTTATTCTTCGTATCCATCACAATCGTTACAGGGCCATCATTGCAAAGGTCGATCTTCATATCGGCCCCGAAAACACCCTTTTCCACCGCCTTGCCCAGCAGCCGCTCCAGCTCAGCAGTCATTGCTTCATATAAAGGTATGGCCTTATCTGGTCTGGCCGCACGTATAAAAGAAGGCCTATTGCCTTTTTTTGTCTGAGCAAAAAGGGTGAACTGCGAGATAAGCAAAATATCGCCCGATAAATCCTGGATAGATTTATTCATCAACCCCTGCTCGTCGCCAAATATCCGCATGTTTACGATTTTCTGCGCCAACCAGACTACATCTTCCATCGTATCCGCTTCCTCAAGGCCCAGCAGGATCAGCAAACCGTGCTCAATAGCTCCGGTAACTTTGCCGTCCACGGTGCACGAGGCCTTACTTACGCGTTGTATTACTGCTCTCATTCTTTAGTTGTGTATTTTCAGTTGCCCGTTGTGCGGATCTGTCATGCGGCTCATAACTCACATCACACAACTCACAACTTTATTATGCTCTGGTATCATTGCCATGATAAATGCTTAGATAACTATCGTAACGGCTCGGCTCTATCAACCCTTCCTCCAATGCAGTGAGCACAGCACATCCAGGTTCATTGATATGCCGGCAATCGTTAAAACGGCATTGATGCATCAGTTCCCTCATCTCTGGGAAGAAGTGCCCCAACTCCTGCGGCTCAATGTCTACGATACCCATTTCGCGAATGCCGGGCGTATCCACCAAATAGCCGCCACCTTCTAAGGGAATCATTTCCGCAAAAGTAGTCGTATGTTTTCCCTTGTCGCTCCAAGCAGAAATATTGGCAGTCTTTTGTTGCGCCGATGGAATCAAACTATTTATGAGCGTTGACTTGCCCACACCGCTATGCCCCATTATAAGGGTTGTCTTTTCATGCAATGCGGCCAGCAGAAGTGAAACATTGGTTTTTTCGAGGGCAGAGACTTCAAAAGTGGGATAGCCCAATCGCTCATATATAGCTCGATAATCTTCTAAAATCTCTAGCCCCTCCTCGCTAAATAGATCAAGTTTGTTGAATACCAGCATTGCCGGGATATCATATGCCTCCGCAGTTACAAGAAACCTATCAATGAATCCGAGCGAAGTGGGAGGAGAAGCCAAAGTGACAACCAACAAAGCTTGATCCAAATTGGCCGCCAGAATATGTGCCTGCTTGGAAAGGTTCACGGACTTGCGTATGATATAATTTCTCCTATCCCGCAAGGATACTATCACCGCCGTCTGCTGATCGGGTTCCATCATTATTTCTACCCTATCGCCTACGGCAATGGGATTGGTGGTCTTGATGTCTTTTGTCCGAAACTTGCCTTTAATGCGACTTTCCAACAAGTGACCGTCTGTCGTCATCACCGTGTACCAGCTTCCCGTCGACTTGACAACTACTGCTTCCAATCCTTTTGTAGTGGGCATGCGCTCTATTGTTAGGCCAAAATAGCTTCCAATCCGCGCTTCATTCTGGCAATACTTTCCTCTTTGCCCAAAAGAGCGGCAATATCAAATACATGAGGGCCGAACTTTCCACCTACTAGCATGATGCGAAAAGGCAGCATCAGCTCCCCCATTTTGAGTCCGCTAGCTTGGATGGCAAGTTTGTAAAAATGCTCCAACTCCTCACTGCGCCAAGGTTCCAATCCCTCCATCTTACTGATTATATCAATAAAAAAATCGGTCTTTTCCGTAGACCATTTCTTTTTGATGGATTCTATGTCATATGTCGTGGGAGCCTTGAAGAAAAAACCGGCCTGTTCCCAGAAATCAGGTAAAAGCGTCATTCTTTCTTTGACCAAACTGAGTACTTGCTCCAAATAGCCGTCCTTCACATCCAGCACATCGTGCTTGGCCAAAACCTCCCTCAGGTAGGGGGCAAGCTCCGATAAATCACTTCGCTTTATCCATTCGTGGTTGAACCACTTAGCCTTCTCAAAATCGAATTTCGCACCTGCTTTGCTGATCCTCTGAATAGAAAAACGATCTATCAGCTCTTGTAAAGAAAATATTTCTTGCTCACTGCCATCGTTCCATCCTAGCAGGGCCAGCAGGTTTACAAATGCTTCTGGCAAGAAACCAAGTTCCCGAAAACCCTTGGTAAGTTCGCCCGTTTTGGGATCGGTCCAATTCATGGCATAAACCGGGAATCCTAGCCGGTCCCCATCACGCTTACTGAGTTTTCCGTTTCCGTCAGGTTTTAAGATGAGGGGTAGGTGAGCCCATTCTGGCATTACCGATCTCCATCCTAGGTACTCCCAGAGAAGAACATGCACTGGCGCTGATGGCAACCACTCCTCTCCACGAAAAGCATGGGTGATCTTCATCTGATAGTCATCTACCACAACGGCCAAATGGTATGTAGGCATCCCATCAGCTTTAAGCAAAACCTTATCATCTACCAATGAGGTGTCGAAACTCACAAATCCACGTATCATATCGGTGAACCCAACGGTTTCTCCCACTGGCATTTTTATGCGAACGACATGCGGCACGCCTGCTTTCAACAAGGCGTCCACCTCATCGACAGGTAGGTTAAGTGAATTTTTCAACCGATCTCTATTTTCGTGGCTATACCTGAAATTGGGCACCAACTTTCGCTGTTCGTCCAATTCTTCTGGCGTGTCAAAAGCGTAATAGGCAAAACCGTCAAGCACCAATTGCTCTGCATACTGCCGATAGCGTTCTTTTCTTTCACTCTGCCTGTATGGACCATAGTCACCTCCTTTTTGGGGACTTTCATCCGGCACCAAGCCACACCAATGTAGGCAATCTACGATATACTCTTCGGCACCGGGCACAAAACGTGTCTGGTCAGTATCTTCTATACGTAATATCAAATCGCCTCCCTGGCTTTTCGCAAAGAGGTAATTGAACAAAACCGTACGCACGCCCCCTAGGTGCAAACCACCGGTGGGGCTAGGTGCAAAACGGACTCTGACTTTCTTATCTGTATCTTTAGACATAGCGGCAAAGATAGGAATTTAGTTGCGAGTTGCGTGTTTTCAGTTGTGAGTTGGCAATTTCGAAAAATATTGTATTTTGGCACCGTCATAATTGTTATCAGTTGTCAATTGCGGGTTGTCAGGCCTACTCGCAACGCACAACTCACGCCTCATAACTAGGAAATGAATCCGTATCAAAATAGCCAACGCTGGAAATTCTTAATATTAATCTTTGCGGCAGTCATTGCCATTGCTTCGCTTTGGTACACCAATTATCTCGTCAAGGCGCTTGCAGAATCCGAACGCACGCGTGCGCAGGTATGGGCGCTAAGTACTCGAAATATATTCGTTATGCCTGACATGAACGATGACTTCATCACTTATATATATGCCGTAAGAGACAGCCTGGAGGTACCCGCAATCATTACAGATGAAAGTGGAAATATTCAATACACACGCGGATTGGACACTACCAAGACTTTCGTAAAGGTCGATGCGCCACTCAATGCCTACTTGAACACCCAAAAATATGACCCCAAATATTTTGAAAACGAGCTGGAACAGATGAAGCGCCAGCATGAGCCCATACAAATAGACCTCTATGATGGAGAAAAGCTCTTCGTTTATTATAAGGACTCACTGCTATTAGTACAGCTCCGAATCTTCCCATATGTGCAGCTTACGCTGATAGCCCTTTTTCTCGCCATTGCCTACTCCGTATTCAATAGCATTAAGAAATCCGAACAGAACCAAGTATGGGTAGGACTGGCCAAGGAAACGGCGCATCAATTGGGCACACCCATCTCTTCGCTTATGGCATGGATAGAGCTTATGAAGGAAAAATTTGACGCCGAGAACGACCCATTGATTGGCGAAATGGAAAATGATGTGCACCGACTGGAAATTGTAGCAGACCGTTTTTCTAAAATAGGTTCCAAGCCCGTACTGGAAAACCATGTGGTATACGAGGTGATCAAACACTTTGTAGACTATTTCCAGAAAAGGACGAGCGACAAAATTGAGATAACGGTTGCCGGCGACACCCAAGTGGAAGCTAAATTGAACGTTCCTCTATTCGACTGGGTGATAGAAAACATCTTGAAGAATGCGGCAAATGCCATCAAAGCCGAAGGTAAAATCCATATTTTAATTACAGAAAACCTTGCTAAAGAGCAAATATTCATTGATATTAGCGATACGGGAAAGGGAATTCCCAAGAACAAGTTTGAAACAGTCTTCCAACCAGGCTATACTACCCGCAAAAGAGGGTGGGGTTTGGGGCTGTCGCTCACGCGTCGCATGGTCGAAAACTATCACAATGGTCAAGTGTTCGTTAAGGAATCGGAATTAGGAAAAGGAACCACATTTAGAATCATATTAAAAAGCAGTTTAACCTATGAACCAGCTAAAATCGGATGACTACCCTGAAATCTACAGACCTTACATAGAAAAAGTGACGGGGAACGTGATGAGCGTAATGAAAAGCCAATTGGAAGACTACCCTGCTTTTATCAAAACGATTCCTTCCATCAAGGGGCAATATAGCTATGCAGAAGGCAAATGGACGGTCAAAGAGGTTCTGGGCCACATAGTAGATACAGAGCGCATCATGGCCTATAGGGCATTGCGCTTTGCGCGAAACGACACAAAAGCACTAGCGGGTTTCGAACAGGATGACTACGTATTAAACGGGAACTTTAACGAACGGAGCATTAACAATATCGTCCACGAATGGATAACGGTAAGGCAAGCCACCATTTCCCTATTCGAAACCTTCGGAAGGACGGAGTTGGCAAGAAAAGGATTGGCTTCAGATCGACTGATCAGTGTCAAGGCGTTTGCCTATATCATAGTAGGACATCTCAATCATCATCGCGAAATATTGATTTTACGTTACTTAAATCAGTTAAAATGATTTGGAATAGGCTTTACGAGATTGAAGAGCTAAATGACAGCCCTCAGCAACATCTGGCTACTCTCTTAGGTATTTACTTCAGCGAAATAACCGATAACAGCCTCACAGCGATCATGCCTGTTGATGAGCGCACAAGGCAACCTTTTGGCATCTTACATGGGGGCGCGTCCGTAGTACTTGCTGAAACGGTAGGCAGCGTAGCATCCAATCTGGTTTGCGACGACAACTTCATGGGAGTGGGCTTGGAGGTCAATGCCAATCATTTACGCCCGGTAAAAGATGGTTACGTAAAAGCCGTCTGCACCCCTATACATATGGGAACGAAGACGCACGTATGGGATATACGAATATATGACAGCACTGGAAAAATGAACTGCATCAGCAGGCTGACGGTAGCTATTTTGCCAAAAACGGGGGCCAAATCCCAAGAATAGTGTTTTCCTCCAAAAACTTTTACGCTCTTTCCATGTTCTTATTACAATACATAATCATTCAGCATGGTTTTGTGATAAGGTTTAGGAACGAAGCGCTTCGATGAGATATCGAAGCGCTTCTTTTTTTTGATGCATCGATCGGCAATCGATTGCGTAAAGAAATCGCTTTTTTTTCCCAAATAAATTACTTAGTCTTGTGATTGCTTTGCAAAAAGTTAACAACTTGAACAAAAACACTTGATTTATGGCCTTACAAAACGACGCCTCTAAGACAGCACTATTGCCTATGATAATATGCTGCGCACTATTTTTCATTCTAGGTTATATCACCTGGGCCAACGGAGCTCTTATTCCATTTGTGAGACTAGCCTTTAATTTAGAAACAGATTTGCAGGCTTTCTTCATTTTATTTGCGTCTTATATTGCTTATTTCGTTTTAGCCCTTCCCAGTTCATGGCTTTTGGACAAAATCGGCTTTAAAAGTGGCATTGTCCTCAGTTTGTTTTTAATAGTAATCGGGGCATTGATCATATTACCGGCCGCGTCCAATTTAAGCTACGTCTTGTTTTTGGTCGCCATATTCGTCCAAGCATCAGGAATGGCACTCCTGCAGACCGCCATTAACCCTTATTTAAGCATCATTGGCCCTATTGAGAGCGCCGCCCAACGGATCTCCATTGTCGGCATTTTCAACAAGACTGCCGGCATCATTGTCCCTTTTATCCTAGGCAGTATCTTGTGGCACGACTATGAAACGATTTCGGGAAAGATCATGGCCCTCGAAGCTGGCCCCGAGCACGATGCTTTGCTAGTGGAACTTACCGAGAGGCTCCACGGCCCGTACATCGGGGTAGCCATCGGGGTAGCCATCCTGGCGGTTATTGTGCTTGTGGTAAAAATGCCCGAAGTAGACGTAAACAAAGAAGAAGTGGCGGAAGAAGGCACAAACACAGGAAGGAAAAGTAGCATCTTTCAATTCCCCCATCTTTTTCTGGGATCGTTGGCCATATTCTTTTGTGTTGCGGTAGAGGTAATGGCGGGAGACATCATTGGAACCTATGGCGGATTACTGTCCCTACCGCCGTTCTTTATGAAATATGGAACGGCTTTTACACTGGGCTGTATGCTCATCGGCTATTTTATTGGGATTGCAACCATTCCAAGATTGATCACACAACAGTCTGCACTTAGAATCTGCACACTGGTCGGCATTGCTTTTACCAGTATTTCTGCGTTCACTTCAGGAATGACCTCCTATATTTTTGTGGCATTATTGGGTGTTGCCAATTCGTTAATGTGGCCGGCTATCTTCCCGCTAGGAATTAAAGGTCTCGGCCGATTTACAAAAGTTGGCTCTGGAATCATGGTCATGGGCATCGCAGGCGGCGCCATCTGGCCATTGGTATACGGCTACCTTAAAGATTACGTACACGTCAATTTTCAGTTGGCCTTCTGGCTAGCCGTAATTCCTGCTTATCTTTACATTCTTTATTTCTCAGTAAAGGGGCATAAAGTAGGAAAATAAAAACCAATAAAACTCTAATAACGATGAAAGTATTTTCTTTTCGCAATTTGTTTGCTTTTGGTATCGTGCTAGGTATGATCGTACTGGGTTTGCAGGACAGCTTAGCCCAGGGGCAGTTGTTCCCCAGTGCCAGCACCGCACAGTCCATAGAACAAGAACTAGGCATTAGCAAAGTAAGCCTCCACTATGCACGGCCCAACATGAAAGGGCGGAAAATCTTTGGCGCTTTGATACCTTACGATCAAGTATGGCGCACAGGCGCAAACAATGCCACTACGATTACCTTCCATGACGAAGTCGCCCTAGATGGGAAAAAAGTACCCGCTGGCACCTATGCCCTATTTACCATTCCACGCAAAACGGAATGGACCATTATCCTGAACAAGAACAGCAAACAATGGGGAGCATATACTTATGACGAAAAAGACGACTTGCTCCGTTTCAATGTGCCCGCTGAAAAGCTAAAGAAAGCACAGGAAACCTTCGAAATCACCTTTTCAGAGATAAGTGATAAAACGGCCAAATTAACCCTTGCTTGGGAAAAGGTAGCCGTCAGTTTTGATATCGTTGTTGATCAGGATGCCAAGATTATGGCCAATATTGCCGAGGCCATGAAAGGAGAGAAAAAACCTTATTTAGGTGCGGCACAATATTACTATAACAACAACAAAGACCTTGACCAGGCGCTGGTATGGGCTAATGAAGCCGTCAAGCAAAGCCCCAAAGCTCCACATACTTATTACTGGAAAGCATTAATTCAATTGAAGGCTGGAGACAAAGCCGGCGCCAATGCAACAGCAAGCGAAGGCAAGAAACTGGCCGAGACAGCTGGCAATAGCGAGTATGTTACGCTCAACCAACAAGTGATAGACAAAAGCAAATAAGCGATTGTCGTATCGGTCTTTCCATAACCAAGTCTATTCCCTATCTTTGCATTTGCTTATTCCTGCCCCATTGTGGTATTCACAATGGGTTCGAATGTTGGTTGGCGGCGAATAAGTTTTTGATTTTTTAATTTTGATTTTTTACTTATAAAAATGTTTGACAATCTACAGGATAAACTCGACAGAGCGTTTAAGGTACTGAAAGGTCAAGGAAATATAACGGAGATCAACGTGGCCGAGACCATGAAGGAGATCCGAAAAGCATTGCTAGACGCGGACGTAAACTATAAGACTGCCAAAGCATTTACCGACGAGGTGAAGCAAAAAGCCTTGGGTCAGGACGTACTTACCAGTATCTCTCCGGGGCAATTGCTCACCAAAATCATGAACGATGAGTTGACCACCTTAATGGGTGGATCTGCAACGGAATTGGACTTGAGCAAAAACCCTACGGTGATTCTCATTGCGGGACTTAACGGTGCTGGTAAGACTACCTTCTCCGGAAAATTGGCGAAGTACCTGAAAGAGAAAAAAGGAAAAAAACCGCTCTTGGTAGCTGGCGACATGTATCGCCCCGCCGCTGTAGACCAATTGGAAGTGCTGGCAGGGCAAGTAGACGTGCCTGTATATACCAACAGAGACTCCAAGGACCCAGTGGCCATTGCTGAAGAGGGCATAGCCTACGCCAAACAAAACGGCCAAAATGTGGTCATCGTGGATACGGCTGGCCGCTTGGCCATAGATGAGGCTCTGATGGACGAAATATCGGCGGTAAAGGAATCTACCAAACCGCAGGAAATCCTGTTTGTGGTAGACTCCATGACCGGTCAGGATGCCGTCAATACCGCCAAGGCCTTTAACGACAGGCTCGACTTTACGGGCGTAGTACTCACCAAACTGGACGGTGATACCAGAGGTGGTGCTGCACTGTCAATTAAGTCGGTAGTAAACAAGCCCATCAAATTTATCGGTACCGGAGAAAAGATGGACGCGCTGGATGTTTTCCATCCAGATCGTATGGCTTCCCGCATACTGGGTATGGGCGACGTTGTTTCCCTGGTAGAACGAGCCCAACAGCAATTTGACGAAAAAGAAGCTGCTGCCCTTCAAAAGAAAATCAGGAAGAATAAATTTGACTTTAACGATTTTCTGAGTCAGATACAGCAAATCAAGAAAATGGGCAATATGAAAGACCTTATGGGCATGATCCCAGGGGTTGGCAAGGCAATTAAGGATATCGACGTTGACGACGATGCCTTTAAGCCCATTGAGGCCATCATACAGTCCATGACTCCTTACGAAAGGGAAAATCCCGATTCGATAGATCAAAACAGGCGCTCACGCATTGCCAAAGGTTCTGGAACGGATATAGGGGAGGTAAACAAGCTGATGAAGCAATTTTCGGATATGAGAAAAATGATGAAGCAGTTTTCGAGCCCTGCCATGGCGGCCAAGATGATGCGCGGCGTGCCTCGCACGCCTTTCGGAAGGTAGGGAAAACAAATAGGCAATAGAAAAGGCAGCGTTATTCCCATAAAATGCTGCCTTTTCTATTTATTTTGAGAAGGAATAATCAACGCATGTTGTTTCTTTAGATGCATGTAAAGGCACAGAAATAGGCCCGTAGTTACCATTATGGCACTAAACGGGAATATGGATAATAGACCATAATGATTGGCCACAAATCCCACCATCGGCCCCGTAATACCCAATGAGATGTCCACAAAGAGGCCGTAAGCGGCCAAGGCAGTCCCTTTGCTAGAAAGGGAAACCAACTTCACCGCTTCTACGCCCAATGCTGGAAAAACAAGCGCAAAGCCCAATCCAGCAATGGATGCACCCAACATAGCCATATAAGTATCGCTTGCGAGCCAAAGGATCACTAAGCCCAAACTTTCCGTAGCTAGAGAATATAAGGCTACCCTAATGCCCCCAAATCGATTGATTGTGGTTCCAAAAAAAATTCTCCCCAAGATAAATGCCCCACTGAAAACCGTAAGGCAAAAAGCCGCATTGGGCCAGTGCAGCTGTGCATAATACAGGGTAATGAACGTAGATATGGTACCGAAGCCTATGCCCCCAAGTGCCAAGCAAATGCCGAAAGGGCTCACTATGCGAAGTACTTTAAAAAAGGGCTGCCTGGGAATGGTCGTTTCTATTACTTTTACGGGCTTCCCTTGGGCATACAAGTATCCATACAGGCCTACAACTATGATCAATAGTCCCAAGCTCCAATAATGGACATGAGCAGCCATCCATACGCCCAATGGTGCACCTACCGCCAGCGCTCCATAACTAGCTATGCCATTGTAAGAAATAGCCGTTGCAGTATGTCTCTCTCCCACCACCAACATAGCCCAATTGATGGGACTGGCTCCTATCATCCCCTCGGCACATCCCGTAATCAATCTCCCCAGCATGATCAGAATCAGGCTCCATACAGGAAAATCTTTCATCAGAAACGCCAAAACCAGCAAGATCCCACTTAAAACAAAAGATAACATGCTGATAGAAACGGCGCTTTTTGGCCCTCGTGTATCTATCAACCTGCCCGCATATCCACGCACCATGAAAGTCATCAGGTACTGCAAGCTAATGACCGCACCGGCAACGAAGGTGCTGAAGCCCAGGTGGACGTGTATAAATACTGGTAATACGGCCAAGGGCAGACCGATGCATAAATATCCATAAAAAGAAAGGACAACGTATTGGGCTATTTTAAGGCGAACTTTCTTATCCGATAGCTCCTCACCATCTTGTGACATGGCAAATCTTTTATTAATTGCAAGTGAATTATGAGGCCACAAATTTAGGAAAATCCCCACTAGCGTTTGTTGGTGGAATGTAAGACTTAAGCAACTATTGCATTATTGTTTCTATTGCAATGCCGGCAAACGGAGCTAACAGGAAACACAAAGCGAGCGCCTCGTCATTTTCGTTTCTTAAGCAAACTATCTTGTCGCAAACTATCTGCCGGAAAAAACCGCATTCTTTCCATAGGCTCGGCATCCAATTTCACGGCATTGGGCATGGGTACACATACTCTCCCATCCACCTGCTTCCACTTCATCTTATAGTCTGTGCTCATGGCCAATTTCTTTGACAAGATATGGGGCATGGGTATTGGTTCCGATTTCAAGCTATCGCTTTCCTGTTTTTCCTGTCCCCATACTAACGAACTACAAAAGAGTGCGGCAATTACAGCTATTCCTATGCTATAAGCAAACTTCATAAGTATAACGCTATTTCAAATGCCAATTTATGCATAAATACCTGACAGACAAATATCCTTTGTTAAATATTGTTAAATTAAAAAGGAGAACAGTCAACATACTTATTTTTGTAAGTCATGAAGAAAAGAGGTATAGAGCTCATTATAGGACTTATGCTATTTGCGCTATTGGGCGTCATTGGCATGCAATATTACTTCATACGTCAATCATACCAGCTGAAATTGCAATTATTCGACGAAACCATCAATGCCGTTCTGAACAGCGTGGTACTCAAAGCTGAAAAAAAAGAAGCGTATGATTTTGTCAACGCCCGAGAGGCCGAGAACGAAAGAAGACGAAAAGAACAGGAGTTTCGCCAACGTAGCATGGAGGAGGGATGGCGTATACGTGAGTTGCTGGACAGCATGAGAATGAAGCAACGTAAGCTGGAAACTAATTTTGCAGCGCATATCAACGAATTGAGAGAGTTGTACCCAGGAGTGGCAGAACTAGATAATTCGTTTTATGAAACTTATATACGTGATAAACGCTATAAAGGACTGGTGGACTTCGAGTTTACGAATACAACCGATGGCATTTACGATCAAAGACAATTAGTGGTCTCGGCTAAGAGGAATATCCCGAGGAAACCGGCAAAGGACGACAGCGTTCGCGTGGCGGTACTCGAAGGCAACCTCCGAAGCCTTACGATCTTTGCACTTCCGCCTAGACGGGATTCACAACTAGAGAGACAAATCCAATACCAAGAAGCATCCTTAAAGGCTCTTGAAAGACAAGCCAACGCCACCATAAACACAAATAATTTTCTGGAAAGCGTCTTAAATGAGATGGAATTTGTAAAACAGCCTTTAAAATTACGAATAGATGCCGGTTATATTGTTGCCCAACTCAACAAAGAACTAACAGAACGCAATATTCGGATTCCATATGATATTTACATCAGAGAAGTTGGCGAAGCCAACAATAATGGTTACGAAAACGTTTTGTTTGCCTCCACCTCCAGCAAAAAAATAGCATCCCCGCAACATGACCACCTCTATAATGCCGAGCTTTTTCCCAATAGCGTCAACACAGACTCGAACAGCAGCGGCAAGCTTTCTTTATACTTTCATAACAAAAACGAACAGATTCTGAGCAGCATGGGCGTGATGCTAGGTTCCTCGGCCATGCTGCTCATTGTCCTCATCGCTTGTTTTGCCTACACCATCATCACCATCATTAGGCAAAAGAAGATCTCCGAGATGAAAACAGATTTTATAAACAACATGACGCATGAGTTCAAGACACCCGTAGCGACTATCATGATAGCAAGTGAGTCCTTGAAAGACCCAGAAATATCTGCCGATAGAAACCGAGTGAATCGCTTGGCAAGTATCATCTATGATGAAAATGTACGCCTTGGCAGCCATATAGAACGCGTGCTGAACATCGCTCGCATAGATAAGGGCAACCTGAAGTTCGATATGCAGGAGGTCCCCATCAATGCCACCATACAAAATGTGGTAGATAGCATGGAACTACAGCTCAGCAAACGCCACGCAAAGCTCACGCTAGACCTCAAAGCTTCACCCGATATAGTCATCGGTGACGAGCTTCACCTTTCCAACGTGATATTTAACCTGGTAGACAATGCCATCAAATACAGTCATGATGTCCCGATCATACACATCGCGACCAGTGTGCATAACGACCAGATTTCTATAAAAGTAAAAGATAATGGAATAGGTATGAGCAAGGAACAGCAGGCCAAAATCTTCGACCAGTTCTACCGCGTATCAACGGGCAATCTACATGATGTAAAGGGATTTGGACTGGGCCTCAGCTATGTTGCCGATATTATAAAGCGTCTAAAGGGACACGTCAAAGTAAGAAGCGAAAAGGACAAAGGGTCCGAGTTTGAGGTACTGCTTCCTTTGATGCATCCCAAGGAAGATTAAACTTTTCGACCTATATTTAGTCCATGTAAATAAAGCCTAAGCAATGCGCAAGATACTATTAGCTGAAGACGACCCAAATTTGGGAGAAATATTAAAGGATTACCTAGAACTGAAGGGTAAGTTTGAGGTAAAACTATGCCAAGATGGCGAGGAAGCAATCCGAGCATTTAGTAAAGATAAGTATGATCTTTGCATTTTAGACGTGATGATGCCCAAGAAAGACGGCTTTTCCCTCGGAAAAGAGATCAGGGCAGTAAACGAGCAGATACCCATCATATTTGCCACCGCCAAGGGCATGATGGAAGATAAGGTGGAAGCATTCAACCTAGGAGGAGACGATTATATCACCAAGCCATTTCGTGTTGAAGAGCTGCTATTGCGCATAAATGCACTTCTCAAACGATCGGCCAATGCCGAAAAATCTCCCGAGGAGGACATGCCCACAAGTTTTGACTTGGGCGACTATCATTTTGATTATACCTCACAAATTATCAGGCACGGTGAGCACACGCAAAAGTTGTCTACCAAGGAAGCCGAGCTCTTGCGCATGCTCTGCCTACGCAAGAACGATGTGCTTACTAGAGAAGAAGCACTAATTAAAATTTGGCATGATGACAACTACTTTAATGGCAGAAGCATGGATGTCTTTCTAAGTAAACTGAGGAAATACCTACGCGAAGACCCGAAAGTAGAAATTGTCAATGTTCATGGCAAGGGCTATAAGCTTTTGGTCAACTAAATCAGCTCTCCCACATGCTTTTCTATATTGCTGGCGATTTTGCCCAAAGGTAAATCGTTCAAATCGGATCCAAAGGGATCCTCTATCTCTTCCGCTATGAGCTCTATGGAAGCTAATACGTAAAAAGCAAAGACTACCAATGGAACGGCAAAATACCCCAGTGAGAAGACAAAGCCGTAAGGCAATGTGAGCACGTATACGGAAATGAACTTTTTAAGAAAAGAGGTATAACTGTAAGGGATAGGTGTATTCTTGATACGTTCGCAGGCACCGCATATGTCGGCAAAAGAACGAAATTCCCCATTCAATATGATCAACTGATCGCCAGTTATCTTTTTCTCCATATAGAGCTCGTTTACGCGTTGGAACAGCATGCTGCAAACCTGATTGGGGCCGTGCTTGCTTTCATCCAAGTTAACAAATTCGGGATGATCTACCTCGTCAAGCATAAACCGAGTCTGATTGGACTGCAAATGGATTTGCAGCGTTTGTGCAAACAATGCAATGGTTTTACGGAAAAACAATCGGTTCTCACCATCCTCTTTTACCAGTATAGCGTGAAGCCTTAGCGCCAGATTACGGCTATTGTTGGTGAGTTGCCCCCATAACTTACGCCCCTCCCACCAGCGGTCATAAGCCGTATTGGTACGGAACACCAAGAGAATGGAAAGCACGAAGCCCAAGAGATTATGCATGGTAGGAATATTGCGCAACCAGCTCTGCTGAGATAATTTCAAGTACTCAATCTCGAAATAGGCTACAGCACTGGAATATACGGTCATGATAATGAGAAATGGATAGAGCTTTCTAAAGGTATCCGAACGATGAAAGGAGAATACCGAATGAATCCAATCTTTCGGGTTATATATTATCATGCGACTCTTTCCGTAAAATTTCTAACAGGAAACAAATTTGCAACTTTTTTCTCAATCACAACACGAATGCATGTCGTTTTCAATAAAAAAGTAAGGCGCTCGAAGCTATTAGCCAGGTCTCGGTTGCAATTGTGCCCGTTTGTTGCAAGATGATATTTTTTGTATATTTGTATTAAGGAGAAGAAAAAGAGAAGACGCCATTGTGCAAGGGATACTGCGGGAATGTAGACCAGTGATTGGTCATCGTAAGGAAAGATTTCCATACAACAAGCAACTGAAAAACAAGCAGATATCGAAGATATGTTTAAATGTGGAAAACTAAGCCATCCGAAAAAAGGGTTTTAACCCTAAATTAAGGGCATGTAAACTCATCGAGAACAGTTTTCCATCGAGGCGTCAACACTCTAATATATATAGTTATGGAAGAAGAATTCGAATTTGGTTACCCAGAAGATCCTAAATTTTCTGTAGAGCGATATGAGGAAATGATCCGTAACCAGGATCAATATTTTTTCGATGCACAGGCTTTTGAAGGGATCATTGACTATTACATCGAAAAGAATGATCCCATAAAGGCACTACAGGTAGTTGATTACGCCGTGAGCCAACACCCATTTGCTGCGGTCTTTTTCATCAAACAGGCACAATTATATGCGGCCACAAACCAATTCGCCAATGCCTTAGCCTCTTTGGAAAAGGCCGAGATGCTAGAGGCATCGGAAGCCGATATATACATCATTAGAGGAAGTATCCTAGGTGCGCTAGACAGGAATGAAGAGGCTTTGGACAACTTGGAGAAGGCGCTAGAATTGGCAGAGAACAGCGATGAGATCTATTTTCAGATGGCCATGCTCTTCCAAAATAAGGGAGAATACGAAACGGCCGTCAGCTATCTTAAACAATGCCTCAGCCTGAACATGGAAAATCAAGAAGCGCTCTATGAGTTGGCTTTTTGCTACGATGTATTGGATAAACAGCAGGAAAGCATTAATTTCTATTTACAGTATATCGATAGCGAGCCCTATTCCTATGCTGCATGGTACAATCTAGGGAATTCATACCATAAGCAAGGTGATTTTGGCAAAGCCATCGATGCTTATGACTATGCCATATTGATAAAGGAGAACTTTGCATCGGCCTACTTCAACAAGGGCAATGCTTTGGTCAACCTTGATAGATATTCCGAAGCGATAGAAGTATATAAGGAAACTTTTGAGTACGAGCCTCCTGGAGCGGAAACCTACTGTGCCATAGGCGAATGCTACGAAAAGCTGGAGCAAATGGACGAGGCGCGCTCTTATTATAAGAAGGCCGTGAAGCTCGATCCCAAACTGAGCGATGGCTGGTTTGGAATAGGCGTTACGTTGGATTACGAAGAACGATATTTCGAGTCTTTGCACTTCTATAAGAAGGCTCTTGAAATAGATGATCATAATCCCGACTATTGGTTCGCGGTGGCTGATGCGCGCTACAAACTAAAGCAAATAAAAGAGGCCGAACTGGCCTATGAGAAGGTCGTGGAACTGAATCCCACCGACGTTGAGGCTTGGCTAGACTATTCGTCCATATTATACGAGCAAGGCAAAAACGAACAGGCAATAGAAGTGATAGCAGATGCCATTAAGCACAATATAGAAGCTGCTGAACTCTATTATCGCATGGTCGCTTTTCTTTTTGCATCGGGCAAATATACAGATGCACTAAGCACCTTGGAGCAAGCGCTGGATTTAGATGCGGAAAAACACCACATTTTGTTCGAGTATCTTCCTCAGCTTCAAGACAACAAGATAATTATGGAGATTATAAAAAAACACAGCACATAAGCTAAATTCTCTCTAACAGAAAAAGGCAGAAAAGACGAAAACACATCTTTCTGCCTTTTTTGTTATCTAAAAGGAAATGAACCCGATAGGGCCAACAAAGCGTACTTGGTTCATTATATTTTTTTTGTGACCTTTGTAGCCCTATAAATTTTTACGCTAGTTTGCTCATGACTTCTGAAGAACTTTCTGCAAAAACACCCGCAACAAAGACTGAAAAAAAATACGGCCTCATAGGATATCCTCTGAAACATTCTTTTTCAAAAAAGTATTTTACGGAAAAATTTGAAAAGCTGGGATATACCAATTATGTGTATGAGCTATACCCACTGCCCAATATCAGTGATCTGCCCGACCTGCTCAAAGCCAACCCAGAACTCTGTGGCCTCAATGTAACCATACCACACAAAATAGGCGTCATGTTTTACCTTGACACTATTTCTCCAGAAGCAAAAGCAGTAGATGCCGTCAATTGCATCAAAATCATAAAGGCTAATCCCCTACAGAATTTCTTCTGTGGAGAAATTTCTATGAACAAGGTCCGTTTGGAAGGCTATAATACGGATGTGTATGGATTTGAAGAATCCCTGAAACCATTATTAAAAAGCCATCACAAAAAGGCATTGGTATTGGGCAATGGTGGTGCCGCCCGCGCGGTATTCTACGTCCTGAAGAACCTCAATATTGACTATGACGTGGTTTCCAGACGTGCTAATGCAAAGCAGTATTCCTACGAGCAATTGGATGAGAAAATCATGAAGGAGCACACCCTTATCATCAACACCACTCCCTTGGGCACTTTCCCAAATGTAGACGATGCTCCGGACATTCCCTATGAATTTATTGGTTCGGGACACTTGCTGTACGACTTGGTTTATAACCCCTCCGAAACCACCTTTCTAAGAAAGGGCAAGGAGCGGGGAGCTACCATCAAGAACGGGCTGGAAATGCTGCATTTGCAAGCCGAAAAAAACTGGCAAATCTGGAACGAATAACACCCTCATGGCTAGGCTATCCCAAAAACATCTGATCTATCTGTGGTTGCCATTAAGCCTAATAGCTTGCAATCCGAGCGAGTACAGTCCCAAACCAAGGGCTTACCACCGCCTGTACCTTCCCCAAAAACAATATGGGGAATACGACAATGGCTCCTGTCCCTTTCAGTTTGTCTACCCCACTTATGCCACCATTCAGCAGGACTCTTCACATTTGTCAAAACCATGCTGGATAAACATCCTATTCAAGGGTTTCAATGCCAGCTTACATCTAAGCTACTATCCTTTGAAAAATTCTGCTCAACTTGACGAATTGACGGAAGATGCCCACACATTTGCCTTCAAGCACACGGTAAAAGCTTCCTATATTGACGAAACACTCATAAATTATCCTGAAAAGAACGTGTATGGCATCTTCTACACGATAGGGGGTAACACCGCATCCTCGGCACAATTTTTCGTCACCGACAGCACGAAGCATTACTTAAGGGCTGCCCTATATTTCAACGAAAAACCCAAAATTGACTCCCTACAACCTGCCTTAGATTACTTGGTAGATGACATGAATATCATGATTCAAAGCTTGGAATGGAATTGACACGCTGGCCTATTGTATTTTTTTCGCTTGCAGAGCCTGCAATATCGTGGCCAAGCACATGACCGAAAGACAGCCCAACAAGTTGAGCCACAAAAAGGTCATTATTTCATACTTCCAACATATTACCACAATGAGCTCACTGATTATAGCAGCCACAAAAGTAGCAGAGCCCCCCACTTTTTTAAGGTAAAAAGCAACCATGAAGATGCCCAAAATCGTTCCATAGAATAAAGAGCCTAAAATGTTTACAGCTTCCAAAAGATTGCCCAGTCTCTGAGCAAACAGAGCTACTCCTATACAAAACAGCCCCCAGCCCAATGTCATCCAACGAGACAAACTTAAATCTAAACGATCGTTCACTTTTCTACTTACCAATCGCTTATATATATCCACTACTGACGTAGAAGCCAATGCATTGAGTCCACTTGCCGTAGCTCCCATACTTGCCAGAAACACGATAGCTATGAGTAATCCTACTAAGCCCTTAGGCATCTTTTGGGTAACAAAGTGGAGAAAAATATAGTTGTTGTCATTCGTATCTGCACGAGCATTGCCCACCTTCATTAACTGATGGAGCTGCTCTTGTATCTCCCCATTTTTGTCTCCAAACTCATGCAGTCTTTCCCTAGCAACGTTGATGGCCTCCTCGTCGTTTCTATCCAGCGCTACACTTAATTCGCTCACCACTTTCTCCTTTTCCGCGAACAATGCCTCATGTTCTGAATGAAGGGACAGCAATTCCTCGCGATAGGGACCCCTTTCCAACTCCTCCAGAGCTTGGCCATTGAAAAACAAGGGTGGAGCATGGTACTGATAATATACGAACACCAGTAGGCCAATCAGTAGAATAAAGAACTGCATAGGCACCTTTAGTAGACCGTTCATTAACAGGCCAAGGCGACTATCCCTTATAGAAGATCCCGTAAGATACCTACCCACCTGGCTCTGGTCCGTACCAAAGTAAGACAACTGTAGAAACAGCCCTCCAATGAGGCCACTCCATACCGTGTACTGATTGTTCCAATCGAAAGAGAAGTCTATCGCTTTTGCCTTGCCCGACTTACCCGCAATATGGATAGCCTTTATTAGCCCCACGTCTTTCGGTAGTAGATACACCACCGTAACTCCCGCCAATAAGAGGCCTATGAAAATAATGGACATCTGCAACAATTGAGTATGTGATACCGCCTTGGTGCCACCATACATCGTATAGCAAATAACTAACACGCCAATTGCTACTGTGGTATACTGGATATCCAGATGTAAGATTGAAGAAAGTATGACGGCAGGCGCGTAAATAGTGATACCTGTAGAAACGCCTCTTTGGATAAGGAAAAGTATAGCCGTGATCGCTCTTGTTTTTAGGTCAAATCGTTTTTCCAGAAACTCATATGCCGTAAAAACGCGGAGCCTATGGAACATAGGCACAAAGGTGATGCTGAGGACTATCATGGCTAGTGGTAAGCCAAAATAAAACTGAGCAAACCCCATACCTGAGGTGTAGGCTAGCCCAGGAGCCGAAAGGAAGGTAATGGCACTGGCCTGAGTAGCCATGACGGAAAAACAGACATGATACCAAGGCAAGGACTTGTCGCCCAACAGATAGCCATCAATATTACGGCTACCCCTGCTGCGGTAGATGCCGTAGCAAATGATGCCCAACAGTGTAAAAACCAGAACGCACCAATCTGCCCCGCTCATTCAAAATACTTTGTGAACAGGTAGAATAAAAAGATCAATATACATAGCCAAACAAGCACTACTACATAGAATTGCCGCCAGCTATGTATAAATGGAGGGAGCCCCTTATGACTAGGAGAGGGCTTTCTCATCACCGCGTCCTCTTACCAAAGCCTTGAGGAAGACAACTGCAAAAACCAGCCCAGCGACCGCTCCGATAACGGCGCTCAATAGGCTTCCACTGCAATATAACGCGGTTAGTGCCCCAAAGACCAAACCTAAAAGGTAGTAATACTTATCGTAGGAGGGATTAGATGAAATATTTGACATGATAATTTAATTTATTATTAAAAATTTGGTTTACTATTCCGTTTTCTTTGCCAGCAAATTTACAAATAATCTGTATGCTCCCGGCACTCCCGCTGGCAATTGTCTGAAAAAAGACAAGGAAGTATATACATATTTACCTTTACCGTATGGCGCCACCAATAAGGAACCGCTCAATGGAGCTTCTCCCTTATCGTTCATTATTAAAGGTTGTTCATAGCGTTTATCCACATTCCCCGCAAAATAAAGCCCCCTTTCTTGTATCCACCCATCAAAATCTGCTGCTATTATGGCATTTGGATAGTGGAGTACTTGGCTATCGGCCTTTGCAAAACCAACCACCGCATCTTCTTCGGTTACTCTATTGCGAGACAAGGAGAAGGGATAAGGCCCCAGCTGTTCCAGCTTGAGCCCATTATTTACGTTGTATTGCTCTACCAAGGTTCCACCTTGCTCTACGTAGGCAAGCAGCTTAGGCTGCATATAGCGCATCCGGTCGTTTACGTTATAAAGCCTCACTCCGGTCACAATTGCATCATAGACCGACAGATCGGTATACAACACATCATTTTCTGAAAGCAAATCTACCCGAAGGCCAATTTCTCGTAGTGCCTGCGGAACAAGGTCGCCCGCTCCCATCAGATAACCTATTCGTTGCGCAGACACTCCAGTGATTACTTGGCTCAATCGCACCTTGGTTGTCGGAAACCACGTCACCATAGGAATATGGTCGTACCTAATAGCATGGTATGCCTTTAGCGTATCGCCGTTGAAACTAAATGCCAGCGAATCAGTCAGGCTGGTTGATGATGGTGGAAACAATTTAAAGCTAACATTTTCTTCATCGTCCTCCTCCAATAGATCGAGCTCTATACTTGCTGGCTCGCTATGCCAGCCCTGCGGCAGTACAGGCTGCAACATGCCTTTCACTTTGTCCTTATGTGCCTTAAGCGAGAGCACTATATCTCTATCTCCTTGATTTCCAAACACCAGAGCCCGCTGGCTAGCATTGCCACTTATCTCGGGACTTACCACTAGAGGTTGATATACCTCACCACGTACTGGATCTGTATATTTATAAAAGATAAATTTTTTGTATTCCAGTTCTATGCCATTTACCTTTAAAACGGTTGTTACATGGGGCAAGTCACCGCTTTCCGGAAGCCCTAGGTCTTGCAGTCGCTTCACTGTAAAGGCTCCCAAGCTATGCCCATTTTCCAACCAATAGGGCTGGGTCGTGCTTTTGGGTATAAAACTACTTTCTATGCGGGTATTCTTGTTGTATTCCAATTTAACTGACTGCCGCTCACCATTTATACTCACGATCTCTACATCCACATCGGGCTGTTGCAATACAAAGTCATTGTACACAAGCCCATTCTCTCCCACCGCAATTTTCGGCCTTGGCGAGTCTGCTTCGAAAAACAAGCCGGCACAAGACAATAGCAATTCCTTGGCTTCTTCGGTCTTTTCCACAACCCAGTACGATTGGGGCATTTCTTTCAGCTGCGCAATCAACTGCGCCAAGATACCAACCGACTTTTGGGGCGCATGGATATCATAGCTGTCAATGGCTTCCTTAATGGTCTGTTGCACGGCCCCACTTCCCTCCACTCGTTGCCAAGAAGTAGTCACCCCATCCATTAGCGATGTTTTGGGAGCATCCCCCGCCAACAACTCGAAATATTCCGAAGCGGCACCACGGTATACCGTAGACCCAAAACCCTGACTTTTGTGCCAATTGCGGCTTTTGGCCGCCAGTTCGCCGTAGGATGTACCTAACAAGGCGTTGAAGTGTCCGATATCTACCTTAAACTGATCGGGACGAATGGTATTTGCACTACCAAAATTGAATGTATTCCAAAGAAGTCGCTTGGCCTGCCAAGGTTCCGTATATTTTAGCTGCTCCGGAAAACGATTCGGGTCCGCGGCTGCTACAAAGGCCTCTTGGGCTATTAGAGAAGATGCTTGATGATGACCATGCCCTGCTCGTTCGTCACCAGGAAATCGGGTAATGATGATATCAGGTCGAAATTTTCGGATTACCCATACGGCGTTGGCCAGAATTTTCTCCTTGCCCCATATCTCAAAGGTCTCGTCGAACGTTTTTGAAAAACCAAAATCGTTGGCGGTAGAGAAGAATTGCTCGCCTCCGTCTGTACGCCGCGCCGCAAGCAACTCCTGTGTTCTGATTAGCCCGAGTTCCTCTCCTTGTTCGCTACCTATCAAATTTTGTCCTCCATCTCCCCTAGTAAGCGAAAGATATCCCGTACGGTATAACTGCTCTTTGGAAAGCCAGGCAATCAATCGGGTGTTCTCGTCATCTGGATGGGCAGCAAAATACAGTACACTGCCCAACACATTGAGCTTCTCAAATCCCCTTGCTATCTCAGCAGCATTTTGCTGCACCGCCATCTGTGCTTTCGCCTTATCTGGAATGATAAAGCAATAAAAGAAGTAAATAAGTAGGTAGGTATAACTTCTCATGGTACCCCAAATATTAGATCAGTGGTTGTTGCTTCAAAAAATCCACCAACTTCGCAACCGCGATAGACCGATGGCTCATGCTGTTTTTCTCTTCTTGGCTCATTTCTGCAAATGTACGCTCATGGCCATTAGGAATAAATATAGGGTCATAACCAAAACCGCCAACACCATGCCTTGCTTCCCTGATATGTCCCTGTATGGTTCCTTCAAAAAAATGGTCCTTCCCTTTGAAGTGGAGGCATATGACCGTACGGAATCGCGCCTTTCTATTCTCATTATTTTTCAGGCGTGTCAAAAGGAGGTCGATGTTTGCCTCCATATCACGCGTTCCTGAATAACGCGCAGAAAAAACACCAGGTTCTTGCCCAAGCGCCTCCACTTCCAATCCCGAATCATCGGCAAAACAGTCCATGTCATAATTGACTGCGACATAATCACTTTTTTGTTTAGCATTTTCGGCAAACGTAAGTCCCGTTTCGGGGATATCCACATTGCACCCTATATCGTCCAAGCTTTTGACTGATGCTTTGTCTCCAAGCATCGATTGGATTTCCTTCAATTTGTGGACATTGTTGCTGGCAAAAACCAGTTCCATTCTTTCAGACATAATATGTTTAGATTCAATTTCCCGTCACATATTTCAAAACAAACCTTTCAGCTGCTTCCAAAAATATTTCTTTTTATCCATATCGCTCAACATTTCGTTAAACGAATAGGAAAACAAGATTTTTGTCGTGGCAATCTCGGTAACTGTATTCAATTCCATTTGTGGCAATCCGTCCAATAAGGAATTCGCACCTAGCAATACCAGTTTCGTCATCAGTAGTTCCTGCCTCAGCAGTGCAAGAGACACCTCACCTTGTGCTTGATGTTTGTTGAAAAGAGCAATATCGTCCAAGCCAAGGCCAAGTGCACGTATTGTCTTTTCAAATGCGTCAAAACAGGCGGGACTCATATAGTCATGTCCGTCCTCTTCCACTACGAATACTATCCCTTGCCTATTCTTTCCCAAATATGACAGGGGCTGTGTTGGTTCTATTTCAGCAGGGTGATCATACTGCACCGAATCCTCAAAACCATAAATGGTTTCTGACATGAGGTAGTGTAGCACGATAGGATTGTCAGTATGTAAGTTCGACATGGAACCAAACTTAAGCAAATTTGATTTGATATACAATCATCTTATGATTCCTCTGTTCCAAGCTGGCGTGAAATACCACTTACCACGCTGTAGCAACCAAATAAAATGCAGCCCCCCAAAGGTTCCTATAACAGAGCCGGCCATCAAGTCGACGACGAAATGCTGCGATAAGTATACTCTGGAAAACGCCACGAGGACAGCCACGAAGAAGGTGATACACTGCGCGATATTGCCCTTCCAAATACAACTCAAGCAAATAGCCAAAGAAAACACACATGTGGTATGTCCAGAGGGAAAACTCAGCGAGTTTTCTAAGGTGTAATGGTCAATCGTATAGATACTCTGTTTAATCTCCTGAAAATAGACATAAGGCCTGGGGGCCTGTACGATAACCTTCAGTACCTGTGTATATAATCCAGTATACAGCATGCTACCGACTAACTGCACTGCATACTTGAACCGGATAAACAAACAGATACATGCAACGAAGGCAGTAAAGGGCCAATCCCCCATCCATGTGATTATTTTAAATATTTCATTGGCCATAGGATGATGAAAGTGGTTGACCGAAAGAAACATGGTAGCTTGGGACAGGTTTAACGAAAAAAAAGCCAAAAGCCCCAACGCGAACATCAACAAAAAAACAAACCATTTCTGGCTCATTACCAATTGAAGAAAAGTAACAGGTTGTGTTTTTTCCATAATGTGAATAACAAAGGTATCCCGAAGAAATATGGCCACAAATATAAAACAGGTGGCGACCGTCAATGTTAAAATTAGTTAAAATAAAATTGATCAGCACTAAAACACCGAGCGCCATACCATAAATTGGATTTATTCTGATACTTTTGCAGTTGGAATAGGAGAAAGAGGCTGTCTCCATTAATTATAAGTATAAGAATGAAAAAGCAATTTGGCTTAACAATCTCTTTTATCTTTCTGTGCGCTTTTATGGCATCTGCACAACAGACACAAGTAGTAGATAAAGTAATAGCCCAAGTAGGAAGTAGCATCATACTCAAATCGGAAGTAGATATGCAATATGCTCAATATCTTTCCGAGGGGAATCCGGCAGAACCCAATGTGAAATGTTTTATTTTGGAACGCCTGCTCACCAACAAACTGCTATCGCAACAAGCGGCAATAGATTCAATATCGGCTACTGACGATGAAGTGGATGACAACATCAATAACCGCCTGCGCTACATGACGCAGAGAGCGGGCGGGCAGGAGCGCCTCGAGCAGTTTCTTAACCGATCTTTGCTTCAGTACAAGGAAGAGATGCGCAGCGATGTAAAAGAGCAGCTCATAGCGCAGAAAATGCAGCAAAAAATTACCGAGAAAACAGATGTAACCCCTGCCGAGGTAAAGCGCTTTTTCGAAAGTATTCCTAAGGATAGTCTTCCTAACTACAATACAGAAGTGGAACTGGGTGAATTGGTTGTTTACCCTACTCTCACAAAGGAAGAAAAACAGCCCTTTTACGACAGGGCGGAGTCTATACGCCTCGGCATAAAGGCCGGCGATGATTTCGGCACCATGGCACGGCTTTACTCACAAGACAGAGGATCCGCACCTAGCGGAGGCGAATTGGGCTTCATGAGCCGTGGCGATTTTGTGAAAGAGTTTTCTGCCGTAGCATTCAAATTAAAGCCAGGGGAAATATCCCAGGTTTTTGAAACGCAATTTGGCTACCATTTCTTGCAAGTGCTGGAGCGAAGAGGTGAGCAAGTAAGGGCCAGGCACATACTCATAAGCATCAAGCCCAATCAAGCCTCTATGGATAGGGCCAAGGCGCATATCGATAGCATATACCAGAAGGTGATCGATAAGCAAGTTCCTTTCTCCACGGCTGCGTCGCTTTATTCCGATGAAGACCAGCAGACCAAATTCAACGGTGGTATGATGATAAATATGGAAGGGATGACCAGAAGCAGCTTTATTCCGGTAGACAGGCTCGATGCTGCTGATTTTGCTGCTATAGACACCCTGAAGGAAGGCGGAATATCCAAACCATTTGAATTTAGGGATCCACAGACGGAAAAAGCGGGATACCGCTTCCTCTACTTAAAATCGCGTATCCCTCCTCATAAAGCTTCCTTAGAGCAAGACTATCCCAAAATACAGACGCTTGCCAAAGAAGACAAGCTTGACCGGACGGTAAGTAATTGGTTTGAGAGACGTAGGAAGTCGACATTTATTCGTATAGATCAGGAATATGCCTCGTGTAATGAGCTCAAAGAGTGGTCCAATATCTCTTCTGCCAAGCACGCCGAAGGCGATGACAACAAATTGAACGCAAGCAATTAATTAATCAGATCTTGATATCTTTCTTTCTGCAGCGACAGAAAAACATTAAATAAAAAAGGGAAGGGGCCTCACCAAATGGTGAGGCCCCTTCCCTTTTTTATAGCTTTATTTCCTCTCCTTTACCGTTGATGAAGTGGAACTCGTTCATAAAATACGAACTCATAGCTTTGACTTTTATCCATTTGCCATAGGTGAAAAACCACCTCATGCGTCTGGATATCCATCCTTTCTTTATGTATGCCTCAATATATGGATGCACACATAAGGTAATATTTTTTTCATTCTGCTCATTGAGCACATAGCTGAGATTGCTCTCAATGTCGTCCATCAGTACGATACTAGCCCTAATTTCGCCAGTGCCTCCACATGCTGGACATTTTTCGTTTGTAACGACGGTCATTTCTGGCCGCACACGTTGTCGGGTGATCTGTACCAGTCCAAACTTGCTAGGTGGCAGAATGGTATGTTTGGCCCTATCATTGGCCATGCATTCTTTCAAGTAGTCGTGCAGCTCCTTTCTGTTGTTTGGCTTATGCATGTCGATAAAGTCTATAACAACAATACCTCCCATGTCACGCAGTCGGAGCTGTCGAGCGATTTCCTTAGCGGCTTCTTTATTCACCTGAAGCGCGTTTTCCTCTTGGTTTTCTTTATTAGCGGTACGGTTTCCGCTATTCACGTCTATTACGTGCAGTGCTTCCGTATGTTCTATTACCAGATAAGCACCGCCCGGTAAATTGACTGTTTTACCAAAACCTGATTTGATTTGTTTTTCTACACCGAAGTGTTCAAAAATAGGCTCTTTCTGTTTATAGAGCCTGACTATCTTTTCGAGATCGGGTGATATTTCCTGGACGTAAGAGCGGGTTTCTTCATATATCAGCGGGTCGTTGATATATATGTGGCTAAATTCATCGGTAAGAATATCGCGCAATATGGTGGAAGTTCTATCCATCTCTCCCAAGATCATCTTGGAAGGCTCCACCACGGCCAAACGTTTCATAAATGATTCCCATTTGGCTATTAGGTCACGAAGATCCTTTTCCAACTCAGCAACGCCCTTACCCTCCGATACTGTCCTGATGATAACACCGAAATTAGGAGGTTTTATGCCCTCCACAATTTTCTTTAAACGGTTCCTCTCTGTATTGCTTTTTATTTTTTTTGAGATGGATACCGTATCGGAAAAAGGAACTAAAACGGCAAAGCGACCGGCTATAGACAAATCGGAACTAAGCCTTGGCCCTTTGGTAGAGATCGGCTCCTTGGCTATCTGCACGGGCAACATCATGTTGCGCGACAATATCTCGGAGATTTTCCCTGCCTTATTGATGTCGTTTTCTAGTCTGAAACCATTTAGCAGCTTATCTTTGTAGCTGCCATTCTTTACTATTTTTGTTAGCTTGATGAGCGACTGCACCTGTGGACCTAAATCCAAATAGTGCAGAAACGCATCTTTCGAGTACCCAACATCTACAAAAGCAGCATTAAGCCCCGGCATGATCTTTTTGATCCGGCCTAGATAAATATCTCCTACAGAGTAATTGTTATTTATCTGCTCTTTGTTGAGTTCTACAAGTTGCTTATCTTGAAGTAAAGCTATGGTTACACCTTTCTCCGGGCTCGAATCTACAATTAATTCCTTTACCAACAGCTACTTCATTATGGAAGTATGCTTAGTGCCTATACATCCTAGATACAAAGTTTTACACAGGTAAGCTTACCTGTCTTTGTCTTCTTAAACTTACAAAAATCGTCGATAGATTTTCAAAGAACGCGAGGAAGTAAATGCATTAGAGCGAAACTTCCCGTTAAACCATAAGATTATCTTAGAAAAAACAGGATTATTTTTTCTTGTGCCTGTTCTTTCTCAAACGTTTCTTACGCTTATGAGTAGCCATCTTGTGTCTTTTTCTTTTTTTTCCGCTTGGCATAATTAAAATGATTTAAATGTTTTTAATTTATTACTTATTTACTTAATTCTTCGATTTTTCTATCTACAAACTGCGATAAACTGGGATCAGCCGCCAATTCCTTGCTTTTTTCGTAAGCCGCAATAGCGTCCTTTTTCATCCCAATATTCTCGTAACTACTTGCCAGATAGAAATAAGCTTCTGGGCTAGGTTCTATCGCAATCACCGTTTTAAAACGATCAACAGCACGATCGAACTGCCGCGATGTCATGGAAAATATCCCTAACTGCATGTTTGCCTTTAGGTTCTTGGGATCTTTCCCTACCACTTCCCGAAGCAAGGCAATACCAGCCATAGGTGCTCCACCACCATTTACCATAGCACTACCAACACCAGTTTTTGCATCCAAACTGTTTTCGTCCAATGCTAAGGCAGCTTGATAGGCTTCCAGTGCATGCCTGTTGAGTACAGACGCTACCGTCGTATCTTGGATATTGGAATAGGCTTCCGAAAAAGCATCACCCGCTTTCAGCCAATTGCTGTAGCTAGGTTCTTCCTTGGCAATATCCTCGTAAACAAAGCCCAGCGGAGCATTTTGATTTACATCATCCCATTTGCCGGCCAATTGCCGGAGCAGGCTCAGCCTTTCTTCTCCCTTGGCATCTTGCAGCTTGTCTTCCAGATCGCTTATTTGCTTCGACAAAGAGGCATTCAATCCTTGCTTGGCTACCTGAGAAACAGCCGCCAAGTCCACCAAAGGCTGGCCAGCCTGCTCTTGCGCCGTATGTTCAGCTTCTTGCTTCTTGATTAAACCCTTTATAGGTTGAGCCATTAGCACTCCTACGAGAACTACGGTCAAAGAAACTACTATAATTTGCTTGATCTTATGCTTATGCATTACATTACGGCTTGAATAAATCTAATATGGTAAAAAGCAGAATTTACTTGTTTCCGTTTTTCACTTTCTCAACAAACACTTTCGCCGGTTTGAAACTTGGCACATAGTGTTCAGGGATGATAATAGCGGTATTCTTGGAAATATTCCGCGCTGTTTTCTTTGCCCTCTTTTTCACAACAAAACTCCCAAAGCCTCTTACGTAAACGTTTTCTCCGCCTACCATGGCTCCCTTTACTACTTTAAAGAATGCCTCGACTGTCTCTTGCACATCCACTTTCTCTAAACCTGTTTTGTTAGAAATCTCTGCGATAATTTCTGCTTTAGTCATATTGTTATTTACTTATTTATTATTAACTAAGTCTCCCCGAATCAGCCGATTTGGGGATGCAAAAGTATTGCTTTTAAATGATTTACAAAAATAAATTACATACTTTTTATGCAAAACACCATGTCGCTCGAAATACCTTTCTTCCAATCATAGAACAAAAGGGGCTTGTACCTATCTATAAACGCAATAATTCGCTTTTCCGCATATTCTTATCCAATTCTAATTTTTTTATTGACTTTTGTACCATGTCATTTGCTTCCGAAATAATTGCTTGGTACTGCCGTAACAAGAGAACGCTACCTTGGCGCGATACCAGCAATCCGTACATCATCTGGCTATCAGAAATAATCCTTCAACAAACGCGCGTAGAGCAAGGTTTGCCTTATTTTCAACGCTTCTTGGAAAATTACCCAACCGTCGCCGACTTTGCCGATGCTTCTGAAGCATCCATACTTCGGTTATGGCAAGGCCTCGGTTATTATAGCCGTGCACGCAATATGCATAGGGCTGCCAAAGATGTTATGGAAAAGCACCAGGGAATCTTTCCCATAGACTATGATAGCTTGATCAGGCTGAAGGGGATAGGTGAATATACTGCCGCAGCTATTTCCTCCTTCAGTTCGAATGAGGCAAGAGCCGTTGTTGACGGCAATGTATTCCGTGTACTTGCGCGCTATTTTGGTATTTCCGTGCCAATAAATAGCTCCGAAGGCAAAAAGATATTTTATCAAGTTGCCAATGAATTAATAGACAAAGACCAAGCGGGTCTGTACAACCAGGCAATCATGGAGTTTGGTGCATTGCAATGCGCCCCCAGCCGACCCAACTGCGCCATCTGCCCATTACAGCTGGATTGCTACGCACGAAAAAACGATGCCGTAGGTTTACTTCCTAAAAAGACAAAAAAAAAGAAAAGCCGCGACCGGTATTTCAATTACCTTGTCATAACCGACCAAGAGCGTATTTTGATGAACAAGCGCGGCCCTAAGGACATCTGGGAAAATCTTTATGAGTTTCCACTGCTGGAAACCGATGCTCCTACCGACGTGCAAAAACTCCTCACTGATCCCTCGTTTTTGGAGCTAATGGAGGGACCGGTACAACTTACAGAGCTAAGCCGACCAAAGAAGCACATACTGAGCCATCAAAACATATATGCCGTCTTTTATAAGCTTGACTCTCCAATCAATCACAAGAAAAATTCTTCGTGGAATTATGTAATTAAAAAAGATTTAGATACTTTAGCTAAACCTAAATTAATTTTCACGTTCTTGAAAGATTATTTCAATAAACTGTAGAGGTAAAGAGAAAGGGGTTATCTGATAATTTTAGGGTACAAGCGAAAAAGAGATCGGTCAATTTTATACTTAAAAATTATGTCAGGCATCAACAAAGTAATACTCGTAGGCCATTTAGGCAAAGATCCAGAAGTACGTTATCTAGAAGGGAATGTATCGGTAGCAAGTTTTCCTTTGGCTACATCAGAAACCTACAACAAGGATGGAAAGCGAATGGAGCAGACAGAGTGGCACAATATCGTCATGTGGCGAGGATTGGCTGATGTGGCTGCCAAGTACCTACAGAAAGGCAAACTAGTATATATCGAAGGAAAGCTCCGAACACGTTCGTATGAGGACAAGGAAGGCATAAGGCGATATGCTACCGAGATCGTGGCGGAAAATTTCACGATGCTCGGAAGAAAAAGCGATTTCGAGCCCCAAAGCAATACCGGCAGCCAAGCCAGCAAAACCGCGAGCGATTTACCCGCTGTCGATTTCAATGAAAACAAAGAAGACGACTTGCCCTTCTAAATTGCGCAACTATAGAAAAAAATATACAACAAGGTGATTTTGGAGACATTTTAAACAAATTTTTTCAAAATGTCTCCAAGCTTTATGTCATCGGCTATTTAAGGCGAAGTTGCAATTCATCCAACTGTTCTTGCGCTATCTTGCTAGGAGAATCGATCATCACGTCGCGACCACTGTTATTCTTTGGAAATGCAATGACGTCACGAATAGTATCCAGCCCAGCAAATATGGAAACCAAGCGGTCGAAGCCGAAAGCCAAGCCACCGTGTGGAGGAGCGCCGTAGGTGAAGGCATCCAATAGAAAGCCGAACTGCCTTTGTGCTTCTTCTTCACTGAAACCCAGATGCTTGAACATGAGGCTTTGCAGCTCCCTTTGGAAAATACGGATGGAGCCGCCGCCTACTTCCGTACCATTGATAACCATATCGTAGGCATTGGCTCTTACCTTGCCAGGTTTGCTATCCAGCAAAGGAATATCCTCTGGCTTGGGAGAAGTAAAAGGGTGATGCATGGCATGGTACCGAGCTGTTTCTTCATCCCACTCCAATAGGGGAAAATCCACTACCCATAATGCCGAAAACTTATTTTTATCGCGCAATCCCAACTGATTGCCCATTTCCAAGCGGAGTTCACTGAGTTGTTTTTGGACTTTTTCTTCCACGCCAGCCATCAACAGTATGAGGTCTCCCGGCTGTGCGCCAAAGGCGTTGGCCCAAGCCGCCAGCTGATCTGGCCCATAGAACTTATCTACCGACGATTTCAGGCTGCCATCTTCATTATAGCGAAGATATATGAGCCCAGTGGCCCCTATTTGTGGACGCTTCACAAAGTCGGTTAACGCGTCTAGCTGCTTGCGTGTATAGGAAGCACAACCTGGCGCATTGATCCCTATGACCAGTTCGGCATTGTCGAACACTGGAAAACCCTGTCCCTTTACCAGGTCGTTCAGCTCTACAAAGGACATCCCAAAGCGTGTATCGGGTTTATCTGAGCCGTACAGCCGCATAGCGTCGGCATAGCTCATACGCGGTAAAGAAGGCAGATCCAGGTCCTTTATTTCTTTAAAGAGGTAACGAATCAATCCTTCAAACACTTCTAAGACATCCTCTTGTTCCACAAAGGCCATTTCGCAGTCTATCTGTGTAAACTCGGGTTGGCGATCGGCGCGAAGGTCTTCATCCCGAAAGCATTTGACAATTTGGAAATAGCGGTCAAAGCCAGAGACCATCAGCAACTGCTTGAATGTCTGCGGAGACTGAGGAAGTGCATAAAACTCACCGGGGTTCATCCTACTGGGCACCACGAAATCACGCGCACCTTCCGGAGTAGACTTAATCAACACGGGCGTTTCTACCTCAAGGAAACCCTTTTCGTCGAGATAACGGCGCACTGCCTGCGCCATCTTGTGCCGCAAAACCAGGTTGTTGCGAACCGGATTACGACGTAGGTCGAGGTAGCGATAGCGCATGCGCAGGTCATCTCCTCCGTCCGTTTCGTCCTCTATCAAAAATGGGGGGAGCTTGGCCGTGTTGAGCACTTCCAAACGGGACACTTTAATTTCTATTTCACCAGTAGGAATTTTCAGGTTTTTGCTGGCCCGTTCAATGACCTTACCACTCACCTTTATGACAAATTCGCGCCCTAGATTACGTGCTTGCGCCCGCAAATCAGCGTCATCATCTGTATCAAAAGCCAATTGTGTGATGCCGTATCTATCGCGAATATCCACGAAAGTCATGGCCCCAAGATCGCGTGTTTTCTGTACCCAACCGCAAAGCGTCACGTCCAGCCCTACGGAGGTAATGTTGAGCTCGCCGCATGTATGTGTTCTGTGCATTTCCTTATTTTAATTGCCTGCAAACTTAGGCAAAATGGTTGATTAGTTAAATAGTCATTGGTTGATCGGTCATTGAGCACCGATAAACTAATCCACCAATAAACTAACCGGCAAGCACGTCAGTTTTAATAGCAGTAGCCAATCTTCTTACCGAAGCAGCAATACCCTTGCTGTCATAGCCACACTCTTCCCACAACTGTTTCTGCTCACCGTGGTGCACGAATCTATCGGGAATGCCTAAGCGTGTTACATGGGCATTGTAACCATGATCTGCCATAAATTCAAGGACGGCAGACCCCATTCCCCCATGCACCGCTCCATCTTCTACGGTTATTATTTTTTTAAACTGCCTGAAAACCTGGTGCAATAATTCCTCGTCTAGAGGTTTCACAAAACGAAGGTCGTAATGCGCGGGAAAAATGCCCTCCTCATTCAGCAACAGGTTTGCCTTTACTACTTCGTTGCCGATAGCTCCTATGCTCAATATGGCCACCTCTTCTCCGTCGGTCACCTTTCTCCCTTTACCCACCTCGATCCGCTGGAAAGGCCTACGCCAGTCGGGCATTACTCCTTGTCCTCTTGGATAGCGGATAGCAAAAGGCCCCATGTCCGGCAGCTGCGCCGTGTACATCAGGTTACGAAGTTCTTCTTCATTCATGGGTGCAGATACCACCATATTGGGAATGCAGCGCATATATGCCAAATCGTAGGCGCCATGGTGCGTGGCCCCGTCGGCCCCAGCAATCCCCGCTCTATCTAAGCAAAAAACAACGTTCAACTTCTGCAGCGCCACATCATGTATCACCTGATCGTAGGCACGTTGCATAAAGCTGGAATAGATATTGCAAAATGGAACCATTCCCTGGGTAGCAAGGCCTGCGGAGAATGTCACAGCATGTTGCTCGGCAATGCCCACGTCGAAGGCCCTCTTGGGCATGGCCTTCATCATGATATTGAGGGACGAGCCCGAAGGCATTGCCGGGGTGATCCCCATTATCTTATCATTTTTTTCGGCCAGCTCCACTATGGTATGTCCAAAAACATCTTGGAATTTTGGTGCTACAGGGCGGTCGCTCAATGATTTTTTTATCTCTCCCGTTATCTTATCGAATAGTCCCGGCGCATGCCATGTGGTTTGGTCTTTCTCCGCCAAGGCAAAGCCTTTTCCTTTCACGGTGATGCAATGGAGCAATTTCGGACCTGGAATGTGCTTCAGCTCCTGTATCACCCTCACCAGCCTCGGCAAGTCATGCCCATCGACTGGGCCAAAATAGCGAAAATTGAGCGTCTCAAAGAAGTTGCTGTTCTTCAGCAGTGTACCTTTAAGGCTTTTTTCCAGTTTCTTGACATATTTGAAAGCATTGGGACCAAACTCAGAAAGCTTGGCCAAAGCCTTGCCTACATCATCCCGAAACCGGTTATAGGATTTGGAAATAGTAATATTTGTCAAATACTCTTTCAGCGCGCCCACATTGGGATCTATGGCCATGCAGTTGTCATTGAGTACAACCAGCACGTTGGAGTTGGCAATACCAGCATGATTGAGCGCCTCGAAGGCCATCCCCGCCGTCATAGAGCCATCGCCTATGACCGCAACGTGCTGTCTATCGTGCTCGCCCTTATAATGAGATGCTACCGCCATGCCTAAAGCGGCGGAAATGGACGTAGAGGAGTGCCCCACACCAAAAGTGTCGTACTCGCTTTCGCTACGCTTTGGGAAACCACTGATGCCGCCATACAATCTGTTGGTATGAAAAGCATCCCTTCGCCCCGTCAGGATCTTATGCCCATAAGCTTGATGCCCCACATCCCAGACCAACTGGTCGTAAGGTGTATTCATCACGTAGTGAAGCGCTATGGTAAGCTCTACAACGCCTAAGCTTGCAGCAAAATGCCCTCCATGAACAGAAACGACATCAATAATGAACTGGCGCAATTCCTTGGCCAATTTCACAAGGTCCGACTCGCTTAGTTTCCTTAAATCGGCAGGGCTATTGATGTTTCTTAGTAGTTGTCCTGGTTCAAAATTCATTTCATCAAGGTAAGAAATCTACGGCAAAAGTAAGGAATAATTTAACAATTGCACTTTTCTATTGCTAACATATTCGGTTTTGCTATCATCCTGTTTATTAAGCTTGGCAACAGTCTATCCTGTTTTTTGTTTGTCATGAATACCGCCAAAAACATTAACTTTGTGCTGATACCATGCAACAACCGGGATTCGAAATAAAGTTACCTCAATTTGAAGGTCCCTTTGACCTGCTACTCTTCTTCATCGAAAGGGATGAGCTGAATATCCACGACATATCCATTTCCAAGATTACGGACGACTTTCTGGATTATATCCAGCAAATGAGCGAGTTGAACATGGAAGTTGCCAGTGAATTCATATTCGTTGCGGCAACCCTCATGCGCATCAAGGCAAAAATGCTCTTGCCCAGACCCGAGCTCGATGAGCAGGGAAATGAGGTAGACCTTAGGGAAAACCTTATCCAAAAACTGATCGAGTACAAGAAATTCAAGGAGGTATGTGAAGAACTGCGCATTTTGGAAGAACGTCGCTTTCAAATGGAAAAAAGGGGAAATATTGATGCCAACAACAGGATGGTGGCACAAGAAGCGGAACCTGGCGATGAATTAGCCTCTTTTGATCTATATCGGCTTATGGTGGTCTATGAGCGGCTGATTCGCAACTATGAAGCTAGAAGCAACGACGTGAAACATACGGTAGTGAAATATCCCTACACCATTGAGGAGCAAAAGGCAAAAATAGCTACGTTGTTACAGATCAATACCAAGCTCGATTTTGCCCTCCTAAAGCGCCATTCGGAAAACAAGGTGCATTTTGTGTACAATTTTCTGGCTATACTGGAAATGCTCCAACAACAATTGATAGACCTGCAAATAGGCAGTGGATTCAATCAATTTTGGGTGAAAACAAAATAGCGTCAAAGCGTTCGGTGATCTCGTCCAATACTTCGTGTACATCGGAAGGTCTTTCCAAGCTCACCAATTTCATGCGGTATTCCTTGAAATTTGGTATCCCTTTAAAGTAATTGGCATAATGCCGCCTCATCTCGAAAATGCCCGTACGTTCGCCCTTCCATTCGATGGATTTCTGGAAATGTGTCCTGCAGACTTCTACCCGCTCGGCAATAGTAGGGCCATCCAGGCGTTCGCCTGTCTGGAAAAAGTGCTTGATTTCCCTAAAGACCCACGGGTAGCCAATGGCCGCCCTGCCTATCATGATTCCATCTACCTCATACTCCATGCGCCAGGCGGCCGCTTTTTCCACACTGTCCACGTCGCCATTGCCAAATATGGGGATCTGTATATGCGGATTGCGTTTCACATCGCGAATCATGGACCAGTCGGCTTGCCCTTTGTACATCTGCGATCGGGTGCGGCCGTGGATGCTCAATGCCTGTATACCTACGTCCTGGAGGCGCTCGGCTACCTCGTATACGTTTTTGGTATTGTCATCCCAGCCGAGACGCGTTTTTACCGTGACGGGAAGGTGCGTAGCCTCCACCACGGCCTTGGTCATTTTGGTCATTTTCTCAATGTCCTGCAATAAGCTGGCTCCGGCACCACGGCATGCTACATTTTTCACGGGGCATCCGTAATTGATATCTATCAGGTCTGGGCCAGCCTGCGAGGCAATTTCCGTAGCCTCCCGCATAGTGTCGATATCGCTGCCAAAAATCTGTATCCCTATGGGACGTTCATACTCGAATATATCCAGCTTTTGCCTGCTCTTGGCGGCATCTCGTATGAGCCCTTCCGAAGATACAAACTCGGTGTACATCATATCCACACCGTTCTGCTTGCACACAAACCGAAAAGGTGGGTCGCTCACATCTTCCATGGGCGCCAAGAGAAGAGGGAAATCTCCCAAATCAATATTTTTTCCTATTTTAACCGACATTCCTTATCTTCAACCCCAAATAATTTTGCAAAGATAAAAAATTGAGCTCATATACACGTAAATACCCCGAAAACCACCCGCTTGTCTCCTTACTACAACTTTTGGCACTAACGGCCCTTAGCCTGATAGTGTTTTCGGTTATCGGCCTGGCTATCATTTTCTTTCTCTACGGATTGGATGCCATGAAGTTAAATATGGTTCAACCTACGGAAAGGGATGTGGAAGTTTTCCGCATTTTGCAAATCACGCAATCGATAGGCCTATTCGTATTGCCTCCGCTACTGCTCCGTTATTTGGAAAGGAAATCTACGTTTTATTTTGACTTGCATGCCCCAAGATACGCCTCGTTATGGCTTTATGCCTCTGCCATGATGCTCATTGCCATACCTACTTGGGATCTCCTTGGCAGATGGAACGCCGGCATTGCACTTCCCGAAAGTTTAAAATCCGTAGAGGTATGGATGCAGGAAAAGGAAGAACAAGCAAAGATACTGACGGAGGCCTTTCTGCAAACAAAAACCTGGAGCGGCCTTATTGGCAACATCTTCATGATTGCCGTGCTGGCGGCCGTGGGCGAAGAGTTTTTTTTTCGTGGCATTTTACAAAACGCACTTGTCAGGTGGTTTAAAAACCCACACGTAGCGATCTGGGTTACGGCCATCATTTTTAGCGCCATACACCTTCAGTTCTATGGGTTTCTGCCACGTATGTTTCTAGGGGCATTATTGGGTTATCTGTATTGGTGGAGCAATTGCATCTGGTTGCCCATTCTTGCTCACTTTGTAAACAATGGCTATGCCGTTATAGCTTCATTTGTCTTGATAAAACAGGGGAAAAACCTGGATGCAGTGGATTATGGCGAGCAAACGCCTTATTATATATATATATTCAGCGTATTGGCCTTGGGCTATTTCCTCTATCGCTTCTACCAATACGCTCTTCTGGAACGGCAATTAGAACAAGACAATACTGATGGAAAAAGACTGGATTAAACTATTTACGGGAACTGACTTTTTCAAGGCAGAAATCGCGCGGCAAGCTTTGGAAGAAGCGGGAATTCACGCGGTATTGTTGAACAAGAAAGACTCGTCCTACGGCTTTGGCCAAGTAGAGCTATGGGTTCATGAAAGCAACAAAGCATTTGCCGAAGAGGTTTTAAATGAAATGGAGGAAGGAAATGAAAACTAGGGCAATTACGGGCTTGTTCTTCGTATTGATCATGCTCGCCTCCGTATTGTTAGGAGGCTTTACCTACAGCATTTTCTTTCTACTACTGTCTGCAGCGAGTGTATTCGAATTTTATAAGCTCATAAAAACCGACACCTCGCTGAAGCCGCTTTCATTCATGGGTATCTTGTTCTCTGTGGTTCTTTTTGCTGCCATCATCGCCTACCAACAATTTGGGTATTCCCTCATTCTGTTGCTATTGGCGGTTCCTTTTCTGATGCTTATTTACCTGTGCGAGCTATATCGCAAAAGCGAGAACCCCTTCCACAACATTGCCCATACGCTTATGGGGGTGATCTATGCGCTACTTCCCTTTGCTTTTTTCTATTCATTGGCATACTTGGAGGGCATATATAATGCGCATTACCCATTGGCCTTCCTCATCATGCTGTGGTGCAACGATACAGGTGCCTATCTAGTGGGTAGAAGCTTTGGAAAGCGAAAGCTCTTTGAACGCCATTCTCCCAAGAAGACTTGGGAAGGTTTTTTCGGCGGCGTGCTCATCAGTTTAGTCTCTGCAGCAATCATCTCATTTTATTTCCATGAACTATCTCTGATAGAATGGGGATGTATGGCGCTGATAATTTCGGTATTTGGCACATTGGGCGACCTTACGGAGTCCATGCTGAAAAGAAGTTTCGGGGTAAAGGATTCGGGCAATATCTTACCTGGGCATGGTGGTTTGCTCGATCGCTTCGATGGCCTCTTGATGGCCGCTCCACTCGTTTACACATTTCTATATATTGTTATCGTATTTTCCTGGAAATAAAAAAGGGGCATCAGTCGATGCCCCTAACAAAATTCAAAGGTTAATATTCGAAGACAATCTTAATAGCTCATTACCTCTATATTCAGAGGCATATTGGTATCACCGCTTATTCCCACCAATATAATGCTATAGTACTTTCCATTTGCCAAGGTTACACCTTCCCTTCTAGCGATCGTTTCGCCAGCGGCATTACTCACCTGCAAGACATAATTTCCGCCCATGGTTGCTTCAAAAGCCTCATTGGCCGTGGTGCTTTCCTGAGTTTCCGTAGGCCTGTTAACAAATGAAGGACTATCCTCATCACCTATGGTCAACGAAACGGCCCCTGTACCTGCGGCCAAATTGAAGAAACGAACCGCGCTAGCATTTTCGCCCAGTTCCTCTATCGTGACGTCTTTGGTCATAACCAGCTTTGGGCTATCCTCCACGCCATAAGCGTAAGCGGTATAATAAACACCTTGTTGCAGGGTTACCGTGGTATCTACCAATGAATTGTTCGAATTGGTATAAAAAATCAGATTGCGATTGCCGCTGTAAGCATTTACATATGCCGCATTTTTGTAGACCAAAGGATTATAGACATCCCTTACCACGTTCTGGCCCAAACGGACGGCAAGTCCGGAAGAGCCCGTATAGGCATTATACAAATACAATCCAGCTACGGGATATTCCGTTACACCATCATTATCTTTCAAACACCCGCTTAACACTAGGCTGCCCAGTGCCAGGCCACATATCATTTTTAGTATCTTACTTTTCATATTATCTTATATTCCAAAAAGCACTTTCACCATATACATTGACTCTTCACCAAGCTTCCTACTAGCAGCAAAAAACAATGCTGTGCATGATGGCTTTTTAACATAAGACGAACTTTGAGATGGATTAGCTACAATTAATTTAAAATTTTGCAATATATACCTGCTTGTCACTTAACCCATACAAAAAGAGAGGCCTGCGATAAACACAGGCCTCTCCTTACTCATGCTGTATAAACGATACGAGATCTATTTCAAAACATACTTGAACCCTATGCTAAATCGCGCCGCTTCAAAATTGGAATTATTGGACAAATTCCACCAAGGCTTCCAGTCGAAATGAAACCCTATTGGGGCCGTAGGAATCTTGTATTCCAAACCCAATGCTGGACGAATGGCAAAATACGTTTCATTGCCAAAGTCGCCCAGGTCAATAAAGCTCAGCTGTGGGCCGACTCCCACGTACCAATTGAGTCCTTCCGCACCAGTTACCGGCTGATTGTAAGAGTAGTCTGCACCAAGCACGATATGGTTGTCCGCAAACAATAGCTGCACATTTCCAGCATCTTTCGCATTGAAAAAATGTTTTACTTGAGGCCCTACCAATGTTTGCCCATCGCCTAAGTCGATACCAAGTCCAAGAGCGGTGCGGTACTGCGCCTTCAACTCCCCAGCGCCTAAAACAAGCATTAGCAATGCTAATAAAGATAAAATTGGTCTTTTCATATACGTTTTATATTAGTTAAACAATATGCCTAGGACATGCTCAAAGGCAAATCCAAGCGCCCTCTTGCAGCAAAATTCCTGCCAAAAAAGCAAAGAAGATTTCCAACATATATCCCTAACAAACAATGCCTTACAACTTATCATTTATCCCCTTGCCACCTAGTCCCCGCTTTATAATACAATTCGGCAAGGGTTTTATTATAGTTCGTTATCAGGCCTTCCCGTTTCATTCTCATATCAATCAACTTACTTTCCCTATTGTTGATGATGAACAACGTGCTTTCTCCAAGCTCAAACTTCTGCTGTTCACCATTGAGCAACACCTGCTGGTTATTGATGCTTAGCACTTGTAGTTGCAACTGATTGCTGTACGCCGTAAGGTCGTTGTACTTGGTGGTGATATCGTTGTTTATGCTGCGCCCGGTGATGAGCTGATCGTACTGCAGCTCTTCCTGCCGAAGTCTCACCTCCTTCAGCTTGCCGCGTTCTGCGCGTAGGAACAGTGGAAAGGCAAATTCAAAGCCTAGCTTGTGGTTATTCCAATTGAAATCGTATGGATATGGCATAGACTCGTTCAAGTTCCTGCGACTGGAGATGAGCGTTCCGGCTACATTCAGCTTTGGCTTCAGCAGTTCCTTGCGGTATTTTTCCTCGATGTCCAGTTGCTGTCTCTTACTTTCCAATTTCAACAGTTCGGGATGTTGTTCTTGTGCCTGGTCCAGCAGGCTGCTGAGCATCGTCGGATCGGGCTGCAACAGTGCAGTATCAACGGTTGCCGGTATGGCATAGTCAGGCAATTCCAAGGGTTGCTGATTTTCGTCCCATAAGTGGTTGGACAGTACCAATCGGCTGTTTTTGAGATCGACTGTGTATTTAGCCAGCTCGATTTTGCGTTCCTGCACCGTAATAGCGGCTTCTACCGAATCGATGGCAGGTGCATCTCCCAAAACCGTCTGCATGCTGATGGCATTAAACCTCGTTTCAGCCAGTTTCACGCCTTCCTGTAGAAGCTCATATTGGCGGTAGGCATAGTACCAGTCCCAATAGTCTTTCACTGCGGCAAACCAAATGGCATTGATCTGCTTTACCTGTTCCGCCTCGGCATATCCTAGCATTGCCTTTGCCTGCCACAGCGTACTACGACGATTATCGATAATGAAGCCCTGACCTAAGGGGATGCTGACACCTACTCCCGACAGTCCCGACGTGGAAGTCGCGGTCTGAGGATTGGTGCGTGCCCCCACATTTCTATCGTAGGCCACCTTTAGGTCTGCCCCTGCCAACCATATGGGTATCTTCAGCTCGCTGTTCCAATCATTGTAGTAATTCGTGTTTCCGAAGTATTTATTGCTGAAAGCGGCCTTCAATGCCGGGTCAAAATTTCCCCGTGCCTGCGCCACCTGGGCTCGTGCGGCCTCACTCAATAGTTTTGCCTGCTTTACCACAGGGTGATGGGCCATCAGCAGTTCCTCAAGGTCGCCAAGAGTAAACTCCTTCAATTCGAAATCCCCTTTGTTTTCCTGTGCCTTGTTCATTGCCGGCAAGGCACATAAGGCTATCAGCAGAATGATCATTTTTCTTATTGCCATAAGTCGCTAACCTCCTTCATCTGTTTTCGGTTCCCTTTCCAAGCTGGGCGGAAAGCCATTAAGCTGCCGCCATATCTCGTACCAAACGGGTACAGCATCGAGAATAACCCGACCAAATACGCCGGAGCCCAGGCGCAATTTTTCGGGCCAAGGTTCGTCCTTATCCGGAACCGGATCGGTTGGACGTACCAGCAAGCGGTACTTACCATTGGGGCTACTCACCCTATCTATGACGGTCACCGTACCCGAGAAAGTGCCCACGGCAACTGCCGGCCAGCCAGAAAACTGCACCGATGGCCAGCCTTCAAACTGAAGACGTGCTTCACTTTCATTGATGATCAATGGCACGTCTATGGCATCGACATACAGCTCGGCCGCCATCAAGGGTGTCTTAGGCTGTAAGGTGGCGATCGACTCTCCTTCCTTGATATTTTCCCCAATACCTGCTTTCAGTGTTTTGACGACATACCCATTTTGGGGAGCCCGAACCACATACAGGCCCCGGCGCACGTCAAAATTGGCTATCTCGTTCCGTAGCTTCGCGATATCTCCTTGTGCAGATGCCTTGCTGGATAAGGCCGAGCTCATGTCTGACTGTGCCTTGGCGAGAGACTCGTTATATTTCGCCCGAATATTATCGAGATCAATAATCGCATTCGTCAATGCCTGCCGAGAATTGATCAGCTTGTTTTGTGCGCTCACTACTTTTGCCTGATCGTTCTGCAGGTTGAGGCGACGCGTTTCAATGTCTGTAAGCGAAAAAAGACCATTTTTATACCCTTGCTCATAGCGCTCCACACGTGCTTTGCTTGTTTCGAAAAAACTTTCTATGGCCACCAAGTCGGCACTATCTATCTTTACCAAGTTGCGGGACTGTGCCACCTTGTTTTGTGCGGCCTCCAGCTGGTAGCGCAAGCCGCTCGTTAGCGCATCTATTTGTGCCTTCGTAGCATTCATTTTCTGATCGGCGGCTTCTTCACTGCTTACTTTTGCGGAAAGCTGTTCATTTAGGCGGAGCTGCAAGTCGGGGTCGAAGTACGATTGCATGGTCTCCGAAATGACCAAGATGGTATCTCCCTTTTTCACTTCTGCTCCCTCCTTGACGGCCCAGCGCTCAATACGCCCACCAATTTGGTTCTGAACGGTTTGCGGACGATCTTCTGGCCGAAGTGCCGTCACCGTTCCCCTACCGGGAATGGTCTGCCGCCAAGGCAAAAACAGGATAATGACAAATATCAGAATCGCGACCATTAAAATGCGGCCAAGCAAAAAAGGCCCCTTGTTTTTCAGGAGTTGCGAGCGCCCCGAGCTCGACAGTTCTTCCCATTTCGGGAGTTTCGGAGCTAAGTGTGCTTTATTTCCCATGACGCGTGCCCTCCTCTTCCAGCTCTAGATCAGTAATAACGGCAAGTTTGACCGTTCCAGTCAGCATATCGAAGATGGTATTCAGGTTGGTCAACAGCTTCTCTATGGCATAACCTATCTGAACAATCACTACCTCGGCAGCCACAAACTGGCCAAAGGTCATTTCCCTTTCTATCACAAAATAAGACCCCAAGAGCAACATGGCACCGAAAAGCAGGGTGCGTATCAACACCGATCCCGCAAAGAATCGTTTCAGAATAGAAAAATGTTCATTTCTGGCTCTCAGGTACTTGCTCGTAATATGATCCGTGTCTACGACGACTTTTTTCATCAGTTCTTCATTTCCACGGTAGGTATCGATATCCGCGGCCACTTCTTCCAGGTAGGCCACCGTCTCGTATTTATGCTCCGACTCCTCAATACTGGTAAGCAGGCCACGCTTGTAGTAGACCACCAATATAAGGGTCACGATGATGATGATTACCAGGCCGAATGTCATAAATACAGGATGGTAAAAGGACAGTAACACCACACTGAAGAAAACAGTGACAATAGCCGCAATGATATCGATCAAAAGTTTGATGATGCCTTTTTGGATAACGACCACATCAAAAAAACGATTTACCAGTTCGACGAGGTTTTCGCCTTCCAGTTCGGAGCGTTTAATGCGGGGAAGGCGGTAAGCAAACTCCAAGGAAGTTTTCAGGAAGATCTTTTGCTCCAGGTACTCCACCAAGCTGAGCTGGCCAATGAGCAGACTACCGCCAATAACCACCCCAGCAATGACTACTATAATAAGAATATAGGTAGACCCATACATGGCTCCGTTGCTGAGCAGGTTAAATACAGCCGTTATGCCCACCGGGATGCTGAGACTAAAAATGCCAATTACAATGGCGTATAAGAAAATATAGTTTATGGTTCTGCGCTCTGGATGCAATAAGGCTATAAGCCTTTGCAAGGGCGTAGGACCTCCATGTTCTTTCATCATAAGAAGATTAGATTAAATAAAATATTTTGCAGACGAAGTTTTCGCTGCCGAAACTAAAGGAGAGAATTAGGCCATTTGGTCTGGAGGGGGTGATGGTACGGAGCCGAAATGATCCATCTGATAAGAGCAATCGTGCAATTGGCTAGTTGCTCTTAGGTCGCTTCCGGTCATCCACTCCGCCTGGCTTTCGCCGGTGACAAGGTAATCCAAGCTCTTAAATGGTTTTTCGGATTCTTTTTTTTCTTCTTTTTCCGAATCCGCACATACTTTGAAGCTCAGCAGGTATTTGCTAGGCTTAAGGGTAACGACGGACCCGCCCGTTTTGAGGGAAAAAATGCTTATCAGTAATAAGCAAAGAAACCTGTAAACCAAAACATGCCTGAATATCTGCATCATGATGCAAAGATAATTTCCAAAACGACACGAAGATGTCACCCAAATGTTAATTCTGAATAAAAAGATAGCTATTTTTTTAAAATAGACCCAAAAGAAATCGAATAACCATACCGTATCAACGCTCAATTCTTATCCTTGCGCTCTTTCCTTCCCGGCCTTCACGCCAAAGCTTTTACTTTCTTTGCAAATGCGAAAGTAAAGTAAAGTAAAAAAGGCTCTTGCGGCTGGGGGGAAAGGAGACAGTTGCGTGTACGGCCTCCCCCTCCTAATGCTCAATGCCACCGCGCCCCCCAAAGGGGGTAGTGTAGCGTGCTATCCTTGCTGCTATGAATGTTTTACCTTTCAGAAAGACTTTCAAGCGTCGCACGATGGTCTAATCTCATGTCTCACATCTAATACATAGTGCGCTCTTTGCCCATATTAGTTCGGTAGGTGTTCGGTAAAAGGCCGTTTTTGGGGCTTTTTCCCGAACTATAGCGGGATAGCCCCTGAATGGAGATGGAATGGAGACCGAATGGAGATCGGCTTTGGGGCATTATATGGATGGAAGATAAACGGACATGTCAATAATGGCCGATTTCAATTGACGGCATATACAAACTTGCAAAGATCGGGGAACTATAAAAACAGGATGTCAATTCAATGTACGCTTACCTTACTGCTTGTCTGGCCCATTCTTGATCCCTTAAACTTACCATTAAGGTGAAAATATCCACCATTGGCAGTACTGACTGCAATTATAATGTCTGCCGAATAGAATATCCTTTCATATTTTCGCGAGATAGTGACCTCGTTTATTTTGCCATCGTACCTGTCGGTGATATTCGGCCTTTGGCTCGAACGGAAAGTCTCGCCAAACGGGAACTCCTTGATGATAAGCGAATCTCTGGTAGTGTTGAAAAGGAGATAGTCCCATATCGTCGTATCTAATAGATTCAATACGACGATATGGGACTATCTCCTTTCTCCGTCTTGCTTTCTTTTTATGCTGGACACCGTTGAGCCTATCCTTTTTCCGTATCGGACGATGCTTGGGGCCGGGGACTTGTCGGGTACAGCAAGCTCCTGTAGCTAGTGTGTGATGTCTATGAAGGCAAAAAAGAAAAAACCCCTTAAATCATATGATTTAAGGGGTTTTGCCGACTTTTGGTGTCTATGTGTCGGGATGGCCGGATTTGAACCGACGACCTCCAGCACCCCATGCTGGCGCGATACCGGGCTACGCTACATCCCGTTTCTTTTTGATTTGGGAAGGCAAATTTACGCTTTTTTCAATCATCCGCAAAAAATAAAATCACTTCGCGCGCGGAACAAGCCTGCAAAGCAAGATTCTGGCGCCTTTCTACAAAAATGGGCTATATCTAAGATAACGAATGCTTGTTTTATTCTGAATCCAATAATCCCTATCTTTGCGCCGACAGTGGTAGTAAAAGATCTATTAGAAAAATTTCAGGGCAACAAGACGGTGATCGACTTCACCGGTAGCCTGAACGGCAAAACCCCCAAGGTGCATGCCAAAGGGCTCATCGGCTCTGCCGATACTTTTTTGGCCGTAGCCTCCTACAAACTTCAGGAACGGCCATATATATTCGTGCTGGCAGACTATGAAGAAGCCGCTTATTTTATGAGCGACATAGAACACCTGATGGATAGCGCGGTGCTCTTCTTCCCTTCCAGCTATCGCAAGGCCTTCGATTTTACACAGACGGATAGCGCGCATGTACTGCAGCGGGCAGAAACGCTCAATGCGCTCAATCATACTTCCGAGCTGCCCAAAATAGTGGTGACCTACCCCGAGGCTTTGGCCGAGAAAGTGATCAACCGCGATCAGCTCAGCAAAAACACACTCGAAATCAGCATCAATGCCAAGCTGGATATCGACTTTATCAACGAGTTTCTGGTAGAGTATGACTTCGAACGCGTAGATTTTGTGTATGAGCCCGGGCAGTTTGCCGTGCGCGGCGGTATCGTGGACATTTTCTCCTTTTCCAATGACCTGCCTTACCGCATCGAGTTCTTTGGCGATATGGTGGAAAGCATCCGTACTTTCGATATAGAAAGCCAGCTTTCCGTACAGAAAATCCATACGGTGACCATCGTACCCAATGTACAATCCAAATTCCTCACCGAGAACAACATCTCCCTGCTGGAATATGTTGAGGCTGGAGCCGTCCTATGGATAAAGGATGTAGCTTTTGGCTTAGATGTAGTGCGCAAGGGCTATGCCAACGCCACTAAACTGTGGAAAGCGCTGTCATCAGAGGAAAGACAGGCCAATCCGGATTGGATAGACCCCCGATATGCCTTCAGTGACGACAAGATGCTGGGCGATATGCTGCACGATTATGCCCTTGTGGAGTTTGGCAAGCAATTTTTCTATACGCCATCGGCCTCTTTCCAGTTTGAGCAACGACCTCAACCCTCTTTCAACAAGGATTTTAACCTGTTGATACACAATTTTAAGGAAAATGAAAAAGCGAAGATAGTGAACCTCATCTTCAGCGATAACCCCAAGCAGATAGAGCGTCTATACACCATCCTGGAGGATATGGACAAAAGCGTCCACTTTACCTCCATAAGTACACCACTGAGAGAGGGCTTCGTAGAGCATTCCCTTCAGCTGGCCTGCTATACCGATCACCAGATATTCGATCGCTATTACAAGTACAAGCTCAAGAAGGGCTATACTCGTTCGGAAGCCATCACACTGAAAGAACTGCGCGAACTGAAGCCGGGCGACTACATCACCCATATAGACCACGGCATAGGCAAATATGCCGGTCTGGAAAAAGTGGAGGTCAACGGCAAGCAGCAGGAGATGATCCGCTTGGTGTATGCAGATAATGACCTGCTTTATGTGAACATCAACTCGCTGAACCGCATCAGCAAATATACTGGCAAAGATGGCACCGTGCCCAAGATGAACAAGTTGGGCACCGACACCTGGGATAAGCTAAAAAAAAACACTAAAAAAAAAGTTAAGGATATTGCCCGTGACCTGATTAAGCTCTACGCCCAGCGCAAAGCCCAAACGGGCAACAGCTTCTCTCCAGACAGTTACCTACAATACGAGCTGGAAGCGTCTTTTCAGTACGAGGATACGCCTGACCAGGAAAAAGCCACGGCAGACGTGAAACGCGATATGGAAGACCCGCATCCCATGGACAGGTTGGTGTGCGGCGATGTGGGTTTTGGCAAGACCGAGGTAGCCGTGCGTGCCGCTTTCAAGGCTGTGGCCGATAGCAAACAGGTAGCCGTACTGGTACCCACCACCATTTTGGCCATGCAGCATTACCGCACTTTCAAGGAACGATTGGCGGGCTTGCCTTGCAACATCGACTATATCAACCGTTTCAAGACTTCCAAGCAGATCAAGGAAACCCTAGCCAATTTGGCCAGTGGTCAGCTAGACATCATCATCGGTACGCACAGGCTGGTGGGCAAGGACGTGAAGTTCAAGGATCTGGGATTGCTCATCATAGACGAGGAACAGAAATTTGGCGTAGGTGTGAAAGAAAAGCTGAAAGCCTTGCGCGTAAATGTGGATACCTTGACGCTGACGGCAACACCTATCCCCCGCACCCTGCACTTCTCACTCATGGGAGCACGCGACCTTAGCATCATCAACACGCCGCCCCCCAACAGGCAACCCGTGCAGACGGAGCTCCACGTATTCAACGAGAAGCTGATACAGGAGGCCGTTGCCTACGAGATAGACCGTGGCGGCCAAGTATTTTTCATCCACAACCGGGTACAGGACCTCAAGCAACTTGCCGCTATGATCACCCGGGTGGTACCCAACGCCCGCTGTGGCGTGGCCCATGGCCAGCTAGAGGGCGACGACCTGGAAGACGTGATGCTCAAATTCATCAACCATGAGTTTGACGTACTTGTCGCTACGACCATCATTGAGGCAGGGCTTGATATACCCAATACCAATACCATCATCATCAACCATGCCCACATGTTTGGCCTTAGCGACCTGCACCAGATGCGTGGCCGCGTGGGCAGGAGCAACAAGAAGGCCTTCTGCTACCTGCTCAGCCCTCCCTTATCTACGCTCACCTCCGAGGCACGCAAACGGCTAAGCGCCATTGAGGAGTTCAGCGATCTGGGAAGTGGTTTCAACGTGGCCATGCGCGACCTCGATATCCGCGGCAGCGGTAACTTGCTGGGTGCCGAGCAGAGCGGCTTCATTGCCGAGATAGGCTTTGAGATGTACCACAAGATACTGGACGAGGCCATACAAGAACTCAAGGACGATGAGTTTGAGGGCCTTTTCCAAGAAGATAAAGACCGCAATTACGTGTACTTCACCCAGATAGATACCGATCTGGAAGTGCTGATACCCAGCGATTACGTGACCAACATAGGTGAACGCTATAACCTCTATAGCCAAATGAGCGAGCTGAAAGACGAGGCGGATATCGATGCTTTCAGGCAAAAGCTGGAAGACCGCTTCGGTCCTGTACCCCAGCAGGTAGACACCTTGTTGAGCACCCTGCGCCTGCAATGGTATGGCAAGAAAATAGGCTTTGAGAAAATCTCCTACAAGAAAAATGTTCTCCGCGGCTATTTCGTAGGACAAAAGCAGTCTTCTTATTTTGAGAGCGAAACCTTCGGCAAGGTCTTGTCTTTCGTGCAGCGCAATCCATCCATTTGCAACCTGAAAGAAGTGAAAGGCTCGCTGCGCATCGCCTTTGAAAGGGTAGGTAGCGTGGATGAGGCCGTGGGGCTGTTGAAGGAGATGACCTTTCTAAGTTCTAAGTTGTGAGTTATAAGTTTTAAATTTGTAGGTGGCCACCGAGCAATTTAATTTACTACTTAGCACTTAAAACGTACAACCCAAAAATGAACCCAGAGATACTTACCGACCTCATCACTTACAAAATGCCCTTTGGCAAGTACAAGGACTGGCCTATCTACAGGCTGCCGGAAAGCTATCTGGTATGGTTTCATCAGCAAGGTTTTCCAAAAGGAAAGCTGGGAATGCTGCTGTCCACCATGTACGAGATTAAGCTCAATGGTCTGGAATACTTGCTGAAACCCCTGATTAAGTAATAGCACTGCCCTCCACGACGCTCTCTTTGCGGTTTGGCGTCTCCGCGGGATTCGCATAATTTGTGAGAACAATGCGCCTGCCTCCTTTGTTGTCCATTTAAAAAAGCATCATGATTCAGCTAAAAATAATCATAGCAAGCACAAGACCCGGCCGCAAAGGCCCTGCCATAGCCAATTGGGTGTTTGACCTGGCAAAAAAACACAATACTTTTGAAACGGAACTCATAGACCTCGCCCTGGTGAACCTTCCCTTTATGGACGAACCGGAACATCCCAGCTTACAGCGCTATACCCAGCAACATACCAAGGACTGGAGCGAAAAAATAAACGGGACCGATGCCTTTATCTTCGTCACTCCTGAATACAATTATGGCATGCCTGCACCGCTCAAAAATGCCATCGACTACCTCGTGAAAGAATGGGCCTACAAACCTGTGGCCTTTGTAAGCTATGGAGGTATCGCGGGTGGCACACGTTCCGCACAACAACTCAAACAGGTGGTACAGATGCTCCGTATGTTTGCCTTTGACGGGCTGATACTCCCCAACTTTGTCAAGCAACTAAATGAGGATGGTGGCTTTGCCGCTACCGAAGCCAACGAAAGGGCCGCGGGAGTGATGTTTGCCGAGCTGGCGAAGCTACATGAAGCACTAAAGGCGCTAAGAAGCTAAGCTTCTTGCCCTATGGCGCGGTGCAGGAACATCTTGAAATCTAGCATGGCAGCGCCTTTTCCTACGATCCGCTCTATTGCCTCCTTGCTGCTTATATCGGCATCGCTCAATGGGCTGGATGCCGTAAAGCTTTTCAACCGCAATAGATCAATGGCAGGATGGTCTGGTTGGTAGCCCGCCGGCGCTTTCTTAAGTGTATCCTCCGTATCCATTTTTAGCTCCTTTAGAAAGGTTGTTTCCTCTACGATGTCTCGAAATTCCTGTTCGTTATAGTCTATTTCCTGCCTGATGGCCGCTAGATGCTCTTTTTCGGGTCGCCAGTATCCTCCCGCAATGAAACTTTGCCCGGGCGAGATGTGCAGGTAGTATTCAGGCCCAGCCAGCTTTCTCCCTGCCGTGGAGATGCCCGCCCCCAACCATTCTTTATAGGGCGTTTTGTCCTTACTGAACCGCGTATCGCGGTAGATGCGAAACACGCACTTCGAAACGGGTATATCGGCATGGATATAGGGATCTACCTTGGAAAGGGCGATAATGAGCTCGCCCACAAAATCCTTCATGTTCTGCCAAGCCAGTTCATAGCGGGAACGGTTTGCTTCAAACCATTCCCGATTATTGTTCTCACGAAGATCTCTTAAAAATGCTAGTGTTTCTTTTGCTATTGCCATTACCAAAACAAAGTATATAATGCCGCTACCACTCCAATGACCAACAGGGCTCCCACGGCAAACCCGGTATGTACCTTAAACATGCTCGTGTCCACGATAAGTCCCTTGGGTACTACGCCCCGTTTATTTTCCCAAACACTAATAACGATCATGGAGATGATACATATTGCAAACACGATGGCCATCCTATCTATAAAAGCAATTTCATAAATACCCTCCGCATTGGGCACTGCAAAACCGATGGGATAAAGGAAGGATAAATCGGCATAATTGGGCAGCACCTTGAAAAATACGGAAAGCGCAAAGCCTGCAATGGTGGCAAACAGAGCCGCGGAAGAAGTGGTCTTCTTCCAGAAGAAGCCCATGATAAACATGGCAAAGACCCCGGGCGACACAAATCCAGTATATTCCTGAATGTATTGGAATCCCCCTTTTTTGTCTATACCCATATAAGGTGATATCAATATTGCCAACAACATCGCAACAATGATCGTCAGTTTGCCCACGTTAACTAATTTCCGCTCGGAAGCCCCTTGATTGAATATCTTTTGGTAGACGTCTAAGGTGAAAATCGTAGCAATACTATTGGCCTTGCCCGCAAGAGATGCTACTACCGCCGCGGTAAGCGCCGCAAAGGAAAGTCCTTTCAGTCCAGTAGGAAGCAGATTGAGCAGTACGGGGTACGCATGATCGGGGTTGACGCTTCCATCTTGCAGCATTTCCTGTTGAAAATACCCTTCCCTGTATAAGATGAACGCCGCAATACCAGGCAGTACGACGATAAGTGGCATTAACATCTTGAGCCCTGCCGCAAAAAGAAGACCGTTGCGCGCTGTCTTCAGGTCGGCACCCAATGCCCTTTGCGTAATGTACTGGTTACAGCCCCAATAGTTGAGGTTGACGATCCATAGACCCCCAACAAGCACCGAAAGCCCGGGAAGGTCAAGGTAATTCTCGTTGTCCTTCCCAAAGATCATCTCGAAATGGTCGGGAGCCTTATCATACATCAATCCAAGTCCTTTCAGGGCACCAGTGGTTCCAAAGTGATCAGAGACTAAATTGAGCGCAATATAGGTGGTGGCTAAGCCTCCCAAGATGAGGAAGAAGACCTGTATCACATCCGTAAAGCCTATTACCTTCATCCCCCCCAAGGTAATGACGATGGCAAAGATGGCCAAGCCGGCAATACAAACGTTAAAATTGAGCCCCGAAATGGTAGAAACGGCCAAGGCACCCAAATAAAGGATCGAAGTGAGGTTGACTACCACATAGAGCAGGAGCCAAAACACCGCCATCACGATGCTCACAGTACCGTTATAACGTTGGTTGAGAAACTGTGGCATGGTGTAGATCTTATTCTTAAGATATACCGGTATGAAAAATACCGCGACGATAATGAGCGTAATAGCCGCTAACCACTCATAGGCCGCAATGGCCAGTCCCATCTTAAAGCCCGAACCGCTCATGCCTATAAACTGCTCCGCCGAGATATTGGAAGCAATGAGCGAAGCACCAATAGCCCACCAGGTGAGTGAGCCTTCTGCCAGAAAATAATCCTTGGAATCGGGAGTAATGCTTTTCTTACGCTGATAGACCCAGTAGCCATAGAAAGCCACTATCAGGAAGTAAAACAAAAAAACAACATAATCGGTACTATGTAAGGTTTTCATACTTTGCGTAAGTTTGGTTATTTGATCACACTAAATCTATATATTGTCTTTGAAACAAACTCTTTTCCCGCAGGCAAGAAGGTAGAAGGAAATTGGGCGTGGTGAGGACTATCGGGAAAATGCTGGGTTTCCAGGCAAAAAGCGCTGTGTTTCACATATGCCTTTCCAGATTTGCCTACATCTTTGCCATCCAGCGAATTGCCCGTATACAATTGTATTCCAGGTTCCGTAGTAAGCACTTCCAGGCATATTCCGCTATCGGGTGAGGTCACACGCGCTGCCACTTGCTCAGCAGAGTTCACCCGTTCGTCCAACACGAAACAATGGTCATACCCACCCACCCGATTTACTTGCTCCTCGGAGGACCAGTCTTTTCCCAGCGCTTTTTCTTTCAAGAAATCAAATGCCGAACCAGCTACATTTAATATATCCCCTGTGGGTATCTGATGCTCATCGACTGGAAGGTACCTTGACGCGGCTAAGTAAGCGATATGTTCATCCACAAGACCATTTCCTTCACCATTTAGATTAAAATAGGCATGGTTTGTCAGGTTAATGACCGTGTCTTTATTGCTCCTAGCCTGATAGGTTATAATAATTTCATTGCTGTCCGTCAGCTCAAACTCCACGCATACACGTAGTGTACCGGGAAAGCCTCCTTCCATATCTGACGACACGTAATAAAAAGCTACTCTGTTGGGGTTATTTACCTGTCTGTCCCAGATTTTGTCCTGAAAAGCTTCCCTGCCTCCATGCAAACAATTGTCCCCGTTGTTTTTGTCCAATCGGTATTCCCTTTCACCTAAACGAAAAGAACCTTTGGCTATCCGGTTGGCATAGCGCCCCACCGTAACACCAAAATAGCGCTCGCTCGCCTGCAAATAATCCTGAATATGATTGAAACCCAAAACGACGTCGGTGGATTTACCGTCCTTATCTGGCACTGATAGGCTTACGATACGCGCACCGTAATTGCATAGCGAAAGCACTACGCCCCTACTGTTTTTCAGTATAATCAATGCGGATGATTTTTCCCCGAATCTCTGTTTAAAATCTGATAAGTTAGGCTCTTTCATTCATGTACTGATGATAGCGGAGGTAAATATAATTATTAAACTCTATTTTCCTATACTTTGACACTAATTGTAAAATTGACAAGTATTTGAAAAGTCAAAAACAAAAAGTAAAAAATTAAAATCACCCCCATTAGCCGTGAGCTTCAAATAGATTCCTATGCGTAAGCAAGCGCACCATCTGTACCTGCCGAAAACAAAAATTAATTTTAAACAACTGTCTAACAGAATATTACTAACTAATATTAAAAATATATACTACTATGTATTGCATAATACTAAACTAAACATATATCTTTGCATTATGATAGTAGAAAATACACAGACCCAAATGAGAAAGGGGATATTGGAATTTTGTATCTTGGCCATCATTTCGAGAGGTGAAATCTACGCCTCAGACATCATTGGCGAGCTAAAGAAGGCAAAATTGCTGGTAGTGGAAGGCACCTTATATCCTTTATTGACACGTTTAAAGAACAACGGCCTTTTGAGCTACAATTGGAAGGAGTCTACCTCGGGCCCGCCAAGGAAATACTACCAAATAACGGAATCTGGGCTTGAAGTACTCCGGGCGCTCAACAAAACATGGGAAGAGCTCACATATGCCGTAGAAACCTCCACAGAATCGACAAAAATTTAGATACCGAATAAAAACAATCCATAGCTATGAACAAGACCATTATCATCAATATAAACGGACTCGTCTTTCACATAGAAGAAGACGCCTACGAGATACTTCGATCCTACATGATCGACATCAAAAAGCACTTCGCTTTTACGGAAGGAAGCAATGAAATAATTGCCGATATAGAAAACCGTATTGCAGAAATGTTCAATGAACGGATACAAAGTGGCAAGAAAGAAGTGATTACCCTTACGGACGTGCAAGAAGTATGTGCCCAGATGGGCAAGGTAGAGGACTTTGACCTGGGGAGTGACAATGAACAATCTACGTACTTCAATGAAAGCGGCCAACCGAACACTCCTTTTGCCAGCACTGGATCCAAGAAATTGATGCGTGATCCCGACGATAAGGTATTTGGAGGTGTATGTTCCGGATTGGGGCACTATTTCGATATGGAGTCGCGTTGGGTACGACTTATATTCTTGCTCATCTTCTTCGTTGGCGGTACAGGATTTTTGCTATACCTCATCCTATGGATAATTATTCCAGAGGCGAGGACACGTGCGGACCGCATGGCCATGCGCGGGGAAGAAGCAAACCTGCACAACTTCAAACGTAGTTTTGAAGAAGAACGTGAGAGCGGTTTCAACTATACACCATACCCCAAAAGCAACAATATGGACAACCTGGGCGATAGCATAACAAAGGTAGGGATGGTGCTTCTTAAAATATTAGGTGTATTCCTCTTGATTTCGTTTGGCCTTACCGTAGCCTCCCTTATAGTAGGCCTAGTTGTACTGCTCATCTCTGGAGGGCCGGTTGACGGCGACTTTCCTCTCAAATTTGTCGAACCAAAATGGTTCGCCACCACAGCATTCGCAGCATTTTTCATGATTGCCATCCCTTTTCTGGCACTCACTTTTCTCACTATTCGCGTGGTGTTCAACAAAGCGCCCATCAGCAGTTACCTTAGTTATACCTTGCTCATTGTATGGCTTATCTCCACGGGTGTAGTGATAGGCATGGTAATCAATACCGTGCAGGACTTTAAGGAAGAGGCTCAGATAGAAGAGGAAATCCCATTGCAGCTCAGCCCAACCTATGTGCTGGAAATGGGTGATGTAGAAGGATTCGTACCGTTCTACGGCGAAGACTCCACTTCACTGGACACCAAGGAAAATTGGATAGATAGCGAAATATCATCAGAGCTAAAACGAATAAAAACAAAAAGGATAAAGTTGAGAAACAACTGGGGCTATAGGCCCAGAGCCTATATTTATATCGACAAGGCCGTCGAGGGGCAAAATCCGACCGTGACCCAAGAGTTCTCGGCAAAGGGCAAAACGGCAAAAGTCGCAGCAGAAAGAGCCTCTAATATAAAACACCTTGTCAAGCAAGAAGGGGACAAAATCTTTATCGACAAATATATCCAGATTCCCAAAGAGGAGATTCTCCGCGAGCAGATAGGAAGAGTTACTCTGCGCTTTCCCGTGGGCAGCAAACTATTGCTATCTCGCGATTGCGAACGCAACATTTGGGACCTGCCCACCAACCAATGCCGAGATAGATACGGTGATGACTATGCCGGATATACGGAATGGGTGATGACCGACAGCGGATTAAGGTGCTCAAAAGAGCAGGTGACAAAGGAAGAATTTGAAGGCCTAGATTCCATCAAACTAAATGTGGACTCCATTAAACTTGAAGTACAGCTAGAAAATTAATTTCCTCTACCTTGCAACCTCTATAGACAAAAACACGTCTACTCCATAGTATCGAAAGGAGATGGCGTATTGCCAAATGCCAATAAAAAGGCATTTGGCTTTCTATTTCCAATCCCTTTCCAGATTTATAAACACTCCCGAAAAGGCCAAAACAGGCCTTAAGGGAATGGCTATGTCCTTTTCAAAAAAGAGAAAGGCACATAAATGACCAAGAAAAATGCGTGTAAGGAAATTTCACCTAAAAAAAGGTGCCGTTTACCGACACGCGGTTAGTCCTTGCCTATTTGTCATTTCAAAAGGCGAAAAGATGAAAGACCTTTGAGTCATAAATACAGTATTATGAACACGACATACATAAACTCCAAATACATCTTGGCAAGGCATTTTACCAAACTTGGGCAAGTGGCATTGCTGTTATACGTACTACTGTCGAGCAATGTTCTCTTTGCGCAAGAAAGTTCGGTAGATGTAAAAGGAAGCATAAAGGACGAAAAGCACAGCCCCATTGACTTCGCTACCCTAAGCCTACTCCACGCTGCCGATTCTTCCCACATACGTTCCAGCTATGCCGATGAGCAGGGTAATTTCGTGATCCGGCAGTAAAAAAAGGAAAGTACATCCTCATGGCCAGCATGATAGGCTATAAAAAGACCTATCTTCCCCTGGAAGTGAATGGTCAGCAAAAGCAAATAGAACTCACGGAAATCATGCTAGAGCCAGAAGCACAATCGCTGGCAGAAGTAACCGTCACCGCCAGAACACCTACTGTAGAGCGCAGAGACGGCGCCCTCGTGGTCAATGTGGAAAACTCCACGCTCGCCGCGGGCAATACCGCTATGGATATCATCACCCGTTCGCCAGGAGTGAGCGTGGACAAGGATGGCAACATCAGCCTTATGGGCCGCCAGGGGGTAACCGTCATGATAGACGGCAAGCAAACCTTCCTCTCGGCAGAACAACTCGCCAATATGCTCAAGAGCATGGATGGCAGCAACATACAATCCATCGAACTCAATACCAATCCATCGGCAAAATACGATGCTGCCGGTACGGCGGGCATTATCAACATCCGCCTGAAGAAAAACAAGCTCGAAGGAATCAACGGCTCCGTCAACTTGAGCGGTGGCTACGGCCGCACGCACAAGTCCAACAATTCTTTTGATCTAAGCTACAAACAGGGAAAAACAAACGTATATACCTCCTATAGTTATACGGACAACGGGTATCGTAAATACATGGATCTTTACCGTACGGCTGGGCAGGGCGATGCACTGAAGATTTTTGACCAGCTGGCCACTTTCCAAAATACACGCAAGGCGCACAATGCCAGGCTAGGCATAGACTATCAAACCAGTGAACGAAACACGCTAAGCATACTCGGTTCGGGATACTTCTCGAGAACGGCAGACAATTCCATGAGTAACAGCAAAATCATGGACGTAAACCATGTGATAGACTCTACCCTGACGACCCAAACTGACGGGCTTAACAGGTTCAAGAACATTTCCGTCAACGTCAACAATACCTTCAACGTGGACACCAATGGCAGAAAACTGACAACGGAAGTGGATATGGCCCGCTTTGAGGACAATACCAACAATTATTATCTGAACGACTATTTCCTGCCAGACGGTACCGCACTCCGCGATCCCGAATGGATACAAAACACAATGCCTTCTACCATAGACATCCAAACGGCCAAGATAGACTATGTACACCCTTTGGGCAAAAAGGGAAAACTGGAATTTGGCGGCAAATACAGCAACGTGAAGAGTGATAACGACATGGGCTTCTTCATTCATAGTGGCGCAAGCTGGGAACAGGATGCCGAACGTTCCAACAGGTTTGTATATACGGAAAGGGTGAGCGCTGCCTATGCTATTTATAGCCAAAAGTTCAATAAAACGGATATTCAAGCTGGACTGCGGATGGAACATACTTTTTCGGACGGACACTCCGTCACTTCCCAGCAACGCAACAAGCGCGATTACCTCAACCTATTTCCCAACATTTCCGTCAATCAGCAATTATCGGAGCAGCAGAGCATCGGCCTATCCTATAGCCGAAGGGTAAACCGGCCTAACTATGGCAATCTCAACCCTTTTATCTATTACATAGAACCTTATACGTATATTCAGGGCAATCCTTTCCTCAATCCTTCATTTACCGACTCCTATGAGCTGAACTATTCCTTAAAGAAAAGATACAACCTAAGTGCGGGCTTTCAAAAGACAAGGGATATGGTGGGAGAAATGATGTACCTTGATGACCAGACCAGCGTAACAAGGGTGACCTATGAGAATATCGCAAAGGAGTTGATCTATTTTGTCAACCTGAATATCCCCGTGGAGATAGGCAATTGGTGGAACAGCAACACCAATATCAATGGATTATACATGGCATATAAAGCGGATATTCCCGAGGCCCCCATCGATTTTGAGCAGCTAGGCATCCAGCTGAATAGCAGCCAAACCTTCAACATTAATGAAACTCTGAGGTTGGAAGCCAATTTCAAGTACCAATCGCCCTTGCGCTGGAGTATCTATAAGATTGGTTCCAATTGGGGGCTGGATCTTGGAGTCAATAAATCGCTATGGGACAAGCGGGCAAACATCAAACTGGTACTGACCGACATATTTTACAAAATGCCTTATACGGCTTCCACAAACTATGCCAACCTCAACTTTTGGAACCTGCATCGGGAGGAAAGCAGGGTGCTACGTCTATCGTTCACCTACAGATTCGGGAATCAAAAGCTAAAAAACAGCCAGCGCGACATAGATAATAGCGAAAAAAGCCGCGTAGGTAAATAGATCTTATGCGTGTTTTGAACCGCTGCCGTCGTGAGATGCCAGCGGCCATTTTTACCTAGAAAATCTGGGTGTTTACCGAAAACTAACAGTCCCTCGCCTAATTGTCATTTTAAGAGACAATAGGAGTAGCGACATTTGAATCATAGACAAAAAAACAATGAACGCGATATATATAAACACAAAACAATTGATGAAAAGACACTTTACCAAAATCGGCCTGTTTGGCCTCCTGACAGGCTTTTTCTTTTATAGCGGCAATGCTCCGGCCCAAGAAAACACCGCCGAACTGAAAGGCAGCATAAAGGACGAAAAGCAGGCTCCCATAGACTTTGCCACCGTGAGCCTACTAAACGCGGCCGACTCTTCCCATATCCGCTCCAGCTATGCCGACGAGCAAGGAACATATGTCCTATCGCAGATCAAAAAGGGGAAATACATCCTTGCCGCCAGCATGATAGGCTATAAGAAAACCTATTTGCCTATCGAAGTCAACGGGCAACAACAAATACAAGTACCGGAAATCATCCTGCAAGCGGAAGCACAATCACTTGCCGAGGTCACGGTAACGGCCAAAACGCCTATGGTGGAGCGTAAGGACGGTGCCTTGGTTGTCAATGTAGAGAACACTACCCTTGCCGCCGGAAATTCGGCACTGGAAGTATTGCAACGTTCTCCCGGCATCACCCTGGATAAGGATGACAACATCAGCCTTATGGGCAAGCAAGGGGTGACGGTCTTGATAGATGGCAAGCAAACCTTTCTCTCGGCACAGCAACTGGCCAACCTGTTGCGCTCTACAGACGGCAATAGCCTACAGTCTATCGAGTTGATTACAAACCCAGGAGCCAAATACGATGCCGCCGGAAGCTCGGGCATCATCAACATCAAACTGAAGAAAAACCGTCTGTCTGGTACAAATGGCACGCTCACGCTAAGTGGTGGCTATGGCGATCACCACAAATCAAACACATCACTTACGCTGAACCACAAATCTGGCAAGTTCAACCTGTTTGGAAATTACAGTTACCTCGACAACAAAAGGCAACAGGATATCGGTATCGATCGGATAGTCGGCGGCGGAAGCGACTTCACCAGATTCGATCAACATTCCCTATTTGTCAATAACAGAAGAGGGCACAGCTATCGGGCTGGCATCGACTTCAACTCCTCTAGCAGAAATACCATCAGCCTTCAGGTCTCCGGCATAAACAATAGAAATACCGACAACAATGACAACATCACCAACATCGGGTCTTTCAATCGACCCTTGGACTCCATCTTGGATACCCAAACCACTTTTGGCGAACGCTATAACACCATCTCTTTCAATGTGAACAACACGTTCAACATAGACACGCTGGGAAAAAAGCTGGTCGTAGAAGGAGATATCTCAAGATTTGACAGCAAGAATAACGCGCAATACAACAACTACTTCTATTATCCAGACGAAAGTGCCCTTAAATCTCCGCTCTTCTTGCGTAGCATTATGCCTTCCATTGTCGATATCCAAATGGCCAAGGCAGATTACACGCATCCCATTGGCAAAAAGGGCAAATTGGAAACAGGCGTAAAAATAAGCCATGTAAAGACAGATAACGATATGACCTTCGAGGAGCTGGAAAACCAAGATTGGCAAAACATCCCTTCCAGATCCAATCATTTCATTTATGACGAACAAGTACTAGCCGCATATGCCAGCTATGGGCAACAATTCGGCAAAACAGACGTGAAAATCGGCTTAAGGGCAGAAAATACCATTTCCGATGGTAACTCCGTCACCTTACAAAATCGCGTCAAAAGAGATTACCTCGATTTCTTTCCGACCTTATCGGTCACGCAGAACCTGAGCGAGAACCATCAGCTAGGCCTGTCGTACAGCAAAAGGATCAATCGTCCAAACTATGGCAACCTCAATCCTTTCCAGTACTTCCTGGACAATTACACTTCGGAACAAGGCAATCCTTACCTGACTCCCGAGTACACGCACTCTTATGAACTAAACTATACATTATATAAAAGATATAACCTGTCTGGCGGCTATTCACGTACCACGGATGTCATCGCCGAGATGATGATACAGGACGATGAAACAAAGAGCACTTACCTCACACGCGAGAATTTGGCCGAACAGAACAACTACTTCGTCAACCTCAATGCGCCTATTGCCGCTGGCAAAGTGTGGAGTTCCAATACCAACATCACAGGCTTTTATCTGGGCTTTAAGTCCAACCTGCCAAACGGGCCCTTGGATTATGGGCAATATGCCCTGCAGCTCAATAGTAGCCATACCCTCAACATAACGCCTACCTTCAGGGCAGAAGCTACCTTGAACTATCAGTCCAGCCTACGTTATAGCTTATACCATATAGGGAGCCAATGGGCATTGGACGCGGGCTTAAACAAATCCCTGTTAAACAAACGAGCCAACCTAAAATTGGCCATTAGCGATATATTCAATACAAGGATACAAAATGTCTCTACGGACTATGCTAATCTCAACGTGATGATCCGGCAAAACAATGAAACGCGTATTGCCAGACTCACGTTCACCTATAACTTCGGAAACACGAAAATAGGTGGACCAAGGAGAGAAAGCCAAAGCGATGAGAAAAGCCGCGTAGGTAAATAAAAATCTTTATGTGTGTTTGAGCCGCTGCCGTCGTGAGATGCCAGCGGTTCTTTTCAGTTAAGAAAAAAATTTTAATCACCACTGCATAAAGCCATCCAAGAGCCGTAATTTAGCTCCCAATAAACAATGACAATGGATATACAGTCAATTTATAGGATTTTTCAAGAGCATCCGACTATCTGCACCGACACGCGTAAAATATCGCCAGACAGCCTATTCTTTGCACTGAAAGGAGCCAATTTTAATGGCAATGCTTTTGCAGATAAGGCACTAGAGGCGGGGGCAGCTTATGCGGTAATAGATGAAGAAAAATACGCTATAAACGAACGGTTTATCTTAGTAAACGATGTCTTGCAGTGCCTGCAGCAGCTTGCTACATGGCATCGCCGGCAATTGACCATCCCATTCATTGGCATTACCGGTACCAATGGCAAGACTACCACCAAGGAGCTGATATATGCCGTGCTTAGCCAGCACTACAACGCACAAGCCACCCAAGGCAACCTGAACAACCACATTGGCGTACCGCTCACGCTCCTCTCGATAAAACCGGAAACGGAGATTGCCATTATTGAAATGGGTGCCAACCACGTGGGAGAGATCGCTTTTCTCTGCCAGATCGCCCAGCCTACCCATGGCCTCATTACCAATGTGGGCAAGGCACACCTCGAGGGCTTTGGCAGCTTTGAAGGGGTAAAAAAGGCGAAGGGAGAACTGTACGATTGGCTGGCAGCACATCAGGGTTGCCTCTTCTTACAACAGGATAATGCCCATCTTCGAGGAATGGCGCAATCTAGGTCATTTGCCGAGATCGTAACTTACGGCACCGCAACGGAAAATGATCTCTACGGCCAGCTCATACAGGCACAGCCCACGCTGCATTTGGAATGGGCAGAAAAAACAAATCCCAATAGGTACCATGCCGTGGAGTCACAATTAACCGGCGCCTATAACCTAGAGAACATATTGGCGGCGATAAGTATCGGGAGGAAGCTCGGGCTTTCGGTTTCCGAGATCAATGCAGGGATACAAAAATATGTGCCCAGCAACAATCGCTCGCAACTGCTGAAAACGGACAACAATACCGTTATTTGCGACTATTATAATGCCAATGCCAGCAGCATGGCCGCAGCTATTGCCAATTTCGACATACAGCAAGCAGATAAAAAAACGCTCGTATTGGGAGATATGTTTGAACTGGGAGACGCCTCGTATGACGAGCATGAGCACGTTATAGCACAAGCAAAGCAACTAAAAAACAGTAAGCGCCATTATGTCGGCCATGCTTTTTACGAACAGCGAGAGAAAGACCAACAAGCATTATTCTTTGAAGATACCGCACATCTAAAAACTTATTTAGCAGAGCATCCCGTCATAGACTCACTCGTATTGTTAAAAGCATCCCGGGGCATGGCCTTTGAGCAGGTCGTTCCCTTTTTATGATATGCGCCCATTTAATTTTTTCACATGAAAGCAATCATGCATTTCTTTTGGTTTTGTAGCGGGGCGCATACGGGCACGCTGACAAAATATCCGGCCGAGCATAACAAATATGTGGGCATAGGTGCCACCATCTTCTTTACTGCTTTATTTGCTTCACTATCTGGAGGCTATGCCATGTATTTCGTTTTCAGTGGCAGCAGCTTTGCCAAGCTTTGGGCCGTTCTCTTCGGGTTAATTTGGGGGCTTGCCATCTTCAACATGGATAGGTACATTGTCTCTACCATAGACAAGAACGGTGTCTGGTACAAGCAGTTCTTTCAGGCCCTGCCCCGCCTCCTATTGGCCATCATGATTGGAATAGTCATCTCCAGGCCGTTGGAACTGAAAATTTTCGACAAGGAAATAAGGGAGCAGTTGCAGGTCAATTACCTTAAGAAACAAAGGGTGAAGATAGACACGCTCAACAATTCCTTTGCTTCCAAGTACCAGCTGGAAATTGCCAAAACACAAGAGATGAAGGCACAGCGCGACTCATTGGAAAGCGCTATCAAAGAGGATCGCAAAAAACTCAATTTCGAAATCTTCGGTAGCAAGACCGAGGAGACATCTGGCGTAATGGGCTACGGCCCCTATGCCAAGATGAAAGAAGCAGACCTCCGCAACAAGGAGACTTATCTAGAACAATTGAGGCAACAACTGGCTTATCAGGAGACAAGGCTCGATAGCCTCAAGAACTTTGAGGGCATCTATAACGAAAAGATGCTTTCTGGCAGTCAGCTCGATAGCCTTACCACCCTTGCGGGTTTTGCCGACAGAAATGAGGCGCTAGGCCAGCTCAAGCAAAATCCCGATGGGTCTACCAACGAGAACATGTACTATGCCATCACCTTTATCAGCCTGCTGTTTATTTTCTTCGAATGCCTGCCCGTTTTGGTAAAACTGATGAGTCCAACCGGGGCATATGATTACGCTTCACTGAGGCGAAAGGAAATAGACTTCCACGATATCGATGCCGACAAAGACGTTGCCTTATCCGTCATCGACGGCGTCAAAGGAGACCGCATCCAGTCCAAGCTCGATCGCAAGAGAAAACGGCTGACGGAGGCTTGATAAAAGCTCTGCCGTTTCTACAAGACGACCACAAACTAGTCAAGTTGTCCTGACCAGCAAACAAAAATAGATAAAAATGTTCATTAATGAGAACATTTTTATCTATTTTTGTTTTTCGTATAGAACAATATAGAAAAATGGATAGTTTAAAGGAAAAATCGTCGATACTCATGAGCCAGTTGGACATGAATTTTCAACGGCCTCTTCTACAGCAGATCAACTGGGAAAATCGGCTCATTGGGGTACTCGGTTCCAGAGGTGTAGGCAAAACGACCTTGCTGCTGCAAAGAATGAAACAAATGGGCCTGCCTACCGATGAATTGCTGTACATCAGTTTGGATGATCTATATTTCGCCACACATAGCCTGTCGGAAACGGCCGAATCATTCCGAAAATCGGGAGGCAAATACCTGTTTATCGATGAAGCCCACAAGTACGAAGGATGGGCCCGTGAGCTGAAAAACTTATACGATTTTTACCGAGACATCCACCTGGTATTCACAGGCTCATCGATCGTGGAGATGCTTTCGCTAGAAGTGGACCTTAGCAGAAGGGCCCATGTATATCACCTGCCGGGCTTTTCGTTCAGGGAATTTTTGACCTTCGAACATGGCTTTGAGCAAACGGCCGTTTCGTTGGAAGAACTGCTTAAGGACCATGTATCCATAGCAAGCAAGTTCATTGCACTAAAACCCATTAAGTTATTTGGACAGTACACGAGCTATGGATACTATCCCTTCTTTAAAGAAGACATAACTGGTTATCCGAACCAATTGGCAAATGTTGTTAATCTCACAATTGGTTACGATCTTGCATTTATCGAAGACATCGATAAACAGCAAATCCGCAAGATAAACCAACTGCTATCCAGCCTGGCTACCCAGGTTCCCTTCAAACCCAATGTTTCCGAACTGGCAAAGACCATCGGCATGTCCAGGGGAACGTTGATCCAATATTTGCATTACTTGGAGAAAGCGAAGCTGGTGCAGCTCGTCTACTTGGAAGGCAAGGGCTTGGGTCCTTTGGAAAAGCCGGGAAAATTGTTGCTAGACAATCCCAATCTCTTTCACGCCATTTCCGCGCAGCCAAAAAACGCGGGAAGTATACGCGAGAGTTTCTTTGTGAACCAATTGCGCAATGCTGGTCATCAAGTAAATCTTGCCAAGAAAGGCGATTTTGCGGTGGACGACCAATACATTTTTGAAGTAGGCGGTGCCAAGAAAAACTTTAGCCAGATTGCGGATATCCCCCATACCTACGTGGCAGCAGACGATATCGAAATAGGCAACGGTCACAAGATCCCACTCTGGCTATTTGGACTGCTTTATTAGTTGGCAAGATAGCCGATCATTATGCCAGCTTAGTCTCATAGGCAACCACCTCTTTGAGGAATTTTCGTACGTCCCCTTGCTGTTCTAGGTAGAATTTGGCGGCGGAGACATTGCTGCCGACCTTGATGGAAACGGCCTTGGAAGGCAACACCTTGAACATATCTTCATCGGTACGATCGTCACCTATGGATAGGATGAAGTCAAAGTCTTTTTGATGGAGCACGTTCAATGTGGCTACTCCTTTGTTAACTTCTGCATTTTTCACTTCTACCACCTTGTCGCCGTCCAACAGTTTAATACCAAAGGCGTTCAGGTGATAGGACAGCGCATCCATCAATTCATTGGCACGTAAGTCGCCCAATCCCTCCTGTACCTTTCTATAGTGCCAGGCGAGGGAATAGCTCTTTTCTTCTATGAACGATCCTGGGGTCTTATCGGTCACATCCTCCATGAGCCGCAATATCGTTGGTTTCCATTTAGTAGAGAGACCCGGTCTTTGCTCCCATTGCCCGTCTTTCCTACGGCGCCAAGCACCATGTTCAGCTATGAGATCGTAATCCCTGCCGCCAAACCATTTATCCAAGGTAGTATGTTTTCTTCCGCTGATGATAACCAATTGGTTTTTTTCATCTGCATTGATCTCATCCAGCAAATCATACAGCTCTTGGTCAGGAGCGGCATCGTCTATCTCTTTCTTGAAGTCAACCAAAGTGCCGTCATAATCGAGCAATAAAAGCCTATTGGATGCCGAAGCATATCGGTCACTAATATGTTTTAATAAATCTTCACTTACCAATTTTGCCCTAGTTGCTGCCTGCATTTTCTTTATATCTTGTAGTCTTGCCATAAAAATCCGTACCCAATGCTTCACGTTAAACTTAAATACCACTGCCCGCATGGCCTTCATGCGCTCTTCCATTTCCTCCCGAGGCATGTTCAAGGCCTTGATCAAAGCCTTCCTGATATCGTTGATGCTATTGGGATTGACCAATAAAGCATCGTTTAATTCCTTTGAAGCGCCAGCCATTTCACTCAATATCAGCACCCCCGAGTTATCATTCCTACTTGCTACGTATTCCTTGCTCACCAGGTTCATGCCATCACGCATGGGTGTTACTAAGCAAACGTCAGCCACGTTGTATAGTGCAGATACGATTTCTATGGGATATCCATGATAAAAATAAGCGATTGGATGCCAACTGAAGGTCCTGAACCGTGCATTGATATGCCCCACCAGGCGATCTATATCATCTTTCAATATTTTATATTGCTCTACGGTATCCCTAGATGGGACGACAATCATATAAAGATTGATCTTTTCGATATATTCCGGATTTTTTTCCAGCAGCAGCTCAAATGCATTGAGTCGTTCGATGATTCCCTTGCTATAATCCAGTCGATCAATCGACAAGACAAGTTTCTTGTCTTTGAAATTGTCTTTTAATTTAGCAACGATACTTTTCACTTTAGGGTTATCGCCCAATTTTGAAAATTTCTCACTATCCATGCCCATTGGAAATGGTTCTGCCACTACCAATCTGTTACCAACCTTCAGCCTATTGGCATCGACATGTACAGGTAGCAAATGTGTCGCCGCACTGATAAAATGCCTGACATCATCAAACGTGTGAAAGCCCAAAAGATCCGCCCCTAACATCCCCTGTAGTATTTCCTCCCTCCAGGGGATCAACCTGAAAAGCTCTTGCGACGGGAAAGGAATATGATTGAAGAATGCGATGGAGACATTGGATTGCTCCAAACGGATAAGACCGGGCAAGAGCAACAACTGATAGTCGTGCACCCAAACGGTATCTCCCGGTTCTAGGTGCTGCATCACTACATCCCTGAACAACTTGTTTACCTCCACATAACTTATCCAATTGTTGTAATCATATTTTGCATATGGAGACAAGTAATGGAAAACTGGCCATAACACCTCATTGCTAAACCCTTCGTAATAGCCCTTTATCTGATCCTCGTTTAAAAAAACCGGAACCAGATTCAAATCGCTCAACTTATCAATTATCTCATGCTGTTCTTTGTCATTTTCAACCTCCAAACCAGGCCAACCTATCCAAATATTATTCCCCTGTTTATATATAGACCCCAGCCCTGTAGCTAGCCCTCCTTCGCTTTGCTTAATCTCTAACTTTCCACTTTTATAGCTGGCCTTTACAGGTAATCTATTTGAAACTATGATGGTCTTGCTCACTTTTATCTCCCTTTTTTGGACTATATGGTTTTCAACATAACAACTCAACATAAGCTGTCATGGTTTTTAAATTTTTAACAAAATATCTCCCCTATGGGAGGCGAGACGGCGGAATATACTTAATTTTGAGCAATTAATGAAAAAATTGCTCGTATATTTTCTTATTGCCACGCTCTTTCTGGCTATCTGGTACTTTAGGGGCATGCCGCAGACCCTAAAGAAACCCCTAGGGAAAATAGTGGGCTGGACCATCCTGGCACTTTGGCTATACTTGATATTTAGGTATGGGAGGTTTAGACTCTCCTAGTTAAATCATTCGCGAACTCTTTGGGTTAAAAAGTATTCAGCATCCTTATAAAACAAGCCAGATAAGGTGGTAGTATAATAATAATTGCCCAATTTATTTATGGAAGTGATATGATGGGTTTCGAGCCCTTTATTTTCCAATTCATAAAAAACTATGCTTTCTCCATCCATCGAAAACTTGACAATCTGTGAACCAGAAAAACCGTAAAGCTCATCACCAATATTTTGATAAGTCAATCTCAGCAAATCTTGGCTGATGTTTTTAATATAAGTCGACCAGTTTTCACCTTGATCGATGGAAATCAACAGGGCATCGTCCGTAATGGCAAAAAGATATTCTCTCAGTTGGAATATTTGATGAGGAGCGTATTCACCAGGCACAAAACTAGACCCAAAAGATTTCACGTTACCATCGTTATCGATCCTGTATAATTGCGCATTCCACATTATAAAATACCTGTCGAAGAATGCATAGGAATAATAACCGAAACTCTCAAACCCCCTATCTGGACCATGAGGCGTCAACACAATCTCCTTTATCACTTCCATTGAAAGGTCAATGCCAGTGTATACTTCCATGAGATGCAATATGGCCTCATTATTCATAATCTCTATCGGTATTAACGCCCTGTTGCCTACTATAGGGTATCCTCTCCCATAAAGCGGCACTGGAAAGCTCTTTTGGGAAAAGAGAGCATCGGAATACGTTGGACTATAGAATACGCTTGCAGAATTCGTAGGCCTTCTTATGGGAAAGAAACGCAGCGTTTGCGAGTCGATGTAATTAATGCCGAAACTTTTGGAAAGACTGGGCGCAACGGGAATGGAGAGTTTAGAACTTAGGTAGCCACCGCCAGTGAGTCCAGAACGACTAGCGTATACATAAGCAAGAAAATGCTGATTGGAAACTGCCAGTGTAGTATCATCTATGGGATAAGACGTGAGTAGGTATTTATTCTCTCCAAAAAAACTAGAATCCATTTTCCACATAGTATCATCTTCCATTTCATCTTCAATAGTTATATATTCTACCTTTCTACATGAAGTAAAGAAATATATAACGCAGAAAAGTATAGAAAACGAGAGTAGGTATTTCATGGCAAAAAAGTAAGGAGTAAAAAACAAAAAACCTTAACCGAACACTTCCAAAACTAATCATTAATTTTCTAGAATTCAAAAAAAAATCTTGTTTGACACTGATTCACAATGTTTTAATAGATTAAAAATTACATTCTATAAGAAAAAGCCCAGTAAATTCTTACAGTTAAGAAAATTTAATCCGATAGTTATCGAGCTAGGCAGAAAAATCCAGTGAAATCAATTTTAAATAAATCCTAATTAGTTCTCTCATTTCCTTGGCTGAGCACCACGGGCGTAGTTAGATCTATGCCTGCTTCGAAAAACACATCTTGGATATTTGCCCTTAAGGATGAATGTAGAGTAAATTGCCGGTCCGCACTATTGGTATATGCATTTAGCTCATAGACCACGCCGGTATTTCCTAGTTCGCGCTGCAAAACATAGGGTTGGGGGAGAGGCAAAATTCCGGGCGTACGCTTTGCCGCCGTTTCCAGCAGCTCGACTACCTTTTTCCAGGGAACATTGTATCTTACGGTAACCGCGGTACTCAGACATAAGCCTAAGGTTTTGGACGAACTACTATAGTTGACCACGTGATTGCCCATGACGGTGGCATTGGGGATAGTCACATCTTCGTTGTTAATAGTCCGCACCCTAGTTACGAGCAGGTTCTTCTCCGTGATATCTCCAATGGTTTCCCCAATCTTGACCCTGTCTCCAACCTGGAACGAACGGGTATAGGTCAATACCAAGCCCGCGATAACATTGGACAAAGAGCCCGCGGACCCAAAGGTGAGCAAAAAGCCCAGAAACACGGAGACCCCCTTAAATACGGGGCTATCAGAGTTTGGCAGATAAGGGTATACAACCACTACAATAAATGCAAAGGCCAAAATCCTAATGATATGGTACGTAGGTGCCGCCCACTCCGGATAGAATCCGGGAATTACCAAAGCACCCCGCTGTACCTCGTCTCGGAAATAACGGATGAGACGGAGCACATACCTAAATACCAGCAATATGACAAATATCGTTACCAGATTGGGAAGATAGTGCCATGCAGATATGCCAATAATCCTCAGAGGGCTCAAAAAATAGTCCAATAGCCTATCGGCTATCGGCTTTGTCCAAGGCAACACACTGAATAAGCTCAGCAAGGAGAGGTATAAAGCCGTGATGATGAACAGCCATTTAATCAAATTGATCACCGTGAGAAAAAGACTAGCCTGTCTCCTCACGCTGAACAGTTCATAGGAGCGAATTTTGATGCCGTGATACCATTTGTTTTTACCTTGCAGTACAGACATCTTCAGCCTTCTGAACAGGATGTTCATCCCATTTACCACCAGAAAAAACACAAAAATAACCAAAAGCGCCGCCAAGATATTTTTGACGATATTGCCGAGCTTATTTTCTTCGATATGTTTTTCTACAGATTTTATTATTCTCTGCCTGTATTCGGCCGCCAATGACTGTTTATCTGCATTGGCCCAGATGGCATCCAAATCTGTGACCGACAGCAAAATCTCGTTCCTATATGTCAAATCCACGCTCTCATCGGTAGAAACCAACAAAATCGAATCGGCCGTAAAACCATAATCTTCCGCTATTTCCTTAATGCGAGCACTGGCGGTGGCAGCTCTTTGCTGAGGGCTATATGGCCCCAGCTTAGAATAAACTAAAAATAAGGTATCATAGTAGGGTGCTACGGCATAGCCTCTCACCTTATTGCGCATGGAATCTATTCTTGCCTTGCGCGATTCGTTGCGTATCTTCTCCTGATTGCGCAATGAATTCATCTCTTCAAGCAATTCTACTTTTTTGAGATTGTCCGTTGTTTTCAGTCTTTCCAGCTCTTGTTGCAAAGCGCCCTGCTTAAGCGAGTCCGCTCGATGAATAGAATCCATCCTCTGAATCTAGGACGAGTTGATCAAAAGCTGCTCGTTGTTCAACGAATCGCTATCGCTCAGCTGCTGTCCAGAAGACATCATCGGTAGAAACACTAATAATAGCTGCGAAAAAGAAAAAAGAAAAAATCTAACCATTGCTTATCAATGTTAGCAAACATAGAAAACCTTGCCTTCATATGCAATACCGATTTCACAACGGACGGCCACTACTTTAGCTTATCAAATTTTCTATTTACCGAAAAGCTACCACTCGAAACTTCTAAACCACGCGGTTAGCTTTGAGGGTAAAAATCAAATTTATATAGGAATGCAAAATATATTAATTATCTTTGCAGCCCCGCAGCATGAAGCTCCGGGAAATATGTTGAATACATAATATAATTAAGAATGGCAACTAAAATAAGATTGCAAAGATTCGGTAAAAAAGGAAAACCTTTTTACCATGTTGTAGTAGCGGACTCTCGTGCACCCCGTGACGGCAAGTTCATTGAGCGTTTGGGTTCCTACAATCCTAATACCAATCCAGCCACTATCGAATTGAATTTCGACAAAGCCCTAGATTGGTTGAACAAAGGCGCACAGCCTACGGATACTGCCCGTGCCATCCTTTCCTACAAGGGTGTACTTTACAAAAAACACCTTCAAGGAGGCATCAAAAAAGGTGCATTTGACGAAGCAGCAGCCGATGTGAAGTTCGAAGAATGGCTGAAGTCCAAGGAAGCAAAGATAGAAGGCAAGAAAGAAAACCTTGCTACTTCCTCTGAAGAGCGCAAGAAAGCCGCTTTGGCAGCCGAAGCAAAAATAAAAGAGGAAAGGGCCGCTGCCATCGCAGCGAAAAATACTCCTCCAGCAGAAGAGCCTGTAGCGGAGCCAGAAGGTGAAGAAACAGCTGCTGAAGGCGAAGAAAACGCATAATTCAGTTTCTAAAACGATTCTGCACAAGAAGCAAAATGTCATTCGCCATTGGTGAATGGCATTTTTTTGTTTGGCCAAACCATATTATTTAATTAGAAGGTAAAGAATGACATCTGTAAACGACACGGTCAAAATTGGCTACATTACCAAAACACGCGGACTGAAAGGAGAGTTGCAAGTGTATTTTGACCATGAGGCATACGATGAGATAGATTACGAGCTGCTATTCATAGAAATAGACAAGAAGCTCGTACCCTTTTTTGTTGAACAAGCTCAACTGCACAAAAACAGCACGGGCTATTTTTTTCTTGAAGATATAGACCATATAGACAAGGCCCAGGCATTGGTAAAAAAATCAATTTACCTGCAAAAAGAAAAGTTGCCCGTAAGGGAGGAAGGGGAATTTTACACCTCGGACCTAAAGGGCTTTATCGTGCATGATCAAACCCACGGCAGGCTAGGAGAGATCATCGAAATAAACGAATTTCCACAACAAGACGTCGCGACTGTAAACTATAACAACCGAGAACTGCTATTCCCCATAATTGACGATTTCATTATTGAGATCAATGAAGAAGACCGCATATTAGAGGTACAATTGCCAGAGGGACTGGTAGAGATGTATAAAGGTTAGCGCATTCGTTTTTCTTGTTTTTTTACTTTTTGTTTTTTACTTTTCAACATGCGTTTTGACATCATCACCGTATTGCCGGGCTTGCTCGAAAGTCCATTTGCTCACTCCATACTGCAGAGAGCACAAAAAAAGGGGTTGGTAGAGGTTTCCGTACACAACCTTAGGGATTATGCAACCAACAAGCATAAAAGCGTAGATGACTACCCTTATGGCGGTGGCAGCGGCATGGTAATGCAAATAGAACCTTTCGCCAACTGCATAGAATCATTGCAGGAGCAACGAAAATACGACGAAATCATCTTTATGACCCCTGACGGCACCACCCTCAACCAGTCTGTTGCCAACGAGCTGTCATCCGTGCAAAACGTAATAATCCTTTGTGGGCACTACAAGGGAATAGACCAACGCATTAGGGATCTATATGTGACGCGGGAAATATCCATTGGCGACTACGTGTTGTCTGGCGGCGAACTGCCCGCAGCGGTGTTGGTAGACGCCATATCCAGGCTAATACCGGGCGTGCTTTCAGACGAGACGTCGGCCCTATCGGACTCTTTTCAGGGGGATTTACTGGATGCCCCTGTATATAGCCGCCCAGCCGACTGGCGCGGACATAAGGTGCCCGACATACTTCTAAGCGGCAACCAGGCAGCCATAGACAACTGGCGTTATGAACAGGCGCTCGAAAGGACAAAAAAGCGCAGGCCCGACTTATTAGAAGACTAAAGACAGGAGTGAAAAATAATATTTCACAATCTTTCTGCTTTTCTTCTTATTCTGAAAAATTATTCCTAATATTGCAATCCGATTTTTACGGGTTGAAAATCGTTGTTAATTACTTAAAATCATGGATTTAGTAAAATTTGTAGAAGAGCAAGCGGTAGCAAAAAATGAAGTTCCCGCATTCAAGGCAGGTGATACCGTGAGTGTTCACTATAAAATTCGCGAAGGAAATAAAGAGCGTATACAGGTATACAAAGGAGTTGTCATTCAACGCAACAGCTTTGGTTCAAACGAGACCTTTACCGTGCGTAAAGTATCAAACAGTGTTGGCGTTGAGCGTATCTTCCCTATCAATTCCCCAAACATTGACAAGATAGTAGTAGACTCTTACGGAAAAGTACGTAGGGCCAAGTTGTTCTACTTGCGCAACCTGAAAGGGAAAGCCGCCCGTATTAAAACAAGGCGAGTTTAATTTCCTCAGAAAGTCCAATTGCAGTAAAAATATTGCCTCTGTCAAACAAATGGCAGAGGCTTTTTTTGCGTACGCATCACGGAGTTTTTTAATGGCGCCAAATCACCTTTTGCCATTCCATTCCCCATAAAACTGCTCTAGGTACAGCTCCATAAACCTATGCCTACTCTCTGCTATTTTCCGAGCTGCCTGTGTGTTCATCTTGTCTTTCAAAAGCAGCAGCTTCTCATAGAAGTGACTAATAGTAGAAGCAGTACTTTGTTGATATGCTTCTTTTGAAGTATGTATTAACGGTTCCTCCAATGGGTCATAAATCAATCTATTCTTATGCCCCCCATAATTGAAAGCTCGCGCGATGCCGATAGCACCTATGGCATCCAGGCGATCTGCATCCTGGACCACCTCCAGTTCCTTAGATCGAAATCCTTCGCCGCTCAAGCTCGATCGGTATGACATGTAACGAATAATTTGACAGACATGTTCAACGACACGTTCACTAACCCCAATCGCCGTTAGGAATTCGTTTGCCAGTCTCGGCCCAAGCTCCTCATCTCCATCATGGAATTTGCTATCCGCAATGTCATGTAACAGCGATGCATATTCCACCACTTCTTCATCTGCCAGCTCATACCTCATCAAGTGCAATGCGTTCTGCCAAACGCGCTCTGTATGGAGCCAATCATGACCCGCCTCCGCACCGTCCAAGCGTTCTTTTACGAAAGCGACGGTCTCCAGCCGTTTAACCTTAGACATATATTTACAAGCTATTATTTACGTCCACCTGTTGACGTACCTCACTCACAAAAGGCAATTTCTGCCCATCGGCAAAAGGCACGTACCCTCTTTTCCATGGGTCACTTCCTATAATCTCCCATTTGTGCCCCGTTCCGGTAAGATCTTCGGCAATCAGGATCATGCCGGGCTTTAACAAAAAGCTTTCACCTCCCAGCACTTCAAATTTCAAGAGCCCGGAAAGTGTGATCACAAACTGGGCAACAGGCGCAGTGTGCCAATCATAGCTTGAGCCCGCCGCAGTTTCCTTGAAATGAATTCCAACGGCATCAAGATGTGTTCCCAACATCAAATGACCATGCTCGAAATGCGAATTGCCATCCTCCCCTGTAAACAATCTAACAGCTTCTATCATAGCTTAACCAATAAAATTAATATTCAAAAGCGGAAGATTTCTCGCCCCTTTTACTTCCTTCATATAAATCGTACACGAGCAGTCTACAATCCAGCTTGCCATTATAAAACTCAATACGTCTGGAAGCTTTAAGTCCTACTTTCTTGGCAAGTTCCGAATTGCCTGTAAAAACGAACCCTCTGTACCCCTTACAATCTTTTTTCATGAAATCCCCGATACGCCTATAGGTCAGCTCTAGCTTCGTATGCACTCCAAGCCGATCTCCATACTCGGGATTGAACATCACCACTCCATTTTCTCCCTGCGGCACCTCAGTATCTGCAAAATCGCACACTTGGAATTTGATGATATTATTCACCCCAGCGGTTTTGGCATTCAGTTCGGTAATCTTAATGGCCTCTTCAGACAGGTCTGAAGCGATGATTACTGGCGGATCTTCTTTTTTTACCAGGTCTTTTAAGCGCTTTCTTTCCGCGAAAAACACTTGTTCATCATAGCCCAGGAGGTGCATGAATGCATAGTTCATTCGAAACAGGCCCGGTTTGCGATTGGTAGCTATTAGAGCAGCCTCTATAGCCAAGGTGCCAGAGCCACACATGGGATTGACAAAAGGCGAGCTCCCGTCCCAGCCACTTGCATATATTACACCTGCCGCCAATGCTTCTAACATAGGTGCTTTTCCAGGAAACTTGCGATAGCCATGCTTGGCCAAAGTCTCTCCTGAAGTATCTAGAAAAAGTTCTGCTCTTGTATCTTTCCAGTAAAGATGTACAACGACGCTGTTCAGCTCAGGCCCCGAATTGGGCCTTAGGTTTTTTTTCTCCTTAATGCTATCTACTATAGCATCTTTTACTTTTAAATTGGCAAAAAGCGGGGTGCTGATCGTCTCGTTATCCACATTGGAATTGACAGAAAAATAACCATTAAAATCTATCAGTTCGTCCCAAAGGACTTCCCTTGCCTCCTTGTAAAGGTCATCGGCATTTGCAGCATTGAACTCTTTGATCGAGTATAATATCTGGCTGGCACAACGGAGATTGAGATTGAGACGGATACAATCATTTACACTGACAAACAGCTCTAGCCCAGTGGAAAAAACCCTCTGGACAGCATAACCCAAATCCTTGACTTCTTGTTCTAAATAAGTAGAGAGCCTTTTGTTGCAAGTGATGATTACTTTACTTTTGGTGTTGAAAACTTCCATATCTTAAATATGCGAAGGTACTGATTATTGTCACTAAAAAACCTTAATTTTACACTTTATTATCGGTTTGAGTTATGGAAATTAAAGGAAAAGTTCACGAAATAGGAGCAGTACAACAAGTTACGGATACATTCAAAAAAAGGGATTTGATTGTGGAATATGCTGAAAATCCACAATACCTAGAATATATTCGCTTTGAAGCCACGCAGGATCGCACATCCCTTTTTGACAATTTGACACCAGGAGAAGAAGTAGAAGTATCTTTTAACCTACGCGGACGTCCATGGACCAACAAAGACGGAATTACCACCTATTTCAATTCACTGGTGGCATGGCGGGTAAACAAAATTGCTGCAGCTACTCCGGCATCGACAACTGCGCAACCAACCCCTCCACCTATTGACATCACATCTTCTCCAGACGAGGATGACGATTTGCCGTTCTAAAATTACTTGATCAAGGCGCAAAAAACCTAACTAGCTAATAGTTTAGTTAATCCATTTTGCCCAAGGATTAAATAATTTCTTGGGCAAAATGGTAGTATAAGGCATATCTTTCCAAACTTCCACTGTCTAGCTTCCCATGAGGAATATAGCTGGCTTTTTATGGAGGTCGATATCTCTTCCCTTCCATTTTGACAAAGGCATGCTAGCTATCCATTCGTTGGGTGCAGTGAGGTTACAAGCGATGCAAAGCCTGGTATTAGGGCTGCAGGCCCGTATAATCTCTTCCAACAACTGGTTGTTTCTAAAGGGTGTCTCTATAAAGATCTGAGTTTGTTCCAAGCTTCTGACAGTGGTTTCCAATTGTTTCAATTTTTTGTTTCTAGCAGCCTTGTCTATGGGCAAATAGCCCTGAAAAGCAAAACTCTGTCCGTTGAAACCCGAAGCCATCAGCGCCAGCACGATGGAACTGGGACCAACCAACGGCACCACTTTAACTCCCAAGCGATGTGCTTCTGCCACAATCTCGGCTCCCGGATCAGCAATACCTGGACAGCCTGCCTCACTCATCAGTCCCACATCCTTGCCCGCCAACAAACCCTTGAAAAAAAAGCTCTTATCTGCCTGTTGCCTCGCATGCTTTCCGTAATCATGCAATATAAGCTTATTCTGCGGAATGGGAGTTCCCGCCAATTTGAGAAATTTTCTTGCCGTTTTGGCATTTTCTACGATATATTCGTCCACTTGATGCATGATTTGCTTGGCAAAAAGCGTAAACGTGGCCTCGTCTGCAGTTTCAGACAAAGGTACCGGGATAAGGTATAATGTTCCTAAAGACATCCTCAAATATGCAAATATTTTCACCATAGCCCCGTTTCGTTCTTCTACATTTTTATTAATTTTATTCTTGCATTGGAAAACCATGGAACAGAAAAACAGTCGATTTTACAGCCAGATATACGAATTGGTAAGGCAGATTCCTGAAGGGAAGGTCTCAACATATGGCCATATAGCTAAAATGCTAAACAAAGAAGGGGCGGCTAGACAAATAGGTTATGCCCTATCAAGGGCAGGCAGCACCCATCCACCTGTACCGGCTCATCGAGTAGTAAACAGTAAGGGAGTATTGAGTGCCAAGCATGCATTCGCGGGACCGACGCTGATGCAAGAATTGCTGGAGAGCGAAGGCCTTACTATCAAAGACGACAAGGTAGTTGATTTCCAAAAAGTAATCTGGAGGCCAACGGATGACTCCATCATTCCCTAGCTATAAATACGGGTATGTGGGTCTCCTCAAGAACCCGCTTGCTCACGCTGTGGTGAAAAAGCCTATTAAAGAAATTATAATCTTTGGACACCAGCACCAGAAGATCCGAATTGCTTTGCTGCACAAAATCCAAGACGCTATGAGGCACATCGTCTTCGCTTTCAAGAATTTGAAAACTGTAGTTGATCCCCTGCAAATATATTTTCAAGGCTTCGCTAGCTTTTTGCTTCTCTTCTCCTTCCAATTTATTCTGTGGCAAGTTCACATAAATTATCTCAAGCTCTGCATGCAGCTGCTCGACTATTTTGCGTATGTGAACTGTTGGAAAATTGTCGTCAATCCCCTTCAGATCCGTTGACAGGGCCACCTTGGTGACAGGTCGAAATTTCACAAACCTCGGAACAACCAATAGGGGTACCTCCTTGATTGACATGATATCTCGAGTATGCTTCCCCAATGCTCTATCGTCGCGATCTAGGTGCTCTAAGCCAGAAACCCCCATCACGATGAAAGAGACCGTGCGTTCCTTCAATATCTGCTGAATTCCCTTTTTCACCGTTTTTTTGTCGCAGAAAAGCTCGATATTCACGTCACTCGGTATCAACTTCTGCAAACGTTTCTTCATGAAAACCAATTTCGACATACACGCTTCCTGCTCTTGCTCGTCCGTGTTTACAAAGCCGGTATCACGCAACACTTCCGCATATGAGTGGTATAATACGATCGTCTCGGAGTGGAGCTGTGATACAAGTCCAGCAGCATAACGGGCAGCGGCAAAGGAAATTTCTGAAAAATCTACAGGAATCAAAACATTTTTCATGGTTGTACGGATTTATGGTACTACAAAAACATCAAGGTGTCATTCACTTTCCTTGTCGGCATATCCAAACACCTTTTGCAAAAGAGTTGTCGACCTAGAGCCACCAATATTTTCGCGGATCTTCAATTCTTCACTGGCCACCTGCACAAAAAGGCCATCTATTGCCTTTTGCGTCACATATGCATTCAGATCGGTATTAATCTTATTTGTAGCCATGGGCAAAGCATTGTATGCAGAGGTTAGATCCGTCCAATATTTGGACACATTGAACTTCCCTAAATTACTGCTGACTACAGGCGAGAACTTTTCGGTCAGCTGATCCGAAGTTGTTCTTTTAAAGAAAGAGGTTGCGGCATCTTTCTGCCCGCTTAACAAGATGTTTGTGGCATCTTTTATCGTAAGCTGGCTCAGCGAATTGACAAATATAGGAGCAGCTTCACTTACGGCAGCCTCTGCCGCCCTATTCATATTGGTCACCAAATTGTCCGCCAGATTCCCCAAACCTACGCTGCGCAACGCACTTTCTACTTTCTGTACTTCCGGAGGCAACAAAATCTTTACCGCCGCATTTCCCAAAAAACCATCTTTGGCAGATAACTGCTGAATGCTTGCTTGCAGGCCCTGGTTCAACGCCTGTTTGATACCAGATGAAATTTCCGTGCTAGACACTGATTGCCCACCACCAGCGGAAGAAGAACTGCTGGAAGAAGACGTACTTCCACCTTGCGCCACCTGATTGAGCGTATCACATTGGCTAAAACCAATCAAACAAATAGCAAGCCCTAAAATAAAAATATTTTTATCCATTGAATTGAAAACCACTAAATAAGCTACCTGTCACTGGCGAGATTTTTCGCGCTGACTTACCGATGCCGTAAAGTTAAAATTTTTATGCGAAGAAGCCTTAGCATGTACAAATTAATCACTGTAACAATTGAATTTTTCGAGCATCTAATCAGTATAAGATTTATTTCAAGATGAAAAATTATTTTTATAGCATACCGGGATTAACCCCCTCAGAAATGTACTATATTCAAAGTCTTACAAAAGAGTTGAGCGAAGAGAAGGTTAAAGAATTTGTTTATTTTTATACGGCAAAAAGAAAGTCAGAACAAGATATTTTATTGTTCACCTTATTGGGATTAATAGGTATTGCTGGCATTCAGCGCTTTATGTTAGGGCAAATCGCATTGGGAATCATCTATTTCATAACGGGAGGCCTTTGTCTAATAGGCACAATTGTTGATCTAATCAATTATAAGCAGCTAACCGAGAAGTTCAATCAAACCGCAGCCTTGGAAAGCCTTCAAATGATCGGTGTTGGTAATCCTTTTTTATAGAATTAACTTAATATAAGGAAGGACTATTGCGCTATAACAATTTGAGGTCTAGATGGCAAACTTTCATTTTTCACCCTGTCCAAAGCTGTGATAATGTAAATATAGCGCGAATTTCTCCTCACCGATACATCTGTGAAATACGTCCTCTTAGAGTCGTAAATGATTTCCAATATACTCTGCGAGCGGCCAAGATTAACATCTTCACCTTCATTGAATCGGTACACCACATAACCATAGGCCCTTTCTCCATCCGCTGCAGGCAACGGTTCATCCCATTTTAAAGAAATATCACCAGAAGACAATGCCGTACATTCGAAATGTACAGGTGCGTTTGGAGCTATGCTGTCTAACCAGGGCATCTTGGGAGGCAATGCCTTAAAACGATAAAAATCATACTGTAAAGAATCCCGAAAACCACCAAGGTTGTTCACCAGGGATTTGGAACTGAAATATACACTGCCATTAATAGATGGGTTGGTGCGGAGGTATCTAATCTGATTGGGCAATTGGGACCTGTCTCTCCATCCCACTGTTTTGTCCCCAGCCCGGTAGGCGGCATGTCCTATATAAACATGTCTGCCATTTGCTACATTGGCCCACCAGTCCACCAGCTTCTCATAGGGTGCCGCCTTATTATCGAACGTGAAATATACTTGAGGAGTAATATAATCTACCCAGTGATTATCTAGCCAAGCCTTTGCGTCGGCATATAGCTGAGAGTAGCCACTCAAGCCGGAGCTTTCTGATCCATCGGGATGTTGATTTTTATTCTGCCATATGCCAAATGGACTTACTCCAAATTTCAGATAGGGCTTCTCGATATGGATTTGATCGTTCAACGTATGGATCAGTAAGTTGACATTATCTCGCCTCCATTCATCTATTTTAGAAAACCCATTTCCATATTGCCTAAAGGTGGCCGCATCCGGTATAGCTTGGCCTTTATCTGGATATGGATAAAAATAGTCGTCGAAGTGTACCCCATCAATATCGTAGTTTTTAACGACGTTCATAATAATGTCCACAATGTAGTCCCTCACGGCAGGTATACCCGGATTAAAGAGCTTTTTGGCCCCATATGAAAAGAACCATTCTGGTCTCCGCTTGGTAATGTGATTGGAGGTTACATGCTCATCAGAAAGGGTCATGGTAGCACGATATGGATTGAACCAAGCATGAAGCTCCATTCCCCTAAGGTGCGTTTCCTTAATAATGAATTCCAAGGGATCGTATGCAGGTGAGGGCGCCTTCCCTGGCTTCCCGTTCAAGAATCTACTCCAGGGCTCATCGCTCTTGGCATAAAACGCATCTGCTGATGGCCTGACCTGAAAGAACACGGCATTGATCCCCGCGCGTTGGTGTGCGTCCAATATACGAAGTAATTCCTCTTTTTGCTGCGCAACACTGAGGCCATCCTTAGAAGGCCAATCTATATTGACTACCGTAGCCACCCAAACTCCCCTCAATTCTCTCTTAGGCACTAGAGCCCGTTGCGCTAGAAGCTTCCCACTCCAGAGAAAAATGGCCATCAAGACCAGGAAAATTGTTTTTGCTTGTTTGTGTATGCTATATTCCATTTTAGTCGCCAAATATACATATTGAACATCAATACTGTTATATTTCAACAGCATAAATAGAAAAAGCCTATAGAAGGCAATTATCGCCTCAAGACTTGGAACAATTTTTGCTGACAATTCTTAGCCTTTTTTACGAGGCCATGGGAGTTATAAATCATGTTAGACAAAACAACACTATCTAATAGATCTGAGGTTGAGGAAAAAGATCGATCCTCATCATATTCGGCAAAAATATATCTTTTTGTTTTGGCCATTGGAGCATTGGTAGCAACAAATATCTATTTTTATACAAAGTACCGAACATCCAGCAGCAATGTAGTATCCATGTTGGGCGAGAAAAACCAATTGGAGGCAGAACTGGACCGCATAGAACTAGAGTTGGATCGTGTGAATGTAGAAAACCAACACCTTTCCGACCAACTTGCGCTAGAACAGCAACAGGCAAAGAAAACGATAGAAGATTTACGCATCAAGCTCACTCAAAACAATCTTACCCAACAGCAATTGAATCAAGCAAAAACGCAAATCGAGCACTTGCGCGTAGCGGTAGACAAATTCAAAAACGACTCGGAACTCCTTCGACAAGAAAACATGCTATTGGTGGTAGAAAGAGATAGTTTAAAGGAAGAAGTCTCCCATGCCCATTCAAACGTGGAACAGTTAAAAAACGAGAACTCCTCCCTAGAAGCCAAAATAAAATCAGTAGCCCATCTGAAGATTTCCGCCATAACTATCAATCCGCTTTCCTATACCAGAAAACAGGAAGAAAAGATGGAAAGCAAGGCAAAACGTACGGAGGAACTTAAAGTTGTTTTCACAATCACGGACAATCCCTTAGCAAACAGGGAACAAAAAGATATTTATATCCGCATAATAGACCCTAATGGAAACCTCGTACTCCCAAAAGGAAACGACAATGCCATAACGTCTCCATATAACGAAATGCAGTACACATCCAAGATGGTATTGCCTTTCAATAATGATGGCAAGGAATACATTTATAGGTGGGATAACAACAAAGACAAATTCAAAAAGGGCATCTATACCATCGTGCTTTACCATGATGGAGAGAGTATGGGCAGGGCCAACATTGCGCTGAATTAGTCATGCGCAACTCTTCGCTCTTTTACAATCATAAGCCAACATCTTCCTCCCGTTCTCCAGTCGCCGTGCGAACTAATGGAATAGTGATGTAAAATATAGTTCCTTTGCCCGATACGGTGGAATAACTAATAAGTCCCCCTATACCTTCTACTGTCTGCTTCACAAAGGCCAGTCCCAACCCCGTTCCTGAACTCTTCGTAGTAAAATTAGGCTGAAAAATCTTGTCCTTCACATCGTTGTCTATACCGCTCCCATTGTCCCTGATGCTAATCTGAACCATACTTTTTTTATCTACCCACACACTAATGTCTATTATGCAAAGCATGTTCCCTCCAGCTTCAATCGCATTTTTCAACAGGTTGTTAAATGACCTGAGTAACTGATCGCGGTCGCCCTTTACGTAAAGATTTTCATTCAAGTCTATAGAAAAGAAGATTTCTACAGCTGGATTGTTCCGGTAAACGTCAATGGCCGTTTCCAGGACGTCACAAATATCGACCTCTTGCATTTTACCCTCGGGCATTTTTGCAAAATTGGAAAACTCCGATGCAATGAACGCCAAACTATCTATCTGCTCTATAAATGATTTACTAAAGCGGTCGAACTTGCGATCGAAGTCAGGGTCGCCTTCGCGCCAGGCTCTTTCCAACAACTGAACCCCCAATTTGAGCGGTGTCAACGGGTTTTTTATCTCATGTGCTACTTGTTTGGCCATTTCGCGCCAAGCAGATTCACGTTCCGATTGGGCTAGTCTGCTGGCGCTATCTTTCAACGCCATAATCATCTGATTATAGGCCTTTACCAAAGCACCAATCTCGTCATTCCTATGCCAACTGATGGGTTCGTTATTTTTCACGATATCGGTCTTGGACAGGCTCCGTTGCACAAGCATCAACGGGTAGGTGACGCCCCTCGCCAAATAAACTGCCACTAAACCAAGAACAACTATAACCAGGGCATATACATTGATAAGCGTATTCAACAAAAAACCGATACGCTCATTTATCCTGCTCTCGCTCAAATAATCTGGCAACCCCAAATAAGCAACCGTATAATCGTTTGCATCTTTTATGGGCGCATATACAGCCCTATAGTGAAGTAGGCTAATGGACTCGGTTTGCAGAAAATCATTTCGTTCATAACTGTTCATGTTCAAATAGGCATAGGGATCCATGTAATTAGACAGAAATCCCAAGTCATAAATTTTCTGCTGTGTAGAGAACAAAAGCTTGCCGTTCAATCCATATATGTTAACATCTATATCACTCGACTTGGCCACGGCATGGATCATTCGCTCTTCGTTTTCGCTTAAGACCAGTGCTTTATCTTGAACAATTGCCTCTTGCAAAGTAGATACAACTCGTTTCACACTTTTCGTCGCTCCCATGTCACTTAGTATCCTATGCTGGTTGCTGATCCCAACATAGGTGATACTTCCCATGACCAATAGGGTAAAAAGAATACCGATAATGAATATTGCCTTAATACGGGTACTGTACAGAATTCTGTTGTAAGAGATAATAATCCATCTTTTCAAGCTTGTCCAATTCAATTCATATAAAGCAAGATTGCTAAAAAGAATCTTCCTGGCTAGAACTATTAAGGCAAAAACTAAGAAACAAAGGAATAGAAACGAAAGTGAAGCTAGCTGTTCCCAAACACCCAATTTTTTCTGGCTGAGCACCAGGACCACGTCTGGTTCCATGCGGTAAGCCACTTGTAAACGATCTCCTGTCTCCTTCAGCACAAAATGAAATAGTTCCAGTTGTTCGAAGGGCTGAAACATATCAAATGTTTCGGATCCCACTTGATTTACCAATTCGCCTTTTTTATAGATAGCGAGCGACTTGTTTTGAAAATCGTTTCTATCATCATAATTGCCTTCTGCCAGTACCGGTGGAAAATGGACGTATTCTTCATAAAGTCTATTGGAAAGATCTATGATCAAGATGCCCACGTCGTCCTCGTCTTCCCCTTTAACGGGTATCACCGCGAAATAATGAAGCAGGCCAAATCCTTTGTCGCTTCGATAGAAATTGTCACTCACTTTTATCGCTCCTAGTTCTACCTGCCTTCGGTACTCATCAAGTCTACGTTGTGTAACACTGTCTCTGGAGACATCGGAAGGCTGCACAAAAAGGCCAAACTCATATTTAGAAAGATATCCGCTGAAATAGGTTTTACGGACGTAATCATTCACCAGCTGGCTATTGTATCTTTCTATATTGGCAAAATAATCGATTAATATTGGATCCTCTGCTATTTCTTTCTCCGTCTTAATAAAAAGTGGAATAGCATTTATATCATCTGCATATTCGATGCGTTGCAAAGCCAACTGCATATTTTCCACATCCTTATCGTGTATAAACTTGCTTTTTTTTATGTAACAGATTACGGAATACAACAGCAAGATGACCAGCATATTGGCTAAGGCTGGTTTCTGACCGCCAAACAAATGATAACTTCTTAAAACGATGATGACCAAGCATATAAACATACTGAAATCGAACTGGTAATAGACCAATTCCACCACAAAGAGCGGCAAAACGCATATGCTCAATAACAGGAAAAACTCCTTTCTTGTTATCCCCAAGTTTGCCACGACATTAAGCATTATATCCAAAAGGAGAAACAATATATGTCCCACCACGCACAGCGAAATAACCCCTATCCAGCTAAACCAATCGAGTCTTAATATATTAGACAGATCAAAGGAGATATTGGAATTGTGCACCAATCCCTCGAACAAATTTGTGCTAGCATGCAGAGCAAGAAAAAGCACAATAGCACAGATAGCAAAGCTTACTCCCTTACCGAAAAATGTATAATTACGCCTTTTACTAACTATCTGCTCCCTATGGGAATATACATAGATGACAAAGCAATACACGAAGAGTATGTTCAGCATAAAAGCTCCCAATGAAGGGAATACTTCGTCTGTAGCGTAATATTTTGGATTGAATATTTCCGAAGAGAATTGGGATTCCAGTAGTTTGTATTTTAAATCTACAAAGCGAAACAAGAAAAGCACCGCGAACAACAGCAGAACGGAAAGTTTGAAATAACCCTTTTTTGCTATCTGCGCACATAGCATGATAACAAGCAATAAGGTCAAAATTGCAGTAGCTATCCAGAGGTACAATTCTAGGTCGGTCTTCAGGTAAGTGGTGTTCTTAGGGTTCATCTTGACAGAAAACAGGTATTTCCCTTCAAAATTCCTCAGATAATACACTTCTCTGTCCTGATACGATGCTACATCCAGATTGTTGCTCTTGCTTAAGTCAGGCACAAACTCGGTAGAAAGAAAGACATTGTTTATATTATATTTGCTTTTTATGGGAATGAGGCCTATTACTGCCACATTGCCTTTCGTCAATTTAATGGCCTCGTAATACCCATTGTCCGAGTCAATAAGATAACTTCCCTCTTCAATTCCTAAGTCCGAATCGTACACAATCAAATCGCTTGACCAAAATTTCAGTCGATGATCCTGATAGACAAGAAAATATATGTTTTTTTTATTAGTATAGTTTGTTATCAGCTCTCGCTGAAAATCCAAGTCGTTTTCGATCTGCTCCAATCGCTTGTAAACCTGCTCATCGTGCAGCAGCTTGTGCACTTCCCGCTCTTTTACATGTAACCTATTTTGAAGTTTCTTGGCTTGCGCCTCCAAAAGAATCTTCGGAGACATAACGTAATGGATAGTCAAGGCCGTACCTGATAGGCACAAGGCCAGAATCAACAGAATCAGTCTTATCCGTAGCTTTACCTTCACTATTTATCCGTAATATACATGTAAATGTAACAAAAAAACCTCTTGATGTAGCATCAAGAGGCCCTTTATAATTATAAATAACAAAATGGCAATTAGCTTACTCCTGCACTATCCTTTATACAGCAGCAGAACTCGTCTCCGCCTGTCTGTCCACTTTTTTCACAAGTCCCTGCAACACTTTGCCAGGCCCCACTTCTACGAAGGAAGTAGCGCCATCTGCCAACATATGCTCTACAATCTGTGTCCATTTTACGGCTCCTGTAAGCTGAGCAATCAAATTTTCCTTGATTTTTTCCGGATCGGTATGAGGCAAGGCGTCAACATTTTGATAGATAGGACAAATAGGTGCTACAATATCCACAGCCTGTATCGCTTCCTGGAGTTCGGCTCTTGCAGACTCCATCAACGGAGAGTGAAACGCTCCTCCCACATTCAACTTCAATGCCCTTTTTGCGCCTGCCTCGGTCAAAAGCGCACATGCCTTGTCTATTCCGGCCAATGAACCAGATATCACCAGTTGTCCTGGGCAGTTATAGTTGGCAGGCACCACCACCTCGTCCACTTGAGAACATATCTGCTCCACCACGGCATCATCCAATCCTAAGATTGCGGCCATAGTAGATGGTTGCTCTTCGCAGGCCTTTTGCATCGCATTTGCGCGCTTGGCAACCAGTCGCAAGCCATCCTCAAAACCCAATGCTTTTGCAGCAACTAAGGCCGAGAACTCACCCAACGAATGCCCTGCCACCATCTCTGGCAAAAAAGCATCACCCAACGCGTAAGCCATAGCCACCGAATGTAAGAAAATAGCTGGCTGCGTCACATTGGTTTGCTTTAGTGCTTCATCTGTTCCTTCAAACATAACATCCGTCAACCCAAAACCGAGTATATCGTCGGCTTTTTTGAACAAGTCCTTGGTAGCACCTCCAAGTTGGTACAATTCTTTCCCCATCCCCACGAACTGCGCCCCCTGCCCGGGGAAAATATAAGCTTTTTTCATATTTCTAATTCGACATTAAAGATTCAAAATTAAATGGAAAGCCTGATCGAAGCAGCATCCGTCTTGAGCAGATCCGCATTAATCTAAGCTGGCCGTGATGAGCCTCAAAAACTCCGCTCTTGTACGCTCTCCAGAAAAAGCGCCAGTAAATGCCGAAGTGGTAGTAACCGAGTTTTGTTTTTGCACACCACGCATCGCCATGCAAAGATGGCGGCATTCGATGACCACGGCCACTCCCAGTGGCTGCAATGTTTCTTGAATGCAATCGCGTATTTCATTGGTAAGTCTTTCCTGTACCTGCAAGCGCCTAGCAAAGGCCTCTACCACCCTGGGTATTTTGCTTAGCCCTACAATATGGCCATTGGGTATGTACGCTATATGTGCCTTGCCAAAGAAAGGCAGCATGTGATGCTCGCACATCGAATAGACTTCTATGTCCTTCACAACAACCATTTGGCTATAATCTTCCTTAAACATCGCCCCTTTCAATATCTCGGAGGGATTCAAATCATAGCCATGGGTAAGGTATTGAAGTGCTTTCGCTACCCGTTCTGGTGTTTTCAATAATCCCTCGCGACTGGGGTCTTCTCCCAAGTTGCGTAGAATATCCTCATAATGTGATGCAATGTTGGCAATTTTCTCCGGATTATAACGATCTATCTTCACATATCCGTCCATATCCTCTTCTTGCATCGCCGTTTTGACCGCCTTGTCTAGATTATTCATTTCTTAGTCACCTAAATACTCGACATAGTTGTTTTCAGTTTCCTGCAGCTTCACCGAATGCAACAATACATTGTGCTGCTCAATCCTGGGGCGCAGCTGCCGAAATATCTCCATGGCAAGTACTTCGGTAGATGCCATTTTTCCTTGCATAAAGTCTACATCCAGATTGATATTGCGATGATCAACCTTCTCTATCACTTCTTCCAAAATAATAGACTTAAGCTCCCGCAGATCCATAACGAAACCAGTATCGGGGTCAACGTCTCCCTTTACTGTCACGAAAAGATCATAATTGTGCCCATGCCAATTTGGATTGCTGCATTTACCAAAGGTCTCCTCATTTTCCTGTAAAGACCAATCAGCACGATACAGCTTATGTGCCGCACTAAAGCGCTCCCTACGTGTAATATAAATCATGCCTAACCAATTAGCCCGCAAAGATAAGGATAAGATATGATAAATAGCTATATTCGCACATGAACTTGTTGTTAGTCGTAGCCACGAATGAAGAGGCTCCAAGCACTCCAGTACCTCCTGAACACGCAGTCGGCCAGCACCATATTTCCATCTTGGTTACTGGAGCGGGGATGGTAGCCACCGCCTATGCACTGGGTCGGCATCTAAGCCAGCATCAATACGACCTAGTCATTAACCTGGGAATAGCTGGCGCGCTCTGCAGATCGCTTTCTATAGGTGACATTGTCTACGTAAATGAGGACTGCTTTATCGAACTGGGAGCAGAAGATGGAGACCAGTTTCTAAGCATCGATATGCTTGGATTCGGCCAAAGTAGGTATAAGGCCATTCCTAATTCCACCGCCTTACAGTTCATCCATGAGCTGCCAGAAGTATCGGGCATTACCGTAAATAAGGTGCATGGAAGCGAACATAGCATTGCCTTGCTGCGGCAGAGAACGGATGCCAAAGTAGAGTCCATGGAAGGTGCTGCCTTTTATTATAGCTGCCATCAAGCAAATCAGCCTTGCGTCCAGTTGCGCGCCATCTCCAATTATGTCGAGCGGCGCAATAAAGCTGCATGGGATATAGGCAAAGCTATCCAATCGCTCCACGAGTTTCTCCACCGCCGCCTAGCTCGATAAACAATCCAAGAAATAGACAGAAAAACATAATCACTACTTTTGTAACATGTCCACGTTAACTAATAATAATAACAAACTAAAGTTAGGCTTCTCCCCTTGTCCTAACGACACATTCATATTTGACGCACTCATACATCATAAAATAGACACCGAAGGTTTGGATTTTGAGGTAAGTTATGAAGATGTAGAATCGCTCAACAACAAGGCCTTTGGCAAAGAGGCCGACATCACCAAATTAAGCTTTTATGCATATGCCCATGCTGCGGAAAACTATGTGCTTCTCGATGCGGGAAGTGCGCTAGGTTTTGGCGTAGGGCCTTTATTGATATGCAGCGATAAAAAATGGGCCGACATACATGCAGAATTCAACCTGGACACGATCGTGGGAATACCTGGCAAATACACCACTGCCAATTTTCTTCTCGGAATAGCCTTTCCCCAGCTCGTAAACAAACGGATCATGTTGTTCTCGGACATCGAAAGGGAATTGTTGAGCGGAAAGATAGATTTAGGATTAATCATTCACGAAAACAGATTTACTTATCAGGAAAAGGGACTGCATAAGATCATCGATTTGGGCGACTTTTGGGAGAAGGAAACTTCCAGCCCCATTCCTCTTGGAGGCATCGCCATCAGAAGAGATCTACCGGATGAGTTAAAGCAAAAAGTGAATCGTTTGGTCAGAAAAAGTGTCGAATATGCCTTTGCAAACCCTCAGTCTGGATTAGATTTTATTAGATCGCATGCGCAAGAAATGAGCGAAGAAGTAATGTACAAGCACATTGAATTATATGTCAATCGTTTTTCAGTTGACCTGGGAGAAACTGGCAGGAGAGCTATCAATACATTATTTGATAGGGCCCACGCCTTAGGACTAGCGCCAAAAACAAACAAGAAGCTCTTCCTAAACTAGCAAAACGTCGAGAGCGATCACACAAAGCGACAGCTATCTATGTTAGAATAGCAGTTGGAACAACAAAACACATATACATGGAGAAACACATTTATGAAAGTGGCATCATTGGGAACTGTTCTTATATCGCTCATGTACAATCGGACACCAATGTATCCTGGCTTTGCTGGCCGGCTTTTGACAGCACCTTTGTTTTCGGGAGCAAACTGGACCCAAACAAGGGTGGCGAATTTTCCATCAAGCCAGATGGCGAATTCCGCTCCAGACAAAAATACATTAGCAATACCAATGTTCTGCAAACAGAAATCTTCACGGACAATGGCGCATACCGAGTAACCGACTTCGCTCCTCGCTTTGGCTTGCATGAACGTTATTACAAACCTTTGATGCTCATCCGCAAAGTGGAGCGCATACGCGGAGAATCCCAAATAAGAGTACGCTGTTATCCGGTAACTGAATATGGAAAAAAGGCGCAAAGTAGGCATCGCGGCAGCAATCACGTACAGTTTCTGGGAGGGGAGGACGAGATGCGCCTGACCACAAACATGCCTATCAGCCATTTCTTTGAACCGGGATCCATATTATTGCGAGACACCATTTATTTGGTTTTGACATATGGACAGCCGCTAGAAGCTCCTTTAGCAGGTACCGTTGAGAACTTCCTTATGAAAACCACCAGCTACTGGCGCCGATGGATCAAACACACCTCCATCTCGAACCACTATCAAGATGCCGTTATACGTTCTGCCCTAGTGCTGAAAATACACCAATACGAAGATACAGGCGCCATTATCGCTGCCAGCACCACTAGTCTGCCCGAGCATCCCGGTAGCGGAAGGAACTGGGACTACCGTTATTGTTGGATCAGGGACAGCTTTTATGTCCTTTCTACATTGTTGCATATAGGCCAGTTTGAGGAGATGGAACATTATGCCGACTATATAGGTAATATTTCGGCCAACGAAAAAGGGCGTTTTCAACCATTATATAGCATTACTGGTAGGAAGGAACTTATAGAGGAGGAACTGAGCTATCTTTCAGGCTATCTGGACAATCAACCCGTACGTATAGGCAATCAAGCTTACGAACATATACAGAACGACGTATATGGGCAGGTTCTTCTCTCCTTACTGCCTTTATATACCGATCACCGCTTCGTCATAGGCGAGCGCAGCAGCTCCATAGATTGGCTAGAGGCGATCATAGCCAAAATGGAAGCTACCATAGACGAAAAAGATGCCGGTATATGGGAGTTTAGAAATTTTGCCAACTATCACTGTTATACCAACTTGTTTCAATGGGCTGGAGCAAAGGCAGCCATGCGCATAGCGAAAACCCTGGACGCACCACAATTGGTTACCAGGGCAGGAGTAATTCTTGAAAAGGCTGTAGGACATATTGAGTCTTGCTATGATCCAGAACGCAAAGTTTATACACACGCGGTAGGAAGTCCTCATCTCGATGCCAGCACGCTACAGCTTATTATCATGAATTACTTGGATCCAAATTCCGAAAAGGCAAAAAACCACTTGAAAGCGCTAGAAAAGGAATTAAAAACCGAAAAGGGTCTATTTTACCGATACCTGCACGCGGATGATTTTGGAAAGCCGAAAAGTACCTTCCTTATATGTGCCTTTTGGTATGTTGAAGCATTGGCATGTGTAGGTAGGCTAGATGATGCCGTAAAAACGTTTGAACATCTTCTTACTTATGCAAACGACCTGTTATTGTTCAGTGAAGATATAGATGAAGACGACGGCTCGCAATGGGGAAACTTTCCTCAGGCCTACAGCCATGTAGGGCTCATCAATGCAGTATACCGCATTAGCGTAAAGCTGGGATTGCCCAGGTTTTTATTAGAGAAGTAAAGGTGCAAGAGGATTATATTAAGGATATAAAAGTGTAAGATATAGGGATGTAATGAAAAATCATAACACCTTATACCTTACACCGTTGTTGTTGCCGCTATTTGATTACTGACACCTTGATCATGTTTGTTCTACCCTTTTCTGCAATAGGGATAGAAGCGGTGTTGACGACAAGCTCGCCCGAAGCAATCAGCCCCTTGTCCTTGAGCTGCCCATTGATATCGGCAATGGAAGCATCCGTGCTCTCTTCTCCGTCGTAGAAGAAGCCTTTCACGCCCCACAACAAGCTCAATGTGTTTAGCAGGGCCTTATTGCTTGTAAAAGTATGAATATCCGCATTGGGCCTGTGGCTCGCTATTTCAAAAGCAGTATATCCCGAGGAGGTCATAGCTACAATAGCTTTTGCGTTGACCTGTTGCGCCAAGTATACTGAAGAAGCACATATCGAATCGGGAATCGATGTCTCAGGGTTTGTTCCCGGCTTTCTTGCTGAGAAATAAGGATAGGAGGACTCTTCGATATTTTTCACGATTTTGGTCATCGTTTCTATTACGATTTCAGGGAACTCGCCCACCGAGGTCTCGCCGCTCAACATCACTGCATCGGCACCATCCAATACGGAATTGGCCACATCATTCACCTCTGCACGCGTAGGTCTGGGTGTGGTGATCATGCTTTCTAGCATCTGGGTCGCAATGATCACTGGCTTGGCAGCGTCACGGCATTTCTTTACTATCAACTTCTGCAACACGGGAACTTGTTCCATTGGAATCTCCACCCCAAGATCGCCACGAGCCACCATGATACCATCGGTAGCTTCTATAATCGAGTCGATATTCTGTATAGCTTCTGGCTTTTCTATTTTGGCTATAACCCGGGCATCCTTGCCCCTTTCAGCAATGATTTTCTTCAATTCATATATATCATCTGCTGTACGTACAAACGACATGCCTATCCATTCTACATCTGAATCGAGCACGAAATTCAGATTGGAAAGATCCTCTTCAGTAAGGCTAGGGATAGATACCTTCGTGTTGGGCAGATTAACTCCCTTCCTGCTCGTCAGTATACCTCCATGAATCACCCTGCACGTCACCGTATCTAACCGGTTTGTGTCTAATACTTCCAATTGGAGCTTACCGTCATCCAGCAGGATGATCTCTCCCTTGGTCACATCCTTAGGGAAAGTCTGATAAGTAATGTAGATCTTATTTTCATCACCAATAAGCTCGTGCGTAGTAATTTCCAAGATATGTCCGTTTTGCAACAATGCGCCACCTTCTTTCATCTTTCCTATGCGGATTTTCGGGCCTTGCAAGTCGGCCAAAATCCCTATATTAAGGCTATACTCCTCATTTATTTCCCGTATGGTATGAATCACTTTCAAATGATCTTCTTGGCTTCCATGAGAAAAATTAAGCCGGCAAACATCCACTCCCTTTTCAATAAGACTAGTAAGTATCTCCTTAGGCGCTGAGGCCGGTCCCAATGTCGCTACAATTTTAGTTCTCTTTTGAACTTTATTCATCTCAGTTGTTGTTTTTATTGTTTAAACTATCTTTTTCGGTTTTGATTATAACTATTTTTGAAGGTTCATCATGTCCAATTACCTGGAAATAAACCAATCAGTGTACATTTTACACTTTGCCTTATTTTGCGCTAAAATAGTAAATTTTCTTTTGATTTCAACTTATATGGGTCTATTTTGGCTACTGCTATAATATGAGGTATTTTCTTCATGTAATCTATCTGCTTATTAAGCAGCTCTTCATCAAAAGCATTCTTGACCAAGAAAAAATAATCTGTCCCTTTCATCTCAGGCACAAGGTACCCCCCTTCATATCCCTTATTTGCCAAGAGGTAATATTCCATATCGAGTTCTGGATCGTAGTACTTAAATTTGCTGAAGACCAAAGTAGCGCCTTTGGAGCCCAATTCCAGCCGATGCTCTTCGTCTAGCGCCACGCGTACAAATCCCAGATCTAGGCATCCATTTATAAAATGTACGACTCTGTAATCCCGCATCGGGCAAGTAATCGCCACCAACCTAAAATCGAAGTCGAGGTCAAATTTTAATGTAATTTTACTCACTTAGGTACAACTTAATATGCAAAACAAAATTAGCACAAAAAATTTGGCTTAAAAAAATAAAGCAATATTAATAATTATTTAAACCCGAGACCGAAACAGGTATCAGGTCAAAGTACAAACCAGCGTTATCCAAAAAGGACTTCTTTGCCAAGAAACACTAGAGGAACAATTTGATGATGAGCGAATAAAAAAGCGGCTTAAATCAAAAAGATTTGATATTTACTGAATTTTATTTTTCTTTGCACTGATTTATTAAACATAAAACCATAAAAATCATGTCTGATATCGCTTCAAGAGTAAAAGCAATTATCGTTGAAAAATTAGGTGTTGACGAAAACGAAGTTACACCGGAGGCTTCTTTCACCAATGATTTAGGCGCAGATTCTTTGGATACCGTAGAGTTGATCATGGAATTTGAAAAGGAATTCAACGTAGCTATCCCTGACGACCAGGCTGAAACTATCAGCACTGTAGGGCAAGCAGTTGCTTACCTGGAAAAAAACGTTAATAACTAATTTAATTAGGCCAAATCGGATAAATGGAGCTTAAAAGAGTAGTTGTAACAGGATTAGGTGCGCTTACTCCTATTGGGAACACCGTTCCAAAATTTTGGGATGGGTTGGTCAATGGAGTAAGCGGAGCTGCTCCTATCACGCATTTTGATGCTGAAAAGTTTAAGACAAAATTTGCCTGTGAGGTAAAGGATTTCGACCCTACTGATTTTATGGATCGAAAAGAAGCGAGAAAGGTAGATCCATTTGTTCATTATGCCATGGCTTCTACTCACGAAGCCGTTCTCGATTCAGGCCTGGACTTCCAACACTTGGATACCCAGAGGATAGGCGTGATATGGGGTTCTGGCATAGGCGGTTTGAAGACGTTTTTGGACGAGGTTTCCAATTTTGCAAATGGGGATGGTACCCCCCGTTTCAACCCATTTTTCATTCCCAAGATGATTCTGGACATTGCTCCCGGTCATATTTCCATCAAATATGGGTTGCGCGGTCCCAATTTTTCCACGGTTTCTGCTTGCGCTTCGTCTACCAATGCATTAATTGATGCTTGCCAGTATATCCGTACCGGATTTGCAGACGTTATTATCAGCGGCGGATCTGAAGCTATTATCAATGAAGCAGGAATTGGCGGATTCAACGCCATGCACGCTTTATCTACCCGTAATGACGACCCAGCCACCGCTTCGCGTCCTTTCGACAAGGACAGGGATGGTTTCGTGGCAGGCGAGGGTTCCGGTACCATTATCTTAGAGAGCCTAGAGCATGCTAAGGCACGGGGAGCCAAGATTTATGCAGAAATAGTTGGCGGTGGCATGAGTGCCGATGCCAATCACATTACCGCACCCCATCCAGAAGGTTTAGGTGCCAAATTGGTCATGACCAACGCGCTGAAAGATGCTAACCTATCCGTTGATGATATCGATTACATCAACGTACATGGTACCTCGACCCCATTGGGCGACATAAGCGAGTCTAAAGCTATATTGGATTTGTTTGGCTCTCATGCTTATGAATTGAACATAAGCAGCACAAAATCTATGACAGGGCATTTGCTTGGTGCAGCGGGAGCGGTAGAGTCTATAGCCTCCATTTTGGCAATCAAGAACGATACGGTTCCTCCGACAATCAATCATTTCACGGACGACCCGCAATTGGATCCGAAGCTCAATTTCACGTTTAACAAAGCTCAGCAACGCAAGGTACAATACGCAATGAGCAACACTTTTGGCTTTGGCGGTCACAATGCTTCTGTCGTATTCAAAAAATACGAAGAATAATGCAAGAAACATCCAACATATTGCTATGAAACACTGCGTTCATAGCAATATGCTCTCTGCGAGAGACACAATGCTTCCTTCCGTCTAACAGCCTACTTTCTAAAGATGTTTATTTCAAATGTATATAAACTCTATGTGTCTCCCAATCGCAAATTTGTAAGGGCACTGAAAAACCTTTTAGGTTTCGTTCCCGGCAATGTGCACCTATATTCCATGGCTTTCAGGCATAAATCTGTTGCCGTAACCATAAAAAAAGGAGCAAAAAACAGCAATGAGCGCTTAGAATTTCTGGGTGATGCGGTATTGGGTGTGATCGTTGCAGAGCAACTTTTTAAACTTTATCCCTATAAGGGTGAGGGGTTTCTTACTGAAATGCGGTCAAAGATTGTCAGCAGGGCTAGCCTCAATCAGCTCGCCCTCAAACTGGGCTTTAACGAGCTGCTGCGCTATGACCCAAAAATGGTTAGCCACTACGGAAAATCGCCTTCCCTTCTGGGAGATGCTTTCGAGGCGCTCATCGGTGCCATCTATCTGGATAAAGGATACACGAAAACCAAAAGCTTTGTACTCAACAGAATTATCAAAAATCACATCGATATTCACCTGTTGGAACGAACGGAGACCAATTTCAAAAGTAGGTTAATAGAGTGGTGCCAGTCTGAGAACAAATCTATCTCTTTCGAACAAGTAGAAAATGCAGAAGGAGAAAGCTCCAAACTATTTACCATTAATGTACTCATTGATGGGCAAATAGAAGGTTCTGGAAGGGACTACAACAAGAAAAATGCGGAAAAACTGGCAGCAGAGAAAGCGTGCGAGAAATTGCATATTCTTTAACGCCCTCAATCCTCGCCAAAATAGCCTTTTAGCTCCTCCAAAGTGCCTTCATTGGTTTCAATGGAACGAATTACTTGCCCTTTCTCCAACAGGATAATGCGCTGACATACCTCGGTAACATGGTTAAGGTCATGACTAGAGATCAATGAGGTGAGCCCCTTGCTACTCCATTCTTTCAACAGATTTTTTAACCTTATTTGCGTGGTAGGATCTAGATTGGCAAAAGGCTCGTCCAATACCAATATCTCTGGCTGCTGTAATAGCGCCGCTGCAATTCCCACTTTGTTTTGATTTCCTTTGGAAAAATCACGAATATATTTGCCACTTTTCAATATCTCGCCATTAAAAAAATCCTTAAAGGCCTCTAATTTATGTAGCGTTTCGGCCTTGGTGTAACCAGACAACCCCCCGATGAAAAAGAAATACTCTTCTGGCGTAAGGTAATCTATTAAAAACCCCTCGTCTAGATAAGACGCCGTATATTGCTTCCAATCATCCGATTTGGAAACATCCATGCCCTTGCTCAGAACAAGACCGAAATCGGGACGGATTAGGTTGAGCAGCATACGGAAGAAAGTTGTCTTCCCTGCGCCATTATTGCCTACCAATCCGATGGTCTCCCCGGCTTCAATGCCTAGGTGTTCGATGTCCACTACGGTGCGACTGCCATATATCTTCTTAAGATGCTGTACTTCTATAATCATTATATTTTTTTTATTCCCTAAACCCTTCGGCTATCTTATATCGCTTCTTTTCAAATGCCTTGACCAGAAAGCCCAACCAAAAGTTCCGCATCAACCACATCAAGGCGCCAAAAATTCCCAAAGCCAGCAATGCCCAATAGCCATTGCCAAAGATTTTGAAAGGAACGTAGATAAAGTAAGGAATGAGCAGGTAAGGCAACATCATCAACCATTGGGAGGCACCCACTCCCTGCCAATTCATGGCAGATGATGAACTTAAATCAAGCCTTTTATAGTTAAAAGTGGCCATATAGAGCACAACGATCGACCCAAAACCAATATTATAAAGTGCAGCAACGAGCTGTATAAGTAATATTTTCCAGCTGATGAGCCCATATAAACTAATGATAGCCGTAACAGCGATTGTATAAATGGTGAATAGCAAAAGCTTCGCCTTTAGGAAACTTTCAATAGAAAGTCTATTTACCAAAAGTCCATCGAAGTGAGCACTTTGCCAGGCAAACATAAACTGCCCATAAAAGAGGATTAGGGTACCCGTCATGAACAAGGCGGCAAAAAGCATCAGCCCAAAAGAATCGGAAGCCAATGCCTCTTTCTTGTAAAATATAAATCCATATGCCATAAAAATCAATCCCGTCATCACGGTGGATCTCGAGCGCTTATGCCGTAAAATGAGCTTCAACTCCAATGCCGCAAGGTCGCCTACCTGTCCAAAGCGATCAAAAAAAGGCATATCTGTGCTTGATTTTTCCTTTTCGGAACCGCTCATTTCTTCCTCGTAAAGATTGTCCGTTATGTAACGACTGTTCCACCAGAAAACACATGCCGCGGCAAGAACGAAAGAAACACATAAATAAGGCCTATTGGCCAATAAGCGGAAAAGACCATCGGAAAGAGACATTAAGGAAAAAAGGCCGTAATAATCGCACAGCATTATGGCCACAATAGAGGCAAAACCACCGATGAGATAACCAGAATTGGCTGTACCCTGACGCTTAAGGTACAAGGCGAGGTAGTTATTAAAAAATATCAAGGATAGTAACGTTACCATATAAGCAATCATCGGCATCGTTCCAAGATCACTATACACCACAGAGACACAGAAAGGAAAAAACAAGATAAGCGGCCAGAGATTAAAAAAAGAAAACAGCGCCTTGATATTCAAAAACTGGACAATGGTAGCTTTTTTTATGCGAAGATGCAGATAGGGGACAATGCTCAATGTAGGCAACTCCTGTAGTTGCAAGCGTAGGATGAGATCTATAGCGAAATAATACAGCAGCAGCCCATTGAAGCTCCTAAGGGCAGATTGCCCACCGAATGCTCTTGCTAGGATGTCAGGCAACGCATAGCCCAAGAAGAGCGCTATTAGCAGCAGGTATGCCATAAACAGTCCAAGGATAATTTGCGAAGCAAGGCCTACTCCCTTATTTCTGGATCTCCAAAATTGTATCCATTGATGATGCAAAAAAGTGAACAACATAGTTTGGCGGATTAAGGTGGCACCAATTGAGCATTCGACACTGCCTATTGTTATAGTACTTAATAGTGACAAGCAAACTTAGGCAAATTCCTCTTAGCAAGCAATATAAATGCGTTTTCTCCTTTTCCGTTGGGAGTTTTAAAGAGGAAATTCACAAAAACATATAATCCACAAGAATATCAATAGCCATATTTTTTATTCCACAGGCTCCGCAAACGCTCTCTGTGCTTTTGTTCTGCCGCATTTTGCCCAGGGTCATAGAGTTTATGCCCGCTAATTGCTTCTGGCAGGAACTCCTGCGTTACAAAGTTCCCTTCATAGGCATGTGCATATTTATAGTCCTGTCCATAATTCAGGTTTTTCATCAGCTTTGTGGGGGCATTCCTGAGGTGAAGCGGTACTGGCAAGTCCCCGGTTTGCTTCACTAAGGCCTGTGCTTTGCCTATCGCTTCATAGGAAGCATTGCTCTTGGGAGAAGATGCCAAATAGGTCACCGTTTGGGAAAGGATGATACGCGACTCGGGCCAGCCTATCACATTGACAGCCTGAAAACAATTATTCGCCAACAACAAGGCATTGGGATTGGCATTACCGATATCTTCTGAAGCTAATATAAGCAACCTTCGCGCAATAAAAGAGGGGTCTTCTCCCCCTTCTATCATTCTTGCCAACCAATAGACAGCTGCATTGGGATCACTTCCCCTTATCGATTTGATGAATGCCGATATAATATCATAATGTTGCTCTCCTGTTTTATCATAGAGCGCCATGTTCTGCTGCACTTGTTGCAATACAAAATCATTTGTAATATCCTTGGTATCTTTCGGCAGGGCATTGATGACCAATTCCAACACATTCAACAACTTTCTGGCATCGCCTCCCGAAATTCGCAGCAAGGCTTCGTGCTCTTTTATTTCTACTCGCCTTTCTTTCAGCAACTCATCTTCTCGCAAGGCCTTTTCCATCAGCCCTTGCAAATCCTTTTCGTCCAATGGCTTCAGGACGTACACCTGGCAGCGAGATAGCAAGGCAGAAATAACCTCGAAGGAGGGGTTTTCTGTCGTAGCTCCTATTAAGGTGACTAGGCCTCGTTCTACGGCCCCAAGCAGGGAGTCTTGTTGTGATTTGGAAAAACGGTGAATTTCGTCGATAAAAAGTATGGGCTGCTCCGAAAATGCATCCTTGCTTCGCTGGGCACTTTCCAATACATCCCTGATATCCTTCACGCCAGAGCTAATGGCACTAAGGCTAAAGAAAGGGCGGTTCAATTGCTGGGATATAATATGCGCCAAGGTGGTTTTGCCCACCCCAGGCGGACCCCATAATATCATCGAAGGAAGTGCGCCACTATCTATTGCTTTTCTCAAAACGGAGTTTGGTCCTATTAGATGTTGCTGCCCCGCGTAATCGCTTATCGAGGAAGGACGCATCCGTTCAGCTAATGGTACATTGGTATTCATCTATTAGCAAATCTAACCAAATTTGTTCTATAACACAACGAATAAAGCCAAGTTTTATAGCATTTTTTGGAACAGTGCCTCTATTTGAAAGACAGAAAAATCCGTATTTCTCAACAATGGATCCGTCGCATAATGTGGTGACCGATTGTTGTTATTCACATCTATTGCTTATATTTGAACAATGTATGGCCGCAACACTGGTATTGCTGCCTTACATTTAGTGAAGAATTACAGTAAGGATTTCATATATGCTAATAAAAGCACTTCATGGAAAATTTAAGGGAGCGATCACTGCTGTTCTCATCCTGTTAGGTTTTGCAAATGCAGCTTGCGCCCAGGAACCTGAGCAAGAACTCTATATGGACAAACCTACTGATTCTATAGCTTTAAGGCGAGAATCCTTTCGTGGCATCGGCCCCGTCCCTTATCATCTTCCTCCGCGAAAAACAGACGAACAATTACTTGAAGACCGTTATGCTGTCATGAAAAATGACGCTGAAATCCTTATAAATCACTTCAAAAAACAAGATTTATATCGTCATCTTTCCGAATGTGGAGATAGCCCAATTGTGGCTATGTCTTCCTTATTTTCAGAGAGAGACAGCCTAAAGGCTGAAAATAGCACTGAAAAATCCTTAATAGCTTCTATCGGTTTTTATCAGAAGCTGGAAAATCGCCGTGCTATGAGCGACCTTCAGAATCGGCTCGCCATGCACTATGCCCAAGAGTCAAAATACCACGAAGCTGTCGCTCTCTTTCATAAGGCCCTGCAAGAAAAAGAATTGCTGGAGGATCGAGTAGCCCAAAAAATCATTATAAGAAACATTGCTTTCGTATATCAACATACTGCCGCCTATCCTGAAGCTACAGGCTATTTTGAACAAGTGGCAAAAATGGCCGATAAAGACAGGGATCTGAACATGCAAGCCGAAGCCCTATCCCATCTGGCACAGATCAAGGCAAAAAATAACCGTATCTCAGAGGCTCAGAACGATGTTATCAAGAAAATAATACCTCTATATAGACGTGCAAAAAACGATGCAGGCAGGATAGAAGCATTTCAAAATCTTGCCTCATTCTATTTGGAAGAGAAAAAATTTACCGAATCCAGGTGGTTTTACCTACAGGCCGTTGAGATAGCTTCCTTAAGAAATCACTATTCGGGCCTAGCCACCAGCCTCTATCAATTGGCTGCCGTTAAAAATCAAATCGCAGAATACGCTCTCGCCATCACCGATTATAAAGCTGCCGAAGGTTTTGCCTTGCAGAGCAAAGACCAGGAACTTCTTTTAAAAATCAATGATGGCTTGTGCAAAGCATACATGGCGGTTGGCGACTATGGAAACGCAAAAAAATGCATCAGCACACACTATTTATTGAAACAAGACCTCTTGCGCTATGCAAAACAAGAACTTGCACAAGCGCTTCTACAAAACTCCACACTTATTGCACAAAAGTGGCCCGACAGGCTTTAGCCATAGGAACTTACCCACGCCATCTTAGCAGCGCTAAATGTTAAAAAATGTGAAAAAAGGCGCCTTTACCCAACTAAATGTCAATTGTTGTATCTGAGGTTTAATTATTGGTTGTTTTTTTGATACTTTTACTCGCTTTAGCGCTAAGAAAGCTAAATTGAATTACAAAGAAATAAATGGATTATAAAGCAATTCAAAAGATGTTAAAAAATTTGTTTTTGGCCTTGTTTGTTGTTACTACCGTAGCATGTAGTGCCAGCCCACGTGTGAATTTAAACGACGAGGGAAATAATGCACTAAAACCAAGTGCCAAACAAGGTATCATTGCAAAAGACCTGTCGGTACTTTTACAAAAAGCACATTATAAGAAAGTTCCTTTCAATGATTCGTTGTCAAACGTGGTGTTCGACAACTACATCGAATCACTGGATGCGGGCAAAAATTATTTTCTGAAAAGCGATATTGATAGTTTCGAAAAATTTCGCCACACCATGCTGGGCGATATACAGAACGGAGATTTATCTTCCATGTTCTATATCTACAATATATACCGCAATAGATATATAGAAAATCTTAGCTATGCACTCTCACAGATAGACAAACAATTTGATTTCACCAAAGATGAACGATTCATCTACAACAGGGAAAACGAAAACTGGTTTGCTAGTGAGAAGGAGGCACAAGATGCATGGACCAAGCGCGTTAAGTACGACAGGTTAAATTTGAAACTTAGCAGTACTGGTAAGGAGGGCGAAGAAGCGAAACAGATCACCACCTTAAAGCAGCGTTATCAGGACCTTATCAACCAGGAAAAAAAATCGAATAGTAACGACGCTTTTCAATATATGATGAATGCCTTTACTGGAGCGGTAGATCCACACACCAACTATTTTATACCCGATGAGGCCCAGCGTTTCAACGAAAACATGTCTCGCTCTTTCGAGGGAATAGGTGCTCTTTTAGGGGTAGAGAATGAAGTTGTAAAGATCGTGAGCGTCGTTCCGGGCGGTCCAGCGTTTAGGGACAAAACCCTGAAGCCTGATGACCGCATAGTAGCTGTAGCCCAGGGTGCGGATGGTGAGTTTGTGGATGTCATAGGTTGGCGCCTCCAAAGTGTTGTATCAAAGATCAAGGGACCTAAAGGGACGACCGTTCGCTTAAAGGTAATTCCAGCTGGCCAACAACTAACTTCCACGCCAAAAATCATCACCCTTGTAAGAGACAAAATCATCAACGAGGAACAGTCTGCAAAGAAACTGCTTAAAGAAGTGAAGGGATCGGACGGTACCACCTATAAAATAGGCATTATAACGGTGCCTGCTTTCTATTTGGACTTTAACGCCATGCGTAAGGGAGACCCCAATTATAAAAGTACTACGCGAGACGTGAGGCTTATTCTCGACACCTTGAAGACCCAACATGTAGATGCCGTTTTGCTTGACTTAAGAGGCAATGGAGGGGGCTCACTTATAGAAGCAGTGGAACTAACGGGACTTTTCATAAAAGAAGGCCCCGTGGTACAAGTACGCGACCCACAGAACCGCATTGAGGTAAACAGTGATGAAGACCCTTCCATCGCTTGGAATGGTCCCTTAGGCGTGCTAATAGACCGCACGAGCGCATCGGCTTCCGAGATATTTGCAGGAGCTATCCAAGATTACGGCAGAGGCATCATTTTGGGCTCACAGTCTTACGGAAAAGGAACCGTACAGAGTGCTGTTCCGATGGACCAGTTTATCAGCCGTACCGATCGTTTGCTCCTCAAGGCAAAAAATGATGGAGAAAACATCTCTGAGGAGGTAGCCCCAGAAGGTGCCCCCCAATTTGGGCAGATCAATTTCACTACCTATAAGTTTTATCGAGTAAATGGCAGTAGTACACAACATAAAGGAGTGATGCCCGACATCACTTTCCCTTCGATTTATCCAGTGGATAAGTTTGGCGAGAGTTCGGAAAAGGCAGCCTTGCCTTGGGATCAGATAAAAACTTCAAATTATACTCCTTGGGCAGATCTTTCGAAGATCAAGACAGAACTAGAGAAAGAGCATAAGGCGCGGATGGAGTCTTCTCCCGAATACAAATACCTGCTGGAAGACATTGCACTTTTAAATAAACGCCAGGAAGAGTCTTCCGTTTCTCTAGAGGAAAAGACGTTGAAAGAAGAGAGGGATGATTTAGAAGCGAAGAATCTAGCGCGCGCAAATGCGCAACGCGCTCTTAGGGGATTACCTCCTTTGAAAAAGGGAGAGGCTATCCCTCGTACCGATGATGACTTCATAAGGGATGAAAGTTTAAACGTCTTAGCGGATTATCTAAAATTAAACGGTCCTACCGCCAAGCTAGCGGCTGTAGCGTATAAGTAATTGGCTCGTTTAATAAGATTTAATAGTTGCAAATCATAATGAAGGAAGATACAACAGCGGAAACCGTAATTCACAATATAAAATATAGAAGGAGCATCTTTCCTGCAAGCTACTCTGATCAAGAGATCTCCAAGGATACACTCATTACCTTGTTGGAATGTGCAAATGATGCCCCGACGCATAAGCGCACAGAGCCATGGCGCTTTACCGTATTTAGAAAGCAAGGGCTGGTTCGCTTGGCCGAGAAACTTGCCGAGATCTATAAGGATAGCGTAGATAACGAACTTTTCGTTCAGAAGAAATACGATGTAACCTACGAAAAGGTCACACAATCCAGTGCTGTTTTAGCCATTGTTGTAAACTATAGTGGTAAGGTTCCGGAATGGGAGGAACTAGCAGCCGTATCGTGTGCTGTCCAGAATATCTGGTTGGCAGCAGCGGCAAAGGGCATCGGCAGCTATTGGAGTAGCCCTAGTTCTGCCACCCAACTAAGCGAGTTCCTCAATCTCAAAGAGAACCAACAATGCTTAGGATTATTTTATATGGGCTATCACAGCGAAGCAGAAAGGGAAAGTGTGCGTACACCTATTAGTGAGAAAATCACCTGGATTGAAGGATAGTTAGGCAATTTTGAATATCAACGAAAGGGATTAACCCGGCTTACGCTATTAATAAACGGGGAGTCGGGTTTTATTTTTTCTGGCTGCTAGCCTTTCCTTTGCTTATTTGTTGAATCAAAGACCCCCAGGCAAAAGGGTTGAGTAAGGGGTTGGCCATGCGCTGGTTAATGTTCTTGATAGACATATTATGATGTCTTGCATTATAACTCCAGTTTTGCATCTCTGTAGCATCCATAGGCGTGTTTTCCTTTAGAGCCATTATGCTTTCATAACTGAGATTACGCTGAGCAATAAGATAATCGTCGTCAGCGATTTGCAAATTCATAAAATCATACGTAAATTCTTCAACGCTGGCCCATGGATAAATGTCCACCACGGGCAAGTCTACGATATGTGGAGACATCTCTATTTTGGTGGTCACATTGAACCCGTCGGCCTGTGGCACCACAAAAACGACTCTTTCATAGCCCACGGCACTCAAACGAATAGTGTCGCCTACATTGGCCGCAAAAGAGAAGAACCCTTGATGGTTTGCGTTATGGATTTCCTCAAGATGCGAAAGGTTTACTAAGGTCACGTAAGGCACTACCTCTCCTGTTGTAGCATTGCGTATCATGCCACTAAATTGTACCAACTTCTTCTCTTTAGATAATTGCTGGGATGAAACTTCTGTTATACCAGCAAAAAACATCACAAATATCAGAAACGAAAAATATCTCATCATCAAGTTGTAAAGCTATAAAATATCAAGGGCTTAATTTCGTTAAAATATGTTAATTGCCCTACGCACATAGCTCAATCTTAAATTTTCTAGCCCAAAGCATTGGGGCTAATAGCATTCGCATCTTTTATATCTGTAATATTGATCGCCTCCACGCTGCTAATTTCTGGAACAGCCTTTTTTATTGCCTGCTCCAACCCCGCCTTGAAAGTCATAATGCTCATTGAGCAGGAAGCACAAGAACCCAACAGACGAAGCTTCACTACATTATCTGGAGTAATCTCCTCGATTGACACGTTCCCTCCGTCTGCTTCCAAATACGGCCTCATCGTATCCAATGCCTGCTCCACTTTTTCTTTTAAACTCGCTCCCATAATCTGGTTATTTTAAACTGTAAAGATACTTATTTTTTATCAAAATAAATGCAGCACAAATCAAACGTTCTCCTTTTCCCTTACATGCAGCAGCGAGACCTGTTGCGCCATACGTTCAGCAATGGTTGCAAATACCCCAGCAATTGGAGAATCTTCATCCAATACAATAGGGAACCCATTATCCCCTGCATCGCTCATGCTTTTCACTAGAGGCACTTCTCCGAGAAAGGGAAGGTCAAAATCCTTTGCCAAGCGCTTCCCTCCGTCTTTTCCGAAGATATAATATTTGCTTTCGGGCAATTCTGCAGGAGTGAAATAGGCCATGTTTTCCACTATGCCAAGTATGGGAATATCAATGTTATTCATCATAAACATGCCCATCCCCTTGATTGCATCGGCCAAGGCCACTTGCTGCGGCGTAGTCACAATCACAGCACCAGTGATGGGATAGTTTTGCGCCACTGTTATATGGATATCGCCAGTGCCTGGAGGGAGGTCCACTACCAGATAGTCCAGCTCTCCCCAATCCGCATCGCTAAAAAGCTGCTTGATCGCAGCGCTTACCATTGGGCCCCGCCATGGCACAGGCTGCCTAGGATCTGTAAAGAAACCTATTGAGAGCAGTTTAATACCAAATCGTTCAATAGGCTGAATACGTGTTTTCCCGTCTGGTGTTTGCGAGGCTTGTGGCCTGGCACCTTCTACGCCAAACATCAGCGGTTGTGATGGCCCATATATATCTGCGTCCAGCAAGCCCACCTTTGCGCCCTTTTCCGCCAGTGAAAGTGCCAGGTTGGCAGCTACGGTAGACTTACCCACTCCTCCTTTTCCTGAAGCTACCAGGATGATATTCTTTATGTCCGCCAGTTGCGCCTGCTCCGGCAAAGCGGTCACTTTCGAAGTCATATGGATATCTACTTCAATATCTTTGTCTACAAAATAGCTAATGGCATTTCTACAAGCATGTTCAATATGATCTTTCATAGGGCAAGCTGGAGTTGTCAACACGACACTGAACCGCAAGCGATTTGGCGTAATTTCTATATCCCTAATCATGTTTAAGGTGACCAGATCTTTCTTGAAATCCGGATCTTCCACATTGCTCAACGCCACTAGCACCTGTTCTCTCGTAATCATATCCTTTAAATTCCGTCTTTTTTTGAAGAATACAAATTTACTAAATCATCGGCTATTAATTTGATCCTTACGCCATAATAATGATCTTTGCCGCTTATTCTACATAAAATCAACAAATGGATGGGCGCAAGTATGGTCAACAAAGGCAACAGAACGCAATATTTGGCTCAAATCTTGCTTATGTGCCAGAGACATTGTCTCCTATTCTGCAATACACATGTTTGATATAAAAAAAATCAAGTTGCAACATAGGCACCTGAAAGTGGCTGCCTATATCATTGGTGCATTTTTTTTAGTGGCGCTCATTGCGCTATTCGTTATTTACAAAAAAAGAGACGATTTGCTTAAGCATGCCATCGCTAAGACAAAAGCCAAATTGCTTGAAGATTATGAAATAGATTTTCAGACAGGCAAATATGGTTTTTCTGGTTTCAAAACCGTCTATTTATCAAACATCTCCTTGGTTCCTCAACAACGCGACACCCTTTTGACCATGAATACTTTGGCGGTAAGCGTGAAGTTTTGGCCTCTACTAAAAGGAGAGATACAGGTCTCGGAAGTACAAACAGCGGATATTCATCTACAGTTTGTGAAAAGAGACACCACTAGCAACTATGACTTTCTGTTCCGCAAACAGGACAAAGAAAAAGATCTCATAGACAAAAACACATCCACCAACCTTGCCCAGCTTGCCGACGGCATTATAAACAGTGTGCTTTACAAGATACCCGACAATATGGAGCTGAGCAACCTTATTTGGTCCTACCGCGATGACAGCCTTAACCAACGGCTCACCGTCCCAGAGGCAACGATAAGAAATGGGAATTTGCAAAGCACTATCTGGCTAAACGCGAAAGAAGCACTATGGCACTTAACAGGCAAGGTTGACCCTGGGAACAAGCACTTCAACATCAAGCTATTTGCAGAAAATCAGCCTATAGAACTGCCTGTTATAAAGAAAAAATATGGTCTTACCCTACGCTTCGACACACTGTCTGCCAACTTGGATCAGGTATCTTTTAGGCAAGGTGATAACCTGGAAATTGTCGGTGGTGGCGGCGTCAGCAATCTTTCTATACACCACTGGCGCATTAATGAAGAGCCCGTTACCGTAGACAACGCACACATCGAGGCAATTTTATCCATAGGCAAAAACTATATAGAGCTGAAAGACAAGTCAACATTTCACCTAAAGAACATGATGGCGCATCCATATGCGAAATTAACACTTGACAGCAGCAAGAAGGTCCAGCTGGGGTTAAGAATGCCGGAACAATCCGCCCAGGATTTTTTTGACGCACTCCCTCACGGCCTTTTTGACAACCTGGAAGGTATACGCGTGGCAGGCAAGCTCAAATATACTCTTGACTTTGCGATAGACATGAATATGCCCGATAGTGTCAAGCTATATTCTTCCTTGGACAAAAAAGATTTCAAGATCAACTCTTGGGGCAAGACAAATTTATCCAAGATAAACGCTCCTTTCGTATATACGCCATATGAGTACGGAAAACCTATGCGAAATATCCTAGTGAGCACGGAAAACCCCAACTTCACCCCTATTGATCAGATTTCTCCCTACTTAAAAAACGCTATACTTACAGCAGAAGACCCTTCTTTCTTTAGCCACAAAGGCTTCGTAAACGAAGCTATTCGAAATTCCATCGCCACGAACATCAAGGTGAAGTCGTTTAAAAGAGGAGGGAGTACAATATCCATGCAATTGGTAAAAAACGTTTACCTCGGTCGTGAAAAAACCTTGGCTAGGAAAATAGAGGAAATATTGATGGTATGGCTTATAGAAAACAACAGGGTATCCAGCAAGGAACGTATGTTTGAAGTCTACCTAAACATCATAGAATGGGGTAGAAACGTATATGGAATAGGGGAAGCTTCTAGGTATTATTTTGGAAAAAGCGCTTCTGAGCTCAATTTGGGCGAAAGTATTTACCTGACCAGTATTGTGCCCAAACCGAAAACTGGCCTATATCCTTTCCAATATACCGGAGAGCTAAAACCTTACATGGGAGCGTATTATCGGTTGATTGGGGGTATTATGGCACGTAGAGGATTGGCTCCTTATGACAGCACCAATACTTATGGGATGTATAATGTAAGTCTCCGCGAACCGTTGCGCCCTGCCAAACCTGCCTATTTAGAAACAGACTCATTGGCTATCGACTCCATTTATATAGACGAAGAAGTTGAAGAAAAAAGAAACCTATTCCAACGTATATTTGGCGGAGGCAAAAAAGAGAAAAACGAAGATGACGATACAGATAGATAAGAAAGAATTTGAGTTGTTGCTTGAATACGACCAAATCGAAAAGAATATTCGACTCATCGGGATTCAAATTAACGTCGCCTACGAAAAGCGTTTACCTGTTTTTATCAGTGTATTGAATGGTTCTTTTATGTTTGCAGCCGATTTGTTGAAAGAAATCGAAATAGGCTGCGAAATATCTTTTGTGAAGCTTGCGTCCTACCAAGGTGAGCGGCAGAGTGAGCAAATAAAGAACCTGATAGGCCTAAACATGAGCCTTCAGGACAGGGAGGTTATTATCTTGGAAGACATTGTGGAGAGCGGCAATACGCTGAAACAGGTAATAGAGCTTGTTAAGAAAGAAAAACCTGCCAGCGTGGCCGTTTGTACCTTGTTGCTAAAACCTGCTGCATTACAGCACGATTTTGACGAGATCGCTTACGTAGGCTTCGAGATTGAGAATGAATTTGTGGTTGGGTATGGCCTGGACTACAATGGCTTAGGACGAAATTTAAAAGACATCTACCGATTGAAAAGAGAGATCCCTTAAAATATCCGGCCACACTGAACAATAACCTTACGATTGACTATCTTTGCTGCAAAATATAGGTCATGAAGTTTCACAAGGAAGGGTATAGCACTTTAGCCATTTGCGTATTGTTCATATTTGTCGCCAATGCGTTGATTCATTTTTATTTTTCTGAAAACAGCTATTTGATATGGGCCGTTTATATCTTATCCTTCCTGCTTTTTATAACTATAGTACAGTTTTTTAGGAGTCCTATTCGCAAATTGACAGCCGATGATTTGGCCATCGTAAGTCCAGCAGACGGAAAGGTGGTGGTTATAGAAGAAACAGAGGAAACAGAATACTTTCATGACAAGCGGATTCAAATATCCATTTTCATGTCTCCCATAAATGTGCATAGCAACCGAAGTCCGATAAAGGGCGTGGTTCGCTTTTTCAAATACCATCCGGGCAAATACCTAATGGCATGGAATCCAAAATCATCTACATTGAATGAACGCACAACTATCGTCGTAGAAAATGAAAGGGGCATACCCATTCTTTTCAGACAGATAGCGGGAGCCCTTGCCAGGCGGATCGTTTGGTATGTAGAGGAGGGCAAGGAAGTGAAACAAGGGGAGGAATTCGGTTTTATAAAATTTGGCTCGCGCGTAGACGTCTTCCTTCCACTTGGTACGGAAATTCAAGTTAAGCTTGGAGACAAAGTGACGGGCGGAGTAAGCACTATCGCCCAACTAAATATTTAACATAACAAAGGACAGAAACAGATCATGCAATTTCGCCTGTTAGTTTTCATCAATGCTCTTGTGGTCTCCATGAGCTTGGCTTGCATGCATTTTTATTTCCAACGCAATTTAGAAGAGGCATTGTACACTTTTGCTATTGCATTTGCCTTGAGCTTTCTTGTTTTCTATTATATGATAGAAAAATACGTGCATCGCCGCATCCTGCTCATATACAAATTCATTCATAACCTCAAATTGGGGAAAGACCTGAAGAATGTCATAGGCGAGCATCGTTCTGACGACCCTATTAACGATTTGCAGAAAGAAGTACGCGAATGGGCCATTGAGAAAAAGGCGGAGATAGATACACTAAAGAATCAAGAACAATTTCGTCGTGAGTTCCTTTCAAATATTTCACACGAATTTAAGACTCCACTATTTGCAGTACAGGGTTATCTGGAAGCTTTGAAGGATGGCTTAATAGAAGAAGACGTCCAAACCGCTCAGAAATTCTTGGACAAGGCTTCCCAAAACGTAGACCGCCTCAATTACCTAATAAACGATCTGAACGAGATTTCTAAGCTGGAAAACAGGGAGATAAGAATGAACTATACCCGATTTGATATCGCTTCTCTTATCAAGGAGGTACTGGAATCTTTAGATCTAAAAGCCAAAAAATACCATATCCATCTTGTATTCAAGGAAAAGTACCACGGCCCCACCTGGGTTTATGCAGACAGGGAAAAGATGAGGCAGGTTCTGATCAATCTAGTTTCCAATTCCATCAAATACGGCAAAGAAGATGGATATACGCACATAAAAACCTATGAACTTTTTGACCAGATATTGATTGAAGTAACGGATGACGGCATGGGTATCGAAGAACGGTACTTACCGCGCCTATTCGAGCGTTTTTTCCGTACCGAAAAGAGCAGGTCTCGCCAAGTAGGAGGGTCGGGCTTAGGCTTAGCTATCGTTAAGCATATCCTCGAAGCTCACCAACAGACCATTTCGGTCAGAAGCACCGAAGGAATTGGCTCTACATTTGCTTTCACTATACAGAAAGCAAAGCCCAAATTTTGACTTTAATCTTATAGCTTTGCAGGAAAGTTAACATTAACTTAACATTAGGGTATTACCTTTGTCCCATAATTTCCAACATATGTCACTGAACAGCATCTTTCAGTATTTTGTCCCAAAGGATAAGAAATTCTTCCCTCTTTTTGAGCAAGCAAGTCTTAATCTCATAGATATTGCCAATGCGCTTAATGAAGCCGTCAACATTGAGGATCCCTCCAAAAGAAAAGAAGCCTATAAAAGGGTAAGAGACCTGGAACATAAAGGAGATGATATCACGCATCAGATTCACCTAGAACTGGGCAGAAACTTCATCACTCCTTTTGACCGTGAAGATATACATACCTTAGCCAGTTCATTGGACGATGTAGCCGATTTTATCTATGATTCGGCCAATCGCATGGATCTCTATCATGTAACGGAGATGACCCCAGTCATTAAGGAACTTGCCTTACTTATTGTAGAAGCAGTGGAAGCCTTAAACAAAGGGATACAGGAGTTGCGCAACCTCAAAAACGTGCGCGCTATAGCAGATGCCTGCGTACGTATCAACAGCGTGGAAAACAAAGCGGATATCGTATACAATAAGGCCGTTGCCGACTTGTTTGAGTTTGAGACGGATGCCATTGCGCTTATCAAGCATAAGGAAGTTTTGGGAACTTTGGAAACAGCAACTGATAAGTGCGAAGATGTAGCCAATGTGCTTGAAAGCATCTTGGTGAAAAACGCTTAGATAAAATTTATTGTTCTGCCGCTTTATAGTTTTCGCTATTGGGCGTCAGGCTTTTTTACTTTTGATTTTTTACTTATTACTCTCTAGCATATGATGCCATTATTGATAGTGGTCGTAATTTTGGCCATCGCATTTGATTATATCAATGGATTCCACGATGCTGCCAACTCTATCGCTACTATAGTATCTACCAAAGTACTTTCCCCATTTCAGGCCGTGTTGTGGGCCGCGTTGTTCAATTTTGCAGCTTACTTCTATTTCACGGAACACAATGTTGCCAACACCATTGCCAAGACCGTCTTGGAACAATACATAACACTAGAGGTCATTTTTGCAGGCTTACTTGCCGCAATTGGCTGGAACCTGTTCACGTGGTACTATGGTATTCCCTCCAGTTCTTCACATACGCTTATTGGTGGATTTGCAGGTGCTGGGATGGCACACGCCCTCTTACTTGGCGAGTCTGCCATTGGTGCCATCAACCTTGGGCCAACCCTCAGGATTGTATCCTTTATCGTCCTAGCTCCCGTCATTGGCATGACTATTTCGATTATCATTACCCTCATCATTCTACACTTGGCAAAAAATGCGCGCCCCGCAACTGCCGAACGCTGGTTCAAAAGGCTGCAATTGGTTTCTTCTGCTGCGCTTAGTTTTGCGCATGGGGGCAACGATGCCCAAAAAGTAATGGGGATCATCGTAGTGGCAATGGTAGCTGGAGGATATCTGCCCAATACAGACCATATGCCTGAATGGATACCACTTACCTGTTATAGTGCTATCTCATTGGGCACGATGAGCGGCGGATGGAAGATTGTCAAAACGATGGGATCCAAGATCACAAAAGTAACTCCGTTGGAAGGTGTCGGAGCGGAAACGGCAGGGGCCATTACGTTAGGCATTACAGAACATTACGGCATACCTGTCTCTACTACACATACCATTACTGGTGCCATTATTGGCGTAGGCGTAGTAAAAAGGGTCTCTGCCGTAAGGTGGGGCGTTACCATCAGCCTGCTGTGGGCTTGGGTACTCACCATACCCGTTTCGGCTACTTTGGCTGGATTGGTCTATGGCATCATGCATCTTTTCCTCAACTGATAATCAACAAAAAATTTCGCAAACTAAGCCGTTACCTCATCCTTTTTGGGAAAGAGCAAGGATGCAATTACGCTGACCGCCAATATTCCAACAATGATATATAAGGAATGTGCCGTGCTAAAGCCAACAGACTCCAGCCAATGGTGGACAAGCATCTTGCCTCCGATAAAGACCAACAGAAAGGCCAATCCAACCTTAAGATAATGAAATTTATCAATGATACCAACCAATAGGAAGAACATGGACCGAAGGCCAAGAATAGCAAAAATATTGGAAAAGAACACAATATAGGGATCCTTCGTGACGGCAAAGATCGCCGGTATGGAATCTACTGCAAAGATCAAATCGGTAAATTCGATGACCAAGAGCACTAAAAGCAAGGGCGTAATGTATTTTTTCCCATTTTCCTTATGCGTAAAATTATGGCCCACAAAATCCGGGTATACCGAAAAATACCTAGATGCAAATTTCACGACCTTATGTTCTTTGGGGTCTATTTCTTCTTCCTTGTTTCTATTGATGAACATATTGATACCTGTATATATCAAGAACACCCCAAAAACGTATAGAATCCAATCAAAACGAGCAATTAACGCGGCACCAAGAAATATAAATATAAAGCGCATTACTATGGCGCCCAATATACCCCAAACTAGCACGCGATGATAGTACTGAGGAGGTACACCAAATGAGCTAAAAATAAGCACCATCACAAAGATATTGTCTACGGAGAGCGCATATTCTACTACATATCCCGTGATAAATTCTACGGAGAGATTATGTTTATATATCTGCAGGCTTCCAGCAAAATCCGATGCATCTAGCTTAATCTGGTGCATATGGCTCTTTGTGACCTCCGCCAATCGAGCAAAATCATTGATATCGTGCAGTCGATCGCCGTAATATCTAAGGATCACAAAAAAACCTAATGCAAAAAGCACCCAAACGGCACTCATTATCCCTGCTTCTTTCAAAGATACCACATGGTCTTTCTTATTAAAAACACCTAAGTCTATGGCCAACATGGCTGCAATGAAAAGCAAAAAGCTCGCGAAAAAAAGTATTTCGTTGGACATCTTTAATCTTTTTATTTGTTTCTTTCTGTCGTAAAACGTATTAACTGTTCTAGACCAGTCCTATAAACGCTCTCTGGAAAATTACCCAATATAGCAAAGGCCTCTTCCTGGTATTTAATCATCATGCGATTGGCATAATCCAGTCCGCCATTATCTCGAACGAAATCTATCACCTCCTGTATTTTCTTGTTATCGTTGTTATGCGTTTTCACCAATTGGATGACATGCCTTTTTGTAGCTCTATCTGCTTGGTTGAGCGCATAAATCAACGGAAGCGTCATTTTTTTCTCCTTGATGTCAATACCTTTTGGCTTACCTATATCATCTGTACCGAAATCAAACAGGTCATCCTTGATCTGGAATGCCAAACCGATCTTTTCGCCCAACTGATGCATGGTCTTCACCACGTCGGGTTCCGCTCCAGCAGAGGCTGCGCCACTAGCGCAGCACGAAGCGATAAGTGACGCTGTCTTCTTACGGATAACATCAAAATAAACCTGTTCATCGATATCCAGCCGCCTCGCCTTTTCCATCTGTAGCAACTCCCCTTCACTCATATCGGTCACTGCAGAATTTAGGATACGTAAAAATTCGAAATCCTGATTTTCCACAGACAGTGTCATCCCCTTGCTGAGCAGAAAATCGCCAACCAATACGGCTACCTTATTTTTCCAAAGCGCATTGACAGAGAAAAAACCTCTCCGCTGATAAGAATTGTCTACTACATCGTCATGTACCAAAGTAGCCGTATGCACAAGTTCCACCAAAGCCGCTCCCCTGTGCGTAGCATCAGTAATGCCTCCGCACATCCCTGCAGAGAAAAAAACGAACATGGGCCTCATTTGTTTACCCTTTCGTTTTACAATGTAATAGGTGATGCGATCCAGCAATGGAACATTGCTCTTCATGGATGCTCGGAATCTTTTTTCGAAAAGATCTAGCTCTGTCGCTATGGGTTTTTTTATACTATCTAGTGTTGACATGTGCGGGACAAAAATACTAATGTTTCCTCCAAATTTTAGCATTAGTAGAAATGGCCCTGTATTTTTTGGAAATAGAAGACAGTTGAAGCGTTTCCTTACTTCCCAGCGCGAGATAGCCCAAATTGGCTAGGCTATTGTCAAATAAGTTCAGGACTCTATCTTGTAGAGTGGAGTTGAAATATATAAAAACATTACGGCATAGGATGAGTTGAAACTCATTGAACGAATGATCAGAGACCAGATTGTGCAAGCTAAACACCATATTTTTTAATAGGTCTTTGTTTATCTGCACGTAATAGTAACTCGCTGTATAGTATGATGAAAAATCATCAGTACCTCCCGCTGCAATGTAATTTTCGCTATATTGCTTCATGTATTTCAATGGAATATGCCCTAGTTTGGCCGACTCTAGTGCCACCGGATTGAGATCTGTAGCATATATAAGGCTTTTATGCAACATTTTAAGCTCTTTGAGCAATATGGCCAAAGAATAGGCTTCTTCTCCAGTGGCACAACCGGCCACCCAAATCCTTATGAACGGATAGGTATTCAGTGTAGGCAGAACCGACTCCCTAAGCATCTTGAAAAAAGAGGGATCACGAAACATCTCGGTCACATTGACCGTAACTTTCTCCAAAAAATAAGAAATAAAACTTTTATCCGTACGCAACCGGAAACGAAACTCCGCAAAGCTTGGGAACTTACCCTTTTGGAACAACCTGTTAATCTGCCTCTTAAACGAAGCGCGACTGTAGTCGTGAAAGTCATATCCATGTATTTCAAACAGATCATCCAATAGCAATTCAATCTGATCGTCCCCCACCATAAGTCCACCCACTATCTCGCGTTCCATTATTTACAAGTTTTTATAGCTATCAATAACTTATCTACATCAATAGGTTTGCTGATATATTCTGATGCGCCTACCGACAAGCACCTATCCCTGTCATGGCTCATCGCTTGAGCGGTTACCGCTATCACGGGAATATGCCTATAGCGTTCATCTTGCTTGAGCTGCTGGGTAGCCTCATACCCATCTATTTCTGGCATCATCATGTCCATCAATATAAGTGCCACATTTATTCCTTGAGCCAACTTACCGAACATCTCCTGAACACTGTTGGCAGTTTCTATTGTATATCCACGCGACTTCAATACAGCCTTCAATGCAAATATATTGTGTACTTCATCGTCTACGATCAATATTTTTGACATATTGCTCCTTTTTAATTATACAACCACACTCTTAGCAAAGAGACCAACTGATCCGTATCTACCGGCTTAGAGATATAATCTGAAGCGCCTACGGCGATGCATCGTTCCCTATCACCCGTCATGGCCTTTGCTGTAACAGATAGAATAGGCAACTTAGTAAACCTCGCATCTTTCCTTATCAGGCTAATGGTTTCATAGCCATCCATTTCGGGCATCATCATATCCATCAGTACAACATCTATATCCTTGCCATTGGCATTTAATATTTCTATCGCCTCCTTACCATCATTGGCTACCAACACTATCATTTTATATCCCTCCAGTACTTTTGTGAGCGAAAAGACATTTCTTATGTCATCATCGGCTATTAGCACCGTTTTCCCCTTCAAGGCATTATCCAACAACAATCTGTTCCGTCCTTCCAGGTTAATATTTTCCCTGTTATTCTCTATCAAATGTAAAAAAAGTCCTACCTCGTCCAAGATACGTTCGTAAGAATGAGCCGTTTTGATGACTATAGAATCTGCATATTGTTTGATTTTCTTCTCCTCACTTTGTGATATATTCTTTCCAGTGAAGATAATGACAGGTAAATTCTCCATTTGTGCATCGGCCTTAATCGTTTCTAGCGTCTTGTAAGCCGAAGCGTCCGGTATTCCCATATCGAGTATAACACAATCTATCTCATGGCTTTTCAGAGAGTCTATACTGGATTGTACGGTTTCCCCTATTTCAGCTTTCACCCCGTAATTTTGTAGGTAGTTGGATAAGGCTTGGGCATGTTTCAAGTTTTCTTCCAATATAAGTACTTTTCTTGGACCCGCTTTCAATGCTTCCTCTATTTTCCTAAACACGTCAGCTATCTGATCCAGGGCCATGGGCTTACGGATAAAATCTATAGCTCCCTGACTGATACTTTCGCGCTTAGCCTCATGTGAGGACATGATATGGACAGGGATATGCCTAGTGTGCGGATCACTTTTGATTTCTTCCATCACTTGCCAACCATTCTTTACAGGCAGCTCTATGTCCAGCAAAACTGCCAGGGGCAGGTATTGCCGAGTCAATTCCACCCCTATGTCGCCTCTTACGGTAGAAAGTACTTTATAGCCGTTTTTACGCGAATAATCCATCAACACCTTGGCAAAATTGGTATCATCTTCAATTATTAAAATTACTTTATCGTTGGCACCTATTTCGTTTCTGTCATCGTCCAACTCCGCTGGAATATTCTTTACCGTCCTCACTTTTGATTTCTCCGCTGCTTTTTTAGCTTTTCCCTCATCTTTGAATGCAAGGGGGGGTTGTTCAGGCAAGGCCTGTACATTATCTTCATTCAGTAGCTCTCCTATACTTGGCTGCTGTTCACTATCCCCGTCGTTTTGTACAGGCATGGTCAGTACAAACTCAGCACCATCCGTCACTTCGCTGTTCACGTAAAGATGCCCTCCTAACAACTTAGCCAATTCTCTGCTGATAGATAGGCCAAGGCCCGTGCCGCCGTATTTTCTTCTCGTAGATCCATCCGCCTGTTGGAAGGCATCAAAAACCAATTGCTGCTTCTCCAATGGAATGCCAATACCGGTATCTAGCACCCGGAAATTGATATTTCCTTTTTCATCGGGATGAGGCTCGACCGTTACTGTCACATTTCCCCGCGCTGTAAATTTAATGGCATTGGAAATTAGGTTGCGCAATATCTGCTGCAGCCTAAGGTTATCGGTATGAATGGTTTGAGGTGTGTTTTCATCGACGGAAAAAATCAGTTCAATTCCTTTCTCCGCTGCTATGGGCATAAATAGGGCTTTCATATCCGAAAGTAGCACTTCTAGTTCCACGTGCTCTCGCTCTACCGTCATCTTTCCAGACTCTATCTTGGATAGATCCAGAATTTCATCAATAAGAGATAAGAGACTATTTCCCGAATTCATTATCACATTGGCATATTCAACCTGTTCTGCACCTAAGGTGCCCTCATGATTTTCGGACAATAACCTACTCAAAAGTAAAATACTATTCAAGGGAGTACGCAATTCGTGAGACATATTGGCCAAAAACTCCGATTTGTACCTCGTACTGAGTTCAAGGGCCTCGGCTTTTTGCCTGATATCCATATTGCGCTCGATGATAATCTGGTTTTTTTCCTCCAACGAGCGTGAATGAAACTCTAGCTGACGATTGTTTTCCATTAGCTCGGCTTGCTGGACTCTCAGTTCCTCTTCAGAAGCTTGTAATTTGTTTGTTTGCGCCTCTAGTTCTACATTGAGGCTTTCCAGCTCCGCGTGCTGCGCCTGCAATTCCTCAGTTTGCGCCTGTGTTTCTTCCAACAGCTCTTTCAGACGCATCTGTATTTTTATTTCTATTAAAGCCGAAGCGATATTGCTATGTATTTGTTCCACAAACTCTTTGGCATATTTTTGTGCTGGCATCACTGAGGCGAGCTCTATAATTGCCAACACTTTCCTTTCGTGCACAATAGGAATGACCATTATCCACCTTGCCTGCACATAAGAAGTGCCCGCTTCTATGGATACGCCCTCTTCTTGGACCACTGAATGGTTTTCGTATAGGCTCGTTTTTTTGCTGATATAAGCCTTGCCTATCAATGAATCACCCCGATCAAAATCCATCAGGTTTCTTTGAGGAGTCTTCATTCCCAGGTTAGCCATGACCGTAATCTCCTCCCCATCCAATACATAAAACGCCCCTACGCTGGCATCCAGATAGCCCGCTATGGCTTCCAATACATTTGTACTAAATTCTTCCAAGGTGCGCGATACGATGAGAACTTTATTGATATTCTCCTTACCATTATATAGCCAAATCGCTTTTTGGTCATTTAGATAATGCTCATACAACGACTGCTTCATCTGTTGCATAGCCGTTCCCAAAACGTCGTGCTCGCCTTTGGCGATGATGGGTACGCCGTAGTTATTCTCACCCAATGCGCTGGCAGCGTGAGCCATTTCCTTGTTGCGTTCATCAATTTTTTGCATGGCAATGGCCAGCTTACCGATGTAATCCTTGGCAAAGTTGGGGAACTCTACATCGGTATGCCCAAGAGCTATTTTAGAAGCGACTGTTTGCAGTTTGAACAAATGATCCGCTATATTGCGCAAAATATAAAACAACATGACGACCACGGCAATCAAACAGGCTATCAACAGGAGCCTATTGTTGTACACGCTTCTCAGCTCATTTGACTTTAACTGCTCAATGCCTTTGGACACTTCATCTACCAAATCGTCCTGTACTCCTTTCAAGGCATCTACAGCCGCTGCCGAGCTATTCCACCATCTTTCTGCATTATATTCGGCGCCAACTTCCTGCTTTTGATAAATATCCTTCAACTGCGCCAAAGTGCCTGCTACATTTCTGTCAGACAACATCTTAGCATCATACTTTTGAAACGTATTGTGCTTTGTAATATCGGACATCTCCTTAACGTAAGATTGCAACAAATCATAGTTCATGTTGTAATCTGTCATCGAAATCGGACTTTCAGTAGGGGAAATCAAATGGAAATAGACATTGAGGCGCAGGGTGGTTATGTAGCCAGCGGCATAGGAAAGTAAGTGACTCAAGCGCATCATATCATCCAATCGCTTATCAGACAGCAAATAGCTAGCATTGGAAAAGAAATCGAGGCGATCGTTTATTTTCTGATAATTGCTGAATATATCGCCAAAGGACAAATGATCATTATCAATCTCCTCTCTCCAATAGGGCAATGAGTCCAAAAAAATGTATTCCCGATAAGCAGTATCCACTTCTTCCAAACTTATGAATTCGTCCAAATCCTGTATAGCACGATCTGTAACCACCCTTTGCTCTATTAACTTATTGGTACCGTTCTTATCAAAAAGCTTACCCAAGCTATAGCGCCGTTCCATAAGCACCTCATACTTCAGGGTATTGATAGCATTGGAAAATCGAAGCTTTTGGTCATAGCTTTCCGCCGCATTAATTTTTAGATCTTGTTCCTTTTCTACCTTGTAGAAGAAAAAAATCAATACAATAACGGGTACTATAGCTATAAGAGCCAGCTTATAGTTCAGGGGAATAAGGTTGAATTTACTCTTAGTCATTATCTCTATTTGGGCAACTCAGTCGTTGGTTTATCAATCATAGGTATTCTGAAATAGAAAGTCGATCCTTCATCAAGCGTGCTATCTACTCCAAATTCACCGTCGTGTCGCTTTACTATCTGGGCACAGATATAAAGGCCCATGCCAATGCCTTGGAAGCTATACCCTTCTTGTTCTACGCGATAAAATTTCTCGAACAGCATGGGAATTTTATTAGCGGGGATACCGATGCCAAAATCACGCACACTTATCTCTACCATCACATCTTCCGTCGCCTTTATTTCCACCTCAATCTCTTTCTTATTAGGCGAATATTTCACGGCGTTGGTAAGATAATTTATCAATACCTGCTCCAGTCTCATTTCATCTCCCCATATATGCTCGTGGATATCTCCTCTTTTTATTATAGTATAATCGGGATAAATCTGACCAATATTTTCTATCGTATTATTTACCATCGCACCGATGTCGAACTGCTTGAAATTGAACTTCATTTTCCCGCTTTCTATATTGGACACATCTAACAGGTCGTTTATCAAATCGCCCAGTTTAGCAATTTGATGATTGGCCTTGGCAATGAAATTCTTCATGCGCTCGTTGCCTTTCACATCGGGCAGGCGCTCCAGCAGCTGTATATATCCTTTAACGCTGGTTAACGGTGTTTTCAATTCATGGCTAGCAATACTAATGAACTCGTCTTTCTTCGATTCCAATTCTTTTCTATAGATAATCTCCTTTTTCAGCTCTTCCTGCATGTCATGCATGGCTTTCGTTTGCTTGGAAAGGCGATAGAGCGTCTTTATCTTCAGCAAGAGTATATCTGGATCGAAGGGTTTGGTGATATAGTCAAAGCCCCCATTCAGGTACCCCTTTGCAATGAATTCCTTGCTGATGTTAACAGCAGAAAGAAATATCAATGGCGTATCCACCGCCTTGCTATAGCCAGACATGAGCTGCGCCACTTCAAAACCATCCATTCCCGGCATCTGAACATCAAGTATGATAAGGGCGTACGACTGCTTCAACACTTTCTTTAGTGCTTCCTCTCCGGAAGAGGCCGTATCTACCTTGAAATTGTTCATTTCCAAAAACTTCTGTAGGGAATACAGGTTTTCCTTTTTGTCGTCAACTATAAGTATCATTCTATAATTAGGCAGTTTTTAGCATCAAAACACAATTATAACTAATTTATATCTCTTTATTACGAATCTGATAATATCAAGGATACATGAAAATCAAAAGAGGCGAACGATTAGAAATCACTCGCCTCCATTGCTATTTAACTATTGACGCCTAAAGAATAAGTATAAGCACCAATATAATGATGATGATAGCACCAACAGAAAGGTAAACGCCTCCAGAACCCATTGCTCTTGCCTTCTTATTCATCTCCTTAAGTTCCTTTTTCAATGCCTTGCGCTCTTCCTTAGTGAGGGTAGACTTGTCTATCGACTTGATCTCTGCCACTCGTACGCGCATTTCGGACAACTTCGCCTCGACCTCTGCTTCGGTCATTTCCATTTTCTTGTTTGGATCATCTTTTGCCGATACGGGGCTGCTAAATGTGAATGCCAACATCACAATAACCAGCAATGAATAAATTTTTGCTCTCATGCTTTCTTTCTTAATTGTTTATACCCAATAACATTAATATTACTCAATAGATACTAATATCAATGGGGCACAAATTGTTTTGTATCTCCTGTAGAAAAAACACAATCTTCTTCTTTCTCTATTATCAAAACCGCCCGATCTGCAACTTGGCTTCCAGTTCATATATGCGCTCTTGCATGCGCTGCATTTTCTCCATGAGGTGCCTCATGGCATCAATGCCTTCCACATTAATATCCAGGTCGTAATGCCAATTCACGAAACGCGATAGCATATCTAATTGATCTTCGCTAATATAGCGCTCCCCACTTATCAGGGTTACCTCTATCATATCTTCGTCTTCCAGTACCTGTACAAATGTGGGATCTACCTCACAACGCGTACAGTATTCACGTAGCAAAATCAGTTCCGTAGCCATATTTTCGTATCATTTAAGCTGTTCTACCAGCCAATTTTCTGAATAGTTCTTTCTGTTCTTCGGTCAGCCCTGTAGGGATCTTCACGTTATAGGTCACGAACAGATCGCCATATTCCCCATCTTTTTTGTACACAGGAAATCCCTTGCCTTTCAACCTGACCTTGGTGCCGTTCTGCGTTTCGGGCTTTACTTTCAGTTTCACCTTGCCTGAGAGAGTATCTATCATTACCTCTCCGCCCAACACGGCAGTATAGAGGTCAATGTCCTGTTGCACGTAAAGATCATTGTTCAAGCGTTTGAAAATGGGATCTTCGGCTATGACAAAGGTAATGTACAAATCGCCTGCCGGGCCATTGTTTGCCCCGGGGCCACCTTGTCCTTTCAACCGTATTTCTTGACCATTGGCCACCCCTGCCGGAATGGTAATCCGCAGGTTCTTCCCGTTGACGGTAAGGGTCTGCTTGTGCGTTTCAGCGGCATCGTGCAGACTCAGGTGCAGTTCTGCCCGATAGTCCTGTCCTTTGAAGGATGCGGTCCTACCACGCCTTCCCCCTGCGGCGCCGCCAAACATAGACGAGAAGAACTCGGAGAAATCACCAGCATCAAAGTTGCCACTACCTCCTGTAGAATAGCCCTCGAATGGACCGCCCGCACCACCAAAAGGGTTACCCCCGGCGTATTGGCCTCCGCCAGCTTCCTGTGCCTTCCGTGCCTGTTCGTAGGCTTCCGCGTGTTGCCAGTCCTTACCATATTGGTCGTACTTTTTACGCTTTTCTGGGTCGCTCAGCACCTCGTTGGCTTCGTTAATCTGCTGAAACTTGCTATGTGCCTCCTTATCGTCGGGATTGAGATCGGGATGGTATTTTCGGGCTAGTTTACGATAGGCTTTTTTTACTTCGTCGCCACTCGCATTCTTATCAATTCCTAATATTTTATAATAATCTATATATTCCATATGCGCTTTATTGATATCGCTCCCTGAACGAGCTTTGTCGCTAGGATTACGCAGGCGGCAATCGTTAAACAAACCATCGTGCAGAAAGTTCTGCTTGTCGGGATTCAATAAATATGCCAGTGTCACGAAAATACCACAAGGCATTGAAAAGCATGAAATTATGTCAGTTCGCACCCATATTTCCCAGATAGATGCCCAGGAAAAAGACGATAGCGCCACCTACGATAATCTGTACAACGGTTTTGCCCAAAGGTGCCTTCATGTAACGGTACCGAATATAGCTGATGAGCAACAATTCAATGCCTACGACCAAATAGGCAATATTGAGTGCCACGCGGATGTTTGGGATAAGAAAGGGCAAGGTGTGCAACATGCCACCAACGGCAGTGCCCAAGCCCGTAATGAAACCTCTTGACCAAGGTCCTCCACGACCCGTTATCGTGCCATCATCCGTCAGTGCCTCGGCCAGGCCCATACTGATGCCCGCCCCAAGCGAAGCAGCCAAGCCCACATAAAACGCCTGAATGGGCCTTGCGGTAAGTCCCGCCGCTGCAAAGATAGGTGCCAATGTAGACACAGAGCCATCCATTAAACCCAATAATGCCGGTTGTACCTTCTGTACCACAAAGGTTTTTTCTTCCTTTTCGTTTTCCATACTATTGCTTGTACAAGTGTGATCCAATATTAACAAAAAGGAACGTGTTAGTGGAATCAAAAACGAATTTAGATTTGGTATAAATCATTATATCATAAATAATTACGTTTTCTTTATATGCTCATAGAATCCCTGCCTATAGCTCTCCCCTATGGGCAAGTATTTATTTGCCAACAGACAGCGTATCATCTCATTCTAGTTCTATTACCAATGTGACCCGATAGCTCCTTCCATTGTTGGAAATCAACAATTCATGCTTGTCGGGATATATCAGTTCCAAACGTCTCCGCACGTTGACGAGCCCCACGCCACTGGACCTGTCTTTTTGCTGCTGGCCTATCTTATTGTTGACCGTCAGTGTCAACTTGCCATTTACATAAATCAACTTGATCTTAACAGGCCGTTGCGGATCGTTGATGACCCCATGCTTCAACGCATTTTCAACAAAAGGTATGAGCAATAAGGGTGCGATTTTCACCTCTTCGGGCAGGGGACCCAATTCCCACTGCACGAAAAACTGCGGTGCAAAGCGCATGCGAAGCAACTCTACATAAGCTTGGGCATACTCCACTTCCTTTACGAGCTCCACCCTGCCGTCCTTGGTCTCCGAAAAGGTGTAGCGCATAATGTCCGACAGCTTCACGATGGCCTTTGCCAACTCATCCGAAACGGGAATGGCCAGTGAGTACATATAATTGAGCGCATTGTACAAAAAATGGGGGTTGATCTGCGAACGCAGGAAGGCCAGCTCGGCCTTGGTGGCTTCTTGCTGCAGTAGCTTATTGCGCTTTATCTCGGCAAATGCCCTTTGCGTGAAGAATACCGCAGCAGACAACACGATATAGGGAACGGCATAGTATATGTTATCTACAATATAATAACCTACCGTAGTACCTTTGAAATAGTTATGAAAACCCAATGTCACGGGATAAATCACTTCCTCTATGCCCGCACGTAGACCGATGAACAGAAAGAAAGCCCCTACTATGCCCAACGAGAGGTGCCACAGTTTACTGGTCTTTATAAAAAGCGGATATACGAGTAGGTAACAAAAATAGAACTGCAGGATACGACAGATATCCATGGAGATACTTACCCAAAACTGGATTCTACTCGCATCTTTCCCCAACCAATAGGTGTAGGAATAAATCAAGAATAGAAGCCAGCCAACGACATGTATAAAAACCACTTTGATTTTCATGGCGTAAAACTAAGCAACCAAAAGACATACTCTGCCTTGTTTGGGATAAAATCTGGGGTGGTTGGGATAAAAAGTTACACCAAGAGGATCTTCTTCCACTTCTTCGTGACAACGAAGCATTCATCATTATTATGCACGCGTTGAACAGCGCTCTATTTTCACCGTTGGGCAACTTCATCTATGCTTTCGCAAAACAACTTCAAAAGCGCAGATAAATATTGCCCTTGGCAAAACCTATGATCGAGGGAATGCAAATTTTCAACTATTTGGTCATGAAATCATATTTTGGAAAAGGGAAATTAGTCTATTACGAAACCACCCTAAGAGATCTGAATTCCAAAACAAAAGTCGGTCTTATCCGGGAAACGAACGAATTAGCCTTGTTACAATCAAGGCGAGGAGAAAACCCCACCTTGATTAAGGAAACTATTTCTTTACCGTGGTGGTAGTAGGATTATATATACCAAAAGTAATGGCATTGATCAATCCATCTACAAAGGTGTGCTGCAGCGTGACTTCGTAATCTTTTGAGTCTCCAGCAAGCACAACTGGACTGGTCGTTTTGAGAGGCGCCAAACCATAAATCAAATAATGGTTCTTTGCCTTTACTTCCTGGCCAGATTTCGGGCCGCTACCTACCGTATAAGTGTAGGTATAACATGAGGTCATTAGCATAGACAAGCATCCTGCCAGCGCTAGGTTGAATAGTTTTCTTCTCATTTTAAACAGTTTAGATATTAAAGCAACCCAAATATATAGCAAAACATGAAAAGAACAAGCGACTTGGCAAAAAATACCTGAAAACTGGTATATGCCGCTCTAGTATTCTGGTAGCAAAGGTTTTGTACCCATGATGTCGTCTATTTGTGCCAACAGATCCGGTGTCAATTTGGGCAGTACATCCAATGCCTTGAGGTTTTCCTCCAGCTGACTTTCTTTGGTAGCGCCCAAGATAGCCGTAGTCACGTTGGGATTGCTTACCGTCCATGCCAAGGATAGGATGGTCGTACTTGTGTCCAGTTCTGCGGCCAGATGTCCCAGTTTGCGTACCGCTTCCAGTTTTTGTTGCGTATAGCTTTTATCTTTCAACCATTCATAACCTTCCAAGGCGAGCCTTGACCCTTCGGGAATACCATCGTTATATTTTCCGGTGAGTAGGCCAGAGGCCAATGGGCTCCAAATTGTCGTTCCCATTCCCAAGTCGCGGAATATGGGCAAATAATCGACCTCCATCTTCTGACGGGTGAACAGGTTGTATTCCGGCTGTTCCACGGCCGGCGGCTCCAATCCCAAGCGAGCGGCTACCGCATGTGCTTCCACGATCTCGGCCGCACTCCATTCACTGGTGCCCCAGTAAAATATCTTTCCCTGCTGTATCAAGGTGTTCATGGTACGTACTACCTCTTCGATGGGCGTATTTTTGTCTGGACGGTGGCAATAGTACAGATCCAAGTACTCTACCTGCAATCGATCCAAGGCTTCATGGCAGGCCTCCATGATATGCTTGCGGCTCAGGCCGTGCTGATTGGGTTTCTTATCTGCTCCTTTCCATCCAAAGAATACCTTACTGGAAACGACATAGGACGAACGTTCCCAATTTTTATTTTTGAGCACCCTCCCCATCATTTTTTCCGATTCGCCTCCGGAATATACTTCGGCATTGTCGAAAAAGTTCACGCCCGCATCGTAGGCTATGCCCATTAGCCTGTCGCTGATGCCATCGTCTATCTGCTTGGCAAAAGTGACCCAAGATCCAAATGACAAGGTGCTCAACTGCAAGCCCGTTTTGCCCATTCTTCTATATTCCATATTCCTGTGTTTTTATAAAGTGTAGGCTCAAATATAATCAGGGTAAAAAGCTAAGGCAACCACAAACGTATAACATGACCTCCAAATGTTATTGGTTTGCCTCTCCTATTACTCCATCAATCCAATCCAAGTAATTATCTCGGTGCACCAGCTCAAAACTTGCATTAGGATAGGCCTTGGCAAAGGCCACAGGCACCTTGCCTTTATTCAAATTCCATTTGCATTCCAAGGCCTGCAATTGACCATTGTATAGTTCCAAAAGATCGATCTCTTGCCCGTCGTAAGTGCGCCAAAAGAAATACTGAGGAGCATAGCCTCTATAACTGTTGTATTTTATGCGTTCGCTTAATACGTATTGTTCCCACAATTGCCCCACATCATTCCTAGACCCAAGTGCACTAAAATTGTTGATCAACGTATTTCGTATGCCGTTGTCGTAAAAATACCACTTTTTGCTCTTGGTCACTTCCTTGCGGAGGTTGTTGCTATAGCCTGTGAGGGGATAAATGATAAATGCTTTGCCGAGCAGATCGAGATATCGCTCCACGGTAATTTTGTTGATCTGTAACTGATTGCCCAGTTCGGTTGTACTTACCTGACTCCCTACCTGCCAAGCTAGCAATTGCAGTAATTTATAAAGCACGTCTGCCCCTTTCACCATATCCAATACCAGCAAATCCTTGAGCAAATAAGAATTGACCAACTGTCGTAAATAGGTTTCTTTGTCCTCATTGCTTGTTAGCTGCCAAAGCTCTGGGTAGCTTCCATATACGAGCCGCTCTTCCAGATTTCCCCTGGTGGACAAATAGTCCTCTACTTTAGAGAGCTCCACCTGAGCTATTGGATATAGAAAATACACTAGATTTCGACCGACCAACGGTTCTCCAGTGTGATTCACCAGATCAAAACTACTGCTACCCGTAGCAATGATGGTTATACCCTTTATCTGGTCAACCATCAGCTTTAATGCCTTGCCTATTTCAGGGATAGCCTGTGCTTCGTCAATGATGACCACTTTTCTTTGCCCAACCAATCGCCGATAGTTCGCTATGCTTCTGTTTTGCAACAAAGAAGCAACTTGCATATCTTCACCCTGCAATAGCAAGGCGTCTTCGCCATACGCTGCAGCAATGTTTTCAATTATGGTGGTCTTCCCTGTCCTACGCGTACCGTAAAGCATCAATACTTTTTGCAGCCCTATTTTAGACAACATTGTCCTTTCAATTAACCTCGGAATAGCCATTATCTACGAATTAAAACCATATAAAGTGGCGCAATTTACATAAATTAGGTCAGCTAAGTGACGCAGTTTGTATAAATTAGGTCAGTATAGTGACGCAATTTACAAAAAATTCCAATTTACAAGAAGAGGGAATTAGCCCACTCTAGAAGTTAGGTCAGGAAACAAAGCCATCTGTACGACGGGCTTCTCTACCTCACCAAGCGAAAACACAGCACTTTCTTCATAACGCGAAGCTACGGACACTTGGGTACTCCCTCGATGTGGGGCGAACAGGTCGAGCACAAGCTGCGGATCGTTATTGTCCTTGGAAAGGTGCGAAAGCAGAAGGTGGCTCAATCGGGGGGAACGATGTTGGAGGAAAAGATCCAAAGCCTGCGCATTGGAGAGGTGCCCATGGCCGCCACGGATGCGGTGTTTCAAGAAATAAGGATAGCGTCCATTGATCAGCATATCCTCATCGTAGTTGGCTTCCAGGAAAGCGGCATGGCAGCGGCCAAAATACGCGATCAGGTTGTCGCAAACGCGACCCAAATCCGTAAAGACCCCTACGGTGAAGTCGTTTTGCTCTACCGTAAAGCTGTAGGGGTCCGCCGCATCGTGGTATTTTTGGAAGGCTTGCACCGTCAAATTGCCAATTTGCACAACTGGGTAACGACTGAGCGAGTGGAGCAATCTGCTGGGAATAGCCAGCCTACAGGCATTCAAGGTGCCATCGGTGATATACACCGGCAGCTGATATTTATTGGTCAAAGTACAAAGGCCGCGTATGTGGTCGGTATGCTCGTGGGAAATGAAGATGGCCTTCACTTTGTGCATGTCCAGTCCCATACGCCTCATGCGCTTCTCAATCTCGCGGCAGGAGATACCAGCATCGACCAAAACAGCCTCATGCTCATTGCCTACGTAATAACAATTGCCATTACTGCCCGAATTGATGGATGCAAAGGATAGTGACATGGAGCAAATGTAGTAAGTTAAAAGAGAAAACTGAAACTGGAATTACAACAAAAAAGTGGAGACATTTTTCAGTATTTAGGTTAGGTTGATTTTTCCTAACACTATAATCCTAAGCGGCCCGATCCAACAGCAATTTTTCATATTGTGCAGGTGTTAAATACCCGAGGGCTGAATGGAGCCTTTTCCTGTTATACCAGCTTTCAATATATTCGAATACTGCTACCGAGGCCTGTGGCCTGTCAATATATTCATGATGGTATATCCATTCGGATTTCATCGATTTGAAAAAGCTTTCCATCGGAGCGTTGTCCCAGCAATTCCCTTTCCT
>NZ_ATZA01000092.1 GCF_000427965.1 Olivibacter sitiensis DSM 17696 | reverse complement strand
GGCTTTTTTATCTAATGAAAATATTTACTGATAATCAGTAAGTTAAGTGAGTTTATTGCCTGTTTTTAAGTTTATCCGTTTGGTAGTGATAAATAAGGCTGTTTCGATCTCTTGAAGGAACAGCTTTTTTTGTTGGATACCTTGGACTTCCTAAAAAGGATGCTGCCTACACTCCTCGATACTGCAAAGGTGTCATTCCCGTTGTCTTTTTAAAATAGCTTCCGAAGAAAGAAGGGTTGGCAAAATTCAGTTCATCGGCTATTTGGGCCACCGTTAGATCGGAGCTTTTCAGCATGCCTTTGGCACCCATAATTACCATTTCATCGATCCATTCGCCTGCCGTCTTTCCACTGGTATTTTTAATGACCTTTGAAAAATATTTCGGGGTCAGATAGAGTTTGTCCGCATAAAACTGCACATTTCGTTCCGTACGATAATGCTCAAACAACAAAGACATAAACCTCCTGTAGATTGCATCGTGCCGAGACTGTGCCTTGTCTTCGGTTTTTATTTCCAGTTCGGAGTAGCATTGGAGCACCTTATAAACCAGGGTGTGGAGCAAGCTTTTCACAATTTCGGTTCGGTAAGCGGCAGGCTGCTCGTACTCTTTAACGATTATCTGATGAAAATCTAATAATTCATAAAAACGCTCATCTTCCAGATAAATGCATGCTTGCTTTTCTACCCTGCTGGCAATTTCCCCCAATTCGTTTACAATATGCATGTTGGATATAAAATCGAAAGAAAAGAAAAGGAATTCAATCTGCAGGTCATCACTCTGCTCCACCACTTCTATGACTGAATTTGGCACCAATATTCCAAGCATATTGGCTGTTATATTATATTCCGTCAGGTTGATATTGATCTTGGCAGAACCCCGCGTGCAGAAGGTAAACCCGATACCTTCTATAATATGGGGATATCGGAAGTCAAATGAATATTCCCGTACAGTATTGGGCTTTCTAGAAACGATCAGGTCTAAGGTTTCCGCAATGACATCTGGTTGTTTGGCCATATTCTCTATTGAAACACGGCCAAAATTGCTCCTATTATTCATCTTTTTTTGATAAAGATATGCAAAAATTTAAAAAAAACGACTTTTTGAACATTAACCCCTCCTAAACCGTCGGTAAAAAAGAAACTGTTGTTCAGACCTTTGCATCTGACAAACAAGAAATCAGATTATTATGGAACAGTTGAGATTTTACTTCACAAAAACATGCGCTCTATGCATAGCGACTTTATCCCTTGTGTCTTGCGGATCCGAGGAAGAAAAAACCGAAGCCAAAACCGTTGCGGTACAGATTCAGACCATTGCTTATGACGCCCGGGCACATCAGCAGGAATATATCGGAACCGTTGAGAGCGAGAATACGCTCGACGTCAGCTTTCTGACAATGGGCAACGTCGAACGGATGTATGCTCACGAAGGACAAAAGGTGAGCAAAGGACAATTGCTGGCGAGCCTGAATATGATCTCATTAAAAAGTGCACATGAACTCGCTTTGGTCACTTTGAGACAGGCGGAAGATGCCTACAAGCGCATGTCGACCATGTATGAAAACAAAAGTTTGCCAGAAATTCAATACATTGATTACAAGACTAAACTCGAACAGGCAAGAGCGGCCGAATCCATTGCCCGCAAGAACCTGCAGGACGGTCAGCTGTATGCTCCCCAGTCGGGTGTCATCGGCAGACGGTATGTGGAATCAGGAGCCAGCGTCATGCCTGGAACTCCGGTGTATCAGATCATGGACATCAATTCCGTCAAGATCAAGGTTCCCGTTCCCGAAAACGAAGTTTCCTCGATCCGCATTGGATCGGTATGTAATGTGTCTATTTCTGCCCTGGGCAATCAGACCTTCAGCGGAAAAATCATCGAGAAAGGCGTAGCGGCAAACCCGATTTCACACACTTATGATATAAAGGTGCAAATCGCGAATCCTTCCGGTCAAATCATGCCGGGCATGGTATGCAAGGCTTATCTCAACAATACGCTATCATCCGATGAGGGAAGCATTATCATTCCGCTTAAAGCAATACAGATAGACCATAGTGGGAAACGATTTGTATGGCTCAAAGGTAAAGACAACAAGGCTGTGTATAAGGAAGTGACTCTGGGTAAACTGGAGGGTAACGGTGTGATCATCGAAAACGGACTTAGAGAAGGGGATGAACTCATCACCGAAGGTTACCAAAATATCAGCGAAGGTGTATTGCTAACCGCAAAAAACACCACTAAATAATATCGGATATGGAGAATACTAAAGAACAAACCGGGCTCATAGCCTTGGCTATGAAGTACAACAAGATTGTACTGTTGTTGATATCGACTTTGGTTTTGTTTGGTGCTTTTGCGCTGTACAGAATGCCCAAACAGGAATTTCCTGCCTTTACGATTCGGCAGGGTGTGGTGGTCGGGGTTTATCCGGGAGCTACCTCTGCCGAAGTAGAAGAGCAATTGGTCAAACCCTTGGAGAACTTCCTTTTCACCTATAAGGAGGTGAAGAAAGCAAAAACCTATTCGCAATCGAGAGACGGCATTGTCTATGTATTTGTGGAACTGAATGACGATGTCAACAATAAGGATGAAGTATGGTCCAAGATCAAGCACGGGCTTAGCACCTTCAAAATGCAATTGCCTTCGGGAGTGCTAGCGCTGATTGCCAATGACGATTTTGGGGATACATCGGCTTTGCTGATCGCCTTGGAGTCGGACACCAAAACCTACCGGCAATTGGGCGATTATATGGAACAGCTGGAAGGGCAGTTGCGTGGAATCGAATCCGTGTCTAATTTAAGAAGATACGGAGAGCAAAAAGAACAGTTGAGCATTTATGTCGATAAAGAAAAGGTTGCAAGCTATGGCATCAACCTCTATAGTCTGTACCAAACTTTGTTGACCAAAGGCATGATTGCTCCCTCGGGAAAAATAGACAACGATTGTACGTCTTCAAACTAAATTAGACACATTAGGATGAAACCTTAAGGAGACTTTCGAGTTATAAATTTATTAATTTTTGTTGATTATACAATT
>NZ_ATZA01000091.1 GCF_000427965.1 Olivibacter sitiensis DSM 17696 | reverse complement strand
TTGCACCAGTCGGTAGTGACATCGGTCATCATCGGAGCTAAAAAGCCGGAACAGCTGGAAGACAATCTGAAAGCGGTGGACATCCAATTGACAGCGGACGAGCTGGCGCGATTGGACGCGGTGAGCAAGCTGGCTCCCGAGTACCCCGGCTGGATGCTTGAGCGTCAGGGAGCCGACCGATAGGCCATTTGCATGCGTCTCTACTTATTACGCGATCTATTCATCGCGTAAAGATTTAACAGGATTGGCCAGCGCTGCCTTAATGGATTCATAGCTCACCGTGAGCAGCGCTATGGCTATCGCAACAAGTGACGCTATTAAAAATACGACCCACCCTAAGTTTATATGATAGGCAAAACCGCTCAACCAGTTATCTATGGCGTACCATGCGATTGGTATGGCAATAAAAATGGCGATGAGCACGAGCCTCACAAAACTGCTGGATAAGAGATACGTTATATTGAATACAGAAGCGCCCAATACCTTTCGTACACCTATCTCCTTAATGCGCTGTTCGGCCATAAAAGCCGACAGGCCATACAGGCCTAGGCAGGAAATAAAAATGGCCAGTACGGCAAATAAATTAAAAAGACTTCCCAATCGCTGTTCTCCTTTATAGAGATTGTCGAGTTCCTGGTCCACAAAATTATAGGAGAAAGGAAATCCGGGATTCAAGCTAGTGTTTATTTTCTCCAAGGCCTTGATTGTGGCTTCGGTACTGCCCGGCTGCGTACGTACCACGACCGTGCCGCCCCAGTCGTTGAGCTTCATGATGAGCGGTTCAATGGCCTGTTGTGCAGGTTTGAAATTGAAATCTTTCACTACGCCTATGACAGTGCCACTTCGGTCCCAGACCGTTAAAGGCTTACCTATCGCGGTTTCGGCATCGAACCCCATGATGCCGGCAAATTTTTCATTGATGACGTAGTTGCTCGAGTCTCCCTTAAAATCCTTGGAGAAGGCACGGCCGGCTACTATCTTCATCTGGAAAACGTCAAAAAAGTTCTCGCTGACATCGAAGCTGGGAATTACGATTTGTGAATTTGGGTCTTTCCCTTCCCATTTGATATCTGTGCTGCCGCTTATGGAATTGGTCGGCAACTCGTTGGTAATGGCAAAATTGGCGGTCAATGGATTCTGTAGCAATTCGCTTTTGTAGGCATCTTGTCCCGTCCATATATCACCGGTCATGGGCACATAGATCAGGTTCGATTTTTCGTAGCCAATATCCCTATCCTTCATGTAGTTCAATTGCTGGTATACTACCACCGTGCCTACCAATAACACAATGGATACCACAAATTGGACAACGACCAGTCCATTCCGAAAAAGGAGGTTGCCGCTTCCGCTGGATTTGGTATTGCCTTTCAATACCTTGATGGGTTGGAAGCCGGATAGGAACAATGCGGGATAGCTACCCGCAACCAGTCCGGTTATCAGCGCAATGCCCGTTAATGTGAGCAATAGCTTTCCGTCAAACAGGTTTATTCCCAGTGTTTTTCCTGCCAGGTAATTGAAGGCAGGCAAGGATAGCCAAACGAGACCTATCGCTATAAGGAGCGATATAAAAGAAATGAGTATGGATTCTCCCAGGAACTGGCCTATCAATTGCCCTCGTGCGGCACCCACTACCTTGCGTAAGCCAACTTCTTTGGCCCTACGGGCGGAACGGGCGGTGGAAAGGTTCATGAAATTGATACAGGCGACGATGAGTATGAAGACGGCCACAAGGAAAAGGATATTGACGTATTGGATGTTGCCGTTTCCGGGCAGGTCCACCTGTAGGTTGGAATGCAGATGAATGGAGGTGAGCGGTTGGGCATGAAAAGACGCCTTCAATACATCCTCGGTAACATGTGACTTATAGATATCATTCATCTGTTTTTCCAGTGCGGCTAGATTTGCCGCCGTAGGATTGAAATTTTTGTCGAGCTGGATATAAGCGTAGTAGAGAAAACTAGTCCAGATGTCGTCTCCGGGGTAGTTCCATTCCCATTTTTCTATGGCAGACGTGGGCATGATGTAATCAAACTGCAAATGCGAGTTGGCGGGCACGCTGGCTAAAACCCCTGTCACCGTTACCTGTTTGTCATTGTTCTTTTTCAGCATCTTGCCAATGGGGTCGGCATCACCGAAATACTTCCTTGCCAGGTCTTCCGTTATCAGTACGGCATCGGGGCGTTGCAGCGCCGTGGTGGCATCTCCCGAAACCAATGGAAAGGAAAAGACATCCAGAAAAGTGGAATCGGCATAAAAGCCTCTTTTTTCTTCGAACCTGTTGTCGCCATATTCGAAAACATTGGTTGAGGGATGGCTGAGCCTGACCGTGTTCTTGATGGCCGGGATTTTGGCTTTTAATTCGGCAGGCATGCCCGAGGGATTTATGGCGGCCTTAAATTCTTCCGTTGCCTCAACGGTCACGCGATATATTTCATTGGCGTGGGCATGAAAACGGTCGTAACTCCTTTCATGTAGCACCCATAGCAGTATCAGGATGCTGGAGGTCATACCAATCGCCAGTCCTGCTATGTTCAGCAGGGAAAAGGATTTGTGGCGTCTTAGATTCCTGAACGCGATTTTGATGTAGTTCTTTAGCATCGTGTTAGTATTGAGACATCAGATTTGAGACATTAAATGTCAGTCTCTATAAAAATTGTTCACAACAAACCTGCCAGCAAGGAAAGTAGTTGTCTACTGTCCACAAACGAAGGTTTGGGCTATAGCTACTGTACGGAATCGGACGGTAATGGTTCGATTCCGTACAGTAGGAAGAAGGTATTTCCTATTATGTTTACATTTCGATGTCGAAACAGGGTAATGGTGTCGCAACATTTTCCTAAAGAAGTTGTTTAAATAAAAACGACATATACCAACTAAACTATTACGGATAATAAGATGAAATACAATTTTTTGGGAAATACGGGGCTAAAAGTTTCCGAACTATGCTTGGGAACCATGACTTTTGGCGGCAAAGGGATGTGGACGGCCATTGGCACCCTGCCACAGGACGATGTAGATACCTTAGTGAAAACGGCCATTGACGCGGGCATCAATTTCAT
>NZ_ATZA01000090.1 GCF_000427965.1 Olivibacter sitiensis DSM 17696 | reverse complement strand
TGCTTTTTTCATAAATCCTTGCACTTGACAACCTAAAAATAACTATAATTCATTGGTTAACAAAACGAATAGAGTTTTTCAGCAGACCCTAGATATAAACCGTCTTTCTGCGGCAAGGGTGCTAAATTGTTGATGACATCGTCCCATTTCTTCTTTCGTGGTAGCCCACTTCTTTCTCGCCATTCCTGAGCAACTTGTAATGCCCAGCTCCAGTATGCCAGCTCGTACGGCGGATTATAGGTTTCCATAGGATTAAAACACTCCTGTGCGGGAATCAATCCTTTGCCCAAATTATAGCACTTTGTCAACGAGTCATACACAGCAAACGACGCCATGAAATCAGCCGTTTCGTACACCCATTCTTTGTACTTATCAAGAATAGGCTGCTTCTCTTCCTTTGTCCTATACAGCAGCTCTGCAAGATATATAAAATGCGGTTGCTGCCATATCAGGAAGTTGCCTACCGAGGCCGGCGATTCATTACCCCCTGGATCTGTCATCTTCTGCCAACGAATGCCTTCAAAACCTTGCCGCTGGGCAATGGCTTTTGCTTTGTCGGCCACAGTGACAAACCAGTCAAAACTTTTTTCCAACAACTCGGGTCGTCCCCACAGCGCGAAATGTGCGGCATGCCACCAATACATTTCCAGATGAGGCTTACCATACCAGCTGTTATAGGTAAGCCCTGTTTCCTGAGGAGGATATGAACCCGCCCCCTGTGCTTTGGTCAGGTATTGAGAAAGAATGATGCGACGCTCCAATTCAAACGCCCTCTTATCCGTGCTTCCTGAAAAATCGATGGCTCCCCCAGACTCCCAAAATTCTTTCCACGCCGTTCTGTTATTATTTTTTATTTTTTCAAAAGTTGCCTTATTTTTTTTTTCAATCGGACTAAAAACCAAATTGGCTTTAAATACATTGGAGCTCCCTATTGGCTTGACAATGAAGAAATTTTTCCTTGTCGAGTCCATAGAAATTTTTTGATTCCAGTTTGCGTTTATGTAATAGGTTGTCGTATCCAGGCTATGTTTGAAATAGCCGCTGTTACCTTTGTTGCCATTGTAAACGGATTGATGCGACACGTCTTCGGAAAAATGATCACCTACATCGGTAAATGCCCCAGTGGGATATGGAAATGCAACCCGGACAAAAAGTCGACGCAGTTTTACCAACGGGGATTCCACCGAAAAAGAAATACCATCTGCGTCCTGATTGGCAAAGGTGATTACTTGGACCAGTTCATCATCTACCGTAAATCGGCTTTCCAATATGCCCGTATAAAGATCGAGACGCTGCTTTATATTCTTTATATCTTTTAATGTCGCCGTATCTCCATCCTTCATCAAAAAAACAAACCCAACATTGCCCAATTGCAGTCTGTGCGGATTGACACGAAAATATTCGACAGCGTCTTTTGCTTCTTTCGATTGTACCGAGTAGGACACTCCTTTTTTCTGAAACAGATCATAGTATTTGTAGGTTTGATCGATTGTCAGGTTTTTACCATTCGGAAAAGAATGCCACCCCCATTCCGACTGGGTTCCAAGTGGAACTCCTTGCGCGTACTCCTTATAGAATGTTTGCAACCCTGTAATATCAGCTGTGAACGCAAAGGCGCCATTTCCTAATGTCAGGGAAGATAGCGTGTCAGCGCTGTTTTGATATATATCGTGCCGGTGTATAACCTGCGCACGGTTGATGTTTTGGGCATCACAGACAATCGCAATGAGAAAAAAAAAGAGGAATATGACGACACGTTTATGCATTACACTTTAAAGTTATGATATTTTGAACGATTATATACTAACGGTTATCCAGTGAATACGGATTACCTATTTTGCCATCCTTCGTTTTGTTCCAGTGGCGCATCCTTGTTTGTGTCAATAATTGTATTAGGAATCGGCCACAGGTTATAGTTAAACGTTAATGTCGCCTGTGCCTCTGGCCAAAAGGCATGTGCACGAATACGGTCTACCGCTATAGTACCACCCATGCGCAATAAGGTATTCCAACGGCTTTCTTCGTATATCAGTTCCCGTGCACGCTCGTCCAGAATGAGGTCGAATTGGTCATCGACATCAGCTGCGGTAACCAGATAACTACATTGTGCTCGTTCACGTAGCAAGTTAATATCTGCCGCTGCACCTGCCTTATCCCCCAATCTTTGTTTGGCCTCTGCCCGCTGCAAAATAGTTTCGGACAGACGGATGAAATAGTCGTCGCGGAAGAGATTGCTCATGTTTTCCCCATCTTCCAATCCGGTAAATCGGTCTGTAGCGATTTTACAGGATACAGGATAACATAAACTTTGATTGGCTTTATTGGTGACTTCATCATTGCTTCCCTTGTAAATCACATCCCAGGGTACTGGCTGTTTATAATAGGGAGACGAGGGAACATTACCAATAAATGTACGGCGAAAAACAATATCAGAATTCCGCATATCATCGCCCCACTTGCCGGCATATATTTCATCACGCGTATACATCGTCGGAATCATCTGAGCAATCCCTCTTCCGCCCACATCTTCCAGTGCTCCCGTCAGGTGGGCTGCAGCGCCATCACGAAAAACCGGACCGTACATTCGAGGATACTGTAATTTCGATTTACCATCTTCCGCTTTATAAGCGGCGTAATCGATCTGTAATGCCCAAATACATTCTGTATTCCCATCTTGATAATCCACATTATTTTCCTGAAACAGATCCCAGTACACATTCCCCTGGTCTTCGTCTTTACGTGAGCCAAAACGTGATTTCATCAGGCCATATGTACCTCCATCAATTACTTTATCAGCGTAGACTATAGACTGAGCAAATGCCGACTGCGCCGCGCCGCCATCTGCAGATAACTGTATGCCTTGAGCTAGATATGCTCTGGACAGCATATGTTGTGCCGCGCCCCTCACCAGGCGTCCGCCAATAGTGGTAGTCTCCGGCAAATCATTTTCTATCGCCAGCAGTTCGTCTATGACAAATTGGTATGTCTCTACTCGGGTTGTGCGAACAAAATCGTATTTAGGTTCCGTTGAGATTTCCGTGACAATGGGCACGCCACCAAATAATTCGCCCAGATTGAGGTAAGCAAATGCCCTGAAAAATCTTGCCTGAGCTAGCGCATATACTTTCTCTCCATCCGAAGGCCATGAAATGTGTTCCAGTTCAGCGCCATATATGGCCAGATTTGCCCTAGCAATGACTTGATACCATGTACTGTACGCATTGTAAAATGTCGTATGATCTGGGTTGATATTGCCGTAATTATTAAATGAATCTCCTCTCCGAATACTGGCTACGTCAAACATATCGGATCCATAGCCCCGTAATGTCAAAATCCAATTATCTCCATTCGGATTGGCCCATAAGTCGCGGTAGTGTGAATAAATAGAAATCAAAACCTGATCGACTTGTGCCGATGTACTAAATGCGTTGTCCAACGTATAAAATGTGGGTGGGGTTTCGGTCAGAAATTCTTTGTCTTTTTTACAACTGGATATGCCAAAAAGCAATCCGAAGCAGACACCAAAACTATATATCGAAAACTTTTTCATTTTTAGTAATTAACCCAAGTTGCGGGTTAATTAAAGATAAAAAGTAAGCATCAAAACCAAGAACTTTGGTTTACCACAACTAAATGTACTTGTATGATGCT
>NZ_ATZA01000089.1 GCF_000427965.1 Olivibacter sitiensis DSM 17696 | reverse complement strand
TTTTTAGTTTGTCGTAAAACCAAAATATGAAAAAAGGAGCTTGCCAGATATGGCAGCTCCTTAAATTATTTTTTGTCGGTCAGTAGTGATAAAATTTATAAAATGTGGGAGCAGTGCCGGCAATAGGGCTAAGAAACTGGTTGGTAGCCAATAAAATATTGTTGTCGTATATGTCAATATTTTCATACAGCCTGTTTACATAGTCCTTCATGCCTTCGCTGTCAATGAACTGCCTGTCAAATTGGGCGTTTTTTTCGGCCAGTACAATTTCCTTTTTCTTGTCTGGATCTCTACGGGAATAGACTTGTGTGAGCTTTTCGGTCATGTAAGCCGGTAGTATCGTCTTGCCGCCTATTTCCGTTGAATCTTGCTCCTTGAATAGAAACTGGTAATTCTTGAAGATCTTTCTGTTGCGGAATTTATCACTGATATTGCTGAGCGATAAGGAGACCTTTTCATATTGCTTGAATTCTTCAAAAGGATGTGACCCCATTCTATTGGAGTCCTTGTGGGCTATCACCTGCCTGATAAGCTGCACCGCTGGGTTATCTCTATTGCGGTAGCGGGATTTTTGCCCAGTGATAACCACTTCGCTCAACATATTGGCGTTGACTTCCAGTTTCACGTTGATGGTCTGCTCCACGCCTGGTTGAATGCTTTGTTCCTGGGTGATATAGCCAATATAGGCAAACTGAACAGCCTTGGCGTCCCCATCTATCCTCAGGCTGTAGCGTCCGTCTATATCTGCAGATGTACCTATTTTGGTGCCAGGTACCTGTACGGTAGCAAAAGGAAGCGTCTCTCCCGATTGCGCATCGCGGATGACTCCTTTTACAAGGGTCTGCGCCGAAACCAGGGAAATGACTAAGGATAAAAAAGCCGTTAGGCCTATTTTGAATATATTAAACATATTGTTTCTCAACAATTTATTGAAGAAATTAATTTTGCAGTAATCTGCTGGTATTGTCATGTTTGACTTTTTAGTATGTTAAATGTTACGTATGATTTATATGTTTTTCTGTTCCTGCCCGATATTTCCAGGTACTCGTAGCGAATTTGAGGTACAACTCAATGCAAATCCAATTTTGGGAGGTGCAAAGATAATTGCGGAGAACGTACAGGAAAAGATATAAATGGCGCCAAAACTTTCCTTTTTTACGGTTATCGCCCTGTTTTGGACAAAAAAACCAAGATTAAGTAAAATGTGCCTGTTTGTTTTCATACCGGTTGCGGTAATCACGGGGCGACAAGCCGCCCATGCGCTTGAAAAACTTGCTGAAAAAAGCCGGGCTTCCAAAATTCATTTCAAAAGCAATGGTGCCGATGTCTATCTCCGTTTCATCGAGCAGTCTTTTGGCTTCCATGAAATCGAGTGTGTCCAGTACCTCTCCGGCGGTTTTCTGTGTAATCTCTTTTACAGTTTCAGAAAGGTATTTGGTAGAGACATGGAGCTTATCGCCATAAAACGAAAGATGGCGCTCTGCCATATGGTGTCTTGTGGCAAGTTGTAGAAAGCCATGTACCAGCTCATCCTTACGACCTAAATTGGTGTCGGAGGAGCGGTGATGTTTATTGCCTACTTCTGCCAACTCGTACAGTAGGTCGGTGAAACCATTGATTAACAAATCCATTCCGAAAGAATGACCGTTTACCTTCAGCTGCCTTTGTTCCAATCCTTCCAATAAACTATTGAACATCATTTCTTCTTTTTTAGTTAACCGCCATACATGGTGGAACTTATATCCAAAAAGTTCCATGACCCTAAAGATTTTCTCTGAATACCTGATATGCTGCACAAAGTCTGTCGTAAAGCTAAGCCCCACTATGGAAAGATTATCGCTGAACTTTGCCACTTGTTTCACGCTTGTCAGATCACTTATAAGCAAACTTCCGTTGGTTACTCTCATGTCTTCGAAGTTAATTTTGATGTCCATATATCCTTCCAGGATGAGTATAATGGAGAAGAAGTCCGATCTGAAATTTTTTGCCAGCCTAGGGTAGATATCGGTATCTTCAGTACTTTTTAAGCTTGCCCGAAATATGGACAATCCCTTTATTGAAACCTCCTTTCTATGTTTAAAGTCACTATTGAACGACGCGTGCTTCAATGTAGGTATAGCTTTATTGTTCATGATTATTGCGCCAAATGCATCCAAAAATTAATATGATGTGCAATATTATCGTTTTCTTTTTTTTCGCTTCATCATAGCAATATCAAATCTAATTTTATGAGTTTCGATTGACTGATCGGATATGATGGGACAGGCACCTGTCTACCGTGTTGTTATCCGTTCTATTTGGCTACTTTTCTGCTATCTGATGGCGGGGCGCAGCATAGTCCCTTTGTTTTCAGAAATAAGTTCCATCGTGGTAAAGCGGTGTAGTAGCACTTTCGTATAAACAATGGAAAAATATAGTATGAATTTTCAGGTGGAATGAAAGTCAGTCCTGTTGCGATAAACGTAACTTCAAAACATTTTGCTTTTTTTGATGGTTTAAAATAGTCTCAATTAAACGATTTCCGAAACTCCAGGGGTGTAACATTGGTTTTGGTTTTAAACAACTTACTGAACGACTGTAAATGTTCAAAACCCAATTCGTAAGCAATTTCGCTTACTGATAAGTCTGTCGTGGATAGTTTTTCTTTGGCTTTTTCAATTAACTTGTCATGTATATGTTGCTGTGTGCTTTGTCCCGTTAATGTTTTGAGCAAACTACGCAAATAGGTAGGTGAAACGTTTAAATTATCTGAAATGTATTGAACTGTCGGCAAGCCTTTCGTTACCAGACCGTCGCTGTCAAAGTGATCTGAAAGTAGTTTTTCCAACCGGTCAAGGATTTGGTGATTGCTGATTTTTCGGGTAATGAATTGACGTTGATAAAAACGTTCTGCATAGTTCAGCAATGTTTCAAGATGCGAAATGATAATGTCCTGACTGAATTTGTCAATGTTGGAATGATACTCGTTTTGAATATTTTTTACGATGTCATTTATGAGGGATTCTTCTTTGTCAGAAAGAAACAAGGCTTCGTTTGCAGAATAATCAAAGTATTCGTATTTTTTAATCTTCGCAGCAAGTGTCGTATTCCATAAAAAATCAGGATGAATGAATAGCATCCAGCCTTCTATATTATGCGGTACTCCGTTTTCTTCTCCACGCAAAATTTGCCCTGGCGACATAAAAGCCATTAAGCCTTCGTCAAAATCGTATTTCTGTTGTCCGTAAAAAAGCTTGTCGCAACCTCTTTTTAATGATACGACATATAAGTCAAATATAACGGCATTGATAGCCGGGTCACTTTTCAGCCCTTTCAAATCAACGATGCCGATGAGTGGGTGATGTGGCTTTGGAAGCCCCATTAAACGGTGTATTTCCGTTATGGATTGTATTCTATATGGTTTCGTATTAGACATAGTACAAAGTTAGTTTAATTTTTAAACGGATATTTCAGCCAAATCATAACTAATGGAATGATTAAAAACGGAATTTCCATCAAAACTATTTTAATATTTCCTGCTCTTAAAGCCAAAGCCATTATCAAAATGATTGACATTGCATTCAGTATATTTCCTATCACTACCAAACGGATAAACTTAAAAACAGGCAATAAACTCACTTAACTTACTGATTATCAGTAAATATTTTCATTAGATAAAAAAGCC
>NZ_ATZA01000088.1 GCF_000427965.1 Olivibacter sitiensis DSM 17696 | reverse complement strand
CTAAAAAAAGCCATCGTTAAAACGACTGAAATCGCTTTGTGAAAAGTCAGTTTTCTAAGCAAATTTTAGAAAATCGGGGTTGTGCAACGGTTACCGATGTTAGCGGTTCGTTGTTTGTCTTTCCGTGTCCAACTGTAACAAAAAAAGTCAAGCGAAACACTTACTTCACTGGAATTGCAATAGTATACTAGAGATTTTTTTTCGTCAGATATTTTTTTTGAGATGCATTTATTTAGATTCTTCTTTTGTGCAATTTACGCGGCTCTTTTTCTATTCATCATTGCTTTTTCAACTTCTAAGGGAGTCAAATAGCCTAGTGTAGAATGGCTTCTTTTTCTGTTGTACCAAACCTCTATGTACTCAAAGATTGCCAGGTATGCCTGCTTCTTAGTTTTGAAAGTTCTTTGGTAAACCATCTCAGTTTTCATTGTTTTAAAAAAGCTTTCTGCAACTGCATTATCCCAACAATTTCCCTTTCGGCTCATACTCTGTTTTATTGGTAAGCCCACCAATTGCTTCCTAAATTCTAAGCAGGCATACTGGACTCCCTGATCAGAGTGGAATATTAGTTCATTTTCAATTGCTCTGTTTGCTTTTGCCATTTGGAATGCTCTAATCGTCGTATTTTTAGCTTCCATATTATCACTCAGCGACCAGCCGATCACTTTTCTGTCTGCAAGATCTATAACCGTTGTCAAATATACCCACCCAGCTCCAGTACGTATATAAGTAAGGTCTGATACCCATTTTTCTCCAAGTCTCCCTGCCGAAAAATCTCTGTTGAGGACGTTTTCTGCTACAGGATGCACATGCCTGGAGTCTGTGGTTTTCACCCACTTCTTGCGTATGATACTTTGGATCCCAGCTTTCCGCATTATCCTGGCTACCCTGGGTCTGGAAACTCGGAAACCCTTTTCAGCAAGCTTGGCTGCAATTCTTGGGCTGCCGTAAACTTTCTTGCTGTTCTGGTGAATCTCACTGATTTCTTCCAGCAGTGAGGTGTTATCAACTTGACGCTTGCCCTTGGGATGCTTTAACCAATAATAAAAACCACTGTTACTTAATCGAAATACCCTACACATCATTTCAACTGAAAATATTCTTCGGTGCTCTTTTATGAATCCGAATATCTCCCGTCTCCCTTGGAAAAGATGCCGACCGCCTTTTTTAGAATGTCGCGTTCCATTTGAGCATCCTTTAGCTCTTTTTGCAACTTTTTAATTAGTTTCTGATCCTCAGTCAACCCAGCCTTTCCTTGCTCGGAATCTGAATCCCGTTGTCTCCATTTACTCAAAAGAGTTTGGCTGATACCTAATTCATCAGCTACCTCTTTTACAGATCCCTTACGATAAGAAAGCTCTACAGCCATCTTTCTGAAGGAGTCATCAAACACTCGTCTGCTCATATAATCAAATTTAAAGGTTTCTTTCTAAATCTGACAACTAAATTCCTCCAGTCAAATGTAGCAACTCCACACTTGACTTTTAGTACTATTGTCAGTCGTCTTATTGTTCAGCGTGAAGCCCAACTTTGTTTCCTTCGCTGTCAATGATGATAGCAATAAAACCTGCTGGAATTTGTATTTTTGGTGCAATCACTTTTCCGCCTGCTTGTTCTACTTTGTCAAGAACAGTTTGAATACTTGGGCTTGCGTTGATGTAAACGACTGTGCCATTGCTTGACGGATTGTTTCTTGCTGTCTTTGACAAAACGCCCGTTACTCGTCCCGATGTCGCTTGAACAACATTTGGATTGAAAGGGAAGAAAACGGCTTCATCGTTTCCGTCTGCACGTTTAACCATTTCTATATCCAAAATAGTTTCGTAGAATTTTTTTGCCCTGTCAATGTCTGTTACAGGAATTTCAAACCAAGTCAAAACGTTGGTTTGCTCGTCAATTTTTTTCAACTTTTGCATATCTCTTATATTTTCAGCAAAGGTCAAAAATGTTACGGTGTCAGACCTGTGATAAACGTCACATAATTATCCCAACACTCTGCGTTTTCTAATTCGGCTTAATGTTTCCCTTGCTACACCAAGAAAGGAAGCTAATTGAGAAAGTGAAACTCGTTGTAAAATTTCGGGGTGTTTTGTTTCTAAATATTCCAAACGTTCTTGTGCAGAATAGAGTTTGAATAAGGTTGAAAATTCTTCTTGTTTCGTAGCAAATAAGCGTATGCAGTTTCTTCCCAAAGTTTCTATCTCGTTGGCTTGTTGGGCTGTTTTAAACAATTTGTCTTTGTTAAAAATTATGGTGGTTAATGGTTCACAAGCCACAATATTAAATTCCGATTTTTGCCCGTTGCCAAAGCTATTGATGTTGGTTGCAATTTCGTTTTCAAAGAAAAATCCTGTGTTTTTTACAACTCCGTCAATTTCATAATAGCTTTTGCAGTAGCCGTTGTCAATGTAAAAAAGTGAGTTGCAAACTTGTCCTTGTCTTAGTAGCAATTCGTTTTTCTTAAACTCTTTTTTTGTCAATACAGGTTGAAGCAGTTCCCAACTTCCGTCAGAAAAACTTGTCAGCGAACGAATGTATTTTAGAAGATTGTCCATTGATTTTTGTGTCTGCTGTGTCGTCCGTTACAATGACCGCTAACGTCCCGGCGGCTTTGCGCACGTCCCGAGCGGGGCGTAGCCCCTGTGAGGGATGGCGCAAAACCGCCTGATGTGCGAGAGTCCGCGAAGCGACCGAGCGCATCAGGCGGTGCAAGCCGCCGGGACGATGTAGCGAAAGGAGCGAAGCGGATTTCGCTACATCGGTTTGCGGCTTTGCGTTCGGGCGGGCTTTTACCACAAAACTTACTACGAAGCCGAAATTTCAAATTTACGAAAAACTGTCATACGAAGCCGTTCACCCCGCCTGACGCAAAACCGCTGTTAGTGGCTGGTGTTCTTCGGTCTTATCGGTATCCAAATTTCTTCTTCTGATGTCGGGTCGTTGTTTTTGTATTTGTCGCCCAAAACTTCAAAGTGCGGTCTATTGTCTAAAACGTAGTCTGAACTTGGCAACCACGTTCCAAAAATGTATTGGAAAATGGAATTGTCCGTGCTCAAACCTTTGTAGTCAAAAACCGCATAAAGTCCGCTTGGTAAAATAAACGTTTCCATTTCGGTTGGCACGTTGTCAAAGTTTGCAACTTCAATTGTCGCCCACCTTTCAAATTCGTTTGTTGGCTTAAAGTCTGCAAAATGTGTCGGTTTGTAAACCACCAATGAAATCAAGTCGTTTGTCAAGTTATTGGTTATTTCTTTTCGTCTTGGTGTAAAACTTCTCCAAAGTTCGCCTATTTTATAGTTGGCAAAACTCATTGTTAGTCGCTTACCGACTAATTTCTTTTCGTTTGATGTTTCAATTCTTGGTGTCATTTTTCTATGTCAATATCGTATTTGTCTAAAAGTCCTGAAATGCCCAAAATAGAAAATTTTGCTTTCTTAATTCGGTTAATTTCTGGGTCAATGGAATAATTGTAAGAAGTCCGAAAGTCGGTTTTTTCAAGTATCGTGTGGTCGAAAACGGCTTGTGTCAAATTGCAGTTGTCAAACACGGAACTTGTCAAGTCGGCTTCTGCAAAGTCAGTTTCTTGTAACTGCGAATTTTTGAAAACTGTCTTTTTGATTTTTGTCTTATAAAACGAAGAATGGTTGAGTTGGCAACCGTCAAACGAAAAAGAAAGTCCAAACTCATTGCAGGTGTCAAAGCGAAGTCCCAACATTTTGCAGTCTTTAAATTTTATGTCCCGAAAAGCCGTTTTGTTCAGTTTTGCCAAACTCAAATTACAACCGTTAAATGTGCAGTCTGTGAACTTAAATTCAGAAAGGTCATTGTCGGAAAAGTTACAACTGTTGAACGTGCAATTTTCGTATTCGCCTTTTGTCAGCGTGTCGTTTCGGTCAAAAGTTTTATCTTGTATGTATGTTTCCTCCGTTTGTCTGTTCTGTCATTTGGAACGGTGTCCTGTTACACTTGCCACTAACGTTTTCGGGCTTTGCGTTCGGGCGGGGTTTCGGAGCACAAAACTGTCTGTCGGCACTGAACTTGAATAGAAGCACAAAGCTCCAAGTTTGCACGTCAGCCCGCCTGACGCAAAACCCGTGTAACCGTTGCACAACCCCGATTTTCTAAAATTTGCTTAGAAAACTGACTTTTCACAAAGCGATTTCAGTCGTTTTAACGATGGCTTTTTTTAGAGGTTGTAATTTATCTTGGAAATTTCAACAAGCTTAAATCGGCTCTAATGAGGTCAAAAAATAGCGGTTTAGAACAGTTTGTACTGTTCCTGTACTTTTCTCCATAGCTTTGGCTATTATTTTTGGAGTTTTTCCTGTGAATTTCAGGTATTTCTTCAGATTGTAAGTCAATGCAGCCATCAGAA
>NZ_ATZA01000087.1 GCF_000427965.1 Olivibacter sitiensis DSM 17696 | reverse complement strand
AAGTTCACATCGAACTTCTCCTTTGATAAATCTATTCCATATACTTGCATAAACTTTACGTTTTATGCTCCGTATTGAGTGGCTAACATCGTGATAATGGGTTCTGCCCTAAATACTCTCTGGCTTTGACTCAATGAATCTGCTGTCCTTAATATGAAGCTTGGGTTCTACCCATGGTTTAAATAAAGTTAGGGCAGCAGATGGAGCTTTTTATCCAAAGATATACCTCACGATTTATTCTCATTGCTTGTCTTTATTCTTTAGAGTTCAAACTAACGATGGTTCAATCTATTAAAAAACAGAGGCACTAATTCCCTAGCATAAAAGTCATCTTTATACTCAGTGTTCTGAAACAAATCGTATAAATAATCAGGGTTTCCTTCACCCCATTTTTTAGCTTTTCTCACAGAAAGCCACCCTTTCTTTTGAATAAAGTATAAAAATACGATACGTCCCATCATTCTTTTACAAAAATCACGGGCTTGTTTCTCATCTTTTCCGAATAAAGCAGTTAACTGCCAATCCGGTTTGTGGATAACTTGCTCCACATATTTGCTGCCCTTTTTTGCATATCGTTTACCTGTAAGGAATTGAACAAAGTCTTCGTAAATCTCTTTGTAGCTCTTGAAAAAATCCTTACTTAGTTTCTCTACCGAGAAAGCCCATTCAAAATCTTCTAAGTTTAGGTATTGGTATAGATTATCTTGCTGTTTTTGTATCAGTTTATGAAATCTATTGGCAGCAGTAAGTGCTTTTTCACCTTTACCAAATAGGTACGTATATCGCTTAGGAGCAGTTTGCTTATCTTCAATGGTATTGGTTTCCTTATTCTTGATTTTACGCTTGCTGATATAACTGAAACGCCATTTGTCACCTTGTACAAATACTACCATTGCACCAGCTACCTGCTTGGTAATATCTTTCAGTAAGTTTCGGAGTGCTACACGGTTGCGGGAAAGGTTTACTTTTTCATTGACCTCAATCTCAAAAATCCCGATTTTGGTGTATTCATTGATTTCGTAGTTACCCAAACTGAGGCATTGCTTGCTGATGGTCTTATCAGATAAAGCAATCGTTCTATCTTCTGCATTCAGTTTGTTGTTGGTAAACTGCGTTTGCAGAAAGTTTTTCCAGACTTTCCTATCGTATGGGCTTTCGAGAATATGTCTTATTTCTGATACTGTCATTGTTCAATGTCTTTATTATCCAGTTTTTCAATTTCTTTTTTCACCTCGTCAATCAATTGTTGCTCTGTTGGTAGGTACAGTTGGTATTTACTGGCGATGATGGTGTTATTATTTTCTGGTAAGGTGATTTTCACCATTGCATCATTTTTGTCGGTACAGAGCAAAATGCCTATGGTCGGGTTTTCATACGTTTGTTTTTCGTATCGGTCATAATAGTTTACATACATCTGCAACTGTCCTATGTCTTGATGAGTAAGTTTTTGGGTCTTGATTTCAATGACAACAAAGCTTTGCAACAAACGGTTGTAAAATACCAAATCCACAAAATACTCGTCGCCCTCGATATGTATTCTTTTTTGCCGTGCCACAAATGCAAAGCCATTACCTAATTCCAGGATAAAATCCTGCAAATGTGTAATGATTGCATTTTCCAAGTCCTTTTCATAATAGGAAGCTTCTCTCTTCAACCCCAAAAACTCTAACACCATAGGGTCTTTAATGATTTCTTTCGCTTCCGTTGGCAGTTTCTCCACTCTGGCTACCTCTAAAACGGATGCTACATCATTACTCATCAGCAAACGTTCAAATAACTGGCTGTTTATCTGTCGCTCCAATTGCCTTGCCGTCCAATTGTTTTTTTCCGCTTCCGCAAGATAAAACTCTCTTTTATCCTGATTTTCAATGCGTATCAGTGTTCTGTAATGTGTCCAGCTGAATTGTGAACGCAGTGCGTTCACAATCGGGAATGTACGATAAAACTGGCGAAACCAATTTAACTGCCGGTAGGAGAATGCACTCCCAAACTGAGGTTCCAACTCATTGGCGAGCGACTTAATCAGGTATTCTCCATAACCAGCACGTTCCTTACCATCTTGTTCTTCTTCAAAGATCACCTTCCCGATTTGCCAATACATCAGCACCCTTTCCGTATCAACAGACCGGATAGCCTTATCCCTTGCAGCAGCAATGATGGATTGGATTTGTTGTATGAGCTCTTTTTTTATTTCCATCACACAAATGTTTCTGATATAATTATTTTTGGCTGTATCGGTTCCAAATCGACTTTTTCCGGTCGCTTTACTTTTGACGTATATTTTCGTTCCAGACGGATAATCTCATTTTCCAGCTTTATCGGGTCGGTTTCATTCCGTAATTTATATACCTCATTGGTTAAATTGGTGTAAGTGCCATTCTTAAGCAAGGGCATCAAATTCTTACCTGCTTCTATGGCTTGTGGGGTTGAAATAATCTGATTGGCCAACCAGTTATTTAAATCGTTCAATGCCTTATTTGACCTTACATCCATTTTGTCTTCAACACTACCAATCATTTCAGGAGTCGTAATGTCACTTTCAAACTGTGTTACTATATGATTGATTTGCTGGTAATGTAATTCAGGTATCTCTTTTATACCTTCTTCGGAAAGAGGTGCCTCAAATACTTTTACAGCCTGCTCGAATGGCAGAGATTTCGAACTACCGTCCGAATAGCGGTATATATTTTTGTGTTCACCATTTTTCACAAAAGCAATGCTTTGTTGTTTGTCTGGAGCATTTCTGATACAACGAACTTTCAAAGGCATTTTGCGGATTGAGTTAAAATGCTCAGGATTCTGCTCCCTGAATTTTCTCAGCCATTCCAGATACTGTGTCCTTAAATCTTTGTCTTCCTCCTTCTCTTCAAACATCCTGAACTGGTCGATAATCTCTTCCAACGTATATATCTTGTTATCCTCTCCAAATGTGCTATGGCTACTTTGCAATTTAGCCAGCGATTTTTGACGAAGATTGATTCTGTTGTCTCCCTGCTCCGAAGGATAGAAATTGTAATTGTAAATAAACTGTGCCTTAGTTCCGATACGATTGATACGACCTAAACGTTGGATTAATTTAGTAGGATTCCAAGGCGTGTCATAATTGACAATCACATTAGCCCTATGCAAGTTGATACCTTCTGCCAACACATCTGTAGTGAGGATAATGTCATAGTCATTCCTGAATGTACCCTCATAATTTGCATCGAAGTTTTCCCGAATGGCCTCGAACATTTTGCTTCTGTTGTCCGACGTAATGCTCAAAACTTTATAGGATGTTTCGTTAGAAAGCCGTTGGGTCAAATAAGTTAAAGTGTCAGCCGATTCCGTAAAGATAACCAGCTTACCCAATTCATTTTTCGCTGTGTTAAAATATTCGTCTTTCAGCAACCCAATGAAAACATTCCATTTCGGGTCTTTGCTTTCGTCAACTCGCTGCCAGTGCTCATTCAAATTAACTAAATGTTCATAATCCCGTCTCAGACCTTCAATAAATCCTGGTTTAAAATCGGATTGTTTAAACTTTTTGTTCTTTGGCTTATCGTCATCAATTTTCAGAATTTCCAATTCAATTTCTTCATCAGTATAGCCCTTGTTAAGCAAGTCTGTAATGTCTAGGTCTGGTGCAATAAAAACGCTATCCCGTTCGTACATTTCAATCATTTGCTTTGTCGAAGTAGTGATTTTGTTCAGCGATTTCTTGAACGCATAGAAACTGCTTTCCAAACGTTTAATCAACTGCGTCTGCATGATTGATGCCAATGAACGTGAAATAGTTTTCGCACTCTGGTATAGCCCATCGTTTGCTTCATCTGTTAAATAAGCAATTGCCTGATAACGAAAGAAGTCTATTTTGTTTCTATCAATAATACTATTTGCCGTATCCAAGAACAATTCAGCTAAATCATGTGTTAACTCATATTCATTAGCAAAAGGTTCTACTACAGTAGGAAAGATGATTCCCTGCTCTTTTAAATCCTTTGCATACCGCTCATTTTTATTTAAGTCGGTACGAGTTCTGCGGATGGTTATATCTTTTATTACCTTGTCTCTTATGTCATTGAAAATTTCCTGAATACCTTGTAAATCAAGTGGTGTTTGTTGTATCAACTGTTTGTACCGAACAATATGAGGATAAAAGAATTTTTGGAGATTCGGTTCATTCAAATTGCTGTTCCTTACATCCTGAAATAAAGAAATCAGATAATAGATGTCTTCAGGTCTGTTATTTAAGGGTGTAGCTGAAATCAGTACTATTTTCTTTTCAAACCCTTCAATATTTCCAATATTTTCTCTGCCAGATTTACAAATGATTTGAAGATTTTGGAATTGGCGACTACTATGATTTCTGAATTTGTGGGCTTCATCCACCAACACTAAATCGTACTTTTCTTTGTATTTTAATGGGTCAACTTCATTGATGATTTTGTCCAGACTTCCATTAGAAACAAAATCACATTTCTCATCAATTCTGAATTCCTTAAAAGTACTCTTCCAGTTTTTTTCTAATGCAGGAGGATATACAATGAGGATTTTGGTTTTTGCCCCATTGTTGATAATAAATTTCTTAGCCAGTAAAGCAGCCATAACGGTTTTTCCTGTCCCCACCACATCAGCTAGGAAAAAACCATTGTGTTTTAATAGCAATTCATATCCCTGATTAACTGCATCAATCTGATAACTCAATTTCTTGAACTTTTTTAAAGGAATATCACTGATGCTGTCAGGGTCATACTCTATGTTTTTCCCGAAAAATTCTATTAGAAATTTTACGTATAGTTCGAAAGGTGTTGGATTTACATCCAAATAGGTTTTTTTAATCAAAGTGGGGGCATCTACCGGTAATATTGGAGTACTTTGAGACCAAAGCATTTCAAATTCCGTATCTGCAAATTTTACATTTTCATAATCCCTCAGCTCTACATTCATTTCATAGTTGTGCTCAACATTCTCCAAACCTAAACCTTGTGCTGAAAGATTGGAAGATCCCATTATTACTGTTCCATTTGGGTTGTGTTCATTAAAATTTGGAGATAGAAAGATGTAAAACTTCGAATGAAGTTTTTTAGAATTATGTGCTCTAATTTCTATTCTGTTATCTGCGATATCGTTGATAAGTTGTAAAATGCCCTCTTCTATTTCCTGACTATATTTTGCATTGATAATATCCTCTTGTACTGATTCAATAAATGATTGTTTGGTGTCTTTTGCATTCGCATTAAAAAGCAAACCTTGTTTTTGAGCGAGAGCAATAAAGGGATCCACATTAATACCCGCGATAATCTTAACTTTTAATGTTTCAGGAAAATGTTTACGAATGACAAAATATCCTGATGCCCTAAAGTAGCCAATAACAGACTTGAAATATTCAATGTTTTGCATATACTCAAATACTCCCACAAATTTTTTGTAGAGTGTATTGGAGCTTTGATTTGTAAAAAAATTAGACGCCATTTAATTAATTCAAGTTGCTAGTTATATAATCTTGTTCAATGTAAAAGCGAAGATGAACAGGGATATTTTAAGAATCCATCCCCTAAATGTTACGGCATGGATTTTTCTAAGAAACAGCCCCTTTATCTCACTGATGGTCGTCTCCACCCTTTTTCTCATATACTCTTTTATGAATGCCGCGCTTGCACTGTCCTTCCTTTTGCTGTTTGCCTTTCGGTGCACTTTAAGGGCAATCTGATCGTTCTCCAGCAGATCGTCCTCTATTTGGTAGTTGGTATAGGCT
>NZ_ATZA01000086.1 GCF_000427965.1 Olivibacter sitiensis DSM 17696 | reverse complement strand
CAACTCGTGGACTCAGTCCCGGACGACCTGTATCTTTCTTGGGAAATGCTTTGTAATAAATGTTCGACAAACTATCCCAGGGAAGCAGATGAGCTAACTTAACCCAACGGTTTTCTGGGTTAAGATGACGATCAAAAGGAGACTCAAATCCCTCAATAATGAGCTGATTCGGACTGCTATAAATAGGGCTAGGTGCACGCCTTTTTGATGCTTTTTTCATAAATCCTTGCACTTGACAACCTAAAAATAACTATAATTCATTGGTTAACAAAACGAATAGAGTTTTTCAGCAGACCCTAGATAGAAATTCACTTTATGGCAAAGTATTCTACGAGATATTTGAGAAAAAATCAAATTTTGCCATTTACAAGAACCTAATCCGGCGAAACATCTATAATATTTCTGAAAATGTACAAATAGTAGGTTTCTATGGAAAGTCGCCTCTTACATCTTGCTCTTTTGGTCAAAGATGTACCGCAGTTGTAGTAACCTTGCTAATGACAGGCGTGAAACCGTTACTAATTGATGAACCAGAAGCACATTTGGACAACAGATTAATCGCTCAATATTTAGTTGATTTGATTAAAGAAAAGAAAAATGAACGGCAAATAATTTTTGCTACACACAATGCCAATTTTGTAGTTAATGGAGATGCAGAGCTTATACATATTTTGGAAATACCAAAAGAAAAAGTCTTTACTGAAATCATATCAACCACAATTGAGAACCTTAGTCATAGAAAGAGTTTACTTAAATTGGAGGGCGGCGAAGAAGCATTTAAAAATAGGGTTTAATTAATTGGCTTGATGCCAAAATATTGGATTTTCCGTCTGTTAGATTATGAAATTTTAAATGCGTTTCGGAATATCCACCATTACCCGTAAGAACTATCCGTAAATATCTTCTTTCATTTCCATTTTATAAATCTGAAGGAAAAGGAATTTCCTTACTTCAGAAAATCCTTTTCCTTATATGCCGGATTAGGGTATTTGTAAAATCCTTCGCCAGTAGCTACCCCAAGCTTGTTTTTGTCGATAAATTCAGACTTCAACATTTCCACTGCCTTTATTTTTGAAGGTTCTTTTGTTACATCAGCGGTCATTTTATTGATGTTGTATGCCGTGGTTATGCCTACTACATCCAGAATTCCAAATGGTCCTACCGGTGCGCCGGTGGCTACCATCCATGTTTTATCAATCGTTTCAACATCTGAAATTTCATTTACATATAGCTGTAAAGCAGCACTTAAAAGGGGTACCAAAAGCGAATTTACGATATATCCGGGTTGTTCCTTATGTATAGGCAAGGGTACCATGCCAATCTGTTTGGCAAAATCCAGGACAGAATTGAACGTTTCTTCAGATGTACCTGCATGTTTCATCACTTCACCGGTATTGTTGGTCCAGATATTATTGGCAAAATGTAAGGCGACGAACTTCGCTGGCCTGCCGGTAGCTTCTGCAAATTGGCTTGGTAGCAAGGTTGAGGAATTGGTGGCAAAAACCGTTTTTTCGGGAGCCACTAGGGCTAACTTTTGATAGAAATCTGTCTTGATTGCCGGATTTTCAGGAACGGCCTCAATCAATAAATCAGCATCTTTGACAGCTTGTGCTAGGTCGGAAGTATAATGAAGGTTTTCAAACGCTGTGTCCAACTGTGTCTGGGTAGCTTTCAAGTCCCGTTTGAACACTCTGCTCATCGTTTCAAACTTGGCTTTGGCTTTTTCCAAAACCTCGTCGTTAATGTCGTACACGGTTACGTTGAATCCGTGAAATGCGCTCTGGAAAGCTATCTGATAGCCTAAAACACCGCTTCCTGCAATGGTTACGTTTTTAAAATTCATAGTTGTAAAAATTAATAAAAGAGTGGCTGGCAACCATTTGATATGCCAGTCTTATATTGCCTTATCATAAACTGATACGATATCCAAGGGAAAGGAACCAGCCTTTATTGTAGGATTTTACATCATCTACGTTGGAGAGGATGCCAAGTTCCAGTCCGTATTGGGCTTTCTGGTAAATACCTAAGTCTGGTCAATTATGCTCAGCTCCTGTATGAAGTATGGACGGCCTTCGCCAATACTTCGGGACGTTTCCAATGTTCCGTTACAGGTGCTACTTCTTTATCCAGGCCTAGCAGAGTGTACACTGCTAGGCGTGCTGCCCTGACGGAATATTCTTCGGTGAACACCATATCTTCCGGTATTTCTACAAACTGGCTGATGAGGGCAAGATTGGTGCTGCCTTCCGGAACAACTGCAGGGCGGTCGGCTTTTGCCCTTGGCTGAAAGAGCGCATCGATGTAGGGCATCATACAAGGAATTACATTTACGACGCTTTCCTTGATTTCCTGCTCATACTCCTCGAAGTGCAGGTGATGCAGCAATTCGGTAAGGAGTTCTTCGCCAGTGCAGTCTATCATGGGCTTTTTCACGTAATTGCCAATATTATCGGGATACAGCCCGTAGCCCCATAAAATGGTAGTGTCCTTTTCCTGTGCTTTGAAATGAGGCTGGGCAGCTATTACTATAGATAGTCTCCATGACGAATCCTTAAATGTCATCAAAGCACCGCTTCCCGGTTTGTTTCCAGTGTAATCTTCGATGAGTTTCAGTAGTTTATTCCCCATGAAAGTCGGTGTGAAAGAATACCATTTTGTTTCATCCGGCTTGGTAAAGAACGGGGTGGGATTTCCCAGCTTTCCCGGTTTTTTGTCGGCAATCCTGCGCCATAATGCAAAACTTGGCGGATTATCGGGCAGGTATTTCGCCGGTGTATTATAATCGCCATTATTGGAATTGTCGGTAATACATCCATTGGTAAAGAATACCAGGTCGCCCTCATTGACGGTTATTCTCTCTGTCTTCCCTTCTGCATTGATGCATTCTATTTCCTTTACCGTAATGCTATCGTTATCGACAAATTCCAAATCGGTAACGGTTTTTCTTAGTGAAAAATCCACTTTATGCTGGTCAAGGAATGACTTCAACGGCAAAATCACGGATTCATATTGGTTGTAAGGAGTTCTTGTTACCCCTTCAAGGGTTTCGATTCTTGAAAATTCCAGTAGCATGCGTTTCATGTAACGCTGAAATTCAAAAATGCTGCTCCATTCCTGCCACGCAAAAGTAGTCTGCCACATATACCAGAAATTGGTAGTAAAAAAATGGTCGCTGAACCAGTCGCGGATGGTCACATTGTCCAATTCGCTTTCGTCGGTGAAGAACAGTTTGACCATTTTCATACGGTCACCCGTGTTGAACTGCATATCGGTAACCGGCAGGATAGTTCCATCTTTGTCTATTAATCTCGCTTTTGCCTTGGTGGGGTTTGCGTGGTCAAAGGCAAAGATTTCATCTTTGACAGAGATGTTGGGCACTTCCAATGAGGGGATACGGTCCGTCAAATCCCAGAAGTTCTCATAGGTTTCTTCGTTAAGCATTCTTCCACCACGGCAGATAAACCCCTCTTTTTTGGTTCCGGCTCCGTCATTACTCCCGCCCAAAACGGGCAGGGCTTCAATGATGTGGATGTTTTCGCCTGTGAAACCGCCGTCTTGCAAAAGGTAAACAGCCCCGGCAAGGCTTGCCAAGCCACCACCAACGAAGTAGGCTTGTTTCTTTGAATTATTTGCGCTCATATTTTACTCTTTGAAATTGATTTTTATAAAAGGCCTGCTTCTTTAAGGAGTTCTTCTGCATAAGTGCCTTGCATCTTTTTCAGTCCATATTTTTCTAAAAGGGAGAACAGCCAGGGAACCTTGATGTCTTTCAGTCCTTTCTTGTCATTGAGGTAATAAATAGATTTCAACAATACCCGAATGTCATAAGAACTGGCGAATACCTCCGGGACACCCCTGTCCACATTTAACAGGGTATATACCGCCTCCATAGCGGTGCGCACGGAATATTCCGTTGTGAAAACCGTGTCTCTGGGCGTTTCTGCGAAATTGCCTATAAATGCCAGGTTTACGGAACCTCCAGGAACTACCAGGGGACGGTCGCCCACGGCACGTGGCATAAAATAAGACGTGATATAAGGCATACGGCAGGGAATGGTATTGGCTGCTTTTGCAATATCCGCAATCTCGTTTTCGGGCACGCCCATGTGGTACAAAAGTTCTTCGCACAACTCTATCCCGGTGGCCTCCGTAATCTTTTTGTTTACATAATTGCCCGGTTTATGGGAATAAAGACCGTACACCCAAACGATGATTTCATTTTTTTGCTGGGCCTTGAAGTGGGGCTGCCTGCTTATGGAAAAGCCGTACCACCAATTGGAATCGTTGATTGTTACCGGGCCGCTGGTTACAATGGAGCCGCTGCGTGGGTCTTTTTTACAGATTTTTTCTATATAGGGTACCACTTTGTCGTCAAAAAAGGTAATACTACCGGAGATGACCCAGTTGGCTTCGGGAATATTCTTATAAAATTTTTCCGGCTTTCCGAAGGCGGTATCCTGTTCTGCAAGGTTCTGCCAGAGCTTCCAGCTGCCACCGATGCCTTCTGCTACCGGAGCAGGGGTATTGTTGTCTCCGTAAGTGCTACTTTCGGTAATGGAGCCGTTGGTTACAAATACAAGGTCATCTGCTGTCAGGTCGATGCTTTCTGCATTCCCATCCCTGATGTATTCAATTCTTTTGGCTACTTTTTTGCCGCCTGTGGTGTCAACCACTATATTCTGCACTTGGGTGCCGTATTGGAACTGCACTCCATGCGATTCCAGGTAGCTTACCAGCGGGCGTATCAGCGATTCGTATTGGTTGTATTTCGTAAAGCGCAACGAGGACATATCGGTCACGCTACCTACGTGATGGATAAAACGCAAAAGGTAACGGCGCATCTCCATGGCACTTGCCCAGGGCTCGAAAGCGAACATGGTGGCCCAGTAGGTCCAAAAGTTTGACTTGAAAAACTCTTGCGAAAATACTTGGTCGATTTGGATATCCTGTAGCTTTTCTTCCGGTGTAAGGACTACCGCAATCAGCTCTTCTATAGCTTTAGGAGAAAGTGTCAGTTGTCCGTCGGTAGCAAGCCTTTGCCCCTTATTTTCGATGACCCGGGCGTGTGAAAAGCTCGGGTCTTGTTTATTGAGCCAGTAATATTCGTCCAAGATGGATACACCCTGAGTTTCCAACGACGGGATGGAACGGAATAAGTCCCAAAGCGTCTCAAATTGGGTTTCCATTTCGCGGCCACCCCGGATGATGTAGCCTTTCTGTTCGTTCCAAATGCCATCCATACTTCCACCCGGCAGAGCCAGTTCTTCCAGGATATGGATTTTGTCGCCCTGCATTTGCGCATCACGAACCAGAAAAACTGCCGACGCCAAAGAGGCCAGACCGGAACCGATAAGATAGGCAGATTTTAAATCAACATTTGCAGGCTTTTTGGGACGGGCAAATGCCTCGTAATTTCCTTTGCTGTAGTACATAACTGTTGGTGTTGTTGAGCTTGAATTACCAAGGGTTTTACTTGATTAATCTATGATTTCAATACAAAGTTAATTATATACTATTTTTCACTACTGACCGACAAAAAATAATTTAAGGAGCTGCCATATCTGGCAAGCTCCTTTTTTCATATTTTGGTTTTACGACAAACTAAAAATATGAGTGATAAAAATACAGAAAAGAAATTAGTCGGTCAGCCAATCTTCAAACAATTATTAGGTTTTATTCCAAGGAACAAATTTGAGATGCTTGTGAGCAAGCACCGGTCTGACCGCTATTACAAGACCTTTGATTCATGGACACAACTCATGACGATGCTGTTCGGAATATTCAGCCGATGTGATTCTATGG
>NZ_ATZA01000085.1 GCF_000427965.1 Olivibacter sitiensis DSM 17696 | reverse complement strand
ATCTCGCCCATAGAATCACATCGGCTGAATATTCCGAACAGCATCGTCATGAGTTGTGTCCATGAATCAAAGGTCTTGTAATAGCGGTCAGACCGGTGCTTGCTCACAAGCATCTCAAATTTGTTCCTTGGAATAAAACCTAATAATTGTTTGAAGATTGGCTGACCGACTAATTTCTTTTCTGTATTTTTATCACTCATATTTTTAGTTTGTCGTAAAACCAAAATATGAAAAAAGGAGCTTGCCAGATATGGCAGCTCCTTAAATTATTTTTTGTCGGTCAGTAGTGATAAAATATCAATTGAAATTGCAACCTTTGGCAGATTAAGGAAGTTTGCAAAGGTAAACTCGCCCCTCTCCGCTCTCCGACACCTTAATGAATTTGATGCTGATGGATAAGGCTGCGTATGGGGATAAGGTTTTGGATTTCCACTAGCGCATCGCCTTTTGTCGCCGGCTTTGCATCAAAGATTGTTTTTCACCAGTTCTTTCAAGTACCAGATCCACTAGCGAGCTTGAAAGCCCAAAATCTGTTGTAGTTTGGATTTTTTCAATATAAGGTCTTACAGCTGATATCACACCATGTTCTTTAACTGTTACAAGAAGACCAAGCGTCCCCATAAAATTCAAAGACATTTTTGATGCCAGTTGGCGTCCCTTCAAATCATCTACTATCAAAATGGCATTGGTCGTTTCCATCGCAAGTGCAATTTTTAGGGTAATATCATAAAAAAGTACTAGCAGTTTTTCACGCCAGCCTAGGCTTAAAAAATTGGTTTTCCAGATTATAAGAAGATCATGTTGGAACTCACAATCAACCTGTCCGTTTTCGGACACCTGGTGTACATTATCGTACAATTTCAACCAAGGCGATAAAACACAAAAACCTATAAATCAATAATATAACACATCAGCACACTTTATGTATAGCTCAAAGACTAGAGCAGGAAAGTTATACGTCGTAAGTTGTAAGTTATAAAGTACCCATGTGGCCATAGCTACCGGAAGATTTAAAACTTATTACTTATCACTTATAGCGCAAGGAGATTTTCTGACGTTTGACATCTCAATACGCAATACGCATATCTCAATACTAAGAATATGATAAAGAACTACATTAAAACCGCATGGAGGAGCTTGGCCAAGAACAAGAAATCTTCCGCCATCAACATCGTAGGATTGAGCTTGGGCATGGCCGTCTTCATCCTGATTGCCCTTTGGGTATGGGACGAACTATCTTTTGACAAGTATCACCGTAATTACAGCAAAATTGGCCAGGCCGTACAGATACAGCAGTGGAATGGGCAGACCTTTTCGCAAGTGGCCCAACCGTTTCCGCTGGGCGAGGAGTTGAAAAACAACTATGGCGATCATTTCAAATATGTGGTCATGGCTTCATGGGATGGAGACCGCATTCTTTCCTATCAAGACAAACATCTCAACCAAATGGGTATCTATATGGACATAGATGGTCCTAAAATGTTATCGCTGGATATCGTGCAGGGCGAATTGGAGGGTTTACGTGATCCGAGTAGCATCATGTTGTCGCAATCGGCGGCTAAGGCATTCTTTGGGGACAAGGATCCCTTACATCAAGTGATGAAGATCAACCAGACTATGGACGTGAAAGTCACCGCGGTCTATGCCGACCTGCCAGCCAATACAACATTTGGACAGTTGAAATTCATTGCACCCTGGAGCCTCTACGTTACATCCGAGCCCTGGATAAAAAGATCGGAGACACAATGGGACAACAATTCTTTCCAGTTATTTGCGCAAATAGCCGGCCATACCGATTTTGAGACCGTAAACAGCAAAATCGCCAATGCCAAGCTCAACCGTGTTCCAGAAGAAGCGAAGAAGTTCAAAGCGCAAATCCTGCTGCATCCCATGAAGGACTGGCGACTGCGCAACGAATGGAAGGACGGAAAGGTAGTTGGCGGTCTTATCGAATACGTAAAACTATTTAGCATCATAGGAGCCTTTGTGCTGACCCTGGCCTGTATCAATTTCATGAACCTAAGTACCGCCCGTTCGGAAAAACGAGCCAAGGAGGTGGGCATACGGAAAACGATGGGATCGCCCAAAAAGGTGCTCGTGGCACAATTCCTTAGCGAGTCCGTACTGATAGCCACCATCTCCTATTTCTTCGCCTTGCTCTTGGTATTGCTGCTGCTACCCTGGTTCAACGATATTGCGTACAAAAGTATGGAAATACCTTGGGCAAATCCATGGTTTTGGTGCGGTGGATTGGTGTTTATCCTCTTGACAGGGATATTGGCTGGAAGCTATCCGGCGTTTTACCTGTCTTCTTTCAATCCATTGACCGTATTGAAAGGCACCTTTCGGATAGGTCATTTGGCAGCATTGCCCAGAAAAGCGCTCGTGGTGTTTCAGTTCACCATTTCGGTGGCCTTGATCATCGGGACTATCATCGTATACCAGCAAATTCAGTTTACCAAAAACCGCCCCGTGGGTTATGAAAGAGAGGGAATGATCATGGTGGCCATGAGTACGCCCGATTTCTATGGAAAGCATGACGTATTGCGCACCAAGCTGAAAGAAAAAGGAGCCATAGAGGAACTATCCGAATCGTCCAGCCCATTAACTGATGTTTGGTCCAATAGTGGCGGTTTTGAATGGGAAGGCAAAGATCCCGACCTCAACACCGATTTTGCCACCATTTATGTTACCCACGACTATGGCAGCACCATACGGTGGCAAGTAAACCAAGGACGTGATTATTCCAGGGACTTCGGAACGGATTCTCTAGGTCTTATCATTAACGAGGCAGCAGTGAAATTCATGGGTATTGCCGATCCAGTGGGAAAAACCGTGCGTTGGAGCGGTAGGGATTACCATATCATCGGCGTGGTCAATGACATGGTTATGTCCTCCCCTTTCGAACCCGTGAAGCAAACGGTCTATCTATTGGACGAATACAACGTCAACTGGATCAACATGCGCTTAAATCCCAACAAAAGTGCCAGTGAAAGCTTGCAGCAAATCAAGCAGGTATTTCAGGAAGTCATTCCTAATGCGCCTTTTGACTACCAATTTGTGGACGAGAGCTATGCCAATAAGTTTACCCTGGAAGATGCCGTTGGACAATTGGCGACCTGTTTTGCCTTATTGGCCGTGATTATCAATAGCCTTGGAGTCTTTGGCTTGGCCTCTTATATGGCCGAGCAGCGGGGCAAGGAAATCGGCATTCGCAAGGTAATCGGGGCAAGCGTGTTCCAGCTCTGGAGGCTGCTGTCAGTCGAATTTGTGCTGCTCGTTGTGCTGGCCAGCCTCATTGCCAGCCCCCTCGCCTATTATTTTTTACATGGATGGTTGCAGAAATACACATACCATACGGAAATTGGCTGGTGGGTCTTTGCTGTCGTGATACTTAGCGCCTTGTTGATTACCATGGTTGTGGTGAGTTTCCAGACCATCAAGGCCGCGTTGTCCAATCCGGTGGACTCACTACGTGACGAGTAAAGGCGCATTGATATGCGCCTCTTGACAAGGAGAAAGTTATTCGTTGTAAGTTATAAAGTATGCAAATAGCTGAAACACAAGATAATTTAATACTTACTACTTAAAACTTGAGGAGATTTTCTGACGTTTGATATCTCAATACGCAATACGCATATCTCAATACTAAGAATATGATAAAAAGAAATTTCACTATTGCCATTCGCCATTTCTGGAGAAATCGTATCACCACGGCCATCAATGTGCTGGGTTTGGCTATCGGCATCAGTGCCGCACTCGTAATTTACCTCATCATCAGGCACGAGTACAGTTACGAACAGCGAGTGCCAAACAACCACAGGATCTACCGCGTAGTGACCAATGGTGCCGATTGGAAAAACAGTGGAGTACAGGCTCCGTTACCGGAACACATCAAAAACGAGGTCAGCGGAATCACATCCGTGGCACACCTCTTGGATTACGACGGTTGGTCGCCCAATGTAAAGATTCCAACATCAGACGGTCAGCAAAGCAAGCTGTTCAAGAAGGAAAAGGGACTGGTTTTTGCCGATGAAAACTATTTCAACCTATTTCCGCATAAGTGGTTGGCCGGAAACGAAAACTTTGCATTGAAGGCACCTATGCAGGCTGTCATCAGCAAGAGCAAGTTGCAGCAGTACTATCCCGGTCTCACGCCAAGCGAAGCACTGGGAAAAACCATCATTGTGAGCGACACGATCTCTATGACAATTTCCGGAGTTGTAAGTGACATGGAAGGCAACACGGCGTTCGAGAAGAAACTTGTCTTCTCTTTGGCATCGGTCAAGGTCAGCCCAAGCCTCGGTGATTTCTTCAGCTACGACCGCTGGAACAGTATTTCCGATGTATCCCAGTGTCTAGTGCTCTTGGCATCCAATGCACAGGCACAACAGGTTGAAAAGCAGATTAATCAACTGGCCGATCGCTTTATAGAGCGTGAAGATGGTGAGGGAAAAGAAGAAAGGTTATTGCAGCCATTGTCCGATGTCCATTTCAACAAAGACTTCAACTATAGCGCCGTTGAAAAATCCACCTTGCGCAATCTGTCACTTCTTGCTATATTTTTGGTTTTACTGGGAGCTATCAATTTCATCAACTTATCTACTGCTCAATCCATAGAAAGGGCCAAGGAAATAGGCGTAAGAAAGACCTTGGGAAGTGGCAAATGGCAACTGGTATCGCAATTTCTTACGGAAACTTTCCTTATCACGCTTTTTGCCACCTGCCTATCGGTATTGATCTCGCCCATGATCTTCAAGGCATTTTCCGGTTTTGTACCAAAGGAAATGAACTATTCGGATATGCTGCATGGCCATGTCGTAGGCTACTTGGCCGTGTTGACGCTCATAATATCTTTCATAGCCGGATTTTACCCCGCATGGGTACTTACGTCCTACCAGCCCATCGAGGTACTTAAAAATCAATTGAGCAAAAACAGTAGCAAATCGAGAACAACTTGGATAAGACAGGGACTTACTGTATTCCAATTTGTCATTGCGCAGGTATTCATGATTGGCGTACTGGTCATCAGCAGACAGATAGACTTTGCCAAGAACAAGGATATGGGATTCAAAAAAGACGCCATCATCACCTTTATGATTCCCGATTTCATGGATCCGAGCAGCAAAAAGAAATTCCTGCTGCGCGACGAATTGCAGCGCATTCCAGAAATCGAAGCGGTAAGCTTGGGCAACCAGTCGCCCGCCATGGGAGGAAGTATGAGCAATGGCCTTTCCTACAAGGAGGGCGATGTAGTAAGGCAGCTGCAAGTAGATGCACGGAACGGAGACACCAGTTACCTGAAGGTCTACCAAATACCGCTCGTTGCGGGACGCAATGTTCATCTCCCGGATTCGGGCAGGGAAATGATCATTAACGAGTCCATGGTGAAGCTGCTGGGACTTAATTCGCCACAGGAAGCCTTGGGCAAGGTCATGGACTTCGGCGATCCGACCCCCATCGTGGGCGTGATGAAAGATTTCAATATCGCTTCCTTACGCACACCAATCAGACCCCTGATGTATTGGAGCGATAACAAAAGAGGCTACATGATACACGTAGCTTTTAGATCCTCCAACACGGCCACATGGCATAGCGGCATCGAGAAAATAGAGCAAGTATGGAAACAGCTCTATCCTGAAAACGATTTTGACTATAGTTTCTTCGACAAGCATATCGAGAACTTTTACCTGAAAGACATGCGACTGTCCAATCTACTGCATTGGGCCATGGGACTGGCCATCACCATTGCCTGTATGGGATTGGTGGGATTGGGCATCTTCACGGCAAACCAACGGACAAAGGAAATCGGTATTCGCAAGGTGCTGGGTGCCAGTGTAGCACAGATTATCGTCCTGCTGCTCAAAGGCCTATTGGCGCTCGTAATAGTGGCCTGTCTCATCGCCTTTCCCATCGCTGCCTATTTCACGCAGCGCTGGCTGGAAGACTTTGCCTACCACATAGACCTCAGCTGGACTATCTTTGCCATGACGGCCTTGGGTATGCTGTCCATTGCCCTATTGGTACTGTCCATCAAGGCCTATAGGGCAGCTAATGCGAACCCAGTGGAAAGTTTGAGGGATGAATGACTAATCAGTTGCCAGTTATGCGTTGTGAGTTACGGGAAGCAAGCCTAGATGCCTATCGGTCGGCTGCCTGACGTTCCAGCATCCAGCCGGGGTACTCGGGAGCCAGCTTGCTCACCGCGTCCAATCGCGCCAGCTCGTCTGCTGTCAATTGGATGTCCACCGCTTTCAGATTGTCTTCCAGCTGTTCCGGCTTTTTAGCTCCGATGATGACCGATGTCACTACCGACTGGTGCAACAGCCAGGCCAGGGCAATCTGTGCAACGCTTACCTCCTTGTCCTCTGCAATGCCCTGCATGACGTCGATGATATCAAAAGCTTTTTCCTTATTGACGGGAGGAAAATCAAAATTCANCCGACGCCCATCCTCCACAATACTATTCCTACCGTACTTTCCGCTCAAGAGGCCTCCCGCCAACGGACTCCAGACCATCAATCCGATTTTTTGGTCCAATAATAATGGAACGAGTTCTCGCTCCAGGTCGCGCCCGGCAATGGTATAATAAGCCTGCAAGGAAACAAACTTGGCAAGGTA
>NZ_ATZA01000084.1 GCF_000427965.1 Olivibacter sitiensis DSM 17696 | reverse complement strand
CTCAGCCTATACCAACTACCAAATAGAGGACGATCTGCTGGAGAACGATCAGATTGCCCTTAAAGTGCACCGAAAGGCAAACAGCAAAAGGAAGGACAGTGCAAGCGCGGCATTCATAAAAGAGTATATGAGAAAAAGGGTGGAGACGACCATCAGTGAGATAAAGGGGCTGTTTCTTAGAAAAATCCATGCCGTAACATTTAGGGGATGGATTCTTAAAATATCCCTGTTCATCTTCGCTTTTACATTGAACAAGATTATATAACTAGCAACTTGAATTAATTATATAATCGTTAGAAACTTAAGTTGACACCAAGAGAGTAAGTGGAAGCTACTGGCAATGTGGATTCCCTGATCCGTGTTCCCGTTTCGGGATCTCCACCAAACCAGTTGGTGAATGTCCCCAGGTTTTTGGCCGTGGCAAATACCTTTAGTGAATTGATACGTGTGGAAGCCAGCCAGGTCTGATTAAAGCTATAGGACAAGGTCACATCCTGAACACGCACAAATCCACGGTTTTGCAAACCAAGGAAACGGCCGTCACCCGCAAATATTGCCGACGGATATGTATTGCTCTGGTTTTCGGGAGTCCAATATGGAATATCGGGCACATTATCATTGAAACGCCCAGTTCCACTGACTAGATAAGCAGAAGGATTGGATCTTAGGTACGTATTATTTCCACCAAATGTTCCAGTGATCATCATGTAGAATCCAAAATTTTTATATGCCAGATTACTGCTGAAATTCAATCGGAAATTCTCCTTGCCATTGCCCAGAATGGTTCGGTCGGCCGCAGTAATTCCATCGACTCCGTCTATGTCACGATATTTCGGTGCACCGGGCGCAGCACCGGTCAATGCAATATATTCGATGTCGCTTTCCTGTACAATACCGATTTGTTCATACCCATATATCGATTCCAACGATTTGCCGATAAACAGACTGTTGGCAATATCATCATCCTCTCGACCATCGCCATCGAGATCCTCGCCGTATAGGGAAACCAATTTATTGACGTTTTTCCAGAAAGTGAGTGTCGTACTCCAGGTCATATTGTCATTCTGTAGATTTACAGTACGCAAAGTTGCTTCGACTCCTCTATTGTTTACTTGTCCCATAGAGGTCACCATTGTTTTAAACCCCGTCATGACCGGAATATTACGGGTAAATATCTGGTCGGTCGTTTTTGCGAAATACACGTCCAAGTCTACAAAGAGGCGATTATCTAACCAAGCCGATTCAAAACCTGTGTTCCAGGATGTTGTCTTCTCCCATCCAAGTAAAGTATTTCCGATCGAACTCTGGTACAACCCATAGTAGATCTGACCTGGTGTATTTGAAAACTGATACCTCGTACCACCACTTGCGGCATTGGCCACAACAGATAGCGTACCATAGGGCCCAACTCCCTGGTTACCGTTCTGCCCCCATGAAAATTTTAGTTTTAGGTCATTAAGCGCAGAAAATGAAAGCATAAAAGGTTCTGCAGAAATACGCCACGAAGCACCTGCTCCAAAAAAATCGGCCCATTTATTATCCACACCAAAAACCGAAGCTCCGTCACGACGATAAGATCCAGTGACATAATATTTTTCATGGAATGAATAGTTGACCCGACCGAGATACCCGATGTTTGAACGTTCACGTCCATTAAGATCAATTCGTTGTACAGTAGCTTTATGAAGACCTTGTACGCCTAGTGCGGTATTCCCGTTTGCTGCAAAGTCACTACCGGAAGAAATGACCTGCTCATATTTCTGGTAGTCTCTGGTTGCCACCAATGTAACATCTAAATCGTGAAATCCAAAAGAGTTGTTGTAATTGATTATATTATCAAACACATAACTATAAGTCTTCTCGGTATTTATACTTCCATTGGCATTTGTCAAAAATCCCTGTATAGTATTGGGATTGTATCGATTAGGCGACTCGCCTTCTTGCACATATAGTCCTTCATATTGGAAATTCAAATAATAATTCTGATCCTGATTAAGCAGGTAATTGGCGCGATAGCTCAATCCCTTCACCCAGGGAACTTTTACTACCGCACGGGTATTCAGCCTGTAATTGTATCTCCGATCGTCGTTATCACGCAGACCATCATTGATACCCCATAGCGGATTAATTGCAGCCTGTGTATAGGGATACTTTTCTAGGTTACCCTGATCGTCCCGATACATTACTCCATAAGGGGACATCATCTGCGCTTGGGCCAGATCTGCTGTAACTCCCGAGTAATCACGCTTCGAAAAACCTGCATCCACGCCAATTTCCAACCATTGTGTAATATTGGCATTCAGTTTTCCCATCAGTGCAATCCTATTAAACTTGTCGTCTACCACGATGCCTTTATTGTCGTCGTAAGAGGTAGACAGGTAATAATTAATGTTTTCGGTCGCTCCAGAGATCGCTGCCTGATAATTTTGCATCGCACCTGTGCGGGAGACTTCATCCAACCAAACGATTTCCTTTCCGTTTTCCCGGTTCGCGAGTTCCCCACTTTTCATCCAATTGGTTGTTCCAGGAGTATACTGGTTGCGCGCATTCACCATATCGATCCATTCTTCTCCGCGCAGCATCACCGGCTTGTTTTGCCAATTTTGAAACCCAGTCGATGTATTAAACGTTATGACGGGTTTCCCTGTTTTACCTCGCTTTGTCGTAATCGCGATTACTCCGTTGGCGGATCGTGACCCGTATGCTGCTGCGGAAGTGGCATCTTTTAGCACATCTATCGTAGCGATATCGTTCGGATTGATGTCGCTCAGACTACCCATAAAAATAACCCCATCCAATACGATGAGAGGATTATTGTCTCCACTGATCGAATTCTGTCCTCGGATTTGCATGCTGGGTTGTCCTCCAGCGGAATTTGTTGCACCAATGTTCAGTCCGCTGATGCTGCCTTTAAGTGCTTCCAAAACGTTGAGGTTCGGGGCCAACGCAACAGGGGAATTTTCGAGATTCAACGATCCTACGGAACCTACAAAATCTTTCCGTTTTGTAGTCCCATATCCGACCACGATGACTTCGTCCAAATCATTTAAAATAGCTGAAAGCTCAATAAGCAGCTCATTACTGGCACCAACAACAACTTCCTGTGTCTTAAAACCAGTATGGGAAACCACAAGAACTGACCGGGAATCTATAGATTTCAGAAAGAATTCTCCATTTGCATCGGCAGAAGTCCCTATAGTCGTGCCCTTTACATTTATAGAGGCACCTGGTAATGGCTCTCCGCTTTCGCTAACAACTTTCCCTCTGATGTCGATGGTAGGTTGCACTTCATCCATATTCTTTTTATACCGTATTGCGGACGGCTTGATCAATATGGTATTCTCGAGCACCTCCCACGTAAACGGCTGCCCTTCAAAAACCTTTGTCAGAGCCTCATTTATAGAAACTTGGTGCACATCTACACTCACTGGTGCCGCCTTCTGTAAATAAGCCGCATCGTAGAAAAACGCATATCCTGTTTGTTTGCGTATTTTTTTAATAATTTTCTCCAACGATGCTTTTTTTTCCGATAAACTGACTTGTTGGGAATAGACTGATGCCTTAATCTGTAAACAACCAAATAAGATTAGCAGCAAGGTAAGCTTCATGGTCAAGAAAATTTTTGGCATCCCAATGGTGAGAATGCTATATTTATAATTGGCGTGGCACGTTCCCTTGCCACAAGTATTATTATTCATACATTTGTATAAGTTAAGATTAGTAAAACATGATAAATTACTTTAGCCGGTATTTTTATTAAAAACAAAATCTTACAAAGCAGGCGTGTTCGAGCACGCTTGTTCTAAGACCCTCAGTTTTACAATTGGGGGTTTTTGTTCTTATCCTATTGTATGTCATTTTATCATCGAAACCCTCCTTTCTTCCACTTTAAATTTCAGTCCACTCGTCTTTTCCATCATCTGGAGTACCTGAGAGAGTTTTACATCTCTAGACAGCTCACCATTAAATCTTTTCTGCGGCATATCTTTGATATCGATTTCCACGTTGTACCATCGGGAAAGATGTCTCATGATGGCAGATAGTTCCGTATTATTGAAATAAAACATCCCGTCTTTCCACGCCGTAGCCTCCTCAGTATCTACCCCACTGACCACTAGAATGTCTCCAGTGTTCGTCAACTGCGCCTGTTGTCCCGGCTTAAGCACTTCCTCGGCTCCGCTCGGTACAGACGATATTTTCACAGCGCCTTCTATCAACGTTGTTTTTACTAGGTTTTCATTGGAATAGGCGTTCACGTTGAACTGCGTACCCAAAACCTCAATTTGCTGTGTCGGTGTTTTCACGATGAAAGAACGTTTTCGTATTCCTTTTTTACCACCTGTCGGTAAGGAAACGACCTCAAAATAAGCCTCTCCTTCTAATTCGACCTCGCGGGATTCTTTTGTGAAAGCAACAGGAAATTTCAACGAACTGGAAGAGTTAAGCCAGACTTTTGATCCGTCTGGAAGCGTAAGTTGGCATTGTCCACCCTCTGGAACGGTAATCTTGTTAAAAACAGGCTCCGCTGCTGCATTCTCATTTAGCTGATTTCCCATCGCGGTATAGGCAATTTTCCCTTCTTCTGTTTTTTTAACCCGCGCCCCCCCCTGCTGCGCCAATATCCCTTCCTGAGATTCGTCCAGATTGAGCACCGTACCGTCACTTAAAGTCAATATAGCCTTGTTCGTACCTGGATCTACATCCTGTACATGTTGTTGTTTGGTATATGCAGGTTGCGAAGGGATTTCAGGTTCTTGGTTCCGGATCAAGCCTATAGAAACAATGATCAATATGGCTGCCGCTGCTGCTATCTTAATATACGGGATTTTCTTGTAATTTGATCTATATACTGGCAAATCCTTGATGATACGAGCGTACAACTCTTTTTCTGCATCATATTCTTTACCCAGTGCACTTTCATCCCATTCGACATCCTCCTGAAACCGGTTATAGTAGTAATTATACAATGCTACCTCCTTTTCCGTGGCAATGCCGTTGCTGATTTTCTCCGCTAACTGTTGAAAGTCGTTCTTGTTCATAATTGGGCCTATAATATATGTAAGGCATCTCTGACAGATGTTACCCCCAAAACAAATGAAGAATTTTTTAAAAATTTGAATGTATATCGTAGAATATCTCTCTGGGGTCGATATCGACGTAAGATTTTACGTTTCTTCTATAAAAAGAATAATAAGAAAGAAGAAATCCTTTTCAAGGATGACCTTAACTTTCGGAGGGCAATGGTTATTTGGTTCTCGACTGTTTTCACGGATATATTTAGGCGCTCGGCTATTTCTTTATTGCTCAGCTCCTCATGGCGACTCAATATAAATATGTCCCGACACTTTTCTGGAAGCTGATTGGTAAAGTGGTTGATGATCGTCATCATCTCCTTCACTTCCATATTACTGTCTTCAATCAATTCATACGGCTCTTCCATTTCTTTGATTTGGTCAAAAAAAGAGGATCTTACCTTACCTTTCTTAATATAATTCGCCACTTTAAATTTTACAGCGGCCATCAGATAAGGTCTAAGCGATGCGACATTTAAACTATTGCGATGTTCCCATAACCAAACAAAAAGCTCCTGTACAATATCCATACAGGCCTCTCTTTCCCTCAACAGATTGTAGGCCGCATGAAACATGTCACTCCAATAACGCCTATATATTTCTTCAAAGGCATTTTGGTCATCAAAGCGAAGCTTCAATAACAATTCATTATCATGAAGGTTCTTATATGTCATCTTGAGGTTTAAAATAAAGAGCAATGTAGTAAATTATTTATAAAAAAGAAGCGGTTTGGTTTGCTTGCATACTCCAAACCCAAAGAAGGGAACGAAAAAGCAGATCGCATAAAATCTGGTCAAGATTGATAAAGATCAGCCTGACATTAACCGAAATTGGTCAAAGAACGAACAAAACTGTCTATTTTACGGTGTGGAGTACATGACGGTTTATTTACGTAGGAATTTCACCAAGGATTTGTTCTCCTTTAGGTAATTATTCAATCTGGCTTCTAATGCGACCTAGCTAGGTTTCTAATCAATGAAACAAAAAAAGCCGACAAATTGTCGGCCTTTTTATTGGTATACTATCTTTTGTTAGTTCAACAGTTGCTGTAAGTTACCGCTAGGGGTTCTGCTCCAATATTCCGCCTGCCATATGTCCATCAAATGCAACCATGCCTATCCTCAAAAAGGTACTAAAGAGATACCAAATACCTATCTTCTCCTGAGTGGTTTTGCCAATTAACTCTTTGCTTGTAAGTCCCATTATACATCTACCCAGGCTATCTGGAAGAAAAATACTCAAAACATCCTTTCATCGCCCTTATCTGAAATCAAATTCATAAAAAATCCCATGTCAACATCTTTACCTTCTATTAACACTGCATTAAGAAGAGGCTCCACTTTCTCAACCGTTTGGGAATCTTTGTGATAGTTCTTCCACTTTTGGGCTAGCAAGGTGGCCTCGCTGTCTCTATTAAGCTCTTTCAAAGCAGCAATTTGAAGTACGGTATTTATCGATACAGAATCAGCCTTACTGTCGGCCAGATTGGTCAACAGTTTCATTCTCTTTTGGTTATCGCCAGATGCCTTATATATACATGCCTCCAAATAATCCTCTATTCTTTCGTCCTTGCTTGTAGAGTAGGGCTCGCCAACACCTAAGCGCAAAGGCCACAATCTTGCTTCTTCGACCTTTTTATGGGCCACTTTATAGTTGCGTTTTGAGAAAGCCTGTTGGGCGAGCATCAATTTGGTCTGTCGATAATATCGGTGTCCAGCGGTTGCCCCTTCGAAAGGTAAAATTTTTATAGCGGCAAGTACTTGCTCTGCTTTTGCGTATTCCCTTTCCAACAAAAGCGTCTTAACATAATCCAATCCGATGACATAATTTGTTGGATTGGCATTATAATACTTTTCTAACAATGGCAATGCCCGTTTAGCCTGTTTGTTTTTTTCACTACCAAACGGATAAACTTAAAAACAGGCAATAAACTCACTTAACTTACTGATTATCAGTAAATATTTTCATTAGATAAAAAAGCCACCCCCCCC
>NZ_ATZA01000083.1 GCF_000427965.1 Olivibacter sitiensis DSM 17696 | reverse complement strand
CCATAGAATCACATCGGCTGAATATTCCGAACAGCATCGTCATGAGTTGTGTCCATGAATCAAAGGTCTTGTAATAGCGGTCAGACCGGTGCTTGCTCACAAGCATCTCAAATTTGTTCCTTGGAATAAAACCTAATAATTGTTTGAAGATTGGCTGACCGACTAATTTCTTTTCTGTATTTTTATCACTCATATTTTTAGTTTGTCGTAAAACCAAAATATGAAAAAAGGAGCTTGCCAGATATGGCAGCTCCTTAAATTATTTTTTGTCGGTCAGTAGTGCTTATTTATATATAACCGTGTGTGTTAGAAAGATTGCCTAAGTGTTAATCCAAAAGTTCTTGGATCTCCCAAAACGGCAGCATAGTGACCTGCGTTGCCTACGCCTGGCAACAATTGCTCAAAATAGTTTTTGTCCAATAGGTTACGAGACCAAACAAAGATGGAGAAACTGTTTGTAGTGCGGAACCCGAGTCTAGCATTAACAATTGCATAGCCATCAATATTCATAACCCGTGATGGGGTTGGGCTAGAGGAGAACTCCGAACGATAGGAACTTTCCACAGCCACAAAGAATTGACCTTCTTTGCCTATCAGGCTGCCAGAACTAGAAGAAAGCTCTCCGCCTAAATTCCCAGCCCATTTGGAAATACCTGGCAATCTTTGGCCAGAAACATCTATAAACGGATCCGCAGCACCTGTTTGTTCCAAAGGCAGCGGTGCGTTCGGGAAAGACTCGTATTTTCCGTCTGTATAGGCAAAGGCTCCGTATAGATTGAGGTTATTACTTACCCTATAGCTACCGTCTACTTCAACACCAATCACACGAACCTCGTCCGCATTGGCCAAATAACCGCGGGCAATCGAAGGATCCGGATCTTGCACCTGTGTTTGATAGTCTTTTATATCTGTCACATGGGCGACAACGTTCAATATAGCGTTTCTGCCAGGCGATGTTTTGATGCCGATTTCTCCATGAGTTACATACTCTGGTTTGACCCTAGCCAAGCTTAAATCTGGTTGGCCATCGACGTTAGGCAGTCCTCCCAAGTTTACCCCTACTGGTTTGTAACTGGTAGAGAAAGTGGCAAATGTATTGATGTGCTCATTTGCTTTGTAAGCTACCGTTAGCTGACCGGTTACATTACTTTCATCGGTAGTAAAGTTAAAAGATTGGTCGTTATATATACTGCGAATAGAAAGCAATACGGGATCTGTTGTTTCATATAATCCGTAGCCTATCCGGTTAAAATCTACTTTCTTTCTGTCATAGTTGTATCGGATGCCTGGTAATACATGTAGTTTGTCCGTTATCGACCAATCGATATTAGCAAATACCGCCGCGCCAAAACTTTCAAGAAGAGAATTTATAGCAGAACCATGACCTGTGAACAAACCGGGTGTACGCCACGCATCATCCCAATTGGTATAAGCGCTGCCATAGAATCTACCGTCTGGAGCGAGATCGGCAGCGGGAATAGGACCAAACGAACTTTGCTGGAATCGCCATTGATCTTCACCTGCTTCTTCTATATGTACCGGATCGGTCTTTAAGGTTTGTCCAATGGCATATATACCAATCACGCCACTCAATTTTCTGGAGAAATCTCCCGCGTAACGTACCTCTTGCGACCAATTTCTATGTTTTGAGGTAGCCTGCGACTTAGCTGTAGCATCTAATCCAGTAAAGTCGCGGTCGTTCATAGGATCCCAATTCCAGTAGCGCCAAGCGGTGGTCGACGTTAGTTTGCCAGGGCCAATCTGAGCATCTATATTCAGGGAAGCACCTCCCAGATCGTTACCGGAGCGCCACGTTGAATTCTGGTCAATTAATCTGTCAAAAGCATTTTCGCTAGGAAGCTGCCAGCCCAAATCGGCGATGATACTGCGAAACTGCCTTTCTTCCCGACGTTCCGTCTCGGCCACTCCTGCAATCACCTGTGCATATCCTTCATTAGGACGTTGGCGTGAAAAATCCCCCGCCAATGTGATCTCCAGATTTTCATTGGGAGTGAACAACAACTGACCACGTGCACCCAAATTGTTGAGGTCATTGACGTATCGGTCGCTTCGCACGTTATAAACAGTACCATCACGTTGTGTGCCTGAGAAGGATAACCTAGCGGCAAGTTTATCCTTTACCAAAGGCCCCGTAATGGAGGTTTTGGCCTGTATGAATCCGTAATTGCCATAGCTTAGCTCAAAAGTGGCGCTCGGATCAAAGCTTGCTTTACGAGTGGTAATGTTAAAAGCGCCGGCAGTGGTATTTTTGCCGAATAAAGTACCCTGAGGTCCGCGTAATACTTCTATTTGTTCTACGTCCACGAAATCGAGTGTTGTTGCAGCAGGTCGTGCGTAGTAAACCCCATCTACATAGAAGCCAACACCCGGATCAAGACCGTCGTTGGTGAGGCCAAAAGTAGAGCCTAAACCACGGATATTGATGGTAGTGTTACGGGGATTGGAAGAATAAAGCTGAACCGTTGGCACAAGTTCCTTTACACGGTTTACATTAAAAGCACCCGCTTCTTCTACCAAGGCCCCTCCTACTACGGATACGGGGATAGGAACATCCTGAGCCGACTCTTGCCTCCGCCTCGACGTGATCACTACCTCCGAAAGGATGTCATCGCTTGCCAAGGTGATTTGGAGTGGTGTGCTGGTCGCATTACTGACGGATACTTCCTTCCGTTTGTAGCCAACGGAATTGACGAGGAGCGAAATTGGCAGCTGCCCCGGCACGGTAATGCTAAAATAGCCATCAGCATCGGCAGCAACTTGTGTTTTGGTGCCCTTTATGGAAATTGTTGCATTAGGTACAGGATCTCCGTTCCCATTTTTAACGCTTCCCGTCAACGTGTTTTGTGCCTGAGCGGAGGCTGTGTGGATCAAAAAAAATACAGATATGAGGTAAAATAGTTTTCTATTCATTGTTAAAGTAGTAATTGTCATATTTTTAAATCTATGGTCTTTCCGATGTTTATATAAAGCTGTTAACAAATTCTACAATAAGGAACTAAGTATAATCTATATGCGATCACTACCGATGTTTTTAAAAGTTTCATGTCACAAAAGTAGCAATACAATATATATATCCTATAGAATTAATAGATTTTTATACATTATTGTCAAATTAGTGATTTTGCCAACATCTTTTTGTCTTATTTAAATAAATAGCAACTGTAATTTTAAACGGTAAGCTACCTACTTTCCCTCGTCCATTGCCTTTGCCAGATTTATTTAGAAAATGCTTTTTAGAAAGACAAATTATATGCATATTGCGACCGATTTTATTATCAGCTCATATTTAAAACACTAATTTTACAGAAAAAATAGCAGCATGAATATTCACGAATATCAAGGTAAATCTATATTGAAAAGCTTCGGAGTACGTGTTCAGGAAGGAATCGTTGCCGATACACCTGAGCAAGCCGTAGAAGCTGCGAAAAAACTGAAGGAAGACTATAACTCGGACTGGGTAGTGGTCAAGGCACAAATCCATGCTGGCGGCCGCGGTAAGGGTGGCGGTGTGAAGTTGGCCAAGAACCTGGATGAGGTAAAGGAAAAATCCGAGCAAATCATTGGTATGCAACTGGTGACCCCACAAACGGGGCCCGAAGGAAAGAAAGTAAGTAAGGTATTGGTTGCACAGGATGTCTATTATCCAGGTGAGAGCGAAACCAAGGAATTTTATATGAGCGTATTGCTAGATCGCAGCCGTGGTCGCAATATCATCATGTATTCTACCGAAGGAGGAATGGATATTGAGGAAGTCGCTGAAAAAACTCCCCACCTCATCCACAAGGAAGAAGTGGATCCTTCAGTAGGCTTGCAAGGATTCCAAGCGCGCAAAATCGCTTTCAATTTAGGATTGAGCGGCGCTGCATATAAAGATATGGTGAAATTTGTAAGCGCCTTATATAAGGCCTACGATGCGACAGATTCTTCCCAGTTTGAGATCAACCCCGTGCTAAAAACGTCTGATGACAAAATTCTGGCCGTAGATGCCAAGGTGAACTTTGATGACAACGCCTTGTACCGTCATCCGGACTACGCAGCGCTTCGCGATTTGTCTGAAGAGGATCCTACCGAAGTGGAGGCAGGCAAATCCAATCTGAACTACGTGAAGCTTGATGGCAACGTGGGTTGTATGGTAAATGGTGCCGGACTGGCAATGGCTACCATGGATATCATTAAATTGGCCGGTGGCGAACCTGCTAATTTCTTGGACGTCGGCGGTACGGCCAATGCAGAAACCGTTAAGGCTGGTTTTAACATCATATTGCAAGACCCAAATGTAAAGGCGATTCTTATCAATATATTCGGTGGTATTGTCCGTTGCGATCGCGTAGCACAAGGCGTGATTGATGCCTATCAGGAAATAGGTAATATCCCTGTTCCTATCATCGTGCGCTTGCAAGGTACAAATGCTGCCGAAGCCAAGAAGTTGATAGATGAATCTGGTTTGGAAGTATATTCTGCTATACAACTTAAGGAAGCAGCAGAATTGGTGACTAAGGTACTTTCCTAATATAATTTGAATTTGTTTGCATTTGAGCGACCTGGCGAAAAAGTAAACAAATTACTGTAAATCAACAAGAGAAGTACAATAAACGACCTCCGACCTGAAAGTCGGAGGTTGTTTTTATTAATAAGCCCTATCTTTGCTGGGGTTTTTGAACAAAAAAATGACACATACAAAAATTAAAGAACTTTTATCTACAACGGCGGTCGGTACGGAAGTCACCGTAAAAGGTTGGGTAAAAACCTTTCGCAACAATCAATTCTTAGCAATCAATGATGGCTCTTGCTTGAGTAATATACAAGCAGTAGTAGATTTTGAAAACACGGATGAAAGTATCCTAAAAAGGCTAACAACGGGTGCCGCCGTCGAAGTACATGGTACCTTGGTAGAATCATTGGGAAAAGGGCAGCGTGTGGAGGTGAAGGCAAAGGATATTATCATTTTAGGTGACAGTGACCCGGAGAAATTCCCCTTGCAACCTAAGAAGCATAGCCTTGAGTTTTTGCGCGAGATAGCACATCTGCGCTTTCGTACCAATACGTTCAATGCAGTATTCAAGGTACGCAATTGCCTGGCCTTTGCTGTACATAAGTTCTTTAATGAGAAAGGTTTTGTGTACTTGCATACACCGATTATTACTGGTTCTGATGCTGAAGGAGCTGGTGAAATGTTCAAGGTGACCACGCTTGACTTCGATAATACACCTCGTACTGAAGATGGACAAGTAGATTATAGCGAAGATTTTTTTGGAAAATCCACCAATTTGACCGTATCTGGACAATTGGAGGGTGAACTGGCAGCCATGGCCTTCGGCGATATTTATACCTTCGGCCCTACTTTTAGAGCCGAAAATTCCAATACGACTCGTCACTTGGCAGAGTTCTGGATGATAGAACCAGAAATGGCTTTCTATGAACTAAAGGACAATATGGACCTGGCGGAGGAATTCCTCAAATACCTGATCAAGTATGCCTTGGAACATTGTCCTGAAGAAATCGAGTTTTTGAGGACAAGGCTGCTGGACGAGGAAAAATCGAAGCCACAAAAAGACCGTTCGGAACTGGACCTGACACAAAAACTTCAATTTGTGCTGGAAAATGATTTTGAACGCTTGACTTATACGGAAGCGATTGATATATTGAAGCAATCCAAGCCAAATCAGAAAAAGCAATTCAAATACCTTATCGACAGTTGGGGCGCAGACTTGCAATCCGAGCACGAACGCTATTTGGTAGAAAAGCACTTTAAGAAGCCCGTAATCCTGACAAACTATCCAGCCGATATCAAATCGTTTTATATGCGCCTTAACGAACCAGATGCGGAGGGCAGAAAAACAGTAGCCGCTATGGACATACTATTCCCCGGTATAGGTGAAATTGTCGGTGGCTCGCAGCGCGAAGAGCGATACGATAAACTCATCCAAAGAATGGAAGAAATGCATGTACCGATTGAAGAGATGAGCTGGTATTTAGACACCAGGAGATTTGGTTCTGCACCACATGCTGGCTTTGGCCTAGGTTTCGAACGCTTGGTATTGTTCGTTACTGGTATGACCAATATCCGCGATGTCATTCCCTTTCCACGAACACCCAAAAATGCCGAGTTTTAAAAACATAAAAATGGCCTACGGTTTAAACCGCTGGCCATTTTTATTGTTCCATTAATATGTTGATAAAAATATACCCAGAGAATCCGAATGAAAAAGCCATTGAGCAAGTGGTCGAGGTATTGCGCAAAGGAGGTCTTATCATCTACCCTACCGATACCGTGTATGGTATCGGATGCGACATTACCAACCAGAAAGCCATTGAAAACCTATGCCGTGTACGTGGGCTAAAGCCCGAGAAGGCCAATCTATCTTTCATTTGTTATGATCTAACGGATATTGCCACCTACACAAAACCCATAGATACGGCCACTTTCCGTTTATTAAAAAAGGCGCTGCCAGGCCCATTTACGTTTATCTTCAACGCAAGTGGTCAGGTTCCCAAACTGCTTAGCTCCAAAAAGAAAACCGTCGGTATTCGTGTCCCTGATAATCGCATAGCACGTTGCATAGTCAAGGAATTGGGCAATCCCATTGTCTCTGCATCTATTCACGATGACGATGAGATCATAGAGTATTCTACCGATCCCGAGCTTATAAACGAAAAATTCGAGAATCAGGTAGATCTAGTAATTGATGGCGGCTACGGCGGCAATGTGGCATCTACCGTGGTAGACTGTACCCAAGGCGATTTTGAAGTGCTTCGTCAGGGCAAAGGAAATCTAGAAGATTATATCTAAGGTTAAGTAAAAATTAAAAAGTCAAAAACTTTAACACCTGACAAAAAAAAGTACGCATTTAATTGTCAACACAAAACATTAAGTAATGAAGACACATTAAGTCTTGATTTTCCTGAATGCCTTAATGGTTCGATGGTTGCGAGGTTAAGTGAAAATTAAGAAGTCAAAAGCTTTAACACCCGACGAAAAATGTAAGTGTTTAATTGTCAACATGAAACATTAAGTAATGAAGACACATTAAGTCTTAATTTTCCA
>NZ_ATZA01000009.1 GCF_000427965.1 Olivibacter sitiensis DSM 17696 | reverse complement strand
GGATTACTGTTGCGCTTAACCTCCCGGCTGACTACCGATTTGTCCCTGCCGATGATAACGGCGATCTCCGAGATCTTCTTTCCGCTCGCTCTGTAAGCCTGGATTTCGTACCTTTGTTCCAGGGTTAAATGTGATTTTTCCATTCGCAATTCAAAAGTCGTTTTTTTCCCTTAAACATGCCAATTGGGGGTACCCCCAATTGGCATGTTTATTTCAACCTTTGTTGCATTTCTTAATTGAACTTACGGAGCCTCGTTTTCTTATGTGATTATTATTCCGCCGTAAGGTGATACTTATGTTTGTACCGCTCGAACAGCTGTTTGTGCAGATCGGTTAAATCGATATCCCTCCCTTGGATGAAGGCCCTGTCCAGTGCATTCCCCAGCATGTCCAAGGCATCGCCATCGGATATGAACAAATTGGCATCCTTGCCCACTTCCAAAGTACCTGTTTTGTCGCTTATGCCTAGTATCTTTGCTGTGTTGCCGGTAATCAGTGCCAGCGCTTTCTCCCTGTCCAGGCCATAGGCTGCCGCCGTTCCAGCCATAAAAGGCAGGTTGCGCTGCTGCCAGAAGCCTTCGATATTGTATGCCACTAAAATACCGGCATCGTCCAATAACTTGGCTTGCTTGTAGGGCAGATAGACATCTTCATCCGTGCTGGAAGGCAATGCATGTGATTGATTGATAATGACGGGAATAGCATTATCCTTCAATAGATCGACAACTAAGTGCGCTTCCCCTCCTCCGACGATAACCGGCTTAATTCCTAAGCGTTTGAAAAAAGAGACAGCCGCAATAATGTCATTGGCCTTATTAGCGTGCACATAAACCTTGCGTTCTCCGCTGAAAACTTTCTTAAATGCGCCCAACCGTGCATTGAAAGCCTCATCTTTATCAGCCTCTGCATAGCCTTTGGCTTCATATAGGAAATCATTGAGCAGGTCGATCTCCTTTTGTATCCGTTCCTTTTGGGCAGCAGGATTTTGCTGGCCACCACCAAAAAAGCCTCTGCCAAAACGTACCGTTGGCCAGTTGATATGTATTCCTTCGTCTACTTTATAGGCAGCATCTTCCCAGTTCCAGGCATCCAGCTGCACCACGGAAGACTGCCCCGGGATCAGCCCACCTTCGGGCGTCACCTGCGCCAGCAGTACGCCATTGGAGCGCAGCGTATTAATCACCTTGGAATCTGTATTGTAGGCAATAAGAGAGCGCACATGTGCATTGTTGTCTCCCACTTCCGCAAAATCCACAGTAGCCCGAACCGAACTGACCTCCACCAGGCCAAGATTGGTATTGGTAGCAATAAAGCCAGGGTACACATGTTTGCCATTGGCCTGTATTATTTCGGCTCCTGCGGGTACATTGGCACTTCCACTTCCCACATAACTTATCTTTCCATTATCGAAAACCAAGGTACCTTGTTCTATTACCTCCCCATTTCCCTTATGGATGGTAGCTCCTTGGATCACAAACGCTTTACTTTGTGGATCTGCAGGATATACGGTAGGCTGGGCACAGACGAACACCGTACTGACCGACATAGCAATCAGTAAGGCATATATTTTTTTTGTATTCATAACTTGTCTCATACTAATTTGACTTATCTACTCTACTTCCACTTCTTCCATGGTCTCGCAATGGTAGATCATGGCTGGCCTAGCTGCCGGTCTTTGCATCGCACCGCCTTTGTTCTTGGCTTCCAATGACTTTTTGATAAGCCTTGCTTTTTCATTCTGCACGACATCTTGTTTACTTGCATCCTCGTCCAGATCCCAGTACTTCACGCCGTCTACAAATGTCTTTTCGGCCTTGGCATAAATGGATAGCGGATTATCGCTCCATAGTACCACATCGGCATCTTTTCCTGCTTTTAGGCTACCTACACGATTGTCTATATGCAGCAGTTTTGCAGGATTCAAGGTAACCAATTTCAAAGCTTCTTCTTCTGGCAAACCACCGTATTTCACGATCTTTCCGGCTTCTTGGTTGAGCCTTCTGGCCATCTCCGCATCATCCGAGTTGATCGCCGTGACTACCTTTTGACTTGTCATCAAGTAGGCGTTGTAAGGTATAGCTTCTTGTACTTCCATCTTATATGCCCACCAGTCGGCAAAGGTAGCACCACCAATGCTCCTGTTGGACATCTTATCGGCCAATTTGTACCCCTCAAGAATATGGGTAAAGGTATTGATCTTGAAACCAATGCTATCGGCTACATGCATCAACATATTGATTTCCGATTGTACGTACGAGTGGCATGTGATGAAGCGTTTGTTATCCAAAATCTCGACCAGTGCATCCAAAGTAAGATCTCTTCTTACGTTGGCACCCTTTACTGCCAATTGCGACTTGTATTCCTTCGCCCTGGTAAAGGCATCGACGTACACTTGTTCCACGCCCATACGGGTTTGCGGGAAACGTACACGAGCCACGTCGCCCCAGTTGCTTTGCTTCACGTTTTCACCTAGCGCAAACTTGATGAAACCATCATTGCCACCAAACTTCAATTCTTCTGGCGACCGTCCCCAGCGAAGCTTGATCAACTGCGACTGGCCACCTATCGAATTGGCTGAGCCATGTAGCAAGTGAGAAGTTGTCACTCCCCCTGCCAGTTGACGGTAAATGTTAATGTCCTCGGAGTTGACTACGTCTGCAATTCTTACTTCTGCGGTAACTGAATGCGAACCTTCGTTAACACCACGGGTGATGGCGATGTGTGAGTGCTCATCGATAATGCCCGGCGTTACGTGCTTGCCCGTACCGTCTATCACCTTGGCGCTGCCTGCAGCTAGGTTCTTGCCTACGGCCTTGATCTTGCCGCCTGCCAACAACACATCTGCATTTTCCAATATACCCTGGCTTTCGTTTGTCCATACGGTTGCATTTTTTATAAGGACATCCTCTGCCACCGGCTTCTGCTCGTTGCCGTAGGCTACGAAAGGATAAATCAATTTACCCTCTACCGCCGTTTTCGTTGCGGCATCTCTTCTTTCTGCTTTTTTATCGCTAAGTGGTCCAGTGTAGGTGGCAGTCCACGGTGTGGACTCGCCAGTAGGCGCAACAGATTCGCCTTTGAACACTAGCGGCGCTCCTTCCACGATATAGGCACTGATACGAGTGCTGCCCTTGGCCCCTTTAGGGTTAAAGCTAAGCGACAATAGGTCTCCATTGCGATTAAACGTCACCTTGGTTTTTGTGCTGTCGCCATCCTTGCCGATGTTCACATCATAACTGCCTGGTTTTCCATCAACGGTAAATTTAACTGCTCCCATATCTGGGACCTGACTGGTATAGATTCCCCGGATGTCCAATGCCTCTATTTGGTTGGCCACAAACTTCTTCCCCTGCACCCAGTTTTCGTGAATGATGCTTCCTTCCTTGAATAGACTGTCGCTGGTGACAATAAAGTTGGCGATTTTCCCTTTCTCCAAGGTACCAAGTTGTGTAGAAACACCAAGTAGGGTTGCCGGAATTTCCGTAAGTGATTTCAAGGCCTGCTCCTTGCTCAATCCATTATCGAGGGCTAAACGCAAATTGGTCCAAAAATCGCGGGTGCTTTCCAATCCAACGGTAGATATTGCAAAAGGAATTCCAGCCTTTTCCAAGTATGCCGGGTTGGCTGGCGCCATTTCCCAGTGCTTCAGCTGTGCCAAAGAGATATTTCTTGCATCGTTGGGATCTTCCACATCATATGCCTTAGGAAAATTCAAGGGCAAGATAAGGCTTGCTCCTGTCGCTTTCACCTCGTCCAATCTTTGGTACTCGTTACCTCCGGCCTTGATGACATAGTTCTTGCCAAACTCCTTGCCAATCTTATCGGCACGGAGCAGATCGAGTACATCGTCTACCTCAAAAAACTGAGGCAAATTCTGCAAACGGCCAAATTCGGCCAAAGATATATTGTATTCCTCTTTTTGGTTCCCGTACCACTGGCTATCGTAGTATGTCTGCCTTAATAAGGCAATACTACCCATCAACGATGAGGGATAGCTCGTTCTAGCGGTTCCTTTATTGAAAGAATAATGGGCGGCAGCTTCTGGCAAAAGTACTACTTGATTTTCCCTATCGTTTGCCAGGGTCACCAAGGCGGAACTTCCTCTGGCTATGCCATCGCGAATGATCGACTGTGCAGCACCAAAGCCCAACTTCTTCAACTCCTCCCCCTTACGTTCGTCTACAGAGAACGATTTTACTGCTTGGGTTTCCGGATGAATAGCCTCATTCCAGGCAAAGGCCCCCTTTTTGGTAGATTCCAACACCTGAGGGCTCCGTCCGCCGGCTCCACGCCCGCCGCCGCCAGCTTCAGTGCCAGATTGCTGACCATAGTCGCTAAAAGCGTCAATGAAAGAGGGATAAATAAATTTCCCCTTCAGATCCCGCTCCACATAGCCCTTTGGGATGGACAAGCCCTTCCCTATAGCCTCTATTTGCTGTCCCTTGATAAGCAAGGTGGCATCTTCCAATACTTGCCCTGCCTTAACTACTACTGTAGCATGCGTCAAGGCAAACCGCTGCGGTCTGTCATCATGCGATCCATTAACAGGATAAGTCTCTTGAGCTGAAGCCCTTATCCCATACGCTAACAGCAACGCACAAAAAAGTAATGTTTTCTTCATGTTTGTTTGATTATTTGAACAAATCTAATTCTTTCATCCATTTTTCACATCAATGAACCGCGAAGTAATACGAAAGTTACCAAAACACAAGAAACGAATACGCAAAAAATCGGATATTCGCCAAAACAACCTGCAAAAACATGAAAAAAAACACTATAGCAATAAGTCTTTTGTTGATTTGCCTCCTTTATAACGGCTTTTGCTGCTTGGCACAAGACTATACGATAGAACAGGTTACCAGCTATCCTTTTCCAGCCAATTTAGTGGGTGCTCCAAAGGATCAAAAAATCGTGTGGGACTTCAATGAACAAGGACTAAGAAACGTATACGTGGCAGAGGGGCCCGCTTATGCCGCACGTAGATTGACCAATTACCAAGTGGATGACGGACAGGAAATCAGCGGAACACAGTTATCTGATAATGGCCAGTGGATTGTATATGTGAGGGGAGGAGAGCATGGAGGATACATCTATGATGGACCACTAAATCCCACGTCGGATATAATCGAAAAGACTATACAGATCTATGCCATTCCTTTCGTCGGAGGGGAACCCATATTCTTGGCGGAAGGTGATCGCCCAACTATCTCGCCAAATAGCGATTCGGTTGTTTATACTAAAGGGGGAAAGCCTTATATCGTGCCGGTTGACGGGAGCGCAAAGCCCAGGCTCCTCTTTTCCGATAGAGGAAATGTGGGCAGCATTGCCTGGTCGCCAGATGGAGAGCGTATTGCTTTTGTTAGCAGTAGAAAAAGTCATGCCTTTATTGGCCTATACACCTTCGGTCAGCAAGAACTTCGTTGGATAGACCCTGCCTTTCATCGCGATGCCAATCCTGTCTGGTCGCCAGATGGCACTCAACTGGCATTCGTACGCACCCCCGGTTCCGGCGGTAAGCCCGACTCCATTTTGGCCAAGAAAATCGTCCCTTGGGAAATTCGCACTGCTTCTGCTAGTACCGGTGAGGGCAAGACCGTGTGGCGGTCGCCCAAAACACCGGAGGGATCCATGTCCTTGGCCCAGCGATCGTCGTCTCTTTTTTGGGCGGCCGACAATCGAATTGTATTTCTATCCTACAAGGACAAGTGGCCGCACCTTTACGCCTTAAACCTGAAAGACGGTAAAGAACAATGCCTTACTCCCGGCAATTTCTCTGTAGAACAGCCGCAGATAAATGCCAATGGAACAATGCTGACCTTTAACGTCAATACTGGCAAGGATTCCTTAGATGTAGATAGACGCCATATTGCTTGCGTGTCTGTGGAAAAAGCCGATATGCAGGTGCTCACCGAAGGAAATGGAATAGAAGGTTATCCAACTTTCATTGATGGAGGCGAAAAGATCGCTTTCTTTAGTGCTACAGCCCAGCGTCCGTTTATCCCCGCTATCATTCCCAGCAATGGCTCCGGCAGTCCAAAACTCGTAGCTGAACAACATATCCCTAAGGATTTCCCCACTAGTCAGCTGATTGTTCCGAAACCTGTTGTTTTCTTTTCGCCTGATGGATTCGTCGTTCACGGACAGCTTTTTGATAAGGAAGGCGATAATGAGAAAAAGCCAGCCATTGTTTTTGTACATGGCGGACCGCAACGGCAGATGTTTCTTGGCTGGAACTATATGGATTATTACGCCAACAATTACGCAATCAACCAATACCTGGCAAGTCAGGGTTTTGTGGTATTGTCGGTTAATTATCGGTTGGGTACGGGCTACGGCTACGACTTTCATTTTCCGGACAAAGCGGGCAGCTACGGTGCTTCTGAATACATAGACATCTTAACTGCCGGTAAATGGCTACAGGAACTCCCTCAGGTCGACCCAGCCCGCATAGGCATATATGGGGGCTCTTATGGTGGTTTTCTCACCGCGCTGGCTTTGGGCAAAAACTCGGGTTTATTTAAGGTGGGCGTGGATATTCATGGCGTTCATGAGTTTAAACGCGATATCCCAAATCCGGAGGAGCCCGAAACAGCGCCTGATGCCCGAGAGGCCAAGCAGCTGGTGTATCAATCCTCGCCTATTGCTTATGTAGATACCTGGCAATCGCCTGTACTTTTGATCCACAGCGACGACGATCGTAATGTGCTTTTTGACCAGACTGTTGATCTCATCAGGCGCTTCGAGCAACGAGGCTTTAAGGACTACGAGTATATATCCATACCGAATGACAGCCATCATTGGCTATTATATAAGAACATCACTAGGATTAATAAAGCCACCGTGGATTTTCTGGTCAAGAAGCTGAAGCCATAAGACATTGGCTTCAGCTTGGTCTTTTATAACCTCAGTAGGTCTACACAGTTCTTGGACTTTTCGGCCAGGCGCTCCTTTAGCTGCTCTGGGTTGGCCTTGGCACTTATAGTTTCCACTACCTGATTGATAGTCTGTAAAGTTTTGTTATCCTCCGGATCACAGGCATAGCTCTTCTCCAGGTACGGAAGCGCTTTCAATAGCATGGCCTGGTATTCTTCCATGAGCTTTTGCTTTTCCGCCGCTGGTGGGTTGGCCTTGATCTTTGCGGCTATGCCGTTACTCTCGGTGAGGTAGTGGTAGCCCAGTGCCCGATGGGGCACATAGTAGTCCGGCACGTCTTGAACGACCTTGAGGTAAAGTGGCACAGCCTTGTCCATTTGCCCATTGTTCTCATAGGCATAGGCCAGATAATAACGAAAATAGGTCTGCCACTTGGCCTCCAGTTTGTCGCTCATGGGAAGTAGTTGCTCGCCCACACCAATGATGAGATTCTTATCTCCCTCCACCCTAGCTCTTTCAAAATCCCAGAAAAGGTCTTCTGCCTGCTCGGCGGTTTGGGCGTGAGTGCCAAACACCGAGCATAAAAATAAAATGGCAATGGCAAATAGCTGCTTCATACGTGTTCATCTTTCTCAATAAAAGCCAATTTAAGAATTTACCTTGATTTTTGCCAATCAAATAGGATTCACCCTATCCAGATAGTCATGCCTCATTTTATTCACCCAAACAATCTATAGGTGATATAGCTAATAAGTCCAAGGTATCTCCAAGTTGCCTCCAAGGTAAATCCAACTTCTATCCAAGTCTGATATGGATTTATTATTGAAAGAATACTCGGTTATCTTGGTATTAACCCAATTCTTTCCTATGGAATCTTCATACCTCATTTAAGTATTGCGTTGTAAGTCAATAAGCTCTAATTCTTCTGGTCGCCAAAGCGACTAGGAAGCTTAAAACTTAAAACGTATCACTTATAACTCATTTCATTCCCGCGCGCTTTTTCAGTTCGGCTATGGGCAGGTTAATGATCTTCCCTACTTGTTTTCCGTGCCTGTAACTGACCACCTTCAGGTTGGAGGCTTCCTGGGGCACGCTCAAAGGCATATAGTATTGTGGGTAAAAATTGTCCGGAAAGGTTTCATCGAAGCTGTAATAGATATCCAAGCTCTCAATCTCCTTCTCCAAGACCACTTCCAGTGTGCCATTTGGCACTTTCCTGGCTTTCACGATGGGATCGTACATACTGAGGGCATACTTGATCTTGGCGTGATCGAAACGTTCAAAGTGATGCTCCACCTTGTCGACAAAGCTATTCCAATCCTTGCGTTCCTGTGGCGACCATACACTTTCTGCCACGGCAAAGGCCCGCGGCCACAACATATATTCGGCTGCACGCATGTGGGGGATTTGCTCTGTCCAAAGATTGCATTGCCCGCCCAGGATGAGCGAAGGGTCTATCCCCTCTGGGACGGGATCGAAGCTATAGGTTTTTCTGAGCCTTAACATAGAATAGGTAGGCGGCTCGGCAAGGGGATCGCCCTGATAGAGATCCACATAGACAAAATCGCTGGGCGACATCACCACCTTGTGTCCCATACGGGCCGCTTCGACCCCTCCTTTCATACCACGCCAACTCATCACGCTGGCGCCTTCTGCCAGGCCACCTTCCAGTATTTCGTCCCAACCCATGGTTTGCTTCCCTTTGGACCGCAAGATGGAATCTACCCGTTTCACGAAATAGCTTTGCAGGGCATCCATGTCCTTCATCCCTTCTTGAGCCATCAAGGCCTTGCAGGCCTCACTTTTCTCCCAGAAGCCCTTATAGCATTCATCTCCTCCCATATGGATATAAGGGAAAGGGAAGAGCTCCGCTACTTCGGTAAACACCTTGTCGAGCACGTCGTACACCAAGGGATTGGCTGGGCAAAGCGTATTGTCTATCGTGCCGTAGAAGCCCCCTTTTTCCCAAATCATAAAGCTGCCATCCACAGCAACTTGATAATCTCCCGGCGTACAGCTTAACCCTGGATAGGACGCAACAGCAGCCATGCTGTGGCCCGGCACGTCAATCTCGGGCAATATAGACACATAACGCTCAGCGGCATATTGCACCAGCTCCCTAATGTCGTCCTGGGTGTAAAACCCACCATAGCTTTTTGGTTCCTCGGCAGTAGGCTTGGAAAAGGTGCCCCACTTGCCCTCTCTTTGTCCTCTCCAAGCCCCCACTTCGGTGAGCTTAGGCAAACTTTTGATCTCAATGCGCCACCCCTGGTCGTCGGTCAGATGCAAGTGCAGCATGTTGAATTTATACTTGACCATATTGTCGATAAACTGCTTCACCTCCTCTTTCGTGAAGAAATGGCGTGCCACATCCAGCATCATGCCCCGCCAGGCAAAACGCGGATAATCCACAATATCCACCAGTGGCAATCTCCACTGGCCCAATAGCATGCCTGCGCTATGTTCTACTTCTGGGGGCAGCAGCTGTACTAAGGTTTGCAAGCCGTAGAATATGCCCTTGGCCGTATTGGCCTTTACGGCAATGCCTTCATGGTTTACCAATAGCCGATAACCTTCTTCTCCCAGCTCATCCTCCACCTTGTGGTTGATGATTAAGCGAATACTTTCTTCTTCTTTAGCAGTATCGGTATCACTTACACGATAGAGGTATCCCGTGGGTCGGGCAATCCGCTCTCCAAACATAGTAGCAATCCTAGAAACGGCGCTGTCTCCACTCTCGTTTACAAAATACAGCGTGGTAGGCAATTCATAGTATCCTTCCTGCTGTTTGTAAGATACAGGCTCCGGAATTAAACGAACCTTTTCCTGCCCCAAAAGAAATAAAGGGGAAAAGAATATGTAAAAGGCAAATAAATGTTTCATATTCATCTTATAACAATTTAAAAAATCATGTCCAAGCATTTTTCAGGAAACGCAAGCAGTTGCCGTGCATAATAGCTTTGATATCGGCGGCACTGTACCCCCTAGCTTGCAACATATCTGGTAATTTCTGTAAATCGGCAATAGTTTCCAAATCATCGGGGCACTGCTCTTTTCCAAACGCCCCGTCCAGATCGGTACCGATAGTCACAAAAGAAGCACTTCCAGCAAGCTGGCATATATGATCTAAATGGTCCAACATGGTAGCCAAGCTACAACTTGTTCCTTTAGGAGTAGATACTCCACGAATCCAATTGGGAACCATCATCCAGGCATCCAACGCCAGCCCGATCACCGCGCCACGTTCTATCAGGGCCTTGATCATCTCATCGGAAAATTGCCGATTGTGATCTACCAGTGCACGGCAATTGTTATGGCTCGCCCAAATTGGGCCGTTGAACAGTTCCAGTGCCTCCCAGAAAGCATCATCACAAAGATGTGTGGCATCCAATATGATATTAAGATCTTCCATTTTACGCAGCAGCTCCCTACCCATGGCATGGAGCCCGCCCGTTGCATCCGTACCATTGGCATATCTTCCCGATCCGTAGTGTGCAGGACCTATGGCCCGCAATCCGTAGGCGTATGCCTTGTCGAGATAATCCAGATCGACCAGGGAATCGGCTCCTTCCAAACTAAGGATATAGCCTATGGGCTTATCTTCGTTGGGGCTTCCATCAGTCCACCATGCCACATGGCTTTCCAGCGACTCCCAATCCTTGATCATGACCATCTCCCCACATGCCTCCATCGCCTTGTACCACTGCAGCTGCCCTTGGGTTTGTGCCCAGGCTTGCTGGGGAGAATGCCAGCCAGAGCCCGGCAACGCCATATTATCCTGCACTACGCGTGCCAATTGAGTAGCTACTACCAGGCCTACATTCCCCTTTCTCAGCTCGGGAAAAGATACCGTGCCTTTTGCCCTATCGGGCTTGTCGGTCATCGTTTTTTCTCTTTCTCGAAGGATCGCAATGGGCTGCCGCAAATCGCGGTTCCATTCCATGGCATTCATCGCCAAATCCAAATGTGTATCTATGATAAACATCCCTTTAATTTAGTTAGATCGTTCATTTCTGCCTTGCTATGGCCCACTGTTCTACTACTCGACCATGCCTTACCACATTGGCCACTTCATAGAGCGCCACCGTGGGACAGATATGCACGGGTACGCCATACAGCACCTCCCCAATATGATAGTCTCTGGCATCCTCAACCGATAGCACCAAGTGTTCCTCGCTCTGGCCTATGGGCTTTGCCTCTGGTGCATTCAGAAAATGTACACGGGGCAGTGGCGTTTCCGCAGCAATGGATTTATGCCCCAAGTCCGTACAAATGGTATGCTCGTCTACAATGGATATGACGCGCGTGGCCACCAAGGCGGCAAAATCAAATTCCTGCTCTGGCAAGATATGTTCATAACCCCAATCCCAAAACACGAATGTCCCCGGACTTGCTTCTACTTGCGCCCTCGCATTGTGAATGGGGAAAGTGGGCGTGCCACCGGCCACTAACCGCAAAGATACTTGATGCTGGTTATTTATCTGGGACCAAATTTCTTCCACGATGTCAAAGGCCTTATCGCTGGCCGTTTTTCTCTTCTCGATATCGGCATCGTGCAAATGCCCATCGTATAGGTGTAATCCGATGATGCTTAACTCTTTGAAGGTAATGATATCGGCATAAAATCCCGCCAAGTCGGAAGGCGATACGCCCGTCCTGTTCATCCCCACATTCACATCTATCCAAACATCCAATGTAATGCCCTGTTTCGCCGCCGCAACGGCCAGTTGCCGAGCCCCCTCCACACTGTCTACCAAACTGGCATACTTCGTGTCGGGATAGCGCTTTATCAAGTCGATGTACCGCTCCACCTTTGGCCCACATAGCGGATAAGCCAAAAGAACATCTGCCGCTCCTATGCTTCCCAACATTCCTGCCTCTACGATGGTAGCGCATTTGAACTTATCAATGCTTTCGTCCATCATCATTTTGCATACTTCGGCCATTTTGTTGGTCTTCACATGGGGACGTAGCCATGCCTTGCCCTTCGCTCTGGCCACCTGTCTACGGATATTGCCCAGCACCCTCTCTTCATAGACCAGCAAGGAGGGAGTATCTATCTTGTCAATATTGTCTACCGGATACCAGAGTTGTGTCCTCACATTCATAGCAATTCAAACAAAGCCTCTATTTCTACGGGAATATTGTCGGGCAAGGTGCCCATGCCTACGGCACTACGGACGCCAATGCCATTCTCTTCGCCCCAGACAGCTGCAAAAAGCTCACTACAACCGTTGATCACGTAAGGATGCCTATCGAAATCGTCCGTCCCATTCACCATACCCAGTATTTTAATTACCCTTTTCACCTTGTCCAAGCTGCCAATGGTAGCCTTAATAGTCGAGAGCATGGTTAGCCCAACCTGCCTTGCAGCCAGTTTACCCTCATCCAGGTCGAGGTCCTTACCTACCCTCCCAATGATGAGGGAGGCATCGTCCTGCACGGGGCCATGCCCCGATAGATACAGGTACTTCCCGTCTATCAATGCCGGCTTATATACACCCAAGGGTTTGGGCGCAGGTGGCAAGGTCAAGTTTAAAGCTGCGAAATTCTCTTCTGCATTCGTCATGGCATTTTTATTTTATGTTGCTATATAATACTATCCAATAAAAAGACGATCAAGAGCCCCGACAGGCCTAGCAGCGTTTCCATCACCGTCCATGTCTTAAACGTGTCCTTGATACTTAGGTTAAAATATTCCTTGTACAACCAAAAGCCCGCATCGTTCACATGCGAGAACATGAGACTGCCGGCGCCTATGGACAAAACCATCAAATTGGGATTGACCGAATGACCGGCAATCAACGGAAGCACGATGCCCGAGGCCGTGAGACCAGCCACGGTAGCAGAACCGATGCACAACCTGATCAGAGCAGCAATGATGAAGCCCAGCAGCAAGGGGTGCATCTCCCATCGGGAAAGCCCAGCTGCTATGTCATTGCCCAGGCCACTGTCCATAAGCACCTGTTTAAGTCCTCCAGAAGCGCCTATTACGAGCAAAATCATGGCTATATCCTGCACAGCACTGGCTACATGCTCCATGAGCTTGGACATCACCATTCCGTTCAGCAGCCCCAGGAACAATATGCTATACAGCAGTGCAATGGTCATAGCGATCACTGGCTCGCCCACTATAGACAACAGCTGGTTCAGCCAAATGAGGTCTACCTGCCAGACCTGAGCTACCGTGCGAAGGCTTATCAGCACCACCGGAAGGAAAGAAGCAATCAAACTATTGGCAAGCGAAGGCATCTTTGCGTCGGAAACCGACTGGTTAGCAAAGGTCTGCAAGGGTATTTGGATATAATTCTTTAGTGTGGAGGAGAAAAGATATCCCGCCAGAAATACGGAGGGGATGACCACGCCAAAACCCAACAGCAACACCATGCCAAGATCGGCCCCCAATTGTTCCGTAAGCGCCACTGGCGACGGGTGTGGAGGCAGAAAGCCGTGCATGGCAGAAAGTACCGAAAGCATGGGCAAAGCGAGCCATACGGCTGGGAGCCTGTTCTGCACGGACAAGCTGATGGCCAAAGGAGCCAGTAGCACAAAGCCAATACCGTAATACAAAGGTATGCCTACTAAGAACCCGGTCAGTAGGAGTGCCAATTGCAAATGCCTGACGCCGAATACTTGTATCAAGCCCTCTGAAATGCGCCTTGCGGCGCCAGTCTCCACCAAAATCTTGCCTTGCATGGCACCGAAGCAAATGATAATGAGCAGGGATCCCAACAAGTCACCAATTCCCTTCTGAAGTGACTGTACCATTGCCGTGATTTCCATTCCGCTCAAAATGCCCATGAGGATCGCAATAAGTACAAATGCCAAGAAGGCGTTCAGCCTTGCTATGGATATAAGCAAGATAAGGGCTACTAGACAAATGGCTACGACGAAAAATGACATCTATATCAGGCTCATGAAAGAACAAATCTAATATGATTTCTCAAAAGCAAAAATAAACTTTACAAAAATCTATAAACAAATTTAAAAACTTTATAAAAATAACCGATTAAATACGCTCTCAATAAAAATTAATTTTAACAACATTATAACTTGCCCTCATAAAAATTTCTCTTATTTTTACAAAAAAGAATCCCAAAACAACCATGCTCAAGGAAGAACGTCAGGCTTACATTATCAAGCAACTCAATCTGCACAACAAAGTGCTTTCGTCAGATCTCAGCATTGAACTGAATGTTTCTGAAGACACTATTCGCCGCGACCTGAATGAACTCGCAGACAATGGCAAATTACTAAAGGTTTACGGAGGAGCTCTTTCTAAATCCTTTCACTATACGTATGAGCATCAGGAAATCTATGCCAAGGAAGGCAAAAAGACCATAGCAGAAAAGGCCTTAAGCCTCATCAATGACGGCATGACCATCCTTACTGGCGGAGGCACCACCTTGCAGGAGCTGGCCCGTATTATACCTGAAGGTCTACAGTGTACATTTTTTACCATCAGTCCTATCATGGCTATGGAACTTGCCGAGCGCACCAACGCGGAGGTCATTCTCCTGGGGGGACAGATAAAAAGGCAAACCAATGTTTGCATTGGCTCTCAGGTCATCAACCAGCTTTCCGAGCTGAAAGTAGATCTTTGTTTACTAGGCACCAACAGCCTTTCGGTAGAAGAGGGCGTAACAGACTCCGATTGGGAAGTAGTACAAATCAAGAAAGCGATGATTCGTTGCTCCCAAAAAGTAGCCATATTAAGTATCACCGAAAAACTAAACTCAGTACAGAAAATGAAAGTGTGTGGCTTGAACAACATCCATTACCTCATCACTGATAGTACATCAGCTAACCCTATATTACAGGGTTTTGCCCGAGTTGTAAAAGTCCTTTAATCTCGGATAAGATGAAGCAACGCTATTATTCCCTTGACGTTTTTAGAGGTGCAACAGTAGCCCTGATGATATTGGTCAACAATCCAGGCAGTTGGTCGCATATCTTCGCCCCTTTGGCACATGCTCAGTGGCATGGTGCTACCCCCACCGATATGGTCTTTCCCTTTTTTCTCTTCGCCGTTGGCAATGCCATGGCTTTCGTAATACCTAGGTTGCAACAGGCAGGCGCTACGTCTTTCTACAAAAAAGTAATCAAAAGAACCTTGCTTATTTTTCTAATAGGATTATTACTCAATTGGTTTCCTTTTTTGAATTGGCAAGGCGATGAGTTGGTGTTCAAGCCCTGGGTAGATCCCAACAATCCAACAAGCGGGATTCGGATACTAGGTGTTTTTCAACGTATTGCCATCGCCTATTTCTTTGCCTCGCTCATGGCCTACTATTTCAAGCCCAAATCTGTTTTTTTCCTAAGTCTATTGATACTAATGGGCTACTGGGCGCTATGCGCTTTCCTTGGAGGTGCTGACCCATACACTTTGCAAGGATGGTTTGGAACAGCGATTGACCTGAAGGTGTTGGGCGTAGCCCATATGTACAAAGGGGAGGGGGTACCTTTTGACCCGGAAGGAATCGCAAGCACCTTGCCTTCTATTGTGCAAGTGGCTTTTGGTTACTTGGTGGGCCATGCCATCACAACGAGCAAAAATAACCTGACTTCAACAGATCCAAAAGGTCATATCTATCGTCTTTTGAGCACTTTAATGGTTGTTGGCTTTATTGCCATGCTCATAGGCTTATTCTGGGATCTTGGATTTCCAATCAACAAAAAGATTTGGAGCAGTTCTTATGTGGTATATACGACTAGCCTAGCCATCATGAGCTTAGGTTGCCTCATATGGTACATCGAAGTAAAAGACCATAGAGGTGGCTGGACACGCTTTTTTGATGTATTTGGAAAGAATCCGCTATTCATCTTTGTCATTAGCGCGATTATCCCCAAGACCATGTGGCTTATTAGAATAGAAAATGGTATTGGCGAAAATGGGGATATACGCTATACCAACCCCCTATCTTGGTTCTATACAGAAGTATGTGCCAAGGTTCCAGCCCCCCCGGAAGTTGGCTCCTTGCTGTATGCCATTTGTTTCTTATGCCTTTTGTGGTCTATTTGCTATTGGTTGGATAGGAAAAAGATTTACATCAAGGTGTAAGGTAATGAGTATAAGGCCGTAAGGAGCACAGCTGATAGTCGATTCTGACGGCTGCATCGAGCCTACCACAAAAAAGCGACAGCAAACTCCTTGAGCTTGCCGTCGCTTCCTTAAAACAATCCTAAAACTAGGATATCGTATGCTGTAGAGGTCTTTCAACTTGCCCCATCTTACCTCTGTAGCTTGTGAGCAACAACAGGAGGAAAGTAATTCCACCATTTGCCACTATCAATTCAAATCCCATGACATAGCCCAAGGAATGTTCCAACCAGTAAGCCAGGCCAAAACACAAAATCGGGGAGAGCACACATATATAAGGCACCCACTTATCCCTTACAGCTTGCTTTGTCAGTATTCCAAAGCTAAATAACCCCAATAGAGGGCCATAGGTATAGCCAGCAGCGACAAAGATAGCAATTACCACGGAATCATCATTGATGACACGGAAAACCAATATGACAAGGGTCATTAATACCGAGAAAGCCACGTGTACCTTATTCCTGGTCTTGATTAAAGATTTATCATTCGGATCGGCTTTCTTGTTGAAACTCAAAAAATCAACGCAAAATGAAGTAGTGAGCGCAGTAAGTGCAGAATCGGTCGTAGCAAAGGTAGCTGCAGTGAGCCCCATCATAAAGATAATGCCAGGAACTACGGTCAAATAATTCAGGGCAATTTCGGGATATAGGTTATCTGGCGTACCTAAACTTTTGACATCTATATGATATCTTTCGGCATAGATATATAGCAGTGCACCAACGGAAAGGAAAAACAGGTTGATGACAACAAAGATAGAGGTAAAGGTCATCATGTTCTTTTGCGCTTCGCCTATCGTCTTCATACTTAAATTCTTCTGCATCAGGTCTTGGTCCAGACCCGTCATGGCAACCGTCACAAAAATCCCTCCTATAAATTGTTTCCAGAAATTGGCTTTACTCCCCAGGAAGTCCTCCCAGAAAAATATCTTGGAATAACTACTTTCCTTCACCGCATCGATGGTCTGTATGAGGTTTAGGTTCAATCCGTCGGCGATAAAGTAAATGGAGAGTACCACGGAGAGTAGCAAGAAGAAAGTCTGCATTAGGTCTGTAATGATGATCGTCTTCAAGCCTCCCTTATGCGTATAGGTCCAGATAAGGACGAGGCATATGATGATGGTGAGGGCAAAAGGGACATTCCATGCATCAAATATGAACCGCTGCAGTACGATAGCCACCAAGTAGAGTCGGAAGGCCGAACTAATGGTTCGCGATATCAGAAAGATCATGGCTCCTGACTTATAGCTATAATGCCCTAAACGTTGTTCCAAATACGTATATATGGAAACCAACTGGAGCCTGTAATAAAGCGGCAACAATACGTAAGCTATGAGGACGAAGCCAACTGCATTGCCCAGTACAAATTGAAAATAGCCAAAGCCACCGTTGCCTACGGCTCCCGGAACAGATATGAAGGTCACGCCAGACAAGGCCGTACCGATCATGCCAAAGGCCACCACATACCATTTGGAATTGCGATTGGCAATGAAAAAAGTGGCATTGTCCGACGATTTTCTAGAAGTGGCATATGCCACTCCTATCAATAGACCGAAATAGGCCAACAAAAAACAAAATAAAACAATTGGGGACATGGTTTAGGATTATTTTAAGGATACAATCAATTTATTTCTCCAATGCTTTCACCTGCTCTATCGTCTTGCGTACGCTGCCATATTCTTCCAGCAGCGACTTGGCCAAAGGCTCATCTACTCCCGTTTCCTGCATCACGATGCGTAGCCCGCGCTCGAACAGCTTGTGGTTGGTCAACTGCATGTCAACCATCTTGTTCCCCTTCACACGACCTAGCCGGATCATAACCGCCGTACTCAGCATATTCAACACCAACTTTTGGGCAGTGCCTGCCTTCATCCGCGTAGAACCCGTCACGAACTCCGGGCCTGGCACAACCTCTACCGGATACTCGGCCACCGCAGCTATGGGGGTGTCGTAATTGCACACGATGCAACCGGTGGCTATCCCTGCCGCGTTGGCAGCCTCCAGACCACCTATTACATAAGGCGTCGTGCCAGAGGCGGCAATACCTACCACGATATCGTTTTCATCTATACCGTATACCTGCAAGTCTTGCCAGGCTTGTTCCATATCATCCTCGGCAAACTCCACTGCCTTTCTGATCGCTATGTCACCACCTGCTATGATGCCCACGATCCAGTCATACGGAACCCCGAAGGTCGGAGGGCACTCCGATGCATCCAATACACCAAGACGTCCGCTGGTGCCGGCACCTATATAAAACATCCTGCCCCCCCTACGCATTCTGTCCGTCGCCACCTTTACCAGCGCCTCTATCTGCGGGATAGCTGCTGCGACCGCTAAGGGCACACTCTGATCCTCCCTGTTCATATTGGTCAACAGCTCGCCAACCGACATCTTGTCTAAATCACTGTAGTTGGAATCTCTCTCCGTCGTGTTAATCATGATTTACTTAAAAAAACAATGTTGCAAGATATGCATTTTTATACGTTAATATAAACAAAAACCGCTAAAAAACGCAAAATTTAATTTATCAATTCGTCCATTCTTCTAAAGACATATCCTTTTTCTGTCAGCTTTTTGATCAGACGAGGTAATTCTTCATAAAATCCTTTTTGTCTCCTAGGATCAGCCCCAAGGTGAATAAGCAGGAAAAAGCCATTCAACCCGCCGTTGCTATTTTCTTCGTATTTCATTATCGAACGCCAAATGGTCTCATTATCGCGGTATCTATTTCCCATCTCAGGATAGGTATAGTCGGCCGTGCTCAGCGTACCCACCGAAAAATTCACTAATTTAAGCCCCTGTTCCTTCGTCCAATCCACAATTTTCTTATTGTACCATTCGTAAGGGGGTAAAAATAATAAAGCTTTTGATTTATCAATACCAAATTTTCCTAATTTGAGATAGGCTGCTTGCAAATCGTTATAAAATTGCTTCTTGTCCACCAATAATTTATTTCTATCTTCCCAATCGCAATAAAGCAAATGTTGATCAGAATGCACTCCAACGTAATGTTTCGCATTCACTAAGCTCTGAACGAATTCCTCATTATCTTTATTATCCAAAAATCTGCCTGTCAGAAAAAAGGAGGCCTTGACATCCTTGTCGTCCAATACGTTTTCTATAATACGCGCGCCACCACCAAATTCATCCGCTGTAAACACCAATGCCAGTTCTTTTTTTGTAGTATCTCCTCGCACAATGGCCCCATAAGGGTCTAAGACTACTTTTTTACAGGAGTCTCCCCCCTTGACTCCCCTTCTTTACTTGCCAATAAATAAACCAGCGATGCTGTTCCATCCATAGTGGGCTCATTGGTACTATAATCGCCATAATCATCGTGATAGACAGCAAGATTCGACTGAAAAGGCGCGTATTCATCTGGTTTCACCAATTGGATACCGATAAGGCTATTGAATATACTACCATATACAGGTCCGTCTACTAGACCACCGTCAATGGGGAAGTTCCCCAAATGCGTAAATGCAGAATGAGGATCTGTGGGCGTGTCGCCATCTGCTGGCAAGCCATATACCATACCGGTTCCCCAAGGGTTGCAGCCAAACAACCAATCAAAATTAGCTTGCTCCAATTCGGAATAGGCTTCATCGCTCGACAAATTCCTGTACCACAAACACTGCATGGCAAATGAAACCGTGAGGTTATTGCTGCACCAAATGAAGGGCACTCCCCTATAGAAGGCATTCTTACTTGCCCTGTCCCACACCTTTTCTATACCTTCTTTGTAATAAGAAATAATTTCTTCCCTTTCGTTTCCTCTCAGCTGCTTGGCCAGTTCATAGTGCCCAATATTGATGAAGGGATACCACTGATAATGGGCTGCCGTATCCGTTTCGAGCCAGGGTGTTATCTTCTCCTGCCGGGCGAAGTGCAGCGCTTCGTCTGCAAACTGCTTCTGTCCCGTGACAAGCCAATTGGTAGCCGCGGCCAATTCCATATCATCCATCCAATTATCTTCTGCATAGATATAAGGTGATTTTACGGAGACCGTCTGTGTCGCTCCTGGCATCAATTTAGCAAAGGCATATGCGCTGATAGCTTTGCTACGCAAGTGATCGGCGTATTCTTTATCTATGGTCTCGAACAAAGCACTTCCCAAATTGAATGCACTGGTAAACTTGGCGGCGGTAGAGCTTGTCCCAGTGGTATTGTTCACGAACTTTCCCCTTTGTTGTGGTTTGCCATCGATAAAATAGACCGGACGCTCATACCCCCGACCATACAGCGAGTCCTCGCTGGGCATCCGCATACCTGCATGGTCCCTATCGTCGGCTATTTGGTTGAACAGAAGATGGGGTTCGGGATGCATCTTCAGCAACCAATCCAATCCCCATTTTGCCTCATCCAACACATCGGCCCTACCGTTTCCACCGTCTAAACCATTGGCTTGTTTGTCATCGCCAAAAACTTCGGGGAAATCGCGATATGCGGCCAACAAGTGGTAAGTGGCATTGGCCGAAGTAGTCGAATACTGCAGATAATCGGATGCGTCATGCCAACCACCTCCGACGTCTATCTTCGTACTATCGGGAAGACCGGCCTGCGCGGCATACAAGGTAAAGCCGTCATGTGTATGGCAACTATCTTTCAGGTAGGGATTGAACAAGGTGCGCTGCTGCCTCAAATAGCGCAAGGCAAAATCGGCGGCACCCTTGTACACATCCGAGGCAATTCTGAATGCCTGTGAACGGCTTTTACCTACGCGGATGTAAAAGGTACCCGTATCTGTAAACTGGGAGAAACGAAGCCGATAGCTTTCTTGGAATGGCCCGTAGGCTCCGAACGCCTCTCCGGCATCGCCGTTAAACACCGTCTTATTGCTTCTCGCGTCTACCAGCTCAAATTCACCTATTTTTTGCGAGGACTTCATGCCCAGTACCACAACTTTAATTCCCTTTGGCGTATAGCCCAATTGATTGATGCGAATATAAGCCTCCTGCTTGTTTTTGGGCAAGCTCGAACAAGCTTGCCCTATAAGCACTGCAACTACGAATATAGCCAAAACACCTCTATGAACTCTCATCATCTGCATACAGTTAAATCTCCGGATCTGCAGGTGTATTGGGATTGTTTAGCCTTTCCTGATCGGGATAAGGATAAAAATTACGATTGCGCTCTTCGGTACTAGTCGGTGGCCCCGGCCTTCCAAAACGACGGCTATCCTCCACTTTTTGTCCCGTCAAATAGAGCTCTGCACAGCGTTGACGATACACCTCCAGCAACAAGGCTTCTTGCGTTATATCTCCACTGTAAGGGGGCAATCCGGCATATACGCCAAAAACATCTCCCGAAGTTTGGGTACGTACTTCATTTATTAGGGCCAGCGCCTCGGTTATCTCTCCGTTATTCCGCAATATTGCTTCCGCTTTGATCAGTTTCATTTCATCGGGCAGAAAGACCGGAATAGAGCTCATTTGCTCGGTAAAAAAGCCGTTTATACTTTTTATGACATCGCCGTCAACCACTACGTCTTCACCCCCCATATAGAAAGACAAACGCTGATCATCTTCGTAGAACAGCCCCGCAGGCAAACCAAAACCGGCCCTTGGCTTATAGTAATTCTGTGTGACCAGGTAATCCCAGATAGGATTGATGCTTTGCGTATTATATTCAAATTCACTCCTCCCGGACAGGTTTACTTGATTGGCCCTATCCAGGGCGGCCTGGTAATTGCCCGCCATGAGATTATATCGCGCACTGTAGGCATAAAGCACGTTTTGCAAATCGAACGAACTGCCGGCCACCAATGTGGTAAAAGCACCGGAAGGAGGAGTGGCGGCAACGGACGAGATGGCTTCATCCAGCAGACGTACAGCTTCTTCAAGTACCTGCTGCCTCGGCACAAAAGTGACATTCTCGGTCGTACTGGTAGCCAAATTAGCCTGCTCAAAGGCTGTAGCCAAGCCCCCAAGTGCCATGGCCTTGAACAGCTTGGCATGGGCTACGATCCCGCTCAATAGAGCTGGGTCGATACCCGAAATCTGAGGGGCATATTCGACGATATCTTCGCTCATGCTCATAATGCGCTGCATGCGCAGCCACAGATTCAAAATGCTCGAATTATTGTTAGGAATGGCGCTTCCCCCGGCCCCTAGTTCCAGCACATTGGTAAAAGTAGCGATGCCTTTTGTCTCCCGGCCTGTCACTCCTTGGTACAGATACAGTGCTTCAATGCCCGAGGTAGCGTAAAACTGCCTTACGCCTATGCTAAGTGCTACAATACCCTCCTGCGTGCTCAATACTTCGGCGTCTGTGGGATTGTTCGGATTTACTGTATCCATTTCGCACCCTGAAAACAGGGCAGAACATATCAAAATAGCGAGCCAAAAAATAGATTTTACAAACCTTTTCATATCTTTCAAATTTATCCTTAATAATTATGTCCTTTCAACAAAAGACATTAAAATGTCATGTTAACACCCAGCACAAAGGTTCTCGGTATGGGCACTTCCACAAAATCGAAGCCCCGCACTCCATTGCTTTGGCCTGCAGCATTGATCTCCGGATCATAACCGCTGTAGTCATCTATCGAGAACAGGTTCCTGCCTGCCAGGCTAAGCCGCATATTGCCCGTTCCCAAGAACTTAGGCCGTAGGGTATAAGAGACGGAAACTTCCCTCAACTTCACATAAGAACCATCCTCGATCCAGTTCTCGAATATGCTCCACAGCGCAGCGGAAGTCCCTTTGGGCACCTCACCCCTCAGTTCGGCCTCATATCCTTCCAGACCACCGTACAGGTTACGTTCTCCCACTCTTCTGGTAAAGTTGAAAACATCGCCTCCGTAAGAAGCATCCAGTTGCGCACGAAATGAAAGATTCTTGCCAACATTAAACTCATTGATCAAGGAGGCTATCCAAGCCGGATTGGGATCTCCGATTACCTTACTCAGGTTACCGCCCGTTGGCTGTCCATCGGCATTTCTTCCCGCCTGTTCGGTTTGCGGTAAACCAGCTGCATTCAACAAAAGAGATCCGTCTTCATTCCTGGCAAAATAAGTGGAATAAAAAGTACCAAGTGGATAGCCGTTCACTGCAGCCACTTGCCCAAACCCGCCTGAAAAGGCCAACATACCACCGGGAATATCGTTCACTTCGTTTTTATTCTTGGAAAAAGTAGCCGTAGCATTCCACGTGAAATTCTCCTTCTGAACGGGGGCACCTCGCAAGAGCAACTCAAATCCCTTATTGGTCATCGTGCCTATATTCTGAAGTTGACTGCCATAGCCGGATGTAGGCGGTAAATTAACCGAGAATAACAAATCTTTCACATCCTTGTTATAGTAGGTAAACTCGAGTCCCAAACGATCGTTGAAAAAGCCTATGTCCGTACCAAATTCCATCTCCGTCTGTCTTTCCGGCTTAATGCCCAAATTGCCCAATAAGCTGGGGGACACAACACCCGGCTGTCCAGAAAAGGAAACCGGATCGTAATTGCTTAACCTGGCATAAGCACCGATAGCGCTCATATTTCCCGCTTGCCCATAAGAAGCCCTCACCTTGAAATTGGACACGACATTTAGGACACTTCCGTTTTGCCAAAAAGCCTCATCAGATAACGAATAACTGACACTTGCCTTGGGGTAGAACTGCGCCCTATCTTCCGATCCAAACACGGATGATTCATCATACCGTAAAGCGCCTGTCACGAACAGTTTGTCCCTGATGCCGAAGGTCTGCTGCACAAAGGCACCAAAAATATTGATGTCACTCCGGTTCTCCGAAGCCACGATGGTGGCGCCATTATCTATCGTCTGCCCGATTAGACCAAGTTGGGTGGCTGTAAGGTTGGTAGAATAAATCTTTTCGACTTGATAAGTAGCCCCAAGCCCTGTTGAAGATTTTAGCCAGCCATTTACCTGCTTTTCATAGGCAATGTTCAGATCATTGTTAAGCAGATAAGTGGTCTGGTCTGCCCTTCTGGAATAGCCGCCATCATAAGTGGGGGTGGTATTGCCCACGGGGATGTAGCCCGTGCCAATCTGTGTGGCATTATCATAGCCCAAGACATAGTTTATGGAAAGCCCTTCTACCGGGGTTGCCTGAATATTGAAATTGCCTATAAAGCGGCCGGTCCTTTGGCCAAAGTCGAAACGGTTGATAGCCTCCAATGGATTAGTCCTTCTCACTACCGATGAAGGTGCCGTGGAGGGATATATCTCTGTCACGGGATCGGGATATGGGTTGACAAAGTTATTGCTGAATATAAAACCCGTCAAAGCGCCATAAGCTTCTTCCATCCCCCCATTGGGGATTTCCGCACTGGTGCTTAAGACATAGTTTGCCCCTATGCCGACTTTGATCTTATTTCCCAAATTTTGATCGATGCGTAGCCTCACGCCGCCACGTTTAAAATTTGTCTGATCTATGATCCCCTGATTGCCCATATAGCTCCCGCTGAAATAGTATTGGGTCTGCGCCGTTCCCCCAGCGACGGAGACGTTACTTTCGGTACCAAGGCCTGTTCGGAAAATATCGCTCTGAAAATCGTACCGTTCGACCGCCGTTTGGCTTAGGTCGTCGGCCGCGGTATTGTCAAAAATATATGGATAAGTATTGTATGGGAGTGTTTTCCTGACGGTATTGGTCCTCAGTTGGGTAGAAAACGTAATGACTGGCTTTCCTTCCTTTCCTTTCTTGGTGAAAATCTGTACTACCCCATTGCTTGCCCTGGATCCGTAGATGGCGGCAGCGGCGGCGCCCTTTATGATCTCTATGCGTTCTACATCATTTGGATTGATATCTACCAACCTGTTTTGGGCATACCCCCCCAGATCCAATAGCTCAGTAGAATTGTTGTTGATAATGACACCATCAACGATATATAGCGGATCTCCGGATCCTACTACGGTACTGGTACCTCTCAACCTCACGCTGATACCTCCGGCAGGGTTTCCCGAATTCTGGGTAATCTGCGCTCCGGATATTTTCCCGCTCAAAGCCTGGTCAATGGATGTTGCTGCACTGTTCTCAAAATCACGCGCATTGACCGAAGAAATGGCATTCCCCAATTCCCGTTTGCTGGTTGCAACAGCCGTGCCCGTTACTACCACTTCGTCCATACGGGAGACGTCTTCCCGCAAAAGGATCTCCCTATTGATCGTCGCTTCGCTGCCTAGCTGGACTTTATCGACATAAGCCGCATACCCAATGAGGGCGTATCTGATGGTATAGCTTGCCGGCACCAAGCTTACGTTTAGCTCAAACTCCCCCCGGACATTGGTGACCGTGCCGATAACGGTATTGTCGATTTTTACCGACACTCCGGACAAAGGAGTTTGATCTAATCTATCCTTGACGATTCCTTTTATTACATACCTCGTCTGTCCTAATACTTGCCCTGCATACACCCAACTGCAAAAAAGGATGACGCAAACAAAACAAACCTGTTTGAATTTGAAAGATATAACCATAGTGTTAAAGTTTTATTGTTGTTGATGATTGAAAAAGATCCATCTATATAGGAAAGCTGATTTTTCCCATCGTTACCGATGGTATAGCTCCGTCCTTCGGAAATTCAATATTCGATCCGGCCATTGTTTCATTGGCCAATACGGCGAACAGTACGGCTTCCTTGGCGTCCGGATTAATTCCCAACTGCGCAGTAGTCTTTTCCAAAGACTTCCCCAGAATATTGCCGATATGCGCCAGTAGTAAAGGATTGTGTGCCCCCCCGCCACTTAAATAGACTTCAAAGTCGGATTGTCCGCCATATTGCAGCAGGGAAAAAGCAATTGCTTGGGCCGAGAAACGGCACAGGGTTGCCATTATATCCTCATTGGTCATGTTTGCCTGTCCACTGGCTGCCATGGCATTTTCCAGATAAGCCAGATTGAACAGCTCCGGCCCGGTAGTTTTGGGAACTGGCAACATGAAAAAAGGATGGTCCATAAGCGCCGCAAGCAAAACCTCGTTGACCGTACCCGAATAGGCGATTTTGGCATCTTCATCAAAGTACTTCCCGGGATAATGCTGTTGTATAAACTGGTCCATCAGCGTATTGCCAGGCCCCACGTCGGTAGAAAACACTTCATCCGATCTAAACCCCGAGGGCAAATACGTAAAATTGGCGATACCGCCAATATTTAATAGTACACGGTTCTCCAGTGGGTCCGAGAAAATCAGGTAGTCGCCATAAACTGCCAAAGGAGCGCCTTCACCACCGGCAGCGATATGTTTCTGCCTGAAATCGCTCAATGTGATAATGCCCGTACCAACGGATACATGGTCGCCATCGCCGATCTGCAAAGTGGCATTTGGATACACAGCTTTTCCATGGATGGACCGCGGCGCGTGAAAAACAGTCTGCCCGTGGCTGGCAATCAAGTCGACCCCTTGTGGTGCAACACCCCATTCCTTCAGGCACATCAGCACCAGTTCGGCATGATATTTTCCTACAACAGCATTCATTAGCACCAGCTTTTCCATGTCCACTGATTTCTTGGAAAAGACAGCCTTCAGATCTTCCTTAAAATCGGAAGTATACTCCATCGTCTTAAAATGAAGCACCTGCACCTTTGTGCCTATCCCAGCTCCCTCAAGCTCGCACAAAGCCACGTCAAGTCCGTCAAAAGAGGTGCCTGACATAAGGCCGATTATTCTTCTGGCAGGTGCACGGGCTATGGAATAGAGTTTATTTATATTATTGTTCATACCCAAACTTAATAGATTACCATGAGCAACAGACTTTCTTTTTACGAAAGAATAGATTAATTGTTCTTTTTTATCGTAAAATTTGAACTCAAAAAACGCAATAAAAAAGACACCATCCACAAAAACGCAATGCATCTTTAAGCAGCCCCTGCACATGAAATCTACCCCATAAAGGGTGTTAGGACATCAATAGGTTTAATATAGCTCGTTAATTAGCTTTACAATATTAAAAATAACAAATCATAAATGCAATTTTTTGCGTTTTTTATTTATAGATAAATAAAAAACGCACATAAACATGCAAATGTACGCTCTCTTTCGGGTAAACAACTGCAAAAAGGGCATATGTATCATGAGCAACAAACTTCTTTTCGGAGATTAAATAGATTAATATGCTAGACAAACAATCTTACCATCCATCGTACTCGCAATAACCCGTCTTCCATTAAGGGGCAACAACGGATTGAGCATTGAATTTGAAATTTTATATTGCCACGCGATTTCTCCGCTTTTCGCATCAACCGAGCTAAGCAGTCCGGAATGACTTGGGACAAGCACGAGGTTGTCATTTGTAGTTATGGCTGATGGATTAAGCTCACTGGAGACACTTGATAACCTGCAGGGTAATTACATAACAAGAAACGAAGAATAAAGTGGCTCCTACCAACATGTTTCAACAAACTACCAAAAGGGCGTAGATTTGACCTTTGTCACCAAGGTAAAAGTATCAACTTAGACCTGACAAAAATCTCAAGGAAGCGACATATAGCACAAAATAAACTTCCCAAGCGATCGATCGCTTGGGAAGTTTATTTTGTGCAATTTTATTTTTCTTACTCTACCGTATCCCACCAAACCGGGTAAGATAAGATTGTTCTCGCTTGTGCTTCCGGGTTTGAAGCCAACCAATTTTCTGCATTATAGTTTATTTCATGGCTACATTGTTGTATTCTACGAGGCCAGTAACGTGGATTTTGCGGATCGCTCGAAGGATAGCATTCGGCTGCAGCCGCATCAAATTCGAAAGGACGTCCAAAATCAGGATAAACAACGCCAAACTGCGGATGGTTAGCTGCATAATCAAACCTTCTCATATCATTCCAGTTCTGCATCGTCAAAGACATGGCAATTTGTTTCTGTTGCATAATTTTAGCCATCGTTAGCTGTCCCGGATTCTGCGCTACTGCCGCACTTGCCAAAAATGTGGCAATCTCAGTTTCTGAAATTACTTCCTTGCCATAAACATCTTGTGGGTACTCCCTTAATTTTTCGTTCATCGCTTCCATATGTGCCCTAATTCCAGCTTTATAGGCGGTCAGCGCATTTGTCAAGTCTCCTTTTCGGAATAAAACTTCTGCTTTTATAAAGCACATTTCATGATAGGTAAGAAGATGTGCAGGTGCATCGGCACGAATATAAAAACTACCGGTAGAATTAATGTTAATCACACTGCTGTTGAAATTAGGGTTGTCTATCGTCATCCCATTATAACGGCTAGCTATATAATTGTCATTCCGAGGATCCGGAAATTGCGCAATCCAATCTAAACGGTCGGAATAGACAGAAATATAAACAGAATCTCCTTGTCTATCTGCTGTGGCATTTGTCGTAAACCATCTATTTGTAAATTCGGCATCACTTCGTTGAGCAGCGGTTGCACGGACATAACCGGATGGATGTGTAGTAGGAGCTTGTCTTGCCGCCATAATTTCATACGCTACAGGACCGCCTTTAGTGCGGATGTCCGAATTAATCATATCCACCCCTTTGGACAAACGCCATTCTTTTTCTCCTGTTGTACTATTATAAAACTCTGCACTTGGTATAATACGTGTTGTGCGCGGGTCCATTACTCCAGAACCACCGGTAAAGGTATTCGTCAATAAATCCGTATACCATTTAGTCATTCGATTTGCGGTTCCCCCCAAGTTGCCATGTTGCATTGAACGAACGATCCCTGCAATCTGTGTTTCCGAGGTATTGATTGCGTCCATCACGGTATTATCGCTGTTTGATTGAGGGGCATTTTCAAGAGCGGCAAGAACAGCCTCTGGATCATAAAAAGATTTTTTGCTCAGGTTATTCAGCCACCTTGCTTTCAAGCCATAGGCCAATTTAATCCATTTTCCTGGATCGCCACCGTTCCAAATATCACCACCGGACAATGGAGTTGCCCCCGCAGGTTGCGTTTTAGACAAGTTTTCAATCGCATTTTCGAGCATTTCCAAACATCCGTAAAAAATGGTTTCTCCATCATCGTATTCCGGCGTAACATCCGAACCAAGCGCATGGGTATACGGCATTTCTCCATACAAATCAAGCATCAACATAAAACCCCAGGCATGGATTAGCTGAGCGGCTCCCACATAATGCCAAGCCTCTTCTGCCGTAGCTTTTTCAATCATTGGTTCCAAATTGCTCGCCGTATAAACGAACCAAGCTTGATATGGCCAAGTGGCCGATGCCAAGGGAAAATTCCACCTAGCAATCAAATCGTTGGTTGCATTGGCTCCTATCTTGGTGATATTTTGAGTAATCCATGATGCCCTCGTACCCGAGGATTCGTAAGCATCGACAAATTGCATTTGTATAGACCTCAACCTTAAATCAGGCGTGGGCACCACATCGCTTGCTTTGCTCGGATTGTCGTTAATATCCAACCATTTTTCACACGATGTAAGGCTTAACAATAGTAAAGCACTTATTATATAAGATAATTTTTTCATGTCTCCTCGTTTTTTAAAAAGTCACATTAAGTCCAAACGCCACGCTTGAAAGAGCAGGAATGCCGTTGTAATCAATGCCAACGGAACTGGAGCCAATCGCACCAGAACCGGCAGCCGAAGTTTCAGGATCCATTCCCTTATAATTTGTCCACAACAATAAGTTCGTTCCGGTTACGGTAGCCGTCAATCCCTTGATCGCTTTAATCCGGCTCAGCACAGCAGGAGGAATTGAATAGGCCAAAGAAAGGGTTCTCAACCGTAACCAATTGGTGTTTGTCATATAGTTTTTAGACTCCAAATTATACGCGTTTTGCCAATAATAGTTGTTAATAATATATTCTCCGCTTAAACTTTGATTACCGATCTGATACATCTGTCCCGCTTGGTATTCAAACGTCCTAGGTTCTGAATAAACGGGAATCGTCACACCGCCAGGCCCAGTAGTCTCACCCGTTCTAACAACACCGGTGATAGATAGCGTTTCACGATCCATAGAACGGCTACTCATTCCATTATTCGTCATATAATAATCTGTGCCATTATAGACATGCCCACCAATCCGATAATCCAATAGGAAAGAGAGGTTCCAGTTTTTATATTGGAAGCTGTTGTTAAGGCCTCCAAAGAGCTTTGGCTCTCTGTTGCCAATTTCATGGGTCACCAGTCCATCAGAAGTCGGCATGCCCGACTCGGGGTTCAACACAAGATATCCTTCAGGGCTTCTCAACCATTCCGATCCGGAGATTGCCATGAAATTCCCGCCATTGAAAGAAGCCGCTTTTGCGTTTCCGACTTGTACGTCGGTCACGTACAGAATTTCCATTCCCGGCAGCAAATCTTCTACCCGGCCACGGTTACCCGAAGCATTGAGGGTCAGATCCCACCTAAAGTTTGTGTTCTTGATAGGCGAAACCTTTGCCGATAATTCGAGGCCCCTGTTTACAATCGTACCAGCATTGGTCCACATCAAAATATAGCCCGTTGTCTGACTGGTGCGGGGTTGCATCAGCTGATTGATACTGCTGTTTTTGTAGTACGTGAACTCCAGGCCCAATCGATTGTCAAAAAGATTTACATCGAGGCCGTATTCTTGCGATTCTGTAATCTCTGGAATCAATTCACGGTTACCACGCAACCAGTCGTTGCGCACACCAACACCCTGACCTCCGTTGTATAAGGTATATTCAGCAGGTGTGACCACATAGGTATTGGTCACGTACGGGTCAGCATCCTTACCCACTCTTGCCCACGAGGCGCGCAATTTACCAAAGGAAAGAATATCATTCTGCGGTATAAACTCGGAGAAGATAAAACTTCCCGATACCGAGGGATAGAAATAGGAACGATTGGCCATCGGAAGCGTAGAAGTCCAGTCGTTACGTCCTGTCACTGTCAGATAGGCGAAATCTTTATAGGATGTGCGAAATTCTCCATACACACCGACCATACGCTTTTGTGTTTGTTGCTGCGCTGCATCACGATCGGTAACCGCTGTGTTAACAAATGTATAATAACCGGGGATAATAAAATTCCATGCTTTTCTTCCGTTGTAATCGATATTGGTGTTCTCTAACATGGAACCCAATAACAGATTCATATCAAAATCGCCGACTTTCTTTTTAAAGTTTGTCATGATATTCGAACTCAGGTATTCATAAGTTCTGTCGTTTTCAGACAACAGTCCGTTTTGATAAATCAAAGAAATACCGGAACCTGGTGATGAAAAACGATTTGTGTTAGACGTATAACGATCCAACCCTACAATATAGTTAACACTCCACCAGTCCGTAATATCTATACCCGCCTTAATATTACCAGTAAACCGTTTTGTCTTGTCAGTTCTCGGCATCTTGTTAAGCACCCAATATGGATTATCAAAATCATTTTGCACCAATTCCCAGTCGAACTGGCGGTATTTGGATCCGTCTTCATTGAGCCAGTGCTCCATATCAAGGTCACGCGGCCATATATAAGCCCCTTGAACCGCACCCTCTCCGCTTGAGTTATAAAGCCCGCCTGAAGTCAACGAGCTCAACTGATCAGCATAGGAATAAGCCACGTTGGCACCCACTTTCAAGATACCATATGTTTGCTCACCATTGAAACGAAACGTAGTCTTGTCGTAAGACGAATTAGGTATGATGCCGTTTTGCCGGAAATCAGAGGCAGAAAGGTAGAAGTTCCCCGTCTTTGAGCCACCCGAAATACTTACCGAATTATCCCAAATGTTTGAGCCCTGAAAGAAATTGCCAAGATTGTCGTACATTACGTCGTTAGATCCAAATGGGGCACCCCACGAACCCAATGTCGTTGTTGCGTCTCCCTCCATCAAGGTGCCGTCTTGTTGATAGAATCCTCTTTTGTAACGATCCTGATATTCGGGCAGGCGATTAGCCCAGTTGGAGATCAAACGAGAACTAAGGCTTACGCTTGCCGTGCCCTCTTTTCCTCTTTTTGTAGTAATCAAAACGACACCAGATGCCGCGCGCGACCCGTAAAGTGCAGCGGCCGCGGGCCCTTTCAATATGGAAATGTTCTCGATGTCCTCTGGGTTGATATCCATCACCCGGTTACTATAAGTGGAGTTGGTCGACTGCGCACCATCAAAGCCGCTATCGCCGTTTATACTCGTTGAGTTGTCATAGATTACCCCGTCTACCACGAACAAAGGTTGGTTGTCCCGTTCAAGCGAAGTTCCCCCACGCAGGATAATGCTAGCTCCGGCACCTGCTCCCCCACTCGTTTGCGTGACATTAACACCTGCAATTTTGCCGGCTAAGGAGTTAATGATATTGCCTGTTTTATTTTTCATCAACTCCTCGCTGTCGATGTCCTGCACGGAATACCCCAAGCTCCTTTTCTCTTTTGTAATTCCCATCGCCGTTACAACCACCTCGTCCAAGCTTTGATCACTCGTCACCAAGGTGACGTTTACGGTGGCAGAACTAATGACCACCTCTTGCGTTATATACCCAATCATCGAAAATCGAAGGGTGTTGCCTGGTTCGGCAGAAATCGTAAAATTACCGCGGCCATCTGTACTGGTTGATACTTGCCTCCCCACGACCGCCACGCTTACGCCAGCCAAGGGGCCCTCCGCGCTATTTACATTACCGCTTACCGTTTGCTGCGACGCAACGCTCGGTGAGCTTTTTTCCATTGCGCCCGTTGCTCCTGAACGGTTTGGAACGCCTTCCTTTTCAGCGAAGCCAAAAGCCCCTAAAGGAATTCCCAGCACAATCATCATAGAGAATCGTATTAATTTTCTCATTGTTTAAAGCGTTTAGTGTATTAAATGGATAATTGTTGTTATTTAGACAGTAAAGAAGTAATTCATTCAAAATCAACGCACAATAGGTGTTTTTTTGTATTATATACCGCCAACTCTTCACACCCATGAGGCGTAACGAAATTGGATTTATCGCTCATCTTAATGTAATCAACTCCGACGCATAGCTTTCATTTGAAATAAACCGTTCAACGATTTTCATGTCAATCAGGAGAAAGTTTCAATTCTGAATCAACGATAAAGGCTTCCTATTGTCAAGAGCAATTCAAGTTGCTTGCCCCTTAATTGTTACGTTCATCCACCTTAATGGATTATATATCCTTTCCAGTAATCCTTTTTGGCTGAGCCAACACTGCATATGACGATGCAAACATCATCCCCATAAGCAACATGCGTAAAAACTGTTTCATTTTCTTTAGTTTTTGTTGATCGATTTAATTAATTATCCCTTTTATGTCGTAAAATTTGAACTCAAAAAACGCAATAAGCCAAAAGACACCATTCAAAAAAACGCAACGCATCTTTAGCAGCCCCTGCACATGAAATCTACCCCATAAATGGTGTTAGGATATCACTAGGTTTAATATAGTTTGTTAATTAGCTTTACAATATTATAAATAACAAATTATATATGCAAATTTTTGCGTGTTTTATTTATACATAAATAAAAAAATGCACAAAAACATGCAAACTCATTCTCTATATCGGGTAAACTACCGCAAAAAGAACACACGCACTACACATAAGACAATTTGGATTAGCTGCTATGGCAACAAACAGGGGGATAAGAAAGCTGTTTAATTAAGCTGGAGGGGATTATTCCGCTTACTAGCTGCTTTTCAGGCGGGTATAATGTCTTTAAAGGATACTTTATAGAACGATCTTTTACTCTTTCAGCATAACCATAGGTAGACATTTAGTCTCCTATCATACTATGACAGCTATCAATTCATTGTTGACAAGCTTTTTTTTGCAAAAAACAAAAGGAGCAAAGCATACTACCGCAAAAAGTAAGCGTATTGTTTCATTTTTAGATCGAGTTTGGAGAATGTTCCTTTCCATGCATGGAAGTCAGTGCTAGAAAAAAATTTACCCACGGCTTGCTATTAGATCGACCTTTGTGGGGTAAGATCTCAATCTTTTAGATAGGACAACATCAATTAGCGTACAAAGTCAAATCGAGTCCATTGCCACTATAAATTACAGTGCCTTTAATCCCTGAGATATACCTGAAATTAAATCCTCCACATTTTCAATGCCCACGGAATAGCGTATCAAACTTTCGGGAATACCCAGCTCAGAACGCTGAAGATCGTTAAGTTCAACGTGGCTCGTGGTACGGGGAGGACCAGCTAAAGTGCCCACAGATCCCAAGCTTGCCGCTAGATGTGCTAGCTTCAACTTCGGCAAAAAGCGCTCAACCTCATCGCAGCCTCCTTTTAATGTGAAGCTGAGAATGCCGCCAAAGCCCTTCATCTGTGCCTTTGCTATATCGTGCGCTTTATGTTCTTCTAAGCCGGGATAGAACTCCTGCTCTACCTGCTTTTGTTCTTGCAAAAATTTAGCGATTTTCATGACAGAGCTGTTTTGCCTTTCTATCCGCAATTCTAGCGTTTAAATGCTACCCCACGGAATAGAGGAGACACGATGGCCCCCTCGGCAAACATTCTTCTCCAGCCCATACTGCCTTGGTACTCTGTCCCTCCACTTTCTTATCCATAGCTATCTGAATTATTGAAAAACTCAAAACCAGCTGCTTCTTAATTTTTACCGACACAGCAAACCACTTTGTGTATAGTCGTATAACGCACGTGAAATCTGTGCAAGCGTCTTATCTGCCTCTTCTTTATCAATACCGTCCGACAGGAGCACCACAACATATTTTCTCCCATCTGGCAAAAAGACTACTCCCGAATCATGGCTGACGGTAGCAAGACTTCCGGTCTTTGTTGCCGTTCTCACGCCCTCCGGAAGCAGAGCCGGTATCTTGCTCCTGAAATGCTGATCCATCAAAATTTCTATCATTCTATCGCACGAGGCCTTATCTATTATATTTTCTTCCGCCAGCTGCTCAAAAAGCAGCATGAGGTCATAAGCAGTGGTGGTATTGTTTAGTCCCTTTTCATAGGCCTTCGAATCTTCCACACCACGCAATACCTGGATGTCTTTGGCGCCCATAGCTCGCATGGTCTTGTTGACATTCTTCGCCCCAACAAGATCAATGACGATGTTGGTAGCGAGATTGCTGCTTTTTGTAATCATGCGGTACAGTAAATCCGAAATTGGCAGTTTCGTTCCTACTTTTTTATAAAGATCGTGCTCGCTATCATTTATAGAATCCTGGGAATAATAGCTTCCGTCGACAATGCTCTTGAACCTATTGTAAACGAGAATAGAATCGTCAACGGAGAACTTGCCAAGGGAGGCTTGGCGAAACACCTCTACCATAACAGGTGTCTTCATGGTACTCGCTGCGTGAAAGTTCTTATGGGCATCGTGCAGGAAAGTTTCTCCTGTCGTCAAATCCTTAAAGGCCACAGCAAATCGTCCTTTTGGATGCTTCTCCATCAGTCCTTCGATCTTCTTCCGCAATGCCACACTATCCAAAATAGCTTGCTTTACGGGAAAAAGTTCCAGTCCGTTGAAATCACCATCTCCCGGAGCTTCTATGAGCAGTCTTTGTATGCTTTTGTCCGCGTTCAATACAAAATGAAGATAGGCATCGTCTCCCATATTGGGATGCACAAATCGAAGTAGGTGGCTATCTCCTCTAAATGGCAAAATAGCTGCCTCGTACATGGGCATATGCACGAATTGAAGCCGATAGCCCGTCTCATGCTTTTGAATTACCGCCTCTCCTGCCAGGGCATCTCTATACATTCCAACACATTCGTCGAGGGCCAGCACCTGCTTCACCGAACTATCCGGATAAACCAATTTATGGGCATTGCGACTAGCACGAGCCGATGCACTATCTAATTCCCTCTTGTAACCACCAATCCAGTCAAATGAATGGGCTCCCATATAATAATCCAATATGTGATTGATAATGGACCAGTAGGCACCAGTAGACAACTGATTGGTCAACACAACAATACCAAGGTTCAGATTTGGCACCATGGCTACTTGCGACACAAATCCCGTCAACAAACCCCCATGGTACAACATTTTCTTGTCCCTGTAATTGGTTGTTCTGAAACCTAACGCATAGCCCAAAAAATCCTTTTGCGCGGGCTCTAACCATTCTGGCTCTTTCGCGATAGGCATTGGGCGCACCATCTTCCACAATTCGTCGGTTGCTTTGGCAGCAAAAAGACGTCTTCCTCCGACTGTCCTTCCAGAATCCAGTTGCGCGATCATCCATTTACTCATGTCTAAGGCGCTAGAAGCTATTCCACCAGCCGCATTTCCCTGGTCACCTATTATAATATCTCGGAAATTTTCGACTACTTGCAGTTTTCCTTCTTTTTTGCGATGCGAATAAGCAAAATTGGGCTGACTACTTAAATCTGAGAAACGGCTAATACTGCTGTTCATCCCTACCTTCTGGAATATCTTTTCCTGAACAAAGTCTTCCCACTCTTGCCCGGAAACACTTTTCACTATCTCTCCCGCTACTATGTACAAGATATTGTCATAGGCATATGCCGTACGAAAATCATACGCAAGCTTCACGTCCTTTAGCTTGGCGATAAGCTCTTTGCGCGTAAAGGTAGAAGGAGGAAACAGCAAGAGATCATTTACGTAAGCAGGCAAACCGCTATGGTGCACCAGGAGGTCGCGAACCGTAAGGTGCGTAGTAACATAGTCGTCGGACATCCTAAACCATGGCAGGTAATCAATGACCTTATCCTCCCATTTCAATTTACCCTCATCTATCAGTATGGCCAAGGCAGTGGCAGTGAAAGCCTTACTATTGGATGCAATGCAGAAAAGGGTATTTTCATCCACCTTCGCCTGTTCTCCCAACTTGCGCACACCATAGCCTTTGGCCAGCACCACTTCCCCATCCTTCACAATACCAATGCTAAGGCCTGGCACTTGAAAGCTATCCAAAACCCGTTCTACATATTGATCAAGGGCAGGAGGCACGGTGCTTTGGGCTTTTCCCGCCAGACTAGCCATCAATAAAACTACAACAAAAAACAGATTGAAACAGCGCATTCTTTTGTCAGAAAAAGGAGACTAAAACTTCATATTAGTGTTTAAAGCAGAAATTCCATTTTTTACAATGGAAAAGCCTCCACAAGCGCTTCGATAAGGTTGTGGAGGCTTTTGAAACTAGTTTGCCTACGGCTTGTCCCACCAAAGGGGTGAATCCAAGCTCACCTGAGTAGGGATATTGCCAGGATTATTCACTATCTCTGAATTAGGTATCGCCACTTGGCGAATGAAAGTGGGAAGAACCGCCCCTAAAGGCATTTGAAAACTTTGGTATCCATAGTCATGTCGACGTGCATCATTCCAGGCTTCAAAGTTGAGGTATGTTGCCACGTATTTTTCTTTAAATATCAAATCAAGCGTCAAGGCCGATGCTCCAACACTAACCGAAGGTTCCGCAATATATGAATCCCTTGCAGCTGCGGCAACCTGAAACTTGGCCATTGACGCGCGAATACCCGCAAGATACGCTTCATACGCACGAGAAGTTAATCCAGCCCGAAATGCCGCTTCGGCCTCTACAAACTTCAATTCCTCAAAAGTCATGATGTAAACCGGAGCCTCTTCTGTAGTCACCGGAGAATTAGTAGATATGTAGCATTCATCGTGCACCGTATTTGCCAAGGGCCCCTGGTTTCCTCCGCCATTGGGCGTTCCCACATAATTTCCATTTACAGTCAAGTCAGTAATTTTTGCTACTCTCGGGTCAACAATTCCATATGTTTCTCCGTTTACGTGCTTAATCAAATTGCTCGACAACCATCCGCCCAACAATGAATTTGCATTGCTTATCGCAATAGAGGCCCAAGGGTTATTGCCCGAAAAGAGGCCCATTTTCATGTCGTCTTCCGCAGAAAGATAGGCATCATCCAGTGCCGACAGAACTGCTTGCGGATTATAAGCAGATTTCTTACTAATCTTATTCAAATACCTAGCTTTCAATCCGTAAGCCGTCCGTATCCACTTATTAACATCGCCCCCGTGTATTAAATCCAGCGTGGGATCAAGCGCCATTGTTGCATCCGTGCTGCCAAAGGCTACAATGGCCTCGTCTATCAGTTGTCCAATTGTCTGGTACAATTGTTCGGGCGAATCATAAACAGGTGTAAACGTTTCCACCCTACTAAAGGCCTCCGTATAAGGTGCCGAATCCCATGTGTCGCTTACTAAGCTCAAGTTATACGCAGTGAGCAACTTACCCACTCCTACGTGTAAATTCGCGCCAGATTCCTCGGCAGCAGTAATCATATCATACGCGTCAGACATGGCATAGTATGCTTCTGCCCAAGAGGTAGACAAGTCCGTGATATCGTAGATATCCGTGGCTGATCCTTCGGATGGACTAGCCAAATATTGCACATAATACGATGCCGTGCTTCCATATCGATAGGCATTCATCCCTGTTCGGTGCGTTACCGATGAGAGCAAGGAGTTCAGACTCGGTTCCGTGACCAGATTGGGATTGTTACCCACATCAAAATAATCACCACAGCCTTGGAAGAAAAGGGTTGCTGATAATAACCCGATATATATGCTTTTCGTAACGTTTATCAATCTCATTTTCATAATCGTGCCCCTTCTCTAATTAAAATCCGACATTTAAGGTGAATAAATAACTTCTTAACGCAGGGTAGGTCATTCCAGCGAAACCTTCTACATTCGACCCGCTATTGGTCGTTGAGTTCTCTGGATCATATCCATTGAAGTCAGTGATCACAAACAAATTGTTGCCAGTTATGCTCGCAGAAACGTTTTTGATGAGCTTGTTACTGAACCACCTGGATGGGAAATTATAGCTGAACGAAAGCGAACGAAGTTTCACCCAGCTCGCATTTTGAACAAAGAATTCCGAATTTCCACGATAGTAATCCCGATAATAACCATTGCCATAATTGCGATCGGTTACTTCATCATATCCCTGGCCCAACCAAACCTGCTGTGTATTGGGAGTGCCATCTGCCAAAACTCCCTCAAACACTACGTGATCATTTCTGTTAAGAGTGTATTCGGCCATACCAAACGCTGCCAAGAAGTTATCCATCTGATTATAATATTTTTGGCCAAACTGCCCATCGACAAGCATGGATAAGGAAACATTCTTATATCTAAACGTATTATGCCATCCGCCTATCCATTTAGGAAATACGTTCCCTAGTTGCTTCACATCGGCCACAGCACTGAGGACCGGAAATCCATTTGCGCCAATAAGCAATGGCCTGTTTTCGTCCACTGTCAGTCCTCCATTGAGTCCCGCAGCTTTCTCTGCGTCCGTATAATAACGTTGATAAGTTCGACCATATAGGATACCATATGGCTGTCCGGGAATAACTCGCATAGATACATTTGAACTCAGGTATCCAAATTCAGAAGCTACAACAATCTCGCCGCCTAGGTCTTCATTGATGGACAGCACCTTATTTCTATTGGCAGAAAGATTTATTTCTGTATCCCAGGTAAAGTTGTTGTTTTTAATCGGTGTTCCACCAATTGTTAGCTCAACGCCTGTATTCCTAATGTCGCCAAGGTTGACGGCAGCAGTGCTGTATCCCGTAGCTGTCGAGATAGGCACGGACATAATCTGATCCTTTGAGTCCGAACGGTATATATTCCCATCAAACCTTAGACGCTGTTTGAAGAAATGCAATACCAAACCAGCTTCATAGGTATTGGTAAATTCAGGTCTCAAATTGGGCTCTCCCAATAGTCCGTTTCTGGTGAAGCCTGTATATCCAGTGGGCAAAGCGGCATAAGGTTGATAGCCCAAGCTAGTAGAATAGGCAAGCGCATCCTTTCCAATTTGAGCATAAGAAAAACGCAATCTAGCGTGATCCATAACTTCCGGCAAACGGACATGATCGGACAAAACATAACTGAGGCTGGCCGATGGATAATAGAACGAGTTATTAGGCTTAAGGAGCGAGGAAGTAATATCGTTCCTTAATGTAGCATTAAGGAACAGGTAGTCCTTAAAGTTTAGGGTAACATCTGCAAATGTACCCATCAGACGGTAATCTTCGCGATTAGTACCTGCCCTAAGCTGATTGGCATTAGCCATACTAAACCAATTCCAAACAGTGAGATCGAAACCTTCAGTAGCTGAACGATATATTTTCCGATCAAATATTTCATTTCCCAACCTTAGAGACGCCCCAAAATCGTCCGTGAATTGATGCGAAATGCTTGCAATGAAAGTGCTGTTGAATGTCCGATATTTTGTATCATAGACATAGTAAAAACCTCCTCCTGGTTGCCCGTCATCATCGCCATTATCTTCCACTATAATCTCACCCTCTAAACCCCGGAAGGCAGGTGCCGTACTTTGCCTGTTGTCCCGGTACGTATCTACGCCCAATGTATAAGTCAAATCCAGCCATTTAGTAGGCTTATAATTAAGTGTTGTATTTCCAATAAAGCGCAACACGTCATCAAAAAAACGATTGGTTTTGGCTACGTATATCGGATTGACCGAAAGGCCAGAATACCCCATATACATAGTTCCATCTTCTTTCTCGTAATTGGTCACATCCCATCGGGGCACCCAATAGGATAACTGCTCATTAAACCTTCCAGCATTGCCGCGATCTCCCCCGCTATTTGTAACGTTTAAATTAGTGGCAATAGAAAATTTGTCACTTGTTCTTATCGTAGTGTTCAAACGAGCTTGTATATTTTTGAAATCGGTAAAAGGCATAATGCCCTTTTGACTGAATTGGGATAGGGAAGAATAGTACGAAATCTTGTCCGATCCACCAGAAATATTAAGGACATTTTTATATTGATGCCCCGTTTCAAAGGCATCTTCTAGATAATTATAGAGCTTAGCGGGGTGTGTGGGATCGATCGCCCTGGCCTCCTCCACCGTAGGTCCAAAAGCAGGCCAAAAGGACGAAGGGTCATACACATTATTCCATCCTTGCGTATACACATCCTGCATTTTCGGTAATTTGTTTACCTCGTCCAGCCCCACCGAGCCTTGATAATTGACTCTTATATCTCCACTTTTACCCTGTTTGGTAGTGATCACTACTACGCCATTTGAACCACGCAAACCGTACAATGCCGTTGCCGCGCCTCCCCGAAGGATATTCATGGATTCAATGTCCTCGGGATTGATATCAACTGCTCGATTACTCATACCCCGGCCCGATGCGGACAATCCCTGTGTGGAAGTACTATTGTCCATAATGACACCATCCACAACAAACAGAGGGGAGTTGTCCCTAGTAGGATCCAGCGAGTTTATACCACGTATCTGGATTTTGGCACCTTGTCCTGGCGCACCTCCCGTACTGCGTATCTGTACCCCCGCTACTTTTCCTTGAAGCGCGTTTACCATGTTCGGCTGCTTATTGAAATTCAAGTCCTCAGAGGTAACGGACTGCGCCGTATAACCCAGAGACCTTTCCTCCCGCTTGATGCCGAAGGCCGTAACCGCCACCTCCGCCAGAGAAGAAGAACTTTCGGTCAACGTTACATCTACAACGCTACTTTCCCCCACTGATACCTCCTTAGTTTCATAACCTACAAACCTGAATATCAAAATGGCATTTGTTGGAACGTTAATGCTGAATTTGCCTTCAGAGTTAGTTGACGTTCCCTGATTCGTCCCTTTTACCAGTACCGATACACCTGATAAAAAGTCTCCATCTGTGCTTTTTACATTACCCGTGATAGTTGTTTGCTGTGCGAATGCATAAGAAGATGCGAACATCATTCCCATGAGCAACATACGTAAAAATTGTTTCATGTTTATTGTTTAAATGATCGAATTATTGAATTATTCTTATATTAAATACCAAATCACAATACACTCCTGCGAAAAGAAATTTGAAACTACGAAATACGCATTTTCATATTCCCCCTTAATAAAATCCCCCAATAAAGGGCATTATAATGTCGTAGGTTTAATACAGTTTGATAATTAGCTAATGCAAGATTAGAAAATAAAAAAGAAACACGCAAATATTTGCGTGTTTTTTAATTAAAAGCGCATAGATATACTATTATTTAACCAAAAAATAGCTAAAACCATGCATTACACCGCAAAGAATCTATCTTTACACCAACATTACGTGTTTAGACACGTAAACTTCATCCCCAACACACAAAAACATGCAACAATCCGTACAATTTCAGTTTAACAAATCTTCGTAAAGCACCTTGATGCAGTCTCTCCTAAAATCATCCACGCCTTTATTCGTATTTAGCCCATTGGTAATGACAACAAAACCGTATTTGTCCTCCGGATGGAAAAACATAGCACTATAAAGACCGTATGCCGATCCCGTATGCCCTACGAGCTCCACGCCAGGAAGCAGTTCCTTGTCATGCCATAGAGCTAATCCATAACCGCTTTTTTCGGTTAAGGCAGTCTGCATTCTACGCGAGCTAGTTTCCGAAATAATATGCCCCTTTTTGAACTGGCCGTAATACATATGCATATCCATGTACTTGGCTAGGTCCACCGCAGATATCTTCATGCCGCCAGTAGGCGATAAGACGGGGGCACTGTATCCAATCCTGTACTCAGAAAGTTCCTTTCGTCGAGGGGCATAAGCGTCGGTAGAAAGCTTAAATCGCTGTTCATCCTCCACGTATTCATACAGCTTCACGAAGCGCGAACTATCGAGGCCATCCACCCAATAGCCACCATAGAGCCCCAGCGGATCCAATATATGCTCTTTAATATAGCGGTCAAATCGCTGTCCAGAGACTTTTTCCAAAATGGTTCCCGCGAGGTTAAAGTTAAGGTTGCAGTACATATATCCGTTTCCAGGCTCATATTCATTGAAGCTGTTTCTCCACGTCGGAGTTTTTGTGGTATCGAGTACATCTAGTGTAAAATAGCCATTTTTATCGTTCAAGCTAGAACGGTGGGAAAGGATCATTTCCAAGGTAATTACCTTATCTGGAAATTTTGGATTCCTGATGCGAAAACCAATCAGGTCACTCACGTCGTCGTTCAAAGACAAGCTACCTTGCTCCACCAGCTGCATCAATGAAGTAGCCGTAAAAGATTTGGAAATAGAAGCGATCCGAAAGATATCTTTATTTTTGAGCGACTTGCCCTTTTCCACATCCTTTAATCCAAAGGACGATTTGTAAACTATTTTGTGCTCTTTCAATACCGCAACCGAAAGGCCTATGGCCTCGTATTTTTCCATAATCGCTTTTAACTCGTTATCCACGCGCTTTTTTTGGGCAAAAGCGGGCGGCACAAGGCATAATACAACAAAAAGCAAGTTTATTATTTTCATTTGCATGAAGATTATTTTTGAAAAATTGAAAACAAATATACAACCAGACACGACCCTTCACGAACAAAAAGACCAAAAGAATGAAAAAATAAAATAAATAACTCTTCAAAAAACATTTTGGTTCCATTCTTTCTTTAGAAAGAAAATCAAAAAAATTAAATCATGGGAATCATCAAGACCCTCAAAAAAGACGTCAGCAACTGGTGGCTTTTTCTCGTTATTGGCATCCTATTGCTCCTTGCCAGTTTTTACACCTTATCCAACCCTGTAGCCAGCTACCTGGGTTTGGCGGTCTTCTTCGGAAGTTTTATATTTATCAATGGCATCCTGCGCGTTTCCTTCGCCATCGGCAACAGCAACAATATTCCTAGCTGGGGATGGACGCTGGTGGCAGGTATACTCGACATTATCTTAGGATTAATTTTGCTGAGCTATCCCGTTATTTCTATGCAAGTTCTTCCATTTATTGTCGGATTCTATGTGCTGATGGCGGGCATTTCCCTGATCAGCCACGGCCTCGAAGAGAAAGACTTCGGCCTTTCGGGATGGGGATGGCTTGTTTTTGGCGGCGTTTTGACCATTCTGCTTGGGCTTGCGATGATCTTCAACCCTGTTATTGGCGTTGCCACCATCATTTTCTGGACTTCGGCCGCCTTTATGGTTTCCGGAATCTTTCACCTGGTCTTAGCTTTCAATTTGAGGCGATTGAAAAAGAAGTTCGGGGAATAAGTCCTGTTAATAGAAATAAACGCTAACTTTATGGGCGTTTATTTCTATATATCAACATTCATGATACGACACCTACTCATCGCGCTGTTTCTCCTATCCTATTCATTTCAGGGAACAGCACAGGAAAAGCCAGCTCTAGACTGGAAATCCGTCTCCAAATGGCAATCTATACGCCCTTATACGCAGACACTATCGCCAGATGGCAAATGGCTTGCCTGGAGCGCCGGTCCTACCGAAGGTGACCTCTGGCTCACGCTCCGGTACACGGAAGACACAACAAAATACCAGTTTCCTATAGGAGCAAAGTCTACAGAAGCTCATTTTTCTGCCGACGGCCAATTTATGGCCTTTCTTGTCTCACCCAAGGAAGCGGAGGCCAAGGCTGCCAAGAAAAGCAACAAAACGCTATCCAACAAACTAACGCTCGTAAAACTAAGCGACACGAGCAAAAGAAACTTCGATAAGGTGAAAAGCTTGTCCTTTTCCGGCGACTCTCCGGCGTGGCTCTTAATCCAGTTTGACGCTGCGGAAGGATCCCCCAAAGGCAAAGACGCTCCCAAGGGCAGCGACGCCATACTCTATGAACTGGCCACGCAAAAGAGCTTTCCATTGGGGAGCGTGTCCGAGTTTGCCTTCAATAAGGCCGGCGACCAATTGGCCTATTGCATCGATGCCGCGGGACGGAACGGCAATGGCATATACCTGAGAAATCTCGCCAGCGGAACAACGACGGCCCTCGACAACGACACGGCGGCCTACAAATCCATCAACTGGAATGAGGAAGGAACGGCCTTTGCTCTCTTAAAGGCCAGCAAAAGCCCGCTCTATAAAGAAGAACTCCATACAGTCCTTGGTGTTAGCTTACTCCCAAAAGGGCAGACCAAGCTCGTACAATACCAAGGCATTGCCGACAGCTCCATCACCAAGGGCATGGCCATCAGCAGCCATATGAAGCCCTTTTGGTCGGATGATCTACGGCAGCTCTTTTTTGGCATCAACAAGATAGAGGCCGTTGAAAAATCGAAAGCAAAAAAAGACACCACTAATCAAGATAGCAGCAAACAACAAGAGCTGGCCGCGAAGGCGAAACCTACCAGCAAAAAGGACGATATCGAAAAGCCAGACATGATTATCTGGAACTGGCAGGACAAGAGGCTACAATCTGCCCAGAAGACACAGGAAATGCGCGACAAGAACTTCAGCTACCTGAGCAGCTATTCCGTAGATGATAAACGATTCACGCAATGGGCAGACAGCAATGTACGCAATGTAACCATTGCCCCCAAGCAGCTGTTTGCCATCGGTTATGACGATGCTGCCTATGAGCTGATGTCCAATCTGGATGGACAGCGCTTTGCCGACGTCTATATCTATAACCTGCAAACGGGAAACAGGAAGCTGCAATTTGAGCATTTCCCCATGATAGGCAGGATTATACCCTCTCCAGACGGCAAAAAAACCACATTTTACCGCGACAGCAATTACTATGCACTGGACCTAGGGTCTGGCGAAATCATTCCTTTGACGAAAAGTATCCCCAGTCTATTTGTGAATATACTGGATGACCATAACCTCCCCCACTACCCCACTACCAATTTTGGCTGGAGCAGTGATTCCAAATACGTATTTATAGCCGATAACAACGACCTCTACCTCATCCCTGCCGATGGAAAGAAATATGAGAAGCTTACTGCCAATTTCGGAGGCACCAAGCAAACCGTACAACAAAGGTATAGCCTTTATGAGAACGAAAAGGGCATAGACCTGAGCAAAGACCAATATTTCAACGTGTTCAACTCGCGCGATAAAAGGGACGGCATCGCACTTTTGCCTGCGGGCAAACGGTCTTTACAACTGCTATTTGAGGACGATAACCTATACGGCAATCTCGAAAAGGCTAAGAACGCCCAGACCTTCATTTTCAGTAAGCAGAATGCCGTACAGGCCCCGGACTTTTTTGCCAGTAAGGAAAAAACCTTGGCCGCTGCCAACCAGCTAAGCCATAATACTCCTGACCAAGATAAATACGCATGGTCTGCCGGCGTGAAGCTGATAGATTACGTAAGTGCCAATGGAGATTCGCTGCAAGCGGCTATATATCTACCTGCCGATTATCAGGAAGGCAAAAGCTATCCCACCATCACCTATATCTACGAGCGGCTCACCGATGGACTCAACGGTTATGCCATGCCCGACTTTTCCAGAACCGGTTTCAACCGCAGCCTGTACACCAGCAATGGCTACGCAGTATTGATGCCCGACATTGCTTATAAGCTGAACGACCCCGGCATGTCTGCCGTAGCCTGTGTGGTACCTGCCGTAGAAGCAGCCGTAGCCACGGGCATAGTAGATAAGGACAATGTGGCCATACACGGCCATTCATGGGGAGGTTACCAAACTTCTTTTCTGATCACGCAGACCAACATCTTCAAGGCCGCCGCCGCAGGTGCGCCATTGACCAACATGATCAGCATGTACAGCCTCATTTACTGGAATTCCGGCGGCACCAACCAAGCCATATTCGAGGCTAGCCAAGGTCGTCTCACCCCTGGCTACTGGGATAACTGGGAGGCCTTCACCAGAAACTCGCCCATTTACTATATCAAGAACGTGCAAACACCTTTATTGCTTCTCCATAATGACAAGGACGGGGCAGTAGACTTCACACAAGGTATAGAATATTATAACGGACTGCGTCGCCTGAAAAAACCCGTGGTGATGATCACCTATAATGGGGAAAACCATGGTTTGGCACAATTGCCAAACAGAAAGGACTACAGCGTGCGCATGATGGAATATTTCGACCATTTTCTTAAAGGCAAGCCTGCGCCAGACTGGTGGACGAAAGGTATTGACCGACTGGATATGGAAAAACACCTGGAAGAAAGGGCTTTTTAACAAAAACCGAGGGACGGATCACACAATCCGTCCCTCGGTTTTATGCTTTTAATTTACTGGCTTCTTTTATTATCCCGTTTTTAATTTTCAAAAAAAAGCTTAGGCGATGGAAAGAAGTACCAATTGTTGGACGCCAACAGTCGATTGCAATGTCACTTCTTCTTGTCTATATACTATAACTTGGCGAAAGGAAATATAAGTACTTCGTTTTTGCCCAAAAGTCCCGTTTTTATCTTTTCTTTTTTTACCTTTGCGGTTCAATATCTGTGTTAAAACCACATTAGAAGCAGATTTTGAAAGTGAAAAGGTATCATTATGGCAAGCATTTTAGACAAAATCAATCAATATACCGAAGAATTAAAGCATTGGAATCCTGAAAACGCCGAAAAAGTGGAGGAATTCCGGCTGAAGTTTCTCGTATCCAAGGGTGTACTAAAAAACCTATTTGACGAATTTAAGTCTGTAAGCAGTGAGGAAAAACGCGCGCTCGGGAAAGTACTGAACGAGTTCAAGCAAAGAGTGGAGCAGGCATATAACGAAAAGAAAGAAGCTCTTGGCACTACAGATCAAGACAAGAAAAACACGTCTAAAATTCAGGATCTCAGCTTGCCGGGCAGCGGTGTTGAGATAGGATCTAGGCATCCCCTTTCTTTGGTACGCAAGGAAATCGTTGAAATCTTCAAGAAACTTGGATTTACGGTGGCCGAAGGGCCAGAGATAGAAGATGATTGGCACAATTTCACGGCCCTCAACTTCCCGGCCGAGCATCCCGCCCGTGATATGCAAGATACCTTTTTCATTAAGAAACAAGAAGGCAATGACATTGCCTTGCGTACGCATACCTCTTCGGTACAGGTGCGCATGATGGAATCGGGCAAACCGCCTTTCCGTGCTATCATGCCTGGCAGGGTGTACCGCAATGAGGCCATATCGGCTCGAGCTCACTGTTTTTTCCATCAGGTAGAAGGGCTGTACATCGATGAAGGAGTCTCTTTTGCGGACCTCAAACAAACTCTTTACCATTTTGTTCAGGAGTTGTACGGAGAAGGAACCAAGGTGCGTTTTCGTCCTTCCTATTTCCCCTTTACGGAACCTTCGGCAGAGATGGACATCTCATGCACCATATGCAAGGGAGCGGGATGTAATATGTGCAAGGGAAGTGGATGGGTAGAAATATTGGGCTGCGGCATGGTAGACCCCAATGTGCTTGAAAACAGCGGCATAGACAGCAAGAAATATACAGGATTTGCCTTTGGCATGGGGATAGAGCGGATTACGAACTTAAAGTATGAGATTAAGGACTTGAGATTGTTCTCGGAGAACGACGTCCGTTTCCTCAACCAGTTTCACACGGAGCTCTTATAAATTAAAGACACATGCCCTTTGCCAAATACGTAATCGCTATCGCTGCCAGCCTGCTACTATTGGCTTCCAGTTCGTGCAGAAAGGGCGGATGTCAGGTATTCCAAACCGTGCCTTTCCAATATATCGCTAGCTACACCCAGTATGGAAGTTTGAGTGTGCCTGGAGGCTACGCAGAGACCGAACAAGGAGGCGTAAGTGGGCTTATCATCGTTCATACGGCCAATGGCATCAGAGCTTATGACAGAAGAAGCACCGTCAATCCAGAGCAAGGATGTAGAGTAAACGTGGAGGAAGGCGGCCAAACCGCCATTGATCCCTGCTCGCAAGCAAGGTATGTCTTGACCAACGGAGCCCCTGCGAGTGTAGCGGAGTGCCCCTTAAGGGAATATAGTGTATCTTACCAACAAAATGGTGTGCTAATAAGTAATTAATTGATGGAAGCAGAGAAAATAAAAGAAAGTATAAAGCGGGCTTCGAGAGAACTGTTCAGGCGCTATGGCTACAATAAAACCAGTGTCAACGAAATAGCCAAAAAAGCCAAGATAGCCAAGGCCACCATATACAAGTATTTCGAGAGCAAGGAAACCATACTACATGCTATCTTGATGGAATATGTACAACAAGGCGTGGACGAGCTCATTCATAACTCCAAAAAGGAAACCGACCAAGGAAGCTACCTGAGCGAACTGATACTGCGGGTAAGCAGGCTTACCTATACCATTTGCAATGAATTTATCGGTTGGGACTTTATCCGCGAGTCGGCCAATGCGCAAGAGTACCTCAAGATATTATCTGACGACTTGGAAAACCTACTCATCAATGCTTTCAATGAAAGCACGGTAATAGACCCCAATCTTCCACGTGAGAACCTTTCATTTCTGATCAAATCTAGCAAAAGCATTGTGTTCTCCTTTGCCTTTACGGCGGTCAGCGTGGCAGACGTGCGGAAATATTTCGTATCATTCCAAAAGGAAATACTACCTTATTTGGTGAAAGCTACGGTGAGTTAGTACTAAGATGTGAGATATGAGACGTGAGATATGAGATTAAAAGACTCCGAGCGCTCGGGGCGGCTTAACAAGCTAGAAAGCCAATCTTGATACTTGATACCCAAAAAACCGAAGATAATGAAAGTACACGTATTTCCAAACAATCCCTTTCAGGAGAACACCTATGTACTTACGGATGATAGCAATACTTGCGCTATCGTGGATCCGGGCATGAGCAATCCTGCCGAAGAGCGGGCCGTAAGCTCATTTATCGAGAAGGAGGGCTTGACCCCCACGCTATTGCTCAACACACATTGCCATGTAGACCATGTGTTGGGCAATAAATATGTTTATGAGCAATATGGCTTGTTGCCACAGTTTCACGAGGGAGAGGCACCCGTGCTTTCTGATGTACAGGTGCGTGCCCCCATGTTTGGCTTGCGTTATGAGCAATCGCCCATACCGGAACATTTCTTGCCCGAAGAGGGGGAAGTACGTTTTGGCAATACGGCCCTAAAGCTCATCTTCGCTCCTGGTCACTCTCCAGCGCACCTTTGTTTTTACCAGCCCGATAGCGCTATACTCATAGGAGGAGACGTGCTCTTCAGGGGGAGCATTGGTCGTACGGATTTGCCCGGGGGCAACCATCAACAATTGCTGGAAAACATTTCGAAAAAGCTCTATGTGCTGCCCGAAGACACGGTAGTATATCCTGGACACGGCCCCGAAACGACCATAGGCTTTGAGAAACAGCACAACCCCTTTGTCAGAGGATAGTCGATGAAATTGTTCTGCATCCATCCTGCTGTCACTCTTTGCAGGGCCTAGAGTCGCAGAGAAGGGTACTTTTTACTTTTAAATTTTTACTTTTGGCTTTTAATGAACACCGCTGCCTATATCGCTAAAAGATACCTGTTCTCCAAGAAATCGGTCAACGCCATCAATGTTATTTCCGGCATTAGCATGGTGGGTATTCTGGTATCCAGTGCAGCGCTCATCCTCATCCTTTCGGCTTTTAACGGATTGGAGGATCTAATCCTTCGCATGTACAGTTCATTCACACCGGAACTGCGCATCGAACCGGCCAAAGGCAAAGTCTTTAAGGTAGACACGACAGCTATAGAACAGATCAGAAGATCACCCATCATCAATACCTATACGGAAGTGTTACAGGAAAAAGTGCTCTTGCGCTACGATGACTATCAATATATTGGCCTGCTGAAGGGCATAGACCCCGAGGCGGGGGAGGCAATGGCCAATGATAGTCTTATATGGGATGGACGCTTCTCCTTGCATGAAGACAGCACAGACTTTGCGGTACTAGGTGCCGCCGTTTATGCCAACTTGGGGATCAGCTTAAAGAATAGGCTAACCGAAATAGAAGTTTTTTCTCCCAGAAAAGGGGTACGAAACGCCATCAATCCGGCAGACGAGTTCATTGTACGGTCAATCGCTCCTATCGGAGCTTTACGCCAAAGCCAGGAATTCGATGATCTCATCCTAGTCCCGCTCAGTTTTGCCCGCGAAATGCTGGGAGAATATGACGATGTCTCTGCCATAGAAATCAATCTGAAGCCAGGCATATCGGTCTCCAGCGAACAGAAAAAGATAAGCAAGTTGATGGGACCTTCCTTTATCGTAAAAAATAGAATGCAGCAACATCCTGCGCTCTACAAGCTGCTCAATACCGAGAAATGGGGCGTATTCTTCATACTGTCCTTTGTCCTGGTCATCGCGGCATTCAACATCGTCGGTTCGCTTACCATGCTGGTGATAGACAAGCAAAAGGACATGGCCGTATTGAACAGCTTAGGAGCCTCTCGACCCTTGATCCGACGCATCTTCTTTCTAGAGGGCATGATGATCTCCTTAATTGGCTGCCTTGTCGGCCTGATACTGGGATTGCTTATCGGCTATCTACAACAATGTTATGGTTTTGTAAAAATGGGGGACGAGAACATGGTGACCGATGCCTATCCTATTGTGTTCAGGTGGCCCGATTTTATCCTCGTATTTCTTACGGTTGTGGTAGTATCGGGCATTGCGTCGGCTATTTCCTCCCGCATCAGCGTAAAGAACGTAGAACAATTAAGATCGGCAGAATAGTTGATTGTTGATCTGTTAATTGGTGCCTATACTGTTCCAGGCGAATGTCTAATCAACTAACGACGAGTAAACAAATGCCCCATCAACCAATGACTAATCAACTGCAAAGACATTGCATATAAAAGCAAATTTAGCTAAGTTTGCCGCAACGCTCTAAAAGAGATTGCCATACATAAAGAATGAAAAGAGACGACATCATATTCGATCTTATCGAAGAAGAACTGGAACGCCAGGAAGAAGGCATTGAATTGATTGCTTCAGAGAATTTTGTGAGCAAGCAGGTAATGGAAGCCGCAGGCTCCGTATTGACCAACAAATACGCAGAGGGCTTGCCCGGTAAGCGCTACTATGGCGGCTGCGAGGTTGTCGATCAAATAGAGCAGATCGCCATAGATCGTGCCAAGCAACTTTTCAATGCAGAATGGGCAAATGTGCAGCCACACTCCGGCGCACAGGCCAATGCCGCGGTATTGCTAGCCATACTGAAGCCCGGAGATAAAATCTTAGGTTTCGACCTTTCGCATGGCGGTCACCTTACCCACGGTTCTCCTGTCAACTTTTCTGGCAAATTGTATGAACCGCATTTCTACGGTGTAGATAAAGAAACAGGTCTAATAGACTATAAAGCTTTGGAAGAAACGGCCCTACGTGAGAAACCCAAGGTCATTATCGTAGGGGCATCTGCCTACTCCCGCGATTGGGACTATGCATTTGTCCGTCAGGTTGCAGACAAGATAGGCGCCTTGGTCATGGCCGATATTTCACATCCTGCCGGCCTAATAGCCAGAGGCTTGTTGAGCGATCCGCTACCTCACTGCCACATCGTTACTACCACTACGCATAAAACATTGCGCGGCCCACGTGGGGGACTGATCCTGCTTGGAAAAGACTTTGAAAATCCCTTCGGGCTTAAGACCCCCAAAGGAGAAATACGCATGATGTCTTCTTTATTGGATATGGCTGTATTTCCCGGCACGCAAGGTGGACCACTGGAACATATCATTGCTGCCAAGGCGATCGCTTTTGGGGAAGCTTTGAGCGACGAATATATGGATTACATCGTTCAAGTAAAGAAAAACGCGGCTGCTATGGCCGATGCTTTTGTGGCTAAAGACTACAAAATCATTTCAGGGGGCACGGACAACCATTCCATGCTGATAGACTTGCGCAACAAGGGTATTAGCGGTAAGGCTGCGGAGGCTGCATTGGGCGAAGCAGGTATTACCATCAATAAAAACATGGTGCCGTTTGACGACAAGTCTCCATTTGTAACCTCTGGTATTCGCTTAGGTACTGCTGCCATCACTACGCGGGGGCTGAAAGAGGCAGAGATGCAAACCATTGTAGAGTTCATAGACCGCGCGCTGATCAATCACGACAATCTGGATGAACTGGACGTCATTCACGATGAAGTAATTGAAATGATGGGGCATTTTCCACTCTATAAATAATTACTCAGAAAGTACATATTTCAGTCAAAGGTCGCCACATTATTATGGCGACCTTTGGTTTTTAGCACTATCTTTGATCTATAATAAAACCTATGTGGTACAAGAGGGGTGCTTTTCTGCTATTGCTTGGCTTCGTCATGGGCTTGCGTGCGCTCGCCCAACAAGGGTCGGCTTCTTTTATAGACTTCATCAACAGTCCTCAACCTTGGGTAGACTCCGTATTCTCCAAGATGAGCGCCTCGGAAAAAGTGGCTCAACTTTTTATGGTTCGGCTGCATACCAATCTGGGACAAAGGCATATCGACTCCGTCCTTCAAGTAGTACGCACCCAGCAATTGGGCGGTGTAGTGCTTTTTCAGGGAGGTCCTGTGCGACATGCCACCACGGTCAATCGGCTACAGTCTGCGGCGAAGATCCCTGTGCTCGTTGCCCTAGACGGGGAATGGGGCTTGGGTATGCGTTTGGACTCTACTGTGTCCTACCCCTATCAAATGACGCTGGGAGCCCTAAGAGATGATAGGCTCATCTATAATATGGGAAGGGAAATCGCACAGGATTTTAGAGCGTTGGGCATCACCATGAACTTTGCCCCCGATGTGGACATCAACAACAACCCACTCAATCCGGTCATCAATTTTCGATCTTTTGGGGAGAACAAAAAGAACGTGACCGCCAAAGGCGGCGCATACATGCGGGGATTGATGGAAGGAAAAGTAATCGCCACTTTAAAACACTTCCCCGGTCATGGAGACACCGATGTAGACTCGCACCATGACCTGCCCCTGCTCAATCTTTCCAGGGGGCGGTTGGATTCACTGGAAATCTACCCATTTGCCCAGCTCATCAAACAAGGTGCACCAGCGGTGATGGTGGCTCACATGAATATCCCTGCACTTGACAAAACAAAAAACCTGCCATCTACGCTATCCAGGCCCATAGTCACCGACCTATTGCAAAAGCAATTGGGTTTTAAGGGGCTGATCGTCACAGATGCGATGGACATGAACGGCGTTGTAAAGTATTTCAAAAACGGGGATGCCGACGTGAGGGCCGTATTGGCAGGGAACGATTTGCTGGAACTTTCACAAAACAGCCAGCGCGCCATAGACCTGATCCTAAAAGCCATTCGGGACAAACGTATTTCCCAAGCGGAAATTGACAGACATGTCAAGAAGATCCTTGCGGCCAAGTTATGGCTGGGACTTAATCGCTGGACCCCCATTAATACGAGCTCGGTATCGGCTGCTGTCAACAGGGCAGGAAGCAGGGGCTTGGTACAACGCCTGGCCAATGCTTCTATTACCGTCCTGAAAGGGGACAGTATGCTGAAGGCCATGGACTATAGCAAGCATACGGCCATCATCAGCATTGGGGCAAACGAGATTACGGAAGTTCAAAATGCCCTTTCGACACGATTTGACAATGCCCTGAAATTCGTCATCCCTGCTGACGCAGATCCCAACGATATAGCAAAGGTTTCGGTAGAGCTTAATCGCTTTCAGCAAGTGATCGTATGCCTGCACGATAACCGAAGAAGTCCGGGCAGTAAGCTCAACTACAGTGGCACCGTGCGCCTGTACATCAACGAACTGACTCGGCTCAACAGCCTGTTCTGTGTCTTTGCCAATCCATACACACTGGCAGGATTGCCAGGAATAGAAGAAGCCAAAACCATTTTGATGGCCTATCAGAACAGTATAGAATCACAACGTGCAGCGGCAGGCGCCATCACCCGAGTATTCAAACCCAATGGAAGGCTTCCTGTTACCATCAACGCCTTTTTTCGCTATGGGCAAGGTATAGAAGTCAAATAATGCGTTTTCTTGCGGCATTCCTGCCAAATTATGCATATTTGGTTATCGTAATCCAATTTCCTTTGCTATATTTGAATTTTATAGCACCCAAATTGCATGTCAAAGAAATCACTTTTCGTCATATCCTTTCTGTTTATAGCACTGCTTCACAAAGGCAATGCCCAGACCAAGCCCGATGTGGTCGATTTTATCAATCGAGAGCACCAATGGGTCGATTCTGTTTTTAAAAGATTGTCCAAAAAAGAGCGCATTGCGCAATTGTTCCTCGTGCGTACACACACCAATTTGGGACAAGAATACATCGACTCGGTCGCCAAGGTGCTCCGCAAGGAAAAACTGGGGGGCATAGTGGTTTTTCAGGGAGGACCTGTCCGCACGGCCCAAATGATAAACCGTTATCAAGAAGCCGCCAAAGTACCCCTCCTGGTCGCGATAGACGGTGAGTGGGGCCTAGGGATGCGTTTTCCCGATTCCACCATTTCCTACCCCTATCAGATGGCTTTGGGTGCCATACAGGACGACCACCTGCTCTATACCATGGGCCAGCAAGTGGCCAAAGATTTTCTGCGTCTGGGCATCAATTTCAATTTCGCGCCTGTGGTGGATGTGAACAACAATCCAAACAATCCGGTCATCAACTTTCGGTCATTTGGAGAAGATGCACCCAATGTAGCCCGAAAAGGCGAAGCTTATATGCTAGGCATGGTCAATGGCGGCTTGCTAACCACCTTAAAACATTTCCCGGGACATGGCGATACGGATGTAGATTCACATCACGACCTTCCCGTACTCCCATTTTCCAAGCAGCGATTGGATAGCTTGGAGATGTATCCTTTCAAACAGATGATCTATGCTGGCACACCAGGCATTATGGTAGCCCATATGAATATCCCTAGCCTTGATAGTACGGAGCACCTGCCTTCTTCCCTTTCAAAAAGCATTATCAGCGACCTGCTGAAAATGGACCTAGGATTCAGGGGCTTGGCGGTCACGGATGCCATGAACATGAAGGGTGTAGTAAAATTCTTTCCAGACGGGGAGGCAGATGTGTTGGCATTTATAGCCGGCAATGATCTGCTGGAGCTATCGGAGAACAGCAAGAGGGCCATCAAGATGGTCGAAAAAGCCATTAAGAAGAAGCGGCTGGATAGGGATGACCTGGACAGAAGAGTCAAAAAGGTATTGGCAGCCAAGTATTGGCTTGGATTACAACAACCGACACCCGTAGATACCCTTGGCCTATACCAAGCGCTTAATAGCGACAGTGCCAAGGCGCTGGTACAACAACTAGCCGATGCCAGTATGACCATGCTAAGAGGCGATGCAGATAGCTTAAACACTTCCTTGCGTACGGCCATTATCAGCATCGGAGTAGATACTACGCCCGTATTTCAACAAGAACTAAAAGCGACCTATCCGCAAGCCGATATGATATATGTTCGTCCGGAAGCGGATATCGAAGAGATAAACGAAGGCTTAAGACTCGTGGCGGCGGGGAATTACGAGCAGCTCATCGTCTCCATACACGATCAACGTTTGCGCCCCCAGAGCAAGCTGAACTATAGCGAAGCGTTAAACAGGCTTATCAGTGAATTGGATCAACAAAACAGCTTTTTCACCCTCTTTGGCAATCCCTACGCTCTCTCTTCCATACCTAGCCTGACCGATGCCAAAGGCCTATTAGTGACATATCAAAATGATGCACACATGCAAAAGGCGGCAGCAAAGGTTATCGCAGGGCAGCTAAAAGCTACTGGTAAATTGCCCGTTAGCGTGGCGGGGTATTGAAACTTTAATAACCCTAGTTCTTTTAACTAATACCCCGGATTCTGATCTGCCGATGGATCCAGTGCCTCGTTGTAGTTCATCTCCGCCAAAGGGATAGGCCATAGAAAATGCTTGTCTGCAATGCTTACCCCTTTGTTTGCCTGTAGGATTTCGGCGGCCTTGCCGCTCCGTTTCAGGTCAAACCAGCGCTTGCCCTCAAACTGGAATTCGTAGGCCCTTTCCTGCAAGATGGCATCTACGAAAGACTCGGGCGACAAGTCGCCAGCCTGATAGTCAATGGGCGACGGAGCAACAATTGCCAAACCGTAGGCTCGTCTCTTCACTTTGTTCACCGTTTCTACGGCCTCGGCAGTGACGCCATTGCTGCGGGCATCTGCCTCGGCGAACAACAGCAATACCTCGGCATAGCGATATAAGGGAAAGTCATTGATAGCACCGTACTCATTGGTGGCATTCGGATCGATGAATTTTTTCTGCAACAAAGTCCTAGGCTGGGCAGGATCAAAGGCCAAGGGATACCATAGACCTTTCCGCAGGTCTTCATCATCCCATTCTTCAAAAAAAACATTGGCAGAGTCCGTATACTGCGCATAGGCGCCCATGGCACCAAAAAAGCCCGTAGAGGGGTGATTGATGATGAATGGATAATAATTTCCTTGTCCTTCCCTGCTATATTTAAAATGGAATACCTCTTCTGAGGTGACGCCCACGCCCACACCGAAAATCCGCTGCCAGTCGTCTACAGACTGTACGGGCACCAGATTAAACAATCCCGAATTGATGACGTCCTGTGCTTTTTCCCTTGCTTCTTGGTACTCCCCCCTGGTAAGCAAGTATTCGCTCAGCAGGGTTTTGGCCATCCATACGGTAGGTCTACCGGGCTGAGCACCGTTGCTTTCTGGCAAGTGTGTCTCTGCCAGGCGCAAATCCGCATCTATAAGGGCATATACTTCGTCTGCAGTACTTCTTGGCACATCCCTTTCCTCTATATTGGTCTCTATACGCAAAGGCACGCCTCCCCAATTGCGCACTAGGTGAAAGTAGCACCAAGCGCGCATATACCGCGCCTCGGCCACATAGCGGTTGATATCTTCTTCGCTGATGTCCGTCCCATCCGGCACATTCTTGATCACCAGATTGGCGTTTCTTATCGCCAAGTAGAAAGTTTCCCAAAAATCGGCTACACGGTTGGTATTTACCGCATCCAATCCCGCAAAATCATTGAACTGTGCCCAGCTCCCCCTACCATAGGCATAGTCTGTATGACATTCCAGCGTGGCGTTGTAGGTGGCTATGCCCTGCCCGCCTAACCTCAATGGCGGAAATATGGCATTTACCGCCGCTTCTGCCTCTTGTGCCGTATTGTAAAAATTCTCCTCCAGAATATTCCTTGGTTCCTGGTCTAGCTCTTTCTGACAAGCAACAAAGAGTGCACAGCCGATGCCGAGCATCCAGAAAAAACGTAAAGTATGGCGAGTAGTTCTCATATTGGTATATTTTTGATTCGCAAGCCACTATGCCTACGCTAAATTCACATCCATTGTGTTAATTTCCGTGTCCGAGATCTCGTGTCTCAAATCTGATATCTCATGTCTATTTTCCGCTAAAAGCCTGCCCTTATCCCAAATGTATAGGTCTTGGCCACCGGATAGGCCAAATAGTCCGATCCGGTAAAAGACACCTCGGGATCCCACCAGGAGTAATTGGTGATAGTAAGTAGGTTTTGGCCGCTGGCGTACACCTGGAAGCGCTTGAACCAACCCAACTTCAATTTCTCCATAGGGAGATTATAGGCCAACTGGACATTTCTCAATCTCAGAAAAGACCCGTCTTCTATCCACCTATCGGAGATATTGGCATTGACGGTGCTACTTATTTTCGGATATTTGGCATTGGGGTTTTCTGGCGTCCAATGGTCATACAATACATCCCGCACCATGTTCAATCCCGAAACATAGTCCAACGTACTGCCTATGGCACTGGCATTGAACACATCATTTCCATAATTGCCTTGAAGGAAGAACGTGAAGTCGAAATTTTTGAAGGACATGGACGAGTTCAGCCCAAAAGTGAAATCCGGGTTGGGGTCACCAATGAAGGTACGGTCCAAATTATTGATAGTACCATCATTGTTCAAATCCCTGTAGACTATCTGTCCATTCTCATCGTAGCCGTCTTCCACATAGCCATAGAACATTCCTCTTGGCGCCCCTTCTCTTAATATGGTTCGTGTATCATTTACCAAGTTGATGTTCAATAGGTTGTCAAATATATCCTGACCGCCGTATAGCTTTACCACCTTGTTCCTGTTGAAGGCTATATTGGCCGTGACGTCCCATTTAAAGGCACCATTGAAAATACCCGCATTCAGCCCAAGCTCTATCCCCCTGTTGCGAATCTGTCCCACGTTCTGGAAAGTAGATACATAACCCATAGAGGATGGCAATGGAACGGAGTTAAGGAGGTCTCGGGTATTTTTGACGTAGTAGTCCGCCGTAAAAACAAAACGGTCATCCAAAAAGCCTATGTCCAAGCCCACGTCAAATTGTTCCGTAGTCTCCCACTTGAGGTTCTCGGGCAATACGGTGCCTGGCGCCAAGGCCAAATAGACGTCCTCTCCGAAAACGGTGTTGCCCGAATACAAGGGATTGAACGTAGCATAGAAATTTTCTATCTGCGTGCCCGTAAGTCCCCAGCTCGTGCGCAGCTTCAGGTCGGAAAGCCATTCCTTGTCGTTGAGGAACCCCTCGTTGGACATACGCCAGGCGAATGCACCCGAAGGGAAATACCCCCATTGGTAACCTTGGCGATAACGCGATGAACCATCGGCCCTAAAACTGGCCGTGAACAGGTACTTGTCATCCAGGGTATAATTTACTCTCGAAAGGTAGGAGAGCAGCACGGATTTGTTGTATCCAGATGCAGGAATCATGGGTACTAGAGCTTGCCCTAGGTCGTACCATTCGCTCACGTTGCTGATAAACCCCTCCCCAGCGGCATTCACGAAGGTATTGGAAAAATCCTGGTAAGTGAAGCCCGCCAAGATGGAAAAGTCGTGCTTTTCGTTCCATATCTTGGCATAATTAATCGTGGCCTCGGCCAGTAAGCTCTGTTCATTATTGGAGGTGATACTGGCCCTGCCCGTTGAGTTTTGAAAATTGTTGGTACGATACAGGTTTTGTCGATCGTCCCGATTTTCAATACCGCCCAATAGCTTGATGCGGATTTCCTCTATGGGCCGGTAGGTCAAAGAGGCATTGGCCAACACCAGATTGGCATCCGTGCGGTTGGTTTCCTCCCTGATCCAGTTAAGCGGGTTCATCAAATCGCCCGAGACAAAAGGGTGTCCAACACCAAGCTGGCGATAAGAACCATCCTCATTGAATGGGCTCAACGTGGGAGGCGCACCTATAATGGCCGATATGAGGGAGTTACCCCTTGCTCCCCCACTGTTATCTTTTCTTCCCGTGACCAACCTGCTCAGAGTAGCGTTGGCATCTACCAAAAATTTGTCGCTGATGCTGTGCTGCAAATTACCTCGAACGGAATAGCGCTGGTAGTCACTGCCCTCGATGATACCGTCCTGGTCCAACACACTTCCGCCAATGCCGAATTGCGTCTTTTCATTTCCTCCTCCTATATTGAGATTGATGTTTCTAATCGGTGCCGAGCGGAAGATAAAATCCTGCCAATTCGTATTAGACAGTGCGTTGATCTGCTCTTGTGTGAAATAGGGATTTTCCGCCCCATCGTTTGCCGCCCTGAGATTATAGAACGTGGCATATTCCTGCGCATTCATCAAATCAAGGCCCTTTCGCAATTGTTGTACGCCGTAATTTGCCTCGAAATCGACATTGGTTTGGTCAGACCCGCCCCTCTTGGTAGTGATGATGACCACGCCATTTGCCCCCCGCGCCCCATATATGGCGGTAGCGGAAGCATCTTTCAATACCTCCATGCTTTCGATGTCGGCATTGTTCAGGATGGTAGGGTTACTGCCCGATATCGGGAACCCGTCTACCACATACAAGGGTTCATTGCTGCCCAGAATAGAATTGGATCCTCTGATACGGACAGAGGTAGCTGGCCCAGGCGCTCCCGAAGTTTGCGCAACCTGCACCCCTGCTGCTCTGCCGGAAAGGGACTGCAAGGGATTGCTCGTAGGGAAAGCATTGATTTCTTCCGTCTTCACCTGAGCCACCGATCCCGTCAAATCCTTTTTCCTGACAGTCCCATAGCCGATAACGACTACTTCTTCCAATTGCTCTTGCTCTGGATTGAGTGCCACATCAACCACTTTTCTTGCACCCACCTTTACTTCCCTAGTGGCATAACCTGTGATGGAGAACACCAGTATGGCGGCAGTATCGGCTATCAGTGTGTATCGCCCGTTGGGGTTGGTAGAGGTACCGATATTCTCTCTCCCTTTTATTTGGACCGAAGCTCCTGGTAACGCATGTTTTTTTTCATCGCGGACAATGCCGGTGATGGTGTCTGTTTCCTGTTGGTGTTTATTTAACTCCCAATTTTTATTAGACCTGCTTAATGAATGAGCACCCAGTTCATTCGCGGCAATGAGCAAGCAAAAAGCACAAATTGCCGTGCTGGAAAAACGCCGTAGTCTTAGGGTAACCAATATTTTCTTCATAGGTAATGGTATATAATGGTTAACAAACTATATGTTGACGACAACAATTATCTTTCCATTTTGTGGTGATTCACTGTACGTTACACTGTAACAATCCTGTTTCAAGCAAATAAACAGTTGCCTCGCCTGATCTTTATAATCATAGCCCAATCAGAAAAAATCACGACAGAAACAGCTCTTTTGGCCTGATTCCGCTACACAATGAGCATAAACCCGAACAATTTGTGGAGCTTTTTCCATATATTTACGGTGAACACAAATAATCGAAAACTAACAGAGTATATGCAAGCACTTCAACCTTTAATCGGCGTTCATAAGCTCGAAAAATGGTATGGCCCCAAACAAATCCTTAAAGGAATCAATCTGGATATCTATCCCGGTCAAGTGATTGGCTACATAGGCCCAAATGGCGCTGGGAAGTCGACCACGGTTAAAATACTTACGGGTCTGATAGATGATTTTGAGGGAAAAGTGCTCGTAAATGGAATAGATATAAAGAACGATCCCATTGCCGCAAAGGCGCAGATAGGTTATGTGCCCGAAAATGCCGAGCTATATGATGTACTGACTCCTATGGAATACCTCGATTTCATTGGTAAGCTCTATGGCATGGAGGAAGATGCCATCGCAGAAAGAGCCGTAAAGTTGCTGAAAGCCTTTGATCTGGAACCCAATGCCCACAAGCGTATGGATTCTTTCTCCAAAGGAATGAGACAAAAAGTATTGCTCATATCGGGCATCATCCACAACCCGAAAATTATCATATTGGACGAACCACTTTCTGGCCTTGACGCCAATGCCGTCATCATTGTAAAGGAACTGATAGCCCTATTGGCAAAGGAAGGAAAGGCCATTTTCTATTGCTCGCACATGATGGACGTAGTAGAAAAGGTTTCCGATCGCATTATGCTTATCAATCAAGGAAGCATTGTAGCCGATGGCAGTTTTGAACAACTCAAGGCTGAGCATGGTGAAAGTCTAGAACGCATCTTTGCCAAGCTAACCGGTAATGGGGACAGCGGTTCGGATGCTGCCAATATAATTTCTGCCATAAACTAACAAAGGGACAATCAAGTGAATGTATTATTCTTAAAATTCATTTTGCTCTTCAAGTCGCTGTGGACTAGCCTTGGAGTGGATCCCAAATTACTGGAGACCATCCTTCAAACCAAATTGAAAATGGACGATCGCACGCCCATGACTTCGTTTGGAAGGCAAAAAGAACAAAAACCTACCACCTTCGCCACGGTCTTTCAATTCGTGATGCTCATCTTGTTGGGCAGCGTTTTTTTACTATTTTTCTTTTATGTCGATGATAGATTTACAGCCTTGTCCCTCTATTTTTTGTCATTCATGAGCGTACTGGCCCTCACCTTAGTGGCCGACTTTTCTACCATATTGCTGGATACACGCGACCAGTATATCATACTGCCCCGCCCCGTGAATGACCGCACGGTAGCCATGGCCCGCATACTGCACATGGGCATCAAGCTAATGAGCCAGTTGATAGGCCTTGCCATTCCTGGAATAATCTGCGTATTGTTCTTATGGGGCTGGGTTCCCATGTTGCTGTTTATTATGCAGGTTTTCATCGCGGGGCTCATGAGCCTGCTAATCATAAATATTTTTTACCTGGCCTTTCTCCGTTTTCTTTCCATACAAAGATTTAAGGACATGGTCAGCTATCTACAGATATTTTTGTCCATATTTATTTTTGCCGCCTATTACGTAGGCCCTCGTCTATTGGAAAGCCAATTTGTTCAGGAAATACGCATTCCCAACATGCCTGCCCTTTGGCTAGTGCCCGCCGTATGGGTTGCAGCCCTGCAGGAATTGCTAGGTGGGAACATCAGCATGCTGACCATATTGCTGAGCGCACTTGCCATAGCCACGCCATTACTAGCCTTCGGCTTGGCCACTAACATATTCTCGTCCGGTTTCAACGCCAAGCTAGCTGGTCTGAGCATCGGCGACACCCCAAAAAACAACAAGGCGGAAGCAGATGGACAGAAGCAGCCATTCTACAAATTACTGGCACGCTGGCTCACCAACAGCCCATTGGAAAATGCCGGTTTTGATCTATTGTGGGGCATGACCTCACGCACGAGGGAGTTTAAACAACAGTTATATCCCTCGCTCGCTTATATTCCCATGTACTTCTTTTTCCTGTTTTTTAACGGAAAGGGAGAAGAAGGAAAAAGCGTAAAAGAACGTATCGCCGATTTGGACCACAGTGGGCTTTATATCGTCATGTTCTATTTCTCCATCCTCTCGCTCATTAGCGTATTGCAACTAGTGACCAAGAGCGATCGCTATAAGGCCGCCTGGATCTATTATGTGGCCCCTATGCGGCATCCCGGCCACCTCATGTCCGGCGTATTGAAAGCTTGCCTCGTGAAGTTTTATTTGCCTTTCAGTTTATTTTTCTTGGCGATAAGCCTTCCTCTATTTGGCCCAAAAATCATCAACGACATCCTTCTGTCCATGGCCTTTGGTGGCATAGAGGCCGTGTTATTAACCTTGTTTCTCGTAAAAAGTTATCCTTTTTCCCGCCCCATGACCAAGGGAGAAAGCAAATTCATCACCAACTTGGTCGTTATGGGCTTTATAGGCGTCCTAGGCCTGATACATTATGCAATAGTGCAGTACGAGCTGTTAGTATGGGGGGCCACTTTTTTATGCTGGCTCATTTTTTTGCTTATGCTCCATTATTTCAAAAAAGACAAATGGACAAGTCTAGCCTATGACGATTGACGAATCATCTATTATTAAAGTACCTCGTTGATTAAGTTATCGCCCTGTTCAAAATCGGTAATGTTTTCCAAGCTTGTATCGGCGATATTTTCTACCGCATTGCTGGTAAGAAATGCCTGATGTCCAGTGATAAGCACATTATTGAAGGCCAGCAGCCTCGAGAATACGTCGTCTTGGATAACCGTTTCGGAAAGATCTTGAAAAAACAGATGTTCTTCTTCCTCGTAAACGTCAAGTCCCAAGTACTTTATATGTTCCTCTTTCAATGCCGAAATCACCGCTACCGTATCAATCAACGCACCTCTACTAGTATTAATCAGCATCACGCCCCGCTTCATTTTGGCAATGGAAGCATCATTGATCAGGTGATGGGTATGAGCGTTGAGCGGACAATGCAAGCTGATGATGTCCGACGAAGCATAGAGCGTATCCAGATCGCTGAATTCAATCCCGATGGCATCTGCTTCCTGCGGTTTGGCTATATCATAGCCCAGTACGCGGCATCCAAATCCCTTTAAGATCTGGGCCGTGATCAACCCAATCTTTCCCAGGCCAATCAGCCCGACGGTCTTGCCGTTTAAATCAAAGCCCATCAGCCCATTGAGGGAAAAATTGCCTTCCCTTACGCGGTTGTATGCCCTATGCGTTTTGCGGTTCAATGTCAATATCAAGGCCAAGGTATGCTCGGCAATGGCATAGGGCGAGTAGGCTGGAACACGTACTACTTTGATGCCGCTTTGACTAGCTGCAACCAGGTCAACATTGTTAAAACCAGCACAACGTAAAGCAATCAAGCGGACATCCATGCTCGAGAGGGTCTTGATAACTTCCGCATCGGCTTGGTCGTTGACGAAGATGCAGACAGCATCGTGGTTCTTTGCCAACACGGCGGTCTGAACATTCAGCGGAACATCCAAAAAATTCAGTTCATGTCCTTGGCTTTCGTTCGCTTTCTGGAAGATACCCATCTCGTATTCTTTTGAGCTAAAAAATGCCACTTTCATATATCGACGTTTTGGTGAATGTCTGGCTAAGATATGAATTTATGGAGAAACACCTAATGCCTTACCCGACTTATCAAGCTACAAGCCAATGTAAATCCTTGTTTTCAGCCATTGCATCATTGCAATTTTTATTTCTATCTTGCTCTTCTTAAATGTATCCGATTATATGCAAGAAATACTAATCATCCTCTCGATCATAACCCTAATTATCGTTGCAGGAATCAGGGGCATTATCAACAGTAAGACGGAGCTCCTCAATCGAAAATTGGATTTTTTGTATAAGGAAGTAAATGCATTGAAAGAGCTATTGTCAAAAGCTCCATCCAGCACAATGAGCACGGAATCTCTTTCAGAGCAGCAGGCCGAAACCGTGCCCGAGTTCCCTCCGGAAATGACGGAAACCGAAGCGCCTACAGAGGAAGATGTGCCAAGCGAAACCATCATGGAGAAGCACGAGCCTCCCCAAATGCGGCCCACATATACTTATACCAGACCAACGGACGAAGAGCTTGATGCACTGACAAAAGCCCAAAAGCACCAAGAAGAAGCGCAACCCGAGGAAGAAACTACCCCTGCGCCTAGTTTTTGGCAGCGAAATCCCGATTTAGAGAAGTTTATCGGAGAAAACCTCTTTAACAAAATCGGGATTGCCATTTTGGTCGTTGGAATGGGCTTTTTTCTCAAATATGCCATAGATAAAGACTGGATAAATGAGATAGGCAGGGCCTTTATCGGCTTGCTGTGCGGAGGGGCACTCATTCTGCTCGCTCATCGCCTAAGAAAGACTTTCATAGCTTTCAGCTCTGTGCTGATAGGCGGTGGCATAGCTATTCTTTATTACACCATTACCATCAGCTTTCAGGAATATCAGCTAATCAACCAATCGGTAGCCTTTGCACTACTTATCCTTATAACCGCCTTTACCGTCCTACTGTCTATAAGTTACGACCGCAAGGAATTGGCCATATTGGCTATCCTGGGAGGGTTTAGTTCCCCCTTCATGGTAAGCACTGGCAGCGGCAATTATGTGGTGCTGTTCTCTTACATCTTATTGCTGAATATAGGCATGTTAGCCTTGGCTTATTTCAAGAAATGGAATCTTGTGACCATCGTCTCCTTCGTAGCTACGGCCATCCTGTTTGGCTCCTGGTTGCTCAGCGAAGTGATAGGCAAGGTTGCCGCCCCCTATGGTGGGGCGCTGGTGTTTGCTTCCCTTTTCTACGTGGTATTCCTTGTCATGACGGTGATCAACAACCTCAAGGAAAGGACAAAGTTCAATGCCATAGAAATAAGCATCCTTCTAAGCAATACCTTTCTTTACTTGGCAGCAGGTCTAACCATCTTGTCTTACATTCAGCACGGCATATTCAGGGGACTATTTGTCGGAATACTTGGCATCGTCAACTTCATCTTTGCTTATACACTGTACAAAAATGAAAGAGCAGACAAAAATCTTATATACCTCTTTATCGGCTTGGTCATTACTTTCGTCAGCCTCATGGCACCCGTTCAGCTCAAGGGACATTTTATAACTTTGTTTTGGGCTTCCGAAGCCGTGCTGCTACTATGGCTCTCCATCAAATCCGAGCTGAGCTTGTTAAGAAAGACCTCATTTATCGTACTAGCGCTAATGCTCATCAGCCTCGCCATGGACTGGCAGATCTACTACCGCATCCTGTATACGGAGACGTCGCATCGCTTTCCCCTATTCAACAAGGCCTTTATCACATCTGCCTTTGCCGCAGTGGCCCTTATCCTGTTCCAGCGCCTGTACAAAAAACTGGCAGCAGGTTGGGCTGACGATACAAAAGACTGGGGATTCACGGCGGGCCAGCTTGACCGAAGCTTCAAACTATTGACTATCTTCCTGATCTACATGGGCGTATTGCTGGAACTGAACAATCAAGTGGCCTATTACATCCCTGAAGTACAACGCGTAGCCAACGGGATATACCATTACCTTTTCGTTGCTATCTTGCTTTTCCGTACACCGCCGAAGAAGTCTCCTCTACAGATTTTATTATTGCTTTTTTCCGCCTTACTGCTATTCCTTTACCCCTTGTTTTACAATCACGAAATCGTACTGGCGAGGACCTGGTATCTCCTGGGAGATTTGGGATTGAGTCCCTTCCTGTTACATTACATATTGATTGCCTGTTTTGCCGTTTGTCTATTGGGGGTGAAAAAACACCTCGCCGTATCAGGAACACCGGATTTGATGACGCTGTTCCACTGGACGACCAGCATACTCCTTGTTTACCTGGCCAGTGCCGAGCTAGATCACCTCTTGGTACTCGCCAAGTTTAAGGAAGTCCAAGACACATGGGCCATCCTTTACGACAGCCATCGAGTAGGCTATGCCGTTCTCTGGGGAATAAGCTCTTTCTTGATCATGTACCTCGGCATGCGCTGGAAATTGAGGACCTTGCGCATCATTTCCATTATGCTTTTTGGCATCACCCTATTGAAACTCTTCCTCGTAGACTTGCGCGGCCTATCCGAAGGGGGTAAGATCATCGCATTTTTGTCATTGGGCATATTGCTTTTGATCATTTCTTTTATGTACCAGCGCTTAAAGCTGTTGTTGAAAAAAGACGAAACGCTATCTTTACATACGGAAGATGAAACCACACAGCAACAGGGAGATGAATAGAACGTGCATGCTATACCTTTGGAGTATTATCGTAACCTTTACGGGGGTACTGCCAAGCGCGGTTCTTGCCCAAAAGGCTTCTTACAGTTGGCAGGCCGATATACAGCCAGTCGAGGAGACAGGCTTTTACAGCCTGCCGCTCAAGCCAGAGCTAGTGGGGCGTTTGGCACAGCCCCATCTGGAAGACATACGGATATACCGCGACAAGCAGGAAATCCCTTACATCATTAGGAGAAAAGATGTCAGGCCTGTATCTTCCTTCGATTCCTTGCCGATCATTTCCTATGCGCAAGACACCGAACAGCATTCCGTTCTAACCATCAGAAACCCCAAAAAGCAGTCCCTGAACCACCTGCTTCTGACTATGAACAATGCCTCTGCTGACAAACAGGTGCAGGTAAGCGGGAGCTACGACAGGGAAAAATGGTATATCGTCAGGGAAAAATTTTGGCTCAACAGTGCCATATCCAGTAGTGCGGCCAGCAGGATGATCGCTCGCATAGAACTCCCCGAAACGGCCTATCCCTTTTACAAACTGATTATTTCGGACTCCACATCAGCTCCTTTGTATATCATGTCTGCGGGTAGAGATACGGTTCAAGTCGCGCAAACAAATCCGCATGTAGAGAAACTACCCCATGCGGCCATCAAAAAAACGCAAAGCTCCTCGTCGTCTACCAGCTTATGGCAAGTCGCTTTTGACCGTCCTTACTTGGTTTATCAACTATCTTTTGACGTTTCCAGTCCAGATCTATACCGTCGGGAAGTCAGGTTTTTACAAAAGCATCAATCAAAGGACAGGAGGGGAAGGCTTCGGGAACAATATAGCGAAATAGGTCGGGGCATACTCGACCCCAATAAACGGCTATTCACATTGGACAGCGAAGTAAAGACGGATTCCATCTATGTAGAAATAGACAATGGCAACAACGTCCCTTTGCAGCTAAGCGCCGTAAATGCCTGGCAAATGCAGTATGATCTGGTCGCCTATCTCGAAAAGGGCACAAAGTATGAATTGGCTCTTGGCAATCCAGAGGCTCGCGGGCCCGACTATGACCTAGGCTATTTTGAGAATAAGATAAAGGAGAATGTCCCCATCATTCGCATAGAAGCCCTTAGGCTCATGAAACAGGGCGAAAAAGAGGGATCCTTTACCTTATTTCAATCCACCTATTGGATATGGGCGGGATTGGCACTCCTCATCCTCCTGCTGCTCTGGATGTCAAACAGGTTGCTAAAGGACATGAAAAAGAAGGCCTAAAGACTGGTGCATTGTTCCTTCATCTCGGTGGATACCTCGGGCTTTCCCTGAATTAAATAAATACCCAATAGAATCAGAAAGCAGCCCAATGCGTGCATCAGCGAAAATTTCTCACCATCCAGAAATCCCCAGCCCATGGCTACCAAGGGCATGAGATAAGTCACCGTAGAGGCAAATATGGGTGATGTGGATTGAATAAGTTTATAGAAAAGCGCCATGGCAAGAGCGGTGCCTACCAGCCCCAGGATGGAGACATAACCCAAGCCCACCCATTGTTCTTGCGTGCCGTGAAATTCGGAGAAAAAGCCCGACAGCCCCAATATAATCAATGATGGCCCTAACCAAATGGTGAATACGGACGAAGATAGCTTAAATGAAGGAATACCCGACAGGAAATTGCCTACGATCAATCCGTTGATGCCATAGAATGCCGTCGCCAAGACGATCAGCAAGGAATAAAACAGGTTGCTCGTACCACCGCCCCCGTCATCGCCCATCAAAATGGCCGCTCCCAAAAAGCCAATGACAGCCCCAGAAACCTGCTTCAAACTACTCTTTGTACCAAAGAACAAAAAGCCAAACAGCAAGATAAAGATCGGCACCAATGAGTCCAGTATGCCTGCCAGCGAACTGTTGACCTGCTGCTGCGCCAGAGGGAACAAAAACATGGGAATGAAGTTGCCAAGACAACTGGCTAAAATAACCCATGGAAAAAGCTTTCTTGGGATATGTTTGAGGTTCTTGATTCCAAAAAATGCCAACGCCAGTCCAGCGATGCACATACGCAAGGCTCCAACCTGATAGGGAGAAAAAACCAGTAAACACTGCTTAATCAATATAAACGAACTTCCCCATGTGAGGGAAAGGATCGCCAATAACAGCCATTTGAGATACGATGAATTCAAGCTTTTCTTGTCTTTTGCCCACAAACATAGACAAACGGCCCTCCATATCCAATAGTCCGTAAATTACTGACTTGTTTCTAACAATTCGGCTATCAGTTGCTCGCTCCTTTGAGCGACCAGCATGTAAACATGTTCAAAAAGCGTATCGTCCCAATAGGGGTCTGGCACCTCCTCCATGGGCAAGAAAAGCGCTATTTTCTCTTTCTCTTCTTTGGTGGCGGCTATGCCTAACAGGTCGCGGTAATTGCTTTTGTCCATCGCAAAGACACGGTCGAATTCTTGCAGATCATCCCGTTTAAACTGCCTTGCTCTCTGGCAAGAAATATCAATGCCATGCCGCTTGGCTATAGCCATGGAACGTCTATCAGGCGGCTCACCGATATGCCAATTCCCCGTACCTGCAGAGTCGACATACCAAGGCAAGCCTCTTTCCCTCACCAAATGTTCGAATACGCCGTGCGCAAGCGGTGAACGACAAATATTGCCTAGGCAAACCATGAGTATCTTCATGCCGTAAAATTATGCTTTTTCCAGATAACTGATGATGGCCATGACGTCTTCGTCTCCAAGCCCCTTTTCCAATGCTCGTTGATAGCTTTCTATTACCGGCTTTGCCACTGGCGTTGTTATGCCTTCATCCCTAATCAACCGCAGGTCCTTGGCCATATGCTTAAGGGCAAAGGCAGGAGGAAACTCGCCTTTCAAAATGGCAGGACTTTTCAGCTTGGTAATACCGCTACCACACGCCCCTTCATTCACGATGCTAAGCATCTGCGTTGGCTCTATACCATGTGACTTGGCAAAGAGTACAGACTCTGCCAATCCTTGGAGCGTGAGTGCCAGAAAATAATTGATGGACAATTTGGCAATGGCCCCTTTACCTATCGCTCCCGTGTAGAGCACCAGTTTGCCCAATTTTTCCAATAGGGGCCTTGCTCCTTCCATATCTTCCTTATCCCCCGCAGCCAAGATAACCAGCGTGGCATCTTCCGCCGGTTTCACACTGCCAGACACCGGTGCCTCTATAAAGTTCGCATCACGCTTCTTGGCTTTGTGGTACAGCTTTTCCGACGTGCCGGGTGCCACGGTACTCATATTGATAAATAGCGTGCCCTTAACAGGTTTTGTAAATAGGCCATCATTCCCTAAATAGACCTCCTCCACAGCTTTGTCATCCGAAAGCATCGTAAAGATAACGTCACATCCCTCCACCAGTTCCGCCTGATCTTTGGCCTGCTTAGCCCCCTTCTCAATCAGTGGCTTTGCTCTTTCTGCTGTTCTGTTATAGACAGTGAGCGAATATCCAGCCTTCAACAAATTGCCCGCCATGGGATTACCCATGTTTCCAATGCCTAACCATCCTAATCTCATATCCAATTTTTTTGCTTATTGCAGTAAATTATTCTTTCAAAATTACGCATATGGACTTACAAACTACTTTCAAAAAGGAGAAAAATAAAGTTATTGTGTACCTCAATTCTATTATTTACCTTTGGATACAGGCTATTAACGCCCTCTTTAAATATAACCAAGACAACAAACAGGAATATAATGACGAATTTTAGATTGGGCGATTATGTGCGCTTTGTGGATGAGGAATTGGAAGGTCATGTCACCAACATCTTAAATGAGGAGCTGATTGAGGTAACGGGCGACGATGGCTTTGGCATTCCCGTGCCAACATCCAAGGTAACATTGGTCTATGGCCAATTCAGCAAGAAAGACGAAAACTTTGATGAGCCCCCAGCCTCTAAAATCGTTCCTTCCAGTCAGTTTGTCGAGGAGGGCGTTCACCTGGCCGTTACGACCGACCTACGCAACGAGCTTGCTTCTTTTTACCTGATCAACGAAACGAGCTTTGAATTGCTCATCAGCTTTGGCACAGAAAAATCGAATAAACTCGAAGGCGTTTTTGCAGGTATGGTAGGCCCTCAAAAGACAGAAAAAATATACGCTGCAAAGATGAATGAGCTAGGAAATTGGCCGACGTTTCATTTCAAGACAATATTCCATACCTCCAGTTTGCGTATCAGTATAGCCCCTAGAGAGGAAAAGCTGAAAATCAGGGCCTTTGATTTGGCCAATGCCAAAAAGACCGCGCCGATACTGCAGGAGAAAGCCTGGCTTTTTGCTCTAGACAAGGAAAACGAGCCCTTGGAAATTGAGAAATTGAAAGAACAGTTCTACAGCCATAGACCCGAACGTAAAAACAAATAGCCAACAGTCCCAGCCTTCCATTTTATGAGATCCTTTTTGAAGAGAAGCCTCTACGCACAGGTCATTGTAGCCATCATCATCGGTATATTTATCGGCTATTTTTATCCCAATGTGGGCATTGCCCTAAAACCTTTTGGAGACGGCTTCATCAAATTGGTAAAAATGGTTATCGCTCCACTCATCTTTTGTACCATAGTCTTGGGTATCGCCGGTATGGAGGACGTAAAGAAAGTGGGCAAGGTGGGGGTAAAGGCCATGCTTTATTTTGAGGTAATGACCACCATAGCCCTAATCTTAGGGATGGTCATTGTCAACATTGTACAGCCGGGTACGGGCATGAACATCGATCCTGCCAGCATGGACACCTCGGGTGTTCAGGCATACATCAAAGAGGGAGAACAACATGAGTCATTGAAAGATTTTCTGCTGGGCATCATTCCAGAAAATGTAATAGGCTCCTTAGCCACCGGCAATCTGTTGCAGGTGCTCTTCTTCGCATTGCTACTTGGTATTGCCTTCTCCAAAATTGGAGATGCCGCAAAGCCCACGCTTACTGTATTGCAGTCTTTCCTCGATGGTTTATTTGCGCTGATAAAAATCATTATGAAAGTGGCCCCGCTGGGCGCCATGGGTGCTATGGGCTATACCATAGGCAAGTATGGGCTATCATCGCTGGCCTCCCTGGGCATACTCATGATTTGCTTTTACGTTACCTGCCTGCTATTCATCTTTTTCATCATCGGAGGCGTACTTCACTTTTGTGGCTTCAGCATATGGCAACTGCTCAAATACATTAAAGAGGAACTGCTCATCGTACTGGGCACATCCTCCTCCGAGTCGGCCTTACCTGGCATCATGAAAAAGCTGCAAGACATGGGCTGCTCCAAACCGGTGGTGGGACTAGTAGTGCCCACGGGTTATTCCTTCAACTTGGACGGTACGTCTATCTACCTTACCATGTCTGCCATATTCATTGCCCAGGCATTGGATATGCATATGAATTTCAACCAGCAGCTGACATTGTTGGTAGTATTATTGCTCACCTCCAAAGGAGCGGCAGGCGTGACGGGAAGTGGCTTTGTGACGCTAGCCGCGACACTGCCCGTGGTGGGCCATGTTCCGGTGGAGTCGGTGGCCCTCATACTGGGAATTGACCGCTTCATGAGCGAAGCTAGGGCACTAACCAATATCATTGGCAATACAGCTGCCACGATAGTTATCGCCAAATGGGAGAAAGAACTAGATGTAGAAAAAGCTAAGCAAGTACTAGCTTCTGCTTAGCGAAAGAATGTCTTTTACTTTTGACTTTTTATTATTTACTTAGCGTTATGGCCGATTTTGATTTCAGTTTTTTCAGCATCCGCTTCCTCGATGTGGTAGATATCTTTCTCGTAGCCATCATCATCTACTATATCTACAACCTCATTCGTGGTACCATCGCCGTGAACATCCTAGTAGGGCTTTTCATCATCTATATGGCCTATTTGGTGGTAAAGCAATCGGAAATGCGCCTCCTAACCGAGATCTTCGGTGGCTTTATCAGTGTAGGCTCCATCGCCTTGATCGTGGTGTTTCAACAAGAAATAAGACGATTTTTACTGCATATCGGGAAAAACATTTCCATCAAGCGCAACAGGAAGCTCTGGTCCCTGCTATTGGGCAAAAAAGAATTGGACAAGGACAATTCGGCACACATAAAACCCATCATCGATGCCTGTAGGAGCATGGCCAAATCCAGAACAGGAGCCCTTATCGTGTTTTCCAAATTCTTTGACGAGGAATATTATCAAAATAGTGGCGAATACATAGATGCCGAGATATCCAAAAGACTCCTAGAGAGCATCTTTCAGAAAAACAGCCCGCTACACGATGGTGCTTTGATTATTGTAGACTGGCGAATAAAAACTGCAAGTTGCGTACTTCCGCTATCGGACAGCGAAGACCTTCCTCTCCAATTCGGGCTACGTCACCGTGCCGGCATTGGCGTAACGGAAATGAGCGATGCCGTGGCAATTATCGTCTCGGAAGAAACGGGCGAGATCTCCTACGCCAAGCAAGGGAACGTCAATATGAATATCAGCCACGAGGAGCTGGAAATCTTTCTGAATGAAGATGTGTAGCTAATGGTTAATTATTAATGGTTAATGGTCTGCTCTCCCGTTGTCATTCCGAGCGTAGTCGAGGAATCTCATCCCGCCAAAGCGGGAGCGAATAGACAACAAGCTGATAAGAGTTTTTTTTAATTGTTTTTTTATGCCTTATATAAAAAGTGTTCATCATGTAGCCATCATCTGTTCGGATTATCCCAAATCAAAAAAATTCTATACCGAAATACTAGGTTTGAAAGTACTTAGGGAAGTCTATCGGGAAGCAAGGGGTTCCTACAAACTGGATCTGGCCATTGGCGAGCATTACGTCATCGAGCTATTCTCCTTCCCCAATACTCCCGCACGCCCCAGCAGGCCCGAAGCTCGGGGACTTCGTCACTTGGCTTTTGCGGTAAACAACGTGGAAGAAATCGTTAGCTACCTGCAACAGCACCACATCGAGGCCGAGCCCATACGCATCGATGAGTACACCGGAAAAAAGTTCACCTTCATTGCCGATCCAGACGATCTACCGATAGAATTTTACGAAATCTAATACTAGCGTTACACAGCATATTTACCCTAAACCTTCCTGCTGCCCTTCCTAGTTCCAAATTCAAAAGAAACGCAGAAATGCGCAAACCGAACTTCTTTTTATTTGTTTTTATAAAATGATCCCAAAAACATAAACCACCATTTTATAAAACTTAAACATGAAAAAGGAAGAAGAACAAGGCATTCGCCTGTATATGTTTCAAACAGGTGTTTTGAAGTGTAAAGAAAACAACATTAAGATGAACGCATCGCTAGAACCCTATGAGATTCCCGTCCCTTGGTATCTCATCACCCATCCTAAGGGAAACGTGATTATCGATGGGGGCAATGCCGTAGAATGCGCCACAGATCCCGTAGGCCATTGGGGTGACATCACGCAGGTCTATTGGCCGGTGATGCAAGAAAAAGAGGGCTGCGTCAACGCGCTGAAAGAATTGGGAATAGCGCCCGAGAGCATCAAATTTGTGCTGCAGAGTCACTTGCATCTCGATCATACGGGAGCCGTGGGTCGTTTCCCAAATGCCACCCACATCGTGCAGCGCAACGAGTATGAATATGCCTTTACCGCCGACTGGTTTGCCGCGGGCGGCTATATCCGTAAGGATTTTGACAAACCAGGCCTCAAATGGCATTTCCTAAAGGGCGAAGCAGATGATGGCTTTGACCTCTTTGGGGATGGTAGCATCCGAATCATCTATACTCCAGGGCACTCACCGGGTCACAGTAGCTTTTTAATTACGCTGTCCCAGTCCGCCCCACTCTTGCTGACCGTAGATGCGGCCTATACTACCGACCATTGGGACGACAAGGCTCTGCCGGGATTTCTCGCTTCGGCGGTAGATTCGGTACGTTCCGTGGCCAAATTACGCTTTTTGGCGTCAAAACACGGAGCTACCGTCGTGACGGGCCACGATCCGGATGCTTGGCCTTCGTTTAAGAAAGCACCGGAATTTTATGATTAGGACAACCATTTAGAACAAAAGGAATAAAGATGAAAACTAGAGCTGCCGTACTGCACGACATGAAACTGCCCCGTCCATATACGGAGAGCAAACCTTTAAAGATAGAAGAGGTAGAGCTAGATCCACCAGGCTTGCGAGAAGTACTGGTAAAGATCAAGGCTGCGGGGCTATGCCACTCCGATCTTTCGGTGATTGATGGTAACCGCCCACGTCCACTGCCCATGGTGCTAGGCCATGAAGCCGCGGGCGAAATTGTCGAAGTGGGTGAGGGGGTAACCAAATTTGAGGTGGGCGACCATGTGGTCTTTGCCTTTTTGCCCACTTGCGGCCATTGTAAGTTTTGCCAGTCGGGCCGTCCGGCACTATGCGAGGTAGGAGCGAAGGCCAATGGAGAGGGTGTACTGTTGGGAGGTCACCGCCGCATCAAAAAAGATGGCCAGTATTACTACCATCATTTGGGCGTATCCGGCTTTGCCGACTATACAGTTGCCTCGATCGATTCATTGGTAAAAATAGATCGCGAAATCCCATTTGAAATAGCCGCCCTCTTTGGCTGTGCCGTGATGACGGGGGTGGGTGCCGTAGTAAATACCGGCAGGGTGAAAGCCGGCGACAGCGTGATGGTGGTAGGCTTGGGGGGCGTAGGGCTGTCTGCTATCCTGGGCGCGCGCGCTGCTGGCGCTTCCAAGGTCATTGCGGCCGATATCAGTTCCTACAAACGTGACACCGCCGTGGAGCTTGGCGCCCAGCAAGCTGTAGATTCGGGTGCGGACACTGCCTTGCAGGAGGTAAAGGACGATACCGATGGAGGCGTGGATATTGCGGTGGAATTTGCCGGTGCCATGCCCGCGCTTGAATTTGCCTTTAATGCCACCAAACGTGGAGGAACTACGGTGACAGGAGCCCTGCCTCACCCAGACTCGCGCTTTAGCTTATCTCCGGTAGCGTTGGTGGGCGATGAAAAAACACTTAAAGGTTGCTATTTGGGAAGCTGCGTGCCCTTGAGGGATATTCCCGCTTACCTGGAACTATATCGGGCAGGCCGCCTTCCGGTAGAGAAACTAATTACTCACCGTCTCAAACTGGAAGACATCAATGAGGGCTTTGAACGCTTGGCCGCTGGTGAAGCCATCCGTCAAGTCGTGCTATTTGAATAATTTTGGATTAGGATTTGGTTAAAATGACAGATTATAAAAATTTACTCTTCGACAAGTCTTTTGTAGATGGCGAGTGGGTAGCGGAATTTGAGGAAAAGTTAGACGTAAAAAACCCGGCAGACGGCAGCAGCATTGGTAGCATATACAATAGCGGCACCGGCCTGTTGCAAAATGCCATCGAGGCGGCTCATCGTGCTTTTGTCCCTTGGCGAGAAAAGACCGCCAAGGAAAGGCAGGCCGTCTTAGAAAAATGGTTTTCGCTCATCATCGAAAACAAGGAGGCGATAGCTACCATCATGACCTTGGAATGTGGCAAGCCGCTGACAGAGAGCCGCGGCGAGGTGGACTATGGTGCTTCTTTCATCCAATGGTTTGCCGAGGAAGCAAAAAGGGTCTACGGCGATGTCATTCCTGGCTTCTCTGCCGATCGCCGAGTGGTGGTCATCCGCCAGCCTATTGGCGTTGTGGGCGCCTTGACCCCCTGGAATTTCCCATTGGCCATGATAACACGTAAAGTAGCTCCCGCTCTTGCGGTGGGATGTCCCGTGGTCATACGCCCTAGCGAGGAGACTCCTTTTACTGCCCTTGCCTTGGCCAAACTGGCTCAAGAGGCTGGATTTCCCGCAGGCGTATTCAACCTGATAGTGAGCGACGAGCCTGCTGCCATAGGCGAATTTTTGTGCGAAAGCGAACTTGTAAGCAAAATATCTTTCACAGGCTCCACCCGCGTGGGGCAATTATTGTCGGCACAAAGCGCCTCCACCCTGAAGACCCTCAGCCTGGAACTGGGCGGCAATGCACCTTTTCTGGTATTTGACGATGCCGACATCGATGCCGCCGTCAAGGGAGCCATCGCCTCCAAGTTCCGCAATGCAGGGCAGACCTGTGTGTGCGTCAACCGCTTTCTGGTACAAGATAGCGTATATGACGAGTTCACGCGCAAGTTTACCGAAGCCGTATCCCAGCTTAAGGTGGGCAATGGCCTTGATGAAGGCGTACAAATAGGCCCGCTCATCAATAAAAAAGCCATTGACAAAACCAAATCCTTTGTGGAAGATGCCAAGGAAAAAGGAGGAAAGATTATTTTGGGCGGTGAGCCTATAGATGATTATTTCTTCCAGCCTACGGTCATTTCCGAAGCCACTACAGACATGAAATTTGCCAAAGAGGAAATTTTTGGACCCATAGCTCCCATTTTCCGTTTCCATACGGACGAGGAGGGCGTGCAAATGGCCAATGATACGATTTTCGGCTTGGCGTCATACATTTATACGGGCAGTGTCACCAGAAGCTGGAAAATCAGCGAAGCCCTGGAATACGGTATGGTAGGCATCAACGAGGGCATCATCTCTACGGAAGTGGCGCCTTTTGGCGGGGTGAAATATTCCGGCAAGGGCCGAGAAGGCTCCAAGTATGGCATCGATGATTATACGGAACTGAAATATCTCTGCTTTGGCGGCGTGAAATAGATACCGCTCATCCCCCAAATACTACCGCTCGTCAGAAAAAGCTAGTGCAAAGGATGCCATAATCCCATTTTTGGGACATGGAAACCAAGAAGTGCTATATCTATCCCTTGTTCATTATCCTGCTCCTGCTATTAAAGAGTAAGGATTTGCTGGGACAAACCACGGTAAAGGGAGTGGTCACCGACCAGCGGCGCCGGGCCATTCCCTTTGCCTCCGTGAGCATCAAGGGAAGCTATGACGGAGCCTCCACCGATAGCATGGGCAGGTTTCTGTTCCAGACAAGGCAACAAAGTACACAGACTTTACTGGTGAAGGCCTTGAACTTTGAAACGGACAGCCTGAACGTCAATCTAAACGAGCTGCCCGACAGCTTGCACATCAGGCTGATGGAAAAAGCAAACATGCTGAATACCGTCACCATCAGCGCCGGCAACTTTGTATCGGGCATACAGGGCAAGGGCATTGCCTTAAACGCACTGGACATAGCCACCACGCCGGGTATGGCGGCCGATGTCTTTGGGGCCATGCAGACCTTGCCCGGAGCCCAGTTGGCCTTTGGCGAGAGTGGCCTCATGGTCCGTGGTGGAGCGCCTGCCGAGACCAAGACCTTTATAGACGGCATGCTCATGAAAAATCCCATCAATGCACAAGTGCAGGGACTATCTTCGCGTGCCCGATTTTCGGCCTTCAACTTTCGCAGCACGGATTTTTCTACCAGTGGCTATTCCGCACAATTTGGACAGGCACTATCGTCCGTGCTCTCCCTTCAGACCAATGACCTGCCGAAAAAGACCAGTACTTCTATCCGTTTGCTTTCCGTGGGTGGAGAGGTGCAGCAAAACATCCGACACAACAACAGCGGCCTGGTACTCACGGCCAGCCTTTATGACCTAAAACCAAGCTACACCTACATAAATAAAAGTCAAATAGATTGGCAGCAACATCCCAAATCGAATTCCATAGGTGCTCAGTTCATTCAAAAGACCTCTGCCATAGGCCTCTTCAAGTACTATATGGACTACAGCGATTCCAAAATGGGGATACAAAACATGGCCTTGGCAACAGACACCGCTATTAATCCAACGGGTGTCAGGGACGATCGTTCCCTTGGAGCCATTGCCATCAGGAATCGAAACTCCTATATCAACAGCACGTATCAGGATATGGTGGGCGAGCATTGGAAACTGGAAACTGGCCTAGCCTACAACTACGCCAAAGACCATATAGCCTTGCCACTAGGCCTTGCGCAGCGCATCGACCAGTCTGCGCAGCTTAGGGCCGTTGCTACGTATTTTATCGGCACGCTTTCTTCCTTACGCTTCGGCACGGAAAGCTTCTATACCCACAGAAAAGACGCCTTGGACGAGCTCTTCCGGGCATATCAAGAGCAACTGACGGCTGCCTTTACAGAAGCAGATGTGTTCTTCAATCGAAAAATGGTCTTGAGAACAGGGCTCAGGAGCGAGTATTCGTCCTACTTGAGACGCTTCAATGTTTCGCCTCGACTGGCATTGTCCTACAAGCTAAACGCCAACTCGCAAGTCGCGGCCAATTACGGCCTGTACTACCAAAATCCAGCCGATAAGTATCTGCTATTGACAAGGCTCGGTTTTGAGGCCGTGCAGGGCTACGTGGCCAATTATGAGTTTAAGAAAACGGACTATAACTTCAGGAGCGAACTGTACTACAAGCGCTATAGCCAATTGGTGCGGGAGCATAATGGCATACTTTCAAACAATGGCGACGGCTATGCCAGAGGGCTCGACCTGTTCTGGCGCGACAGAAAAACATTGAAAAATGCCGAATACAGAATCAGCTATTCCTTTCTGGATACCGAACGCCTGTATATGGACTATCCGGTAAGTGCCGTGCCTACCTTTGCTTCCAAACACACGTTCAATGTATTCTGGAAGAAATACCTTTCGGCCATAAACACCCAAGTGGGTGCCGGCTATCTTTTTGCCACGGGCAGGAGCTATTACAATCCGAACAATGCACATTTCCTTGGAGATAAAGCCCCCAATTACCACAATACCAGCCTGAATGCCAATTACATTACTTCTTGGTTCAAGCAGCTCACGGTCATTTACCTCAATGTAGACAATGTAGTGGGCAATAGGCAGGTATTTGGCTATCAATATGCGGCCGGTGGAGGCGAACGCCAGACTATCCTGCCCGCTACACGCAGGAACATCCTATTCGGCATCATTGTCACAATTGGGGATAAGACATTTTATGATTAAAAAGTAAAAAAATCAAACGGAAAAACAACATGAAAAAGTACATCATTGTCCTCATCACGCTATTGGGAACCAGCTTGGCACAAGCACAGAACAACTACAGGGAAACGATGTCGGCAGCAATTGCCGCACTGGACTCGGTCAAGAGCAAGGAAAGCCTTTTGGAGAAAGCGGCACTTTTCGAGCGTATAGCCGATGCCGAACCCAAGGAGTGGCTACCGCTGTATTATGCAGCCTATGCCAACCTTTATGCCAACTTTTGGTCGCAGGAGGAAAAGGAGAGAGATGCCCTGCTCGACAATTCCCTGAAACTCGTTGAGAAAGGCCTCAAGCTGAGCGACAACAGCGAGCTGCTCGCCCTAAAAGGCTATGTGGAGTACATGAAACTTTCCATAGACCCACCGAACAGGCTTTCCTATATGGGTTCATCACAGGCGGCTTTGGAGAAAGCAGAAAAGCTGGATCCCCAAAACCCGAGGGTGTACCTGATACAGGGTCAAAACCTGTACTATACCCCTGCCGCCTTTGGCGGCGGCAAGGAAGCGGCAACGGTCCTGCTGGAAAAGGCCAAAGAAAAATTTGACACTTTTGAACCGAAAGACGAACTTGCCCCTCAATGGGGCCGCAAGGAACTGCAACGACTTTTGGCACAATAGGCTGTTTTATCTTTTTTCGACATGGAACGTACTACTAGTAAAAAAACGTCTTCTTGGACAAGTACCAACTTACGGTATGGGCTATTGGGGATAGGCATCGGCTTTTGCGTCTATTTGCTCAACTGCCTGTTTAGGAAAGAACTCCTTCCCTTGCGCTACCTATTCGTTTCCGTATCGTTCGGCTTGGTCATTACCTTTGTCATCTCCAATATTATCTACGTAGCCCATGCGACAAAGATATTGCGTTGGGAAAACGTTTGGTTGGGCTTTCCGGTCTACTACCTGCTGAGTCTGGCAGGGATGCTCGTAGGGGTAGAATTGACCTATGCCATCATAAGCCCCGTCCTTGGTTGGTCAAGCACATTTCCACATTGGGGTGACTATCCGTTCGACGCCTTTTTGGTACTGCTGGTATGCACCATCATCTATATCAGCCATTATCGGAAAGCACTGATACAACAGAAATTTCAGGAAAAGGAACTGGAACTGACACGCACCAATGCCTTGCGCAAGCAGGCGGAACTGGATGCCCTACAGGCCAAGATCAATCCGCATTTCCTGTACAACGCGCTCAACTCCATCGTGGGCCTCATCAAGCAGGATCCGCAAAAGGCAGAGCAGATGACCATCAATCTCGCCACCCTGTTCAGGCACAGCATGAACTATCAGCAAGAGAGCCTCGTGCCGCTTAGCGAAGAGATGGATTTACTGAACACCTATTTGGAAATAGAACGAATACGTTTTGCCGAGCGCATCAGCTTTCAGGTGGAAATGGATCATTCACTCCAAAATGTGCAGATTCCCCGATTTCTATTGCAGCCATTGGTAGAAAATGCGCTAAAGCATGGCTTGGCCGAACTACCTAGGGATGGCCTATTGAAAGTGCGTATCTTCCGGGAAAACGCATACCTCTTCATACAGGTAATAGACAATGGCAAGCCTTTCCCAGACGACCTGCAAGTAGGCTACGGCCTGCAAAGCACTTTTGACAAAATCAATCTGCTATACAAAGGGGCCGCCAGTGTGGAACTGATCAACAAGCCCGAAAAAATGATACAGATAAAAATCCCCTTGGTATGATACGCGCACTATTGATAGATGACGAACCCATTGCAAGAGCCAGGCTACGCCAGTTGCTGTCTGGTTACAAGGATGAACTGGTAATAGTAGGAGAAGCTTCCAATGGCGAGGAGGGAGCAGAACTCATCGATGCCCTCCTGCCAGACGTGGTTTTTGTGGATATCGAGATGCCCGTGCTGAACGGATTTGACATGCTGGCAAAGATAAAGCACCAGCCTATCGTGATCTTCGCTACGGCCTATGACCAGTTTGCCATCAAGGCCTTTGAGGAAAACTCCATAGATTACCTGCTAAAGCCCATAGAGGAAAAGCGCCTGGAGCGAACGCTGGAAAAATTGAGGAATAACAGCCTTCGTGGCAATATAGCTGCCATTGGCCAGCTGAGCATCATTCCTCCCAAGGAAGCGCTAAAGACCATCACCGTTAAAATAGGCGACCGCATCCTATTACTTAGGATCGATGATGTGCTATACCTAGAGGCCGAGGACAAATACGTCTTTCTATATACAAAGGACGGACAAAAGCATATTACCGACTATTCGCTCACAGCCCTACAGGATAAGCTATCAGATGATTTCCTGCGCATTCATCGCGCCTTGATCATCAACAGCAGCTATATCAAGGAAATTCGCAAGGGGTTCAATGGAAGTTTCACATTTGTACTCCGCGGAACAGAGGAAGTACGACTGAAATCGAGCAGGTCTTATGGAGAGCAGATTAAACTAAAGTTGGGGATTTGAATCTTTTTATCAATTGCACTATCCTTAGTCTGAAGCAAGGCCTTGGGCGGTAGAGACTAAGGATAAAAACGTGAAAAGGTAGTCTCCAGACTACCTCCTCAATGTCCAATCCGTAGTCCCCAATACACACAGCTATCCCTACAGACTACGGATAGTATGCTTTACAGGCTAGCAATACTCATTAAAGGCTGCCACCAAATTGTCGGCGATCATCTGTGCAGGACGGCCTTCTATGTGATGACGCTCTATCATGTGCACCAATTTGCCGTCTTTGAACAGGGCCATAGCCGGAGAAGATGGGGGGTAAGGCAGCATATAGCCACGTGCCTTGTCTACCGCATCTTTTTCCATACCAGCAAATACGGTCACCAACTTATCAGGGTGTTTCTCGTTTTTCACTGCTACTTTTGCGGCAGGACGAGCATTGGCCGCAGCGCAACCGCATACGGAGTTAACCACCACAAATACGGTTCCTTCGGAAGTAATGGCGGCATCAACCTCTTCCGGTGTCTTCAATTCCTCAAAACCATCAGTCGTAAGTTCCTTACGCATGGGCTCTACCAAATATTCTGGATACATAGCTTCTTTGTTTAATTTTAATTTGACTACAAAGTTACTACTCTTTCCTATGTTGCACAATGGTGCATATTCAAGCTATTGTCAGAATGCAGGGCTTCGGGCCTCAGTCAAACAGTGCTTTCATGGTCAGTTCCTTTTGCACCAATTCAAGGGAATAGGTATTCTGCTTTAGACCATGGGTGGTTATGAGCGTGAGAAAAACCGTTTTCCGTGTTTTGGTTTTTTCCCTGAAAATGCGGAGCTTTTGTTTCAACTTATCCGCATAGGCCTTGTCAATAGCAAACGCCCCGTTGTAAAACTTAATCTCGCACAGGTTGATACACTTATCCTGCCGGTCGAACAGCAAATCGACCTGTACGCCCTGCTCCTCCTCTTTTGCCCTGTACCGCCATGGAGATACCTCGGTATATACGTCACCTATGCCCAATGCCCTTTTCAATTGTGCGGCATGCTTCATACAGATGTTCTCATAGGCATAGCCGCTCCAAGCCTTCCAACTACTTCCCTGCGATAGTTTTATCCAGGTTCCTTCTCCCGTTGCCCGGGCATGTTCGATGAATTTCAGGTAAAACAGCGAGTATTCATCCGTTAGCTTGTACAAGCTATCCTTTGCCGTCTTCTCAAAAGGGATATAACCGCTAATAAAGCCAGACTCTTCCAGCTCGTTGAGTATCTTGGTCAAGCCGCCTCCAGTGGTCAGGCCTATTGCCTTGATAATCTCGTTTCTGGTCATTCCCCTCGATTTCTGAGCCAATGCGCGCACCACTTGCAAATGATGTTCGGCATGGTCAAACAACGATTGATAGAGCAATGTAAACTCATCGCGCAAAGGCCCATTTTTGGTGAAACAACATTTATCTATGACCTGTGCGGAACTCGATGCGGCCTGTACGGATTTGAGATAATGAGGGATACCCCCCATGCACATATACAGTTGCAGTATCTGGTATGGGTCTAGATTGACCTTTTGCGACCGTAGATAGGTAGCCGTTTCGCCTACCGTAAAGGGCAAAAGACGTATCCGTCTGGTAACCCGATTGTGCAAACCTCCCCGATCGTTGACCACATGGCGAATCATCCAAGAGGCTGCCGAACCACAGATGACGACCACCAATTTGTCCTGCCATGCCGCCCAGGTATTCCAAAAATGTCCAAAGGCCTGCGTGAAACCAGACCTTGGCGTATGGAGCCAGGGGAACTCATCGATAAACACGACCATTTTCTGCTTTTTGAGTTTCTCTTCCAACAATTGTTGCAACAGGTGGAAGGCTTCTATCCAGTTCGCCGGGGCAGATAGGGGCAAGGGACTGGCAGAGGCCGTTTGCATGGCAAGCGCAAATTGTTGCAAATGCTTTTTTATCCCTGCATTGTGCATACCCGAAAATTCAAAGACAAGACGGTTTTTGTACACGGATTTAACAAGGAAAGTCTTGCCTACCCGTCTCCGTCCGTAAATGGCAATCAGCTCTGCTGCCTCGCTCTTCAGGGCCTCTTCCAGTATTTCCCTTTCTTCCAATCGGCCTACCAAATTTTCCATTATACATCCTTTTAAAAAGAAGAAACACTTGGTTTTGGCGAGATATAAAAAACTATAACTCGCCAAAACCAGATACAAATATATAGTTTTGGCGAGATATAAAAAATTATAACTCGCCAAAACTAGTAAAAAATATATAGTTTTGGCGAGATATAGCTCTATTCAAAGAGGCAGTCAACAAGCTATAATAGCCCTCCCATATAGGGATCGGTCATGCTGTGCTTGCCTGTTTCTACCCTGCCCGCAAAGCGCCTTTCAAAGGAAGGAAAGCCTTTTACATGTATATGGAAGTCATACCAACCATAGCTTTTAGCAGTATCTACTTGCAGTGTAAGGGGCTGACCATTCCATACAATCTCTTGTGCGCTCTTACCATAAACCTCGTCCGCCAAGGTGATGCTATATTCCGCTGCCATCCCTTTTTTACTCAACTGTAAGATTATCTTTCCCGTAGGCAGCCCATTGCTTTGTTCATAACGACAGAAGATGTCCAGCTCTGGGTCTGTCCCATTTCCCTTAAACATCCTGTAAAAACCATTAGGGCCATAAACACGCAAGTGGTAATTTGCGTTCTCAAAGTGCTCTAAAGGATAGATTGCCTTCAACATATCCCCTTTCTTAACAGCATATGACCAGCCCTTTACCGGTTGAAAAGTACTTGTCCCATCTTTACCCTCTTGCAAGTAGTTATCTGGCGCATATACGGTGAAAGGACATCCATTATAATCCATACCGTATGCATTATCTTCCACCTTGAAGTTTAGGGCTATCGATTTACGATCGGTAAGCAGGCCACCGTCTACATGTAGTTGATAAGGCAAGGCGCTGCTCTTTCGTATGCCCATTTCCTGATGCGGCAAGGATGGACTCCCCAGCGGATTGCTATTAGCCTCTTTTATCTCCGTTTCGTCCAAGCGTTTATAATTGTCGGGTATCTGCTTGAACTGGGCATTGAAGATGCTTTTCACAAAAGGTTTATAGTCCACAAACTGATCGAACACGGGACTATTGCTATCAAATGGTCGGAAATTGGAAGTCAAGTCGCCCGTAACGGCCCTGCGCCAGCTACTGATATTCGTTTCGCGAATTTCCTTACCCGTTTTCTTTGACAGGAACTTCTCCATAAAACGAATGGTGGAGGTAATATCGCACACCTCGGAGTTGACCCATCCGCCCGCGGTCCAGGGAGAGGCGATGATGAGGGGAACACGGTAGCCCAAGCCCACGGGGCTTTCGCGCATATCGCCAGGCTGGCTTTCACGGCTTTGCTCTTCGGCCATGGTGACGTATTCATCGCTGGTATCCAAGCCTTCCGATACAGCCCCATCATGGGAGTCATTTGGCCTGGGTGCCACAAAAGGTGGTATGTGATCGAAACAGCCGTCATTCTCGTCATAGTTGAGGATAAAGATGGTCTTCTTCCATACTTCCGGATTTTTGGTCAGGATATCCAATACCTCCGATATATACCAAGCTCCGTACCAGGGAGCGCTGGGATGATCCGAAAAGTTCTGTGGGGCTACCAACCAAGACACCGTAGGGAGCTTTCCGCTATTGACGTCGTCGCGAAATTGGTAAAGCACATCACCTTTGGGAACCTTCATCCGCCGTTCTGTACCCTCGTCATCATAGTTCAGCTCTTCGGTTTCGTGATAGTGCGGATCATTCACATTGGTCGTATAGGCTTTGCGGTGCAGGTTCTGCTCAACAAGGCTTAGCTTGGCAAAGTTTTCTGGGCTAAATTGTTCCAGCTCTTCCTTAAATTTGGTTAGTTGCTCTGTTTTTTGTTCCAGCTTATTCCTCAATTTTTGGGTTTGGCTGGCCTTAAGCTTGGAAATTTCATCCTTAAGTGACTGGATTTCCGTAGGAAGTTCTTCCACTCTTTTCTTCAGAAAGCGATAATGCCCTTCGCTAAAACGTACATGGTATTGGCTAAACCATTCGAGGTTATTGTCGGTAAAATTGCCCAGCCAAGACTCATCCTCCCCACTTAGTTCATTCTGCAGGCTGATTTCATTTTGATAGACCCGCCATGAAATACCATTTTCCTCTAGCCGTTCGGGAAATGTTTTCCAGCTCACTTCCCTATTGAAATACACATCCGAATTGCGAACGTTGGCTATATCACCCGATTTGCCTTTAAGTGCGCCGCTCCAAAAAAACAATCGGTTGGTGGTTGTTCCTGTCAGCGAAGAGCAAAAGTGCTGATCGCAAACGGTAAAGGCATCGGCCAAAGCGTAATAGAACGGGATATCCTCCCTGTTGTAGTATCCCATGGTCAAAGGCATGTCGCGATAGGCTTTTATGCCCGATCGCTTGGCTGGAAGCCAAGCATCGTATTTGCCACCATTCCGCGCATCCACCTGATTGCCCCAGGAATGTGGGAGGGACTCCATCCAGGTAATTTTGGTATTCTTTATATCCATGCGGAAGGGCGCATAGGTATGCCCGTTGTTGTACGATTGCAACCATACGAGGTTCTTGTTTGGCAAGGTAATGGCACGGGGATCGTTAAATCCCCTCACACCTTGCAAGGTGCCAAAGCAATGGTCGAAAGACCTGTTCTCCTGCATCAGCAAGACAATGTGCTCGGCATCGTAAAAGGTACTTCCTTCTACAGGTTTTATCTGTAAGGCTTTCTGTATAGATTTGGGTAAAGATTCCCAAAGTCCGGCTCCTCCGGCCAGCATGGCCGCCTTTTTTATAAAGTCTCTTCTTGAATCCATTTTGGTTGTCGGTTATGCGTTATTGGTTGTTGAGTAATAAGTTTCAAGTTAGTATAAGTCTCTAAAATCCTACTTAGTCAGCCCGAATAAAAACTTAAAACGTTCAACTTATAACTTCAAATGCCAGCCTTTGGGTTTAGTGAAAGCCCTAATACCCTGATGTGACAAAGTAGCTCCTATGCCTGAATGTTGCCTACCACTCCAGGGCAAGGCGGCACTCACCCGATCGCAGCAGTTCCAATAGGCCGTACCGGTATTCAGTTGGCGCAAGATGGTCTTGGCCCTCTCCTCGCTCTGGGCATATACGCCCGCGGTGAGGCCATAATCGGTGTCCTGCATCAGGGATAAAGCGTCTTCATCGTCCTTCACTTTCATAATGCCAATGACGGGACCGAAGCTTTCCGCGCGCATGACGGCCATATCGTGATGTACATCGACCAATACAGTTGGTTCGAAATAATACCCAATTCCCTCCACGCGTTGACCCCCTGTCAGCAAGCTAGCACCCTTGGTCAAGGCATCGGCAACCTGGTCTTCCAGCACTTTGATTTGTTCCTTGCGTGTGAGGGGACCGAAATAGACATCGGCCTCATGGGGATCTCCTATTTTCCAGTCTTTCACCTGTTGTACAAAGGCTTCCACATACACATCGTATATATTTTCATGCACGTATATCCGCTCAACGGAGCAGCAGCTCTGCCCATTGTTGTAAAAGGCACCGTCTGCCGTGGCCTGCGCTACGGCCGTCACGTCAAACACATCGTCCGCAATGTACAAGGGATCCTTGCCGCCCAACTCCAATTGGCAAGGCACCATTTTGGGCGCCACGTGCTCATAGATATAGTTCCCTGTCTTATACGAACCGGTAAAGAAATAGCCGTCAAAAGGCAATTCCAGTAAGGCCTTGCCTATTGCACCTGTGCCTATGGCCACCTGAAATACGGCCTGCGGCACACCCGCTTCATGCAGCAAACGTTCGATTTGCAGGCCCGTATGTGCCGAAAATTCCGATGGCTTGTATACCACGGCATTGCCCGCCAGCAAGGCAGGAACGAATACATTGACACCTACGAGATAGGGGTAGTTCCAGGCCGAAATATTGCATACCACGCCCAATGGCTCGTAGCTTATGACTTCCTGTAAGCTCTCTGAAACGGTCATGGACTCATCGGCAAGGTATTTTTCGGCATTTCCCGTGAGCCAGTCGATGCGTGCTATGGCGCCGTTTACCTCGTTCTTTGCTTGCCATAAGGGTTTCCCTGTTTCGGCCGTCAATACGGTGGCCAACATTTCTATCTGCTGAAGCAGCAAGTGCTTGAACCGTTCAACGGTGGCTATACGCTCGGATAGCGGTACGGCCGCCCAAGGCCCTTGCGCCCATTTGGCTTCCTGGTATTTTTTCCAAAGCGTCTCTTGCGTATCTTCTGGCAGCTCGGCTATCAGTTCTCCCGTTGCCGGATTTATCGTCTTCATCTTTTTTCTTCCTTTACTGTTTTTCCATCCTGTATTACAGATGCCACAAAAGCCTCGCCAATGTTCCGTACAAAAGGACTTTCTATATCGGTCATCCGCTCGGGATGCCATTGCACCAATAGGAAAAAGGGCTTTCCCTCCATTTCCTTTTGCTCTATGGCCTCCACGATGCCATCTGGAGAAAGTGCCGAAGCCACCAAGCCCTTTCCAATCCTATCCGCACTTTGATGATGCAGGCTGTTGACCACTCCCATAGCCTCCCCAGTTATGCGGTACAGTTGTCCATGGACATCCAGCTGAATACCATGTTCCCTGGGCAGGCCGTCCGTCCCTTTTGCGTGGTTGAACTTGCCCCAAGTAGGGATATCGGGTATCAGGGTTCCCCCGTGAAACACATTGATGAGTTGCAGGCCACGGCAGATGCCCAAAATAGGCAAGGGATATTGTTCCGCGTATTGCAGCAATGCCCATTCAAAATCGTCCCTTTGCTCATCAAAATCTTCGGGGATGCAATATGTCAGATAGTCCAAGCGACCATAGCGACGAGGATGTACGTCCTCCCCTCCAGTGAACACGAGTGCTTGGCAGGCCTTTACCTGCTCCAAATTATCGAACCGATAGCCCAAGCGGATAATCTCTATATCTTCCGAATAGGAAGAAACCCATTGGGCATAGAGCTCGTACATCCGCCCATCGGTCATGCCTATCTTGCACTTGCTCATAACGCCTTTTGGTACAATTTCCTGAAATCGTCCCTGCTCACGGGCTTGGGATTATTGGGATGTGCGAAATCGGCCTCGGCCAAATCGGCCAAGGTATCCAAGTGCTCCTCCTTGACCCCTATATCGCGCAACCTATACGGAATACCGATGCGCTCGTTGAGCCCCACCACATATCGGATCACCGCTTCGCCACTTGCTTCTGCCAGGCCCAAGCTATGGGCCATCCGCACGAAACGTTCCTCATGACCGTCTACATTGAAAGCCAGGCCATAGGGCAGGTTGACGGCATTGGCCAACCCGTGGTGCGTATCTAACAGGGAAGACAGTGGATGCGCCAGGGAATGCACCACGCCCAGGCCCTTTTGGAAGGCAATGGCCCCCATCATGGACGCCAGGAGCATCTTACTTCTCGATGCCTCATCGGGTCGTAACACCGCATCTTCCAGCGATTGGGCAATGAGCCGCATACCCTCTAGGGCGATGCCATCGCAAATGGGATTATAATTCTTGGCCAAGAAAGCCTCCATGTTATGCGTGAGGGCATCCATGCCTGTAGCAGCAGTCACCGCCGGGGGCAATCCCATCGTAAGCAAAGGGTCAGCAAAGACCACCTTGGCCATGAGCTTGGGCGAGAAGAGGATGCGCTTTTGATGCGTCTCGTCATCGGCAATGATGGCGCTGCGTCCCACCTCGCTACCCGTACCCGCCGTGGTAGGAATGGTAATGAAATGCGGCACCTCATTGGTGACATAGATATCGCCACCTATCAAGTCGTCGTATTTGAAGAGATCTTCCCGGTGGTTGACACGCAGGGTAATGGCTCGCGCTATATCCAGTGCCGCTCCACCACCTATCCCGATGATGCTGTCCCGATTGGTATTGTCCCAGACTTCCGTTCCTTTGTAGACATCGCTCTTGACGGGATTTTTGTGGGTGTCGCAAAAGACCTCCACGCTCATGCCTCTGCTCTGCAGATCATCTATAATCTCCTTGAAAAAGGGCAGCTGGGCGATGATGGGGTCGGTCACCACCAGCGGCCTTTGGAGACCATTGCTTTGAAGATAAGCAGGAAGTTCCTTTACTGCCCCACACCCAAAACGGATAGTAGTCGGTATGTTGAATTGTACTATTTGATATAAATCCATTTGCTGTTGCCAAGTAAAAAATCAAAAGTAAAAAAGACTAAAGCCTAAATCTCATATCGCACGTCGCATATCTCATGTCGCACATCTCAAAATCAAATAATCTCAAAATATCTTCTCAGTTCCCAATCGGTCACCACCTTGGCAAATTGTTGCCATTCCCATTCGCGGGTACGGCAAAAATGGTCCACAAAAGCCTCACCAAACAGTTCCTTGGCGACGTCCGACTGTTTCATCTGCTGGGTAGCCTCATGCAGGTTGACGGGCAAGGTTCCGTTCGAATGGTCGCGGTAACCGTTGCCCACCGTGGCTGGCTGCCCTAGCTCAAGGCCATGCTTGATGCCATATAAACCCGAAGCCAAGCAGGCCGCCATGGCCAGGTAGGGATTGGTGTCCGAGCCCACCACGCGCGTTTCCAATCTTGTGGATTTCGCTCCGCCAGAGAGGACCCGCAAGGCCACTGTCCTGTTATCCACTCCCCAGGTGAGCGTCGTGGGCGCCCAGGCGCCTTCTACCAGGCGTTTATAACTATTAACTGTTGGGGCGTACATGGGCAGTACATGGGGCAGACAATGTAGTTGTCCGGCAATATACTGCTGCATCAAGCTACTGATTTTATGCGTACCCTCACCCTCGAAAAAGAGATTCCTCTTTCCCTCGGCATCCCACAGGCTTTGGTGCACATGCCCACTGCAGCCCGGTAAGTTTTCGTTCCACTTAGCCATAAAGGTGGCCATGATGCCATGCTTATAGGCTATTTCTTTCACGGCGGTCTTGAACAAGACCGCCCTATCGGCCGCTTCCAGCGCTTCCGAATAGGTGATGGCCGCCTCGTAGACGCCGGGGCCTGTCTCCGTATGCAGTCCCTCCAATGGGATATCGAACTGCTTCAGCAATCGAAACAAATCGGAGATAAACTCATTTTTAAGCGTGCTCCTCAATATGGAATAGCCAAACATGCCAGGCGTGAGGGGTTTGGGATCGCGATAGCCTTTCTGTGCAAAGCTATCGGCCGTCTCCTCGAAGTTGAACCATTCAAATTCCTGCGAAAAGAAAGGTTTGAAACCAAGCTCTTCACAATGGCCAATCACTTTTCGGAGCAGTTGCCGCGGACACACCGATGAAGGATTATCCTCCGCATCGTAAAAATCGCCCAAGAAGAACGGCACATTATCTTCCCAAGGCACCTTGCGAAAGGTACTGAAATCGAGCTTCAAAGGCATATCGGGATAACCGGTGTGCCATCCCGTAAACTGGCTATTTTCATAGGCCAAATCGCCCATGTCCCAACCGAACACCACATCGCAAAAACCCATTGCACCAGTAGACAAGGCGTTGAACTTTTCGGTGGAGATATACTTTCCCCTCAATATGCCATCTATATCTGCTGCGGCAAGCTTCACCTTGCCTGATGGATGCTGGTCGATATATTCTTTTATCTGTGCAGAAGTCATTTCTTGAACAATTTAAATATGCAGTACGATACAAATAGAATAAGCAAGTAGATAAGACCAATTTCCAGGTTGTAATAGAACATAGAAACCAGGGAGACGATACCGATAACCAGTACACTAATGGGGAAAAAGGGGTAGACGGGCACGCGAAAGGGGCGTTCCATATCGGGCTGCTCCTTTCTCAACCTGATGAGGGCCACCATAGCGATGACATAGAGCGTGAGTGCCCCGAATACCGAAAGCGTAATAATCTCTCCCGTCTTGCCAGATAAAAGTGCCAGCATGCCCACTACCATATTGCCCAAAAGGGCATAGGCCGGCGTATGGAACTTCTCGGATATTCGCCCAAACAATGGCGGAAAATTCCTTGCCCTACCCATTTCGTAGGTAGAGCGCCCCGCGGCCAGTATAAGCCCGTGAAAAGAGGCTATCAAGCCAAAAAGCCCTACGGTAATGAGCAAATGATACAGCAGATGGTTTTCTCCCGTCACCATGGACAGTGCCAGGGGTAAGGGCGAGTCCGATGTTTCGCCGTCAACACCATTTCTATATACGATGGCTTCCCAACCGCCCACGCCCACGGCAGACAAGAACACCAGCACACAGAGCATGGCCAGCGTAAATATGGCCCATCCAAATCCTTTTTGGATATCCCTTTGCGGATTCCTGGTTTCCTCTGCCACATTTGCGATCCCCTCGATGCCCAGAAAAAACCAGATGGCAAAAGGTATGGCGGCAAACGCTCCCGCCCAACCATTGGGAAAAGCATTGCGCACGAGGTTCTCCGCTTCAAAACTTGGCGCCGCCACGCCCACGAATATCAATAGTTCGCCCACGGCCAGTACCGTGATGACCATCTCAAAGGTAGCCGCCGCTTTAACGCCGATGATATTCAGTGCCGTAAAAACCAGGTAGGCCACCATGGCCGTCCCCAAAATGGGGACATCGGGAAAGAAGGCGTTGAAATAAGCACCGATGGCGAAGGCAATGGCCGGTGGCGCAAAGACAAACTCCACCGTTTGCGCAATGCCCGAGATAAAGGCAATGTCCTTGCCTAGCACGCTGCCAGCATAGTCAAATACGCCGCCCGCCTTGGGAATGGCACAAGCCAACTCGGTATAGCTGAAGGTGAAGGCCACGTACATGAACATAATCACTATCGTAGCCAGGGCCATGCCCAAGGTACCTCCCTTCTCCAGTCCGAGGTTCCACCCGAAGTACATGCCCGAGATGACGTAACCCACGCCCAGCGCCCACAGGGCAAAGGGAGTGAGTGTTTTCTTTAGTTTAGCAGATTGGCTCATGCTTATTGTGTTCAAAAATTCAAAAAGCTCTTTCAACCCCCACAAAACGTCTTACGATAGGTAATCTTTTCAACACCTTATCGCCCTGTTTTCAGCCTAAATCGATTTTATTATGGTTATTGACTATCTAATCGCTCCCGTAGGTCAATTTCAAAGTCTCATATTCATGCTCTAGCTCGTACAGCCGATCCTTGAGTTTTTGGAGCTCGGCGGTGTCCACCTGCTGTTGCTGTTTTACCCATTTTGTGTTCAAGAGCTGGTGCTCCATCGTAAAGGGGTAGCTTTCGCGCAACACGTTCAAGTCTGATTGCAAGTGATCTATAAGGTGCTCCAGTCTATTGACATGCCCACACAACTCTTCAGAACTCGCGCTTTCTTCTGCCTCTGGCAGGGGGAACGGCGCATTTCGGCAAATCAGCTCCAAAGACTTTAGTTTGCCCATATCACGCTTAGCATAGGTTTCCTTTGCTTCTTCCCACATCCTTCTCTGTTCAAAGCTTGGATTCACGAACAAATCGGGAAGAAGAAGTACGGCAATAGACATAAAATGTTTGCGCAGTTCATCGTCCCTTTGTTTCGCTCCCGGCGCTAGGTACTCATCATAGGCCCTATCCACCTCCTCCATCTGAACGGCAAACTGCTTGTCGACTTCTGCAAAGCGATTTTTTATCTTGCTGTCTATGCGATCGAAGATAGGCTTCCTACCCGCATACAGCAGGTCGTGTACCAGTTTGATCTGGCTACGCATAATCTTAATTTTCAGCTGTACATGAAATATTTCCATACGGAGGCGGCCTATGGAAGTTGTATATATCGCAGTAAGCATCTCCCTGCTCCACACGAGCAACTCGTCCCTTTCGGCAAACAACTTAAGGTATATCTGCTGCAATTCATCTTGCCTTGACAACATTTCTTGCTTGGTCATGCTATCAAACTATTAAAGTGGTCAAACGATTATCTCATTGGATGGGTTAAATGTATGGATTTTAAAATGATAATAAAAAGATATTGCATTGTGCCTACATGAAAATCTTTGCAGATTTAGTAATTTTGCATCTCGCGGCTAGATGAACTGTCGCTGGCATAGACTGTGTTGGCAATTTGAAAGGGCCAAGGATAAATATAATAATTTAGGATTTAAAACAATACCGCATGTCATCAGTAGAGACGAAATACGTTCCTTACAAAGTAAAGGACATCACATTGGCCGAATGGGGCCGCAAGGAAATCGAATTGGCCGAGGCCGAAATGCCGGGCCTTATGGCGCTTCGCGAAGAGTACGGTGCTTCTAAGCCTTTGGCTGGCGCACGCATAGCGGGCTGCCTGCACATGACCATCCAAACCGCCGTATTGATAGAAACGCTGACGGCCCTAGGAGCCGAAGTTAGCTGGTCTTCCTGCAATATCTTTTCTACCCAAGACCATGCCGCTGCCGCCATTGCCGCTGCCGGCATCTCGGTATATGCATGGAAGGGCCTTAGCGAAGAAGAGTTTGACTGGTGTATAGAACAGACGCTTCATTTCGGGGAAGACCAAAAACCATTGAACATGATATTGGACGATGGGGGCGACCTTACCAATATGGTCTTTGATAAATATCCCGAACTGATAGCGGGCATAAGGGGTCTTTCCGAAGAGACCACCACTGGTGTCCACCGCCTATATGAGCGCATGAAAAATGGCACCTTGCATTTGCCTGCCTTCAATGTGAACGATTCGGTCACCAAATCCAAATTTGACAATAAGTATGGTTGCCGCGAATCCTTGGTAGATGCCATCCGCCGTGCCACAGACTTGATGCTGGCTGGGAAGGTAGCAGTGGTAGCCGGTTACGGCGATGTGGGTAAGGGATCTGCCGAGTCTCTCAGAAGTGCAGGTGTACGGGTTATCGTCACGGAGATAGATCCCATCTGTGCTTTACAGGCAGCTATGGAAGGCTATGAGGTAAAGAAACTTGCTACGGCCGTTAAAGAGGCCGACATCATCGTGACGGCCACGGGCAATAAAGATATCGTGCGCCCAGAACATTTCAAGGCGATGAAAGATAAGGCAGTGGTTTGCAATATCGGGCATTTCGATAATGAGATAGACGTGGCCTGGCTCAATAAAAATTACGGAAACAGCAAGATCGAGATAAAACCACAGGTAGACAAATACACGATCGATGGCAAAGATATCATTCTTTTGGCCGAAGGCCGCTTGGTCAATCTTGGCTGTGCCACAGGCCACCCGTCATTTGTAATGAGCAACTCATTCACCAACCAGACGCTGGCCCAGATAGAACTTTGGAACCACACCGATCAGTACGAAAACAAAGTGTACACACTCCCCAAACACTTGGACGAGAAGGTGGCCCGCCTACACCTGGCAAAGATCGGCGTAGAGCTAGAAACACTGAGCGAAGAGCAAGCAGCCTACATTGGCGTATCCGTAGAAGGTCCATTCAAGCCAGACACCTACCGCTATTGATAATTTTTAGGGGCAACAGTCCCAATGTATTTTAAGGAAATATTCCGAACGCAGGAGAATGGCGCAAACGCCGCCCTCCTGCGTTTTCAATTTCGCCAGATATGACAAAACTATCGGTTAATATCAACAAGATAGCTACCCTACGCAACAGCAGAGGGGGTAACAACCCCAACGTATTGCAAGTAGCATTGGATTGCGAGCGCTTTGGCGCAGACGGCATCACGGTACACCCTAGGCCGGACGAAAGGCATATTCGCTACAGCGATGTGTACGAGCTAAAGGCACATATCCGTACGGAATTCAACATCGAAGGCAACTGCCAGGAGCAAAAGTTCGTTGACTTGGTATTGGCAAACAAACCGGCACAGGTCACCCTCGTTCCCGATGCACAAGGTCAGATCACTTCCAATCATGGCTGGGATACCATTAAGCATAAGAGCTATCTGTCAGATATGGTGGCTCTATTCAAGGAAGCAGGCATACGTGTTTCCCTGTTCGTAGATCCTGACCCGCAAATGGTAGAAGCAGCGGCACAAACCAAAACGGACCGCGTGGAACTATATACCGAAGGCTATGCGCTGGCATATCTCAAAAATCCGGAAGAGGCCATCCTTCCATATATAAAAGCGGCACAAACCGCGCAAAGCGTGGGCTTGGGACTAAATGCCGGTCATGACCTGGATTTGCATAATCTGGCCTATTTTCATCAGCATATACCAAGACTTTTGGAAGTGAGTATAGGGCATGCCTTGATTGCAGATGCCCTTTATCTAGGTTTGGAGGAAACCATCAGGCAATATAAAAATTGCTTGATACCATGATGTAGAGACGCATGATCATGCGTCTCTACACATTATTAAAAACGTTCCAGTTTGGAGAAAAAGAAATCTCCTTCTATGGCAGCATTTTCGTCAGAGTCCGACCCATGTACGGCATTGGCCTCGATAGAGTCTGCATATTTATTGCGTATAGTGCCTTCTTCAGCCTTCTTTGGATCGGTAGAACCGATAAGCTTACGGAAATCTTCCACAGCATTTTCCTTCTCCAAGATGGCAGCTACAATGGGGCCAGATGTCATAAATTCGACCAATTCACCAAAAAACGGCCTCTCTTTATGGATAGCATAGAAATCGCCAGCGCTCTTCTCTGTCAGATGCGTATATTTCATAGCCACGATCTTGAAGCCAGCAGCAATGATATCGTTTAAAATAGCACCGATATGGCCATTGCCAACCGCATCGGGTTTAATCATCGTAAATGTTCTATTAGTAGCCATTCGCTTTTTATATGTTTTATTTTGCTGCAAAAATAACTATTTTGTTTGCATTATGGCTATTAGATAAGCAATTATAAAAAATATGTAGCCATTATTGTTAGCAAGTATTATATTGGAAATATCCTAGTTTCGTATTGAAATTATTGATAGATTTGCACACTTTGATGATTACATGTTGACGATTAGTGCACTGAAAGAGGAACTGACAAGCCCTAAACACATCTTAATAACCACCCACTTCAATCCCGATGGAGATGCCTTAGGATCCTCTTTGGGTCTTTACCTTTGGCTGCAATCCAAAGGACATCAAGTGACTGTCGTCGTACCTTCAGAGTTTCCCGATTTCCTAAGCTGGATGCCAGCCCAAGAACATATCTTGGTATATCCAAAAGATCCACAAACTGCCGATAGCCTCATCGCTAAGGCCGATTTTCTCTTCTGCCTGGATTTCAACCATCTCTCGCGCATAAATGCCATGGAAAATGCCGTAAGGAATGCGCCTGGCAAGAAAATCATGATAGATCATCACTTGGCTCCGGAGGGATTTGAAGATCTTGCACATTGGGATAGCCATGCTGCTGCTACGGCACAGTTGGTATACGATTTTATTGTCAATCGGATGGACGATCGGCAGCACATCAGCCCAGAGATCGCAGCCTGTCTTTATACTGGAATCATGACAGACACCGGCTCCTTTCGGTTTAGGTCTACCACTGCCGAGGTTCACCTTATTGTGGCCGATCTCATTACCTTGGGGGCGCCCAATTCAAAGATCCACGAAAAAGTGTACAACAGCGCTACCGAAGTAAGGCTTCGCTTCTTAGGCTATTGCCTATTGAACTGCCTGGTGGTAGTGCCCGAATACAATACGGCCTATTTCTTGATAAGAAAAGAAGATGTAAATCGTTTTGATATAATGCCGGGCGATACCGAGGGGCTGGTAAACTACGCGCTCTCCATAAGTGGCATGCGCCTGGCCGCCCTATTTATCGACAGGTCGGAGCTCATCAAAATATCCTTGCGTTCCATAGACGAGATTCCGGCAAATGAAATATGCAGCAAATACTTTAACGGGGGAGGGCACCTGAATGCCGCTGGGGGCAGCTCTACGGCCAGCATGGAAGAAGTGGAAAGGTCCTTCAGGTCCATCCTTCCGCTTTATAAGGACTATTTAATAGAGTAAAGAACAAAAAGCAATATAAATTCATAAAAAAGACCTTCCTGCCACTGCAGTCAGAGGTTCCAAAAATTAAAACAGAACAATCAAATGAAAAAATCATTTTTTATCGCTGCTATTGCGGCACTTTCAATGGCTGTTACTTCCTGCCAAAAGTTTACGGACGGCGCAGGGGGGATGAAATATAAAATCATCGACGGCGATAGTAAAGAAAAAATACAAGAGGGCGACTTTATTTCGATGGGTGCCATCATTAAGACAGAGGGCGACTCCACCATGTATGACAGCTACGAAATGGGACAGCCTGCATTCCTTACCGCACAAAAGCCCCAGTTTCAGGGAGACCTGTTCACTGCACTGGAGATGCTTGGCGAAGGAGACAGCGCTATTTTCAAGCTGGATTTAGATACCATGACGGCCAAGAGCGGACAGCCACGCCCCGAAAACTTGAAAGGCAAGTACATGATCTATACTTTTAAGATCAACAAGGTAATAAAGAAAGCCAATAAAAAGGACGAAGACTTCAACAAGGAAATAGAAACTTTCTTTGAAGGAGAAAAAGAAAAAGCCAAGAACAGCGAAGCTGGAAAAATCGAAAGCTACCTCAAAAAGAATAAACTTGATGTCAAAACCACGGCTTCCGGCTTGAAATATGCCATTGAAAAAGAAGGCGAGGGCGCTCCCGCAAAAGTAGGCGACACCATCGTAGTACACTATCAAGGCCAGTTCTTGGGTGGCAAAACCTTTGATACCAGTATCAAGGAAGTAGCAGAAAAAGAAAACATGTACAACCCCATGCGCGAACCCTACGAGCCAATGAAACTGCCTATCGGCGTAGGTGCCGTAGTACCTGGATGGGACGAAGGCTTGATGCTATTGCCCAAAGGCACGAAGGCTACATTGGTATTGCCCTCAAAATTGGGTTATGGCGAAAACGGCAACCAAATGTTCCCTCCATATACGCCATTGGCGTTCAAGGTAGAGATCGTGAACATCATTCCGCAAAAAGCGGCAGCAGCTGGCGACACGACCAAAACAACGGCTCCTGACGCTCAATAATAAAGCCGCTCACTAAAAACCAAAAAGGGTCCTGAGATTTTTTCAGGACCCTTTTTGGTTTCCGGTCATTCTCATAAGTAGTCCTCATCCAAGCACGATAAGGTTAAGGACGGCATGAACAATATAATGAACGGAAAATAGCTCCGATACCAACTCTCGTGCGCGGCAATCTATGCCCTAAGTAGCTGGTTGGAAGAAAAACGCCCTGCCTTATGGCAATGCCATGAAGCAGGGCGCTGTATACTAGCCAACTAAGGGGCTAACCAAAATATCCTATCAATAATAGCTTTGCAAGTATTTTTCCGTTTGCTCGGGTTTGTATTCCTTGCGTATACGCCAGATAAGCTCTTGGGGATTGACAAGCTCGTAATCCTCACCCAGATGGTTTTTTAGCAGTTTGGCGGCCGATGCGCCTCGCAGGCTGCCGTCTGTATTCTCACCCAGTAGGTCCGTACTATTGCCTGTATCGCGGAAGGAGCTCCACGCGTGCACCGCCACAGCATTGAACTTACTGTCCGTCTGTTGAATTATTTTCTGCGCAATGTAGGCTGGCGTGCCCTCGCGTTCGTTGTTGTACGAACCAAAATTCCACAGCGAATAGGCTACGGTCACTATCGGAATCTCAAACCCGGCGCTGTTCTCAACCCAGTAGATTGCTCCTGCACCGCCAGCATAGGGCGAATATTGCATCACGATGATGCCTTCTAGCTGGTCATTGGCATCGATAAAGGCCTTGTATCCTTCCAAAGCATTGGCTGAGCTCACATCTTTGGCCATGAGCCCCAGCACTTTCACGCGATGTTGGCGCATGCTGTTGGCCACACGGTCTGCCACCTCCTTGAGGCGAACACTGCGGCTGTCTTCACTGCCAAAATTGTCCACATACTGATAGCCGCCACCTAGGGCTTCGATGATAGATGCCTGTCTTTGCTGCGTGCCGATGATGTTGTTGAACTGGGCAGGTGCCATCTGGTTCAGGTTGGATATGGGTACGCCAAAACCCATTTTCACCTCGGCTACATCCTGGTTGCTGTAATAGTCGCTTACAAAATCGTTCATCATCCACTGGATATTGTCGCCATCGGTGAGGTAGCAAGACACAAATTTCTTGTTTTTCTCCCAGTCTATAAACTGTGGGTTGCTCACTTGGGCCAACACGGGCCGCTGCCGCTCATGGTAAAGCAAAGAGGTAAGAGGCAGGTTGTACGACCAGTCATTGGGCACCCATACGTGTCCCTTGATGGATGCTCTGTTTACAAAAACTTCTTCATCTACACCTTGCTCCCAACCGTATATAGGCGCACCAGGTTCCAACCAACTTAGTATTTCTTCAAAGAGCTGCAGGTTTTGGCCTGCGGAGGCATTGTTGTACTGCCTGTTGATGTTGATGACAAAAAGATTGTGCATGATGGCAAAGTCGCGCAGTTCGCCCGTTTGTACGGGCATCACTACCAGCGCCTTATTGCTTACCTGATTCTTAAACTCGGCCCAGGCATCGCTCGTGCTCTTTTGGCGCGCGTCATATACCATCTTGTAGCCCGCATTGTCATAGTTTGCCTGATCGCGTACATCCACGATAAGCGCATTGTATACGGAAGAGACAACCGAAGCCACCGTATTGCTCTCGGGATTGTTCGTGACATCGGTGAGCACATAGCCATCAAAGAGGTCCTTTAGCTGTAATGCAATTCCTTCTGATGGCCCGTAGTTGTTGCGTGCCAGCTCAAGGCCACTCTGCATGCCTTGCTCGGCAATGCCCATATCTGTGAGGGCCTGTTTGGACAAGTTGTATGAGCTACGGCCGGCATGGTCATGCAACCATACCCCCACCTTGCTGCGGCCTTGCTGCACGGCCCGGTTTGCCAGACCTGCCAACGACTGGCACATCAAATGGTACTGCAAGCCACTTATTTCTTCCGTCTCGCCCAGGTTATTGCGGCTACCAACATTCAGCACTTCTACGCAGGTCCAGTAGCGCTCCGGCTTTACGGTCATCTCCAGCAGGTTGTACTGTCCCTTATCTGCGATAGGGTCATAGAGCTCTTCATAGAGACCAGGTAAAACCTCATTGATGCCTTGGTTTATTTCGGGTGATTTGTAGGTGTCGCAGCTGCTCATGTAGCTGCCCATCAGTAATATCAAGATATTTAATAACATGTTGTTCCTTTTCATGGTAATAATGCTTAGTATCCTTCGTTTTGTTCGAGGCCATTGGTCTTGTTTATTTCATCCTGTGGGATGGGACGTACCAGGTGCATGGCTTTTAAGTTGTCGTATTTTTGTACGAAGATGTTCTTTGCAGCAGCTCGCTCTATGAGCTTGCCGGTACGCTTGAGGTCAAACCACCTGTCATGCTCGCCGAATAGCTCGCGTGCGCGCTCATCCAATATGAAATCTAGGTCTACAGTAGAAGCCTTCAGGTAATTGTCATAGGCCTCCTCATCTGCCGCCGCGCGGCGACGCAGCGTATTGACCCGGGCCAGGGCATTGGATACCTGTCCAGCCCCCAGATAAGCTTCGGCACCCAGCAGGTATGCATCGCCCAGGCGGAACGCCACGTCCTCACGGGTGCCCGCCAGCCCCCAGTCCATCTTGGTATCCTTAAACTTGTTCACGATAGGCATCCGGTCTATGGCGCTAGCCAATACCGCAAGTGCTGTAGACTGCGGGTACCAATTGTACTCGCCGGTGCTGGTCTTAAAAGGGTAATAGCGAAGCGCCCCCTGCGTATCGCCCGAGTTATCGTCCCAACGAGGGAAATAGATGCCCAGCGTTCCATAGTTTCCGCTCGCCGTGTTGTTTACCGTAAACTCGCGTTTGAAGGTCACATCATAGCGCGTGTCCAAACTGGAATTGGTAAAGTATTCGTGTGCGCTGGGGATCACCCAGTAGCCACGGCTCATGCTGGAATAATCTGACTGGTTGTAGACAAACAGGTTTGGCTCCACGGCCACTATATTGAACCCAAAGAGGGCTTGTTGCGGGTTGCCAGAGCCCTGGAAGTTCCTATCCGTGCCATATTGTATGGCCCAGATGACCTCGCTGTTGTTCTGGTTGTTCTCGTCATAACTAGCCGCATAGCTGTCCAGCAGTTGGTATTCCGCACTATTGTTGATGAGGTCAAAAAGGGCAGCGGCCCGTGTGAAGTCTGCCGATCCGCCATAGGGCTTATAGGCCCGGGTAAGGTAGAGCTTGCCCAGCAGGAAGGTTACCGCCGCATCATTGACCTCACCGGCAACGCTCTTGCCAAAGGACAGGGTGCCCAGCACCGCTTCCAGGTCCTGGATCAAGAAGTCGTAGATCTCCTGTTCGGGTGTGCGCGCTACCTCATAGAGTACCTCGCTCTGCTCTATGGTGTAGAACGGTACCGGGCCAAAGGTCTCTACCAAGTAATAGTAGGCCAATGCCCGGAAAAAGTGGCCACGGGCATTCATGGCAGCATAGTCGTTCCCCGCTATGTCCTCGGTACAGCGCGTCAGGAGAATGTTTGACTCCTGAACGATCTTGTAAAGGTTGTTCCAGTAGCTGCCCACTACTGGAGCCGTAGAGTTGAAAGTTGCGTCATAGCCATTGAACATTCGTTCAGACTGCGTTTCGGTGATGGCCATATATAGGTCCGTGCCATAATACTGGAGCTCGCCCGTATTGTACACACTACGAAACTTACTATACAGATCTACTATCAGCTTTTCTTGTCCTTCCTTGGTGTTATAGAATTCGTCCGTGACCACCGAGGGCGTTTCGGAATCGAGGTAGGAGGAACAGCCCGAAAAGCTAGTGCATAAACCGGCTATGGCCAGCATAATCCACAGGGTGTTGATCGTTTTTTTCATCTTATGTCAGAAAGTGAAGTTAATGCCTAGGTTAAAACTCATGGGATAAAGTGACAGCTGCGTGTACATAGACTCGCCAATGGTCTCCGGATCGGGTCCCTTATAAGAAGTGAAGGTGAAGGGATTGATCACCGTAGCATAGAAGCGAGCATTCTTGCCATGCAGGCGCGAGAGCAGCTGTGCCGGTAGCGTATAGCCCAACGATACGTTCTGTATTTTCACGAAGGTGCCCGGTATCTTACCCAATACCTGGGTATAGTAGGACTGCGCCCCTATTTCAGGGTATTCGTTGCTCCTATTTTCCGGTGTCCAGTAGTTTACGTCCAGCTTGTTCCAGTGTTCATTGTCCCAAGCAGTAAACGTATAGGTAAAGTCATCGTTATACAGTCCACCGATACGGCCATAAACGAATACGGAAAGGTCCCAATTCTTATAATTGAACGTATTGGTCAAGCCAAAGGTCCAGCTGGGCGAGGGAGTTCCCAGTACCTGGTAGTCTCGCTCGTCCAGAACGTAGTCGCCGTTCTGGTCTTTCACCTTGATATGGCCGACAGACTGCCCGAACTTCCTGGCTTCATCCGCCTCTTCTTCCTGCCAAATGCCCAAGAATTCATAGTCGTAAATTACGTTGATGGGCTGGCCTATAAACCAGCGATTTGCCAGATCGTCCTCCCCGGTGCCGTACAGTTCCTTGATACGGTTGCGGTTCAGGCTGAAGGTAGCGTTACTTCTCCACTGAAAATTGCTCGTGGTGATGTTCGTGCTGTTCAGGCTAGCTTCCAGGCCCCTGTTGCCGGTGCTGCCTATATTGCGCAGTATGGCGGTGTAGCCATTGAGGCCCGCCACGGCCTGCTGGAATATCAGGTCTTTGGTGGTACGATCATAGGCCTCCAGGGTTCCCGTAAGGCGGCTATCCAAGATGGCAAAATCCAGACCGGCATTCCACTCCGACATCATCTCCCAGCGTAGGTCTTTATTGCCCTTTACGCTACCCAGGCCATAGCCATTGGTACCCGATTGCCCGAGGGAATATTTGGAGAGGTCCAGACGGCTATACACCACGTCGTAAGACACGTTGTTGTTGCCACTCTTGCCCCAGCTAAGGCGCAATTTCAAGTCATCAAAAGGCCCACCTTTCAGGAAGTTCTCTTCAGACAGGCGCCAGCCCAATGCCAGCGAAGGCATGAAGCCCCAACGGTTTTGATTGGCCAACCGCGAGGAACCGTCTGCCCGGCCTGTTGCCGTAAACAGGTATTTGCCTTGGTAGTCGTAGTTCAGTCGTGCCATGTAGGAAAGCATGGAGGACTCCCAATAATAGCTGCTCACGCCCGTAATCTCCTCGGCCGACTCGATGGCGTGCCAGTCGGACTCAAAGGGAAGTCCCACGCCCCGCATCTGTGACCCTTTGTGCGTCTCTTTCTGCATACTGAAGAGGCCCACCGCATTGAGGTGATGCTCGTTGAAGCGCTTGTCGTAGGTGGCCGTATTATCCCATACATAGTTGGTATTTTTGCTCTCCCGGCGAAAGGCATCGGGGGCGTTCACACCCTGCTTGGCCTGAGTGTAGGTGCCTATCCACTCGCCATAGAGATCATTGTCCAGCTGCATGGCCAGTTGCGATTTGAGCGTCAGGCCGTCTAGGGGTTTGAACTCCATAAAACCAGCCATATTGACGTACTGTGCTTCCGTGATCTTTTTGTTGTTTTCTACCTGCACAAAAGGGTTGATCTTGCTGGAAGTAGGCTGTACAATGAAAGAATAATTGCCTTCGGCATCGTATGGACTAGCCACCGGAGGAATGAAATAGGCATTGATGAGGGCATCGTCTGCCCCGTGGTTGGTATTGTTGAGTGAGAGGTAGCTGTTCATCCCTATCTTGAAGCGATCTGATGCGCGGTGCTCCAGACCCAGGTTGAAGGTATAGCGCTTGAAGTTCTCCTTACCCACCATACCATCGTCATCATTGAAACCCAAGCCAAAGGAATAGCTGCTCTTTTCGCTGCTACCATTGGCCGTTACGTGATGCATATTGCTCACAGAAGGGCCAGAGATTTCGCGCAGCCAGTCGTAGTATTCGCCATATTTCACGCGGCGCTTCTCATCGGCGGTAAGAAAGTCGCTTCTGCCCAAGGAACTTTCTCCATATTTCGCTGTCCAAAGCGCTATTTTGTAGTCTATATACTCCAGGCCGTTGCCCATATTGCCTATCATGTCCGGAATGCGTGTGGGCGTTTTGAGCGAGAGCAGGCCATTGTACTCCACTTGAAAGCCAGCCTTCCTATTGGCAGACTTGGTGGTGATGATGACCACGCCATTGGCCCCACGCGAGCCGTAGATGGCTGAGGAGGAAGCGTCCTTGAGGATATCTATAGACTCGATGTCTGCTGCATTCAGGTGGCGCATGCCAGAGTAGGAGGGCACTCCATCTATGACGTATAGCGGTTCGTTTGAATAGTTGAACGAATTTATCCCGCGTATCTGTATGCTCATGTCGGCACCAGGGCGGTTGCTGGACTTGGTGACCAGCACGCCGCTAACACGTCCGTTGAGCGACTCGCTCACATTAGTTGCCTGCGCCTGCATAAGGTCACTGTTGTCTATTTTGGCTATGGCTCCTGTAAGGTCCCTTTTATTGACGGTGCCGTATCCGTACACTACCACGTCTGCCAGCTGGTTTACCGCTGGGCTGAGCTGGATGCGCAAGGGAGTAAAAGCGCTGACGGTGCTAGTATAGGTGGTATAACCCACAAAGCTGACGGTGAGGGTCTCCTGTAGGGCTGCGGCGATGCTGAACTGACCATTGTCGTCTGTCTTGGTAGCCCGTTGAGGCGAAAGCTGCACGGTCACTCCTGCAAATGGTTTCCCCTCTTCGTCCAGCACGATACCGCTCAGCATTTGCCGCTCCTGCGCATATGCAAGGCAGCTAAGCATGGTGAGCAGCCCCGCTATTAGGTAACTGATTATCTTGTTCATATAGTTTTCGGAAATATTGGTTATTGCTCTAGTTTATGCCACTTATACTGTCCCACCAGCTGCGCCTTGAACTTGCCCGTTTTGTCTGATATACTGGTAGGATCTTCGGGAACTTCCGTAAAGTCCCAGGCGCAAACCAGGTTTGCCTCACTGCCAGTTACATCCGAATTCATGAGCGATCGCACATCCGACTGGCTTTTGGCGGTACTCCACAAGCGAAACTTGCGGATATATCCCGTCATGTTGCGGTTGTTGTCTTCGGGCTCTACAAAGGCCCACATTTTCAGGTTGCGGGTATTAGGCTGGTAGCTTTGCAGTGCGCCGGAACCATCGCGTATATCGTTTGTCTTTGAAAAGAAAACCTCGCCGTTGAGGTACATCTTCAGCTGGTCTGCAGCCAGCGATTGGTCATACACCGCCACGATATGGTTCCACTCGCCATAGTTGGTGGGATAGGTCGCTCCCCATTCCAGCACGCGGCCCTGCTGTGGCCCCATGCCCAGGGTAGTACGCAGGTTGGCACCTGAAAAATTGATCATCCAGCCCTGCTGGATGCCGTTGCCATCATGGCTGAAGGTAGCTATGAAGTCGCCAATGGCGTACTCGAAAAAGCCTGCGTCATATTTGAGCCAAGCCTCTACGGTAAAGCGATTGGAAGCGCCAAACTGCGATGACTCGCCAAAGTCTATATAGCCTTTCTTGTCTATCCCAAAGACCTGCAGCTGCGCGGGCGTGCCCGGAGTAAGGGTTTCTTGATAGGTGTTCATGAAACTGGCTATGGCTTTTTCTGCATCGATACAGTAGCTGTTTATTTCATAGGGAAGCACGAAATAACCAGCCTTTGCCTTGGAGATGCCCATCTTCAGCTCATCAATGGCAGACTGAAACTCAGTGGCGCTGGCAACGGGAAAAGTTCCATCTACCTCGCCCACCTGGGCGGTGTCAATGATGTGCTGCATGTTGTCCAAGTAGCTTGTCATGCAACTTAGATCCAGTTCGATGACATTTGCTTTGTCATCTTTGCACCCGGGTACTGTCAGGTAGATTGCAAAGGCCGTTAGGAGCCAGAACAAGCTTTGTCTTCTTTTTTTCATAAAAATTGGTTTGTTACAATATAGGGTAATCTTGATTTAATTGGCCGCAAACGCTCCATAGCGCTTGCTAAAACGATTCAATAATACATCAATACGGTTAATTTAGGGGTTAATACAGCGGTTAACGTCCAACTTTTTTTGACTAATCTGGCAACTTATCAAATGTGAAAGGAAGCGGTTCCTCCATAATGCCTTGATAGAAGGCACGGAAATGCTCAAAGCGCTGCCTGGCCTCGATGCGTTGCTTGAGGCGCATCATGCTCTTAATTTCGTATGCCGCCGCTTCTAGGTCTAAGGGGGCACTGTCGAGGCAGAGGCGGGATAGCTGAATACAACGGGCATAATCTGCCCGCTCAAAGGCTTCCTTGAGCTGCCTATGCAAAATGGCGACTACCTTATGCTCGACCTCCTCTTTCCAGTTGTCAAATAATTCGTGTTCGGTATTTTTTAGAAATCTACCTCTATTCAAGATGGCCGCTGTAAGAGGGCCGTCCTCCTCATGGTGTACCAGGGCTTCGCGAAAAGCCAGCAAGTCTACAAAACAGTTGGTAATCTGTAGCCGATAGCAGCCGTCGCTATAGACCAGCGTGATGCCTTGCAGGTAACTCAGCAGCTTACGAAATTGATTGAGTGTAACACCACGAATATTCTTGGTAGCTGGAATTTCCTTTTCTGGCCACAGCTGCTTGCTCAGCTCAGCGGAATCTATGCCCTTACCGGGGTATTGTGCCAAAAAGAGCAGTAGTACCTGCTTCTGGCGGCTACTGAACAGGTGAGCTATGTTTGTCCCCTTTTCATCGAAAACGTCAAACTTGCCAAAGAGGTAAACGGCATTTTTCGTGGGCAATTGCTGTGGGGCAGCCTCGGGCTGTGCTGATGTCGGTGCCGCCAAGTTTGCCCGTGCCCTGCGCCGACGGCGTAGCCATAGATAGGCAATGGAGCCCAAGCCCATCAGACCCATTGCCATGAGTATATACCAGCGGCCATTTGAGCCAGGGTGTCGGCTATATTGATCCAGCTGGGCGGCCGTCACGGCAGGAGCCCGCAACTCGTACACCGTCACCTTCGATCGTATCTCATCGGCATCAAATTCTTGCGTTACCGCATAGAACGTGTTCATTTGCCGATAGAAAAACAAGTTGGCATTGGTCTTTATTTTTTCCGAGCGGATGGGAATGCTGTCGCCCAGCTGGATGTGGATCCCATCTTTCATGGAAAAGCGGTAGAGCTGCAGGGCCGATGCCGAACGGTACTCTGGATACATAAGGGCATAGAAGGCGTCGCTGCCTTCCTGTACGAGGTTGCGCGTGGGCACCAGCGTGCTGCCAGACCACTGCTTTTCCCATAGGCGCTGCAGGTGGAAGGAGGCCAAGTCTAGGCGATATAGGTCATAGCGATAGCTACGCCCCAGCGTATTGTCTCCTACATCGTTGCCCATGCCCCCGAAAAGGTAGAGCTGCTCGGTTTCCGGCACATAGAAAGAGGAGGTGAAATAACGCGGCATGATGGTATCGCCGCTGGTGATGATGGTGTCCCAACGGCCCATTTGCGTATTGAGCATAAGAAAGGCGTTGCTATAACGATCATTTCCAAAACCGCCAAACAGCAGGTAGGGGATGCGCCGTGTCCGCTGGCCAGTATGGTGGTGCAGCTGCATGTCCAGGTAGTCGCGGCTGACGATCTTACTCTGCAGTGTTTCCAGGTTGAAAGATACGACAGTGGGATCGCCCACGGCCAGATCGTTTACCTCATAGATATAGAGGCTATCTCCGCTGATGAAGCTATTGCCCAGGCGAATGTCTATAGGCAAGGCCGGCTCCAGTGTCCATTCAGCCAGGTTGTAGTTGGAGAGGTCCAGCGCACGCAACTTGTGGCGATCGAAAAAGAGCATACGGCCACTGGCCTCGTCAAACTGGTAGCCCCCTGGCTCCTGTAGGTCTAGCGAATAGCTATTTTTCCAGTAAAAGGACTCGTTGATGAGCCACACCGGGTGCGATACCGTACCAGTGGCCCTGCCAGACAGGTCGTGGATGACATTGCCCCTGCTCTCCCGAAAGGGAATGCCTATGCGCTCTTGGTCTAGGCTCAGCTCTAGCTCCCGGATGGAGCAGTCCGCCACGTCGATATTGATATCGTGCTTGCCCAAATAGATGCCCTCATACGTGATGCTCCGATACGGAAAAGCAACACTGCTCTTTTTGTCGAGGATATGCCAGTTGATCCGGCCTTGAGCGATGTCGACATCCAGTACGACAGGGATCCATTGGTCTTTGCGAAAAGAGCTGGGATCGAGCGTGATGGTCGATAGCTGCCCTTTCCCTTCCTCCGTCAGCTTGAACTCCAACAGGCCTGTATCCAGCCTTCGGCAAAAAAGATTGAGCGTTTTGGCCGGATCAAGAAGTTTTATCCGCAGGACACTTCCATAAGCATGCCCTTTGTCCAGCCGAAGATCAAAGCTTAAACCCAGTCGCTCGCTCAGCGTACCTTGTTTTAATGACGACCGTTCACTGAAAAGGTCGATCGCCGTTCGCTCATGGATTGGGTAGCTATTGCCCATGATGCGCAAGCCTTGAGCCATTGCAGTGCCTGTGCAGAGGACTATAAGAAAAACCCATAAGCAATATGTTGTCTTCCTGAACATAGCTACAATGATACATTTCTGCCGTGCAAAAATCAAGTTAAATAATTCTACGGCAAACCAAGTATTGCTTCCAGCGCCAGGTGCTCCCAACAAGGTCTTTTTATTTCGTATCTTTGCCGAAAAGCACCATTCATGATTCTTACAGACACCCATACCCACATCTATTACCATGAGGGCGAGGCCCTGCAGCAACAAATTCAGCGCTGCCTAGACAATGAGGTAATGCGTCTTTTTTTGCCCAATGTAGACAGCGAGAGCATCCCCAAGGTGCTCGGCGCCGCCGCGCAATATCCCGAAAATTGCTTCCCCATGCTGGGCCTGCACCCTTGCGACGTGAAGGAAAACTTTCGGCAAGAACTGGATATTATCCACCGCAGCCTACAGGAAAACAAGGTATATGCCATTGGCGAGATAGGGCTGGACCTCTATTGGGACAAAAGTACATTGGATTGGCAAAAGGAAGCTTTCAGGATACAGGTGCAATGGGCCAAGGAGCGAAGCCTACCCATCGTCATCCACTGCCGTGAAGCCTTCGACCAGCAGTTTGCACTGTTGGAAGAGCTCCATGACGAGAAGCTTTTCGGCATCTTCCATTGCTTTACGGGTAGTAAGGAACAAGCCCAGCATGCCATAGAACTGGGCTTCTATCTGGGCATTGGAGGTGTGGTGACCTATAAGAATTCCGGTCTGGCAGAAGTGGTAAAGGAGCTAGACCTCCGGCATATCGTGCTGGAAACAGATGCGCCCTACCTGGCTCCCGTACCAAAAAGGGGCAAGCCTAACGAGAGCAGCTACATCCCATTTATAGCGCAAAAAGTAGCAGAGCTTAAGGAAATCTCCCTAGAAGAAGTAGCAGAGATCACCACTGAAAATTCTAAAACTATTTTCAAAATTTGATCGAAACAGGCCATTTGCCCTTATTTGTAACAGGAATGTCTCATTTGCAAAGCCAATATCATAGCCATCGTCGCCAAACGTTGACAAAGCCGTATCAAAAATAGCAGTGCACATTAAAACCAAATGATAAATTTGATTGCTCAATCTTAAACAAGCCACGCGATGAATCAAATTTTAATCATTTATACGGGCGGCACCATCGGAATGGTCAAAAATGCGGACACAAACACCTTTGTGCCTTTCGATTTTGACCTCATATCGCACAATGTCCCCGAGTTGAAGCTCATGGACATCAATATAACGGTACATTCCTTTGAGCAGATCATAGACTCCTCCAATATGAATCCACACATATGGGTGCGCCTAGCCAAGATCGTCAGTGACAATTACCAGCAGTACGACGGCTTTGTGATCTTGCACGGGTCAGATACGATGGCCTACACCGCATCGGCGCTAAGCTTCATGCTGGAGGGGCTTCAGAAGCCCGTCATCATTTCCGGATCGCAATTGCCCATAGGCGAGATAAGGACCGATGCCCGCGAGAACCTCATTACCGCCTTGGAAATTGCCTCTGCCAAGAAAAATGGGCGCTCGCTCATACAGGAGGTATGCATTTTTTTCAATAGCAAGCTATTCCGGGGCAACCGCTGCATCAAGTACAACTCGGCCAAGTTTGAAGCTTTTCGGTCGCCCAATTATCCCACCTTGGTGGAGGCAGGGGTACACCTCAAGTACAATACCAATGACTTGATGGACAATACGGGCAAGGAGTTTATCCTCCATACGGCAATAGACACTTCCGTGGCCGTGCTCTACCTTTTTCCGGGCATCAGCCCCAATGTGATGAAATCCATTCTCGACTCAGACTGCCGCTCAATCATCATGTACACCTATGGTTCGGGCAATACCACCACGGACAAATGGTTCCTGGACCTGCTTCGCAAGGCCATAGAAAACGACAAGATTATCCTCAATATTTCGCAGTGCAAGGTGGGTGCCGTAGAGCTGGGCAGGTACGAGACCAGCCATTGGCTCAAGGGCATGGGTGTGCTCAGCGCGCATGACCTCACTTTTGAGGCCGCCGTCACCAAGCTGATGTACCTACAGGGGCATTTTGAGAGCAATGCGGATGTGGCCCACTACGTGGAGATTCCATTGAGAGGGGAAATGACCATAGTGGATTGAGCTCCTTAAAGCCCTAAGATTTTTCGTTATCTTTGCTCGGTAACCAATGTATTGCCTTATGAAAAAGTTGCTTTTGCTCCTTTCCCTCTGTTTCATCTTCACTGCGCTTACGGCACAACAGAAGACCTTTGTCCTAGTCCACGGTGCTTGGGGGGGTGGGTGGTCATTTAAGAAGGTAGACTCCCTATTAAGTGCCCAAGGGCACCAGGTATATCGCCCCACGCTCACGGGGCTGGGTGAGCGTGTACACTTAGCCTCACCACAGATAGACCTCAGTACGCATATCAAGGACGTGGTCAATACTATTTTGTACGAGAGACTGCACAACGTAGTTCTCGTGGGCCACAGCTACGGTGGCATGGTCATTACGGGCGTGGCCGATAGCATTCCCGAGCGTATCGGCCAGTTGATTTACCTAGACGCCTTCTTGCCCGAGGACGGCGAGAGCGTAGTACAAAATGAAAAAGGCGCGCCCAATATAGGGCTGGAAAAAATGGTACAAGATGGCATGGTTGTTCCCTTTTGGGTACCTGCCGATAAGCCCTTGCCCAAGGATGTGCCACAATCCGTGCTTACCTTCACGCAGCCCATCCAGCTCAGGAGGACGGAGCTGACCAGCAAGATTCCTTCTACCTACATCCTCACCGTAGACGAAGGCAAACAGGAAGCCGACGATGATTTTTACTTTTTCTACCAGCGTGCCAAACAAAAGAACTGGAAAACCTGGGTCATGACCGCCGACCATAACCCGCAGTGGTACCTGCCGGAAGACTTAGTCAATTACCTCATTAAATGACCGTAGGGAAGATCGAATGTCAAGATTCGCCTTTCATATGACCTGATGCTGCATTGCACGCGTGGCAGTCAAAGCCATCGCAAGCGTGGTCAAAACTTCTATGGTCATCATCAAACTTGATAGCGAAGCCCTATCGGCAGTACCCATCAGCATCATCTCGGCCGATAGCAGACCGAATGAACCATCCGCCTGCTGTTGGCTCAATAAAAAGCCCCAACCGTCATCGTTCAAATCCAGGTTATGGTCAATCAATACAAGAAGCCTGAGAAGTACTGAAACCATCTGTATGTCGTCCGCTCGCGCAAAGGAATGCGACAGGTATTTTATCAAGGACTCCGCTCCTTCGGCTGTCTTGAGCAAATCTGCAGACTGGTAGCTTCTGCAAAAGTTCAACAATGCCTCTCTGTCCAGCGCAATTAAGTCTGTTATGTCATCAATGGGATCCGCTCCCTCTGGAAGGATATTGTCATAGAGGCTTGGAGCAATGCCATTGTCCAGGTTTTTTATGAGCTGCAGGCCGTAAGACACCATTTCCTGCTCTTGCCCTGATTCGGCATTGTAGTTCTGTAGCCAAATGGCGGCAGCACCTATTACTTCAGTTATTTTTTTCATGACTTTTGGATATAATTTGTAGAGAAAGCAGGAGCGACACGATGGTCGTATGGTAGCAGAGCGAGAATATGGCCTTTTTATCGTCATTTAAACTCGCTTCAATGAGGTCTTCGGACAGGTCCTTTCTGCCATTGATAGATCCGTCCGTCTGATGAAAGGAATAGAACCTTTCCGTGGCAATGGGACAAATGCTACTTTCAGACACTCCCATGATTTCTGCGCACAACAACAATTCTCCCAGGATATCCCAATTTCCCAATCGCCAATAATGGACTATCAGCGATTCTATGGTACTTTGTACAAGTTCCTTTCTGGGTTCCAGTAACATGGGGTACTCTAAACCAAAATCGGACAAATACAGAATAGTGTGCGTGATTGAATAGGCAGAATCGTTATCGATATAGACGGCATTTTTCATTTTGGACAAAAAGGTTCTTTCATAAGAATCGGCAAAGAGCCTCTTTTCGCCATATCCAGAGATATTGTAAAAATAAACTACATCCAATTCCCTAAAAGGGACTACTTCCTGTGCATCAGGAAATCCCCATTCATCGAGCATCTCCAGCGTTTTTTCATAGAAGGCATCTTTCCAACCGATAGACCTAAGTGTGAGATAGGGCAATATATAAGGAAAAGACTGTACTGGCCTTTTCCGGGAGAGCTCGGCTACGGCAGGCAATCGCAATTTATGTTCCAGATGGGCCAACCATTTTGGCCGAATGGTTCCATCCATATCTAGCTCGCTCCACAAGCGGTCGTTCTTGGTAAGCCTAGTATAAACGATCGTCAGCTCGGCCAATGCCTGAACGCCTTCCATCGAAAGCTCATTTGCTTGCCAGGGGTCGAAGTATTCCAAGTTGTCGGTGATCCACCTAACAGCCAAACTCGCTCTCTCCAGAGCCACTGTTTGGTTATTTTCTTCTACAAGATTCATCTTTCCTTCTGTTTTCTAAACATACTGTTACCATATATAGTCCTTTAATTTATTGCCCCGATAGAATGATCGGGGCAATAAATAGGCAGGGCCTACCTTATAACCTGTGTAGCTATGTCGCCCACTTTCCCTCGCAATACAAAATCGCGGTTTATCAATTCCCAAGCAACGGGGCTGCCTTTATCAAGGCTGGGGATCCTTGAAGACATTTCCAGTATTTTACCAAGTGTTATATCGAAATTCAGCACCTTGGAATCCTGGATATAACTTATTTGCTCGGCGGTAATGGAAGAGCCTAGGTCGTCAATCTTTCCTTTAAATACAAAATCGCGGTTTATCAGTTCCCAAGCAACTGGGCTACCGCCACCAAGGCCCGGGATCTTCACCGAGGCCAGGGCAATCTCTCTCAGCGTGAGGTCTGAGTTAACCAGACCGCTTTGTTGAAGCGCTATGACATCAGCGCCCAACGAAACACTCGTTTTTCCTAAATTCTCCATAATTAATGTTTACTTTTGATATTGCCTACTCTAAACAGTTTTCGGCCACCCTGTGCATACTGTTTTGTTTAACGTCGTTGTTCTGCTTTGCCCGACGTGAATTTTCGAGAAAACCGTTAAAATTGATCGATAAATTTATCGGTGCCTTTTCCTATGAATGCTTATGCATTGCTGGTGCTTTGGGAATCGCTACACCGTACTTGATAATTGGTTTACTTTTGGTATTAACCTTGTATAAGTTTCAGAAATCCCAACCTTCCCCATGGGTTCTTATTCTAAAACAAGGGCTCATTTTTTAAAGACTTGACAAAAACATTTCTTTTTATCCTTCTTGTACTTTTAAAAAGTAGCCCTTTTACATGTATGTGAGTTATCACTTGTCAATTACAAATTTATGTAGACCAGCTGCGCCTGACAATACCCATAAACGAGTAATTTTAAGCACATTAGCATATTTCTGATTCAATGAGAGCTTTCTTGTACCCATGACTATAACTTGCCAGCAGACAGGTAGCACGCCATACCTATCCCCCTCTTCGAGGGGGGCGCGGTGGGACCGAGCGTTGGCAGGGGGAGGTAAAATCGTTACCTTTGATAAAACAACCATGTCATGGAGGAAGCAAACAATCACAATCTTTGGAATTACAACCCGAATCTTAGGTCGTTTGCACGCAGTAACAGAAAAAACATGACCAAGGCAGAAGCATGTCTGTGGAAGTATGTATTGGGCGGAAGACGACTACTGGGATACCGATTTAACAGGCAACGGCCAGTCGGGAATTACATCGCCGATTTCATGTGTAAAGAGCTTATGCTGATTATTGAAGTGGACGGGCTGACGCATCAGTTTGAGGAAGTTGCCGAGAACGATACCCGTCGAGAGCAAGCATTGAAAGCGATGGGATTCACCGTTATACGTTTCACGGATGTTGAGGTACTGCATGACATGGGTAACGTTGAGCGTACACTTGTCAACTATATAGAAAAGCACCAAGGCCTTTGAATTATTAGGGCTTACCTCCCCCTACCCCCTCCAGAGGGGGATAGCGACCTGCAAAGGTAGTACACCATACTGTCCCCCTCTTCGAGGGGGGCGCGGTGGGACTGAGTGCTGGCAGGGGGAGGATTGGAAAAATCAACACCTACCGCCCCCTTTCCTAGGCACTTGTCCAGCACGCTCCCCTCTTCAAGGGGGACAGGCGGGCAGCAAAGCCTAAGAAATTCATCACCAGCTTAAACCATTGAGACAGATTACCGTCTTTAGCCATATAAGAACCATTTTTATGAAACACGTACAATATGCATCGCTCCTCATTCTATTCCTCCTCTGCCGTTGCGCGTATGGCCAGCTCAACCCGCCGTCTTATTTGGTCACGGTAGGGGACGTGGAGATAGCTTTGAACACTGACGGCTCCGTCATAGGTATAAACCCCAGCAAGAATATAATAGGCACATCTGACAATATGGATATATCGTACGATCTCCAAAACCGGGTGCGCCGCATCGGAAACATGGATATCGACTACGACCTGAACGACAGGGTAAGGCGCATAGGAGATTCAGACATAAGCTACGACCTCTATAACCGCATCAGGCGCATAGGTTCAAAGGATGTAGATTATGACCTGCAGGGGCGTATACGGCGCATAGGCTCAAAGGGTGTGGATTATGACCTGCAGGGTAGGCCCCGCAGCGTAGGCGATGAAACCCTGGATTATGATCTTTACGGAAAGCTCCGCAGCATCGGGAACAAGCAGGTCGAATACGACCTGAACGACAGGGTACGCCGCTTGGGGAACAAGGACATATCCTATGATCTGAATGGCCGCATCAGGGCGATAGGCAATGCTACCCTAAGCTACGATCTGGACAGGCGCCTAAAGGACATAAGGGACTCGGACGATGAAACGCTTCGCTACTACCACTGGGTACTAAAGCTAAACGAACAGGGGAAGCGCTGATAGCGCTATTGTATCATCGACGGACAAACTCATAGGTACAGCTAGTTTAATCGTTCGAAACGCGCTCCATTGTACCTGAACAAATATGGCGATGCCTTGCCAGTCTTAAAGATAAGCAGATTTTCAATACAAGAAATACACGCAGGAAGTTACCGGTATTGCAACGGAAGCCCGTTTCATTTGTTTCGTTTATTTCGTTTATTTTTGTGTTTTAAAAACAGTCACTATGGAAACTCTCGATCAAATAAAAAGACCGTCTAAGGTAGAGCAAAAAGTTGCTATAGCATCTTACTCTGCGTTAGCTTCTGTTTTGTCGCAAATAAATACTGATGAAGCGGAAATTGAGATTGAAGAAACTAAAGATAAGATCAAAATTCCTTTCAGGGCATTACAACTCTTAGGCGACATTTTAAAAGCAATGAGTGAAGGTAAACCCATTTCTATCGTTCCGGTAGCTACTGAAGTCACTACTCAAAAGGCAGCTGAAATACTTAGTTGTTCACGCCCTCATATTGTTAAGCTCTTAGAAAATGGTGAAATTGACTTTGTTAAGGTAGGTAAACACCGTAGAATCAAATTTGAAGATGTAATAAAATATAAGCAAAAAATGAAGGAAGAACAGAAAAAGAACATTATTGATATAATGAATTTTGACGAGGAACTTGGATTGTATGATTCATAGGATACGAACGTAATATATCCGGTAATAATTCGGGATTTATTGTTTTGGTTTGCACACTACGAACTTTATACTCCTAAATGGAGTGAAAATATTTTTGATGAATGGAAAGATGTAATGGTTAGGAAAGGAGTAACCGAGCCAGAAGCCGAAAAAAGAGTTCAGAAAGCTAATTTGGCATTCCCAGACGCATTAGTGAAAAATTATTCAGGTTTAATCAAAAATTTGACTTTGCCAGATGCAAAAGATCGTCACGTTTTAGCAGCTGCAATAAAAACAAATGCAAATGTTATCGTTACAAACAATTTGAAAGACTTTCCTCAAGAGTATCTTGATTCTTTTGGATTAACAGCAAAAAGTGCAGATGACTTCTTAACAGATATAATTGATTTAAATTCGGATAAAGCAATAACAGCATTTACAGAAATGGTTCTAAGTAAAAAAAATCCAGCAATGGACGAGTTTGAAGTATTGGAGAATTTAAGAAGAAATGGGCTTAATGATACCGCAAACTATTTACATGTTCTCTTGTAAATTTCTAACAGCTCCTAAATATTAAGAATCTGAGTCCCCATCAATATAGGCAAACGATGAAAGATCTTTAATTATTGGGGGGTCTAATAAGTCACTTACAACCACAAAGGACACAATTACAAGCTGCTGTTTACGAACGCATTGTGTTCTTAGTGACCCTTGTCGTTAGTGCAACCCGTACTTTTCAGACACCCCCGTTCAAGGCTTTATCACTATCTTCCCCCCATGAAGGCCAGCCTTCAAATAGAGCTTGCCACAGCTAGCGGGCAGTCACGTGTGCTGCTGCCTGCCAAAAACAATACCGACCGTTCGGGAGCCCTCTCTTGGATCAATGCGGTTGCGCCCGAGCGTAACATTTCCGTTGATGATTTTACTTTTGCCTATTCCATCCGTCAAAATCCTCAAAGGAGAGAACAGGATGATCGGTCGTTTATTTACCATGGCAGCCCTCGTGTGGTGGGGGCTTATATCTACGGGCCAGGCCAAGGCATCCTGAAGAGCGTGGGCAAACTCAGCATAGACTACCATCGGAATGCTTTCGGCAGCAATGAAATGCAGGGAACGCAAAAAGGGCAGTTGAAATCCGTAAAAGGTGAAGATAGCTGGGTACGCGTGACGGCTGCATATGGCCACCGCTCCAAAGTGCGTGTCCCGTAGGTTGCTTTTTTTGGAAAATCAGTTCAACGCGTTTGAACAAATGACCCATGCATAATACTGAAAGCTACTACTATCTATCAGCTCATAACAAAGCTTTCCATCTGCTTCAAGCTGGCATAAGCAGCCACTTGGTGGGTTTTCCTTACCGCCTTGCGCTTGTTCTGGGTTTTGGATACCGTATCCAGCATTTTGATGATGGAGGCATCGGTATTTTTGATGACTATCTCTGAGCTTTTTGTCAGACTGGTGGATGGTTGGCTATCGATCAGGACTCTGCTCGTCATAATATTTCCATTGACAAGGATTCAGTTTATTTTCAGAGACGATTACAATCTGGCTTTTCCTATCTTTGCTAAGTTATGGCAATACCAAATCCAGTATACATTTTCCGTATTGTTCACTGGCAGAATGTTGAATACATTCTTACACATGGTTTATGCAGCAAACTGCATCCACTTCATGACCCGAACTATATCAACATCGGGCATCAGAAACTTATTGCCGATAGGCATGACCACCCCATACCTCTAGATGGGTATGGTAATCTCGGCGAATACATTCCATTTTACTTCTGGGGTCATTCACCCATGCTATACATGGTTATGCATGGATTTCAGGGTGTAAGGCAATATCCTCAAGAAGAGATCGTCCACGTTGTTATTGATTCTGCACGCATCATTGAAAGGGGCATGCAGTACGTGTTTACAGACCGTCATGCCAAAACTAAGGTGGCCCTCTTTTTCAACGACCCTACATATCTTGATCAGTTAAAATGGGATATTATTCGGTCAAAAGATTGGAAGAATACCGAGGACGATTTCGAGCGTAGGGACTTCAAGCAAGCGGAGTTTCTTGTACGCCATCACATTCCCGTATCCCTTATCGATAGGCTTTTCGTAAAAACCGAAGGAAAAAGGGTGGAAATCGAGAATATTGTTCGTAAATTAGATTTTGAAATACCTGTACAGGTAGCTCGTGAAGGAAAGTTATACTACTGATGATCATATTTTTGAGAGGTAATTTGCTCCTATCCGATGCTCAGGCATTGGTCAATACCGTCAACACCGTAGGCGTGATGGGCAAGGGCATTGCGTTGCAGTTCAAGAACCAGTTCCCCAAGAATTACAAGGTTTACAAAGAATACTGCAAAAAAGGTGAGCTGAAGATCGGGCAAATGCTGGTGGTGAAAGACGGCGATCTCATGCGCGAAAGGTACATCATCAATTTTCCCACGAAAGAGCATTGGAAGGCTCCTTCCAAAATCGAATACATCGAGAAAGGGCTCCCGGCATTGAAAGACATTATCCAAAAACATCAGATCAAAAGTATCGCCTTGCCACCCTTGGGTTGCGGCAGCGGCGGGTTGGATTGGAACATCGTGAGGCCCATGATTATCGATCAGCTGTCGGAACTGGAAGCGCAGATATTCATTTACGAACCCAATGCGGAGATAAAAGGCATCCTTCAGGCAGAAGAAAAACAACAGGATGCCAAGCTCACGCCGGCCAAGGCAATGCTACTCTACCTGATGTTCCATTATGAGACTATTGGTGATATCAGCAGCCTGTTTTCGGCAAACAAATTGGCCTACTTCCTTCAAGAAAGCGGCGAGAACTTACGGCTTACCTTCAGGGCCCACCATTACGGCCCTTACTCGGTACAGCTCAATCACGTGCTGGGTGCGGTAAACGGTGTATACCTAAAGGGGCTGGAACAAAACCAAGCCAAAGCTTTTGAACCCTTGTTGCTCAATTATGAGCGGTATGACGAGGTTGAACGCTTCATTCAATCGGAATTGAGCCCCGTACAACGAGATCGGCTGCAATCCGTACTGAAACTGATCGAGGGCTTTGAGTCCACCTACGCGCTGGAGCTACTGGCTTCCGTAGACTACGCCAACAAACAGGAAAGAGTAAATTCCCTTGCTCAGGTAATGGCGGTCATCAAAAACTGGAACCCACGAAAGGCCAATCTCTTTAGGCCCGAACATGTAGAACTGGCGCATGCTCATTTGGAAAAGTTTAAGTCTAACGCATTCGTATCCTGAATTTTTTTCCATTTCTTGACGTTGATGGTTTTACTTTTGCCTATTCCATCCGTCAAAATCCCCAAAGGACAGAACAGGATGATCGGTCGTTTATTTACCAGCACAACCTTCGTGTTATGGGGGCTTATATCTACGGGCCTGGGCCAGTCCAGGGTATCCGTAACGGTGGCTCCCCACGATGAGCTATCGGTACGGTTCATGGTAGGCCATCAGTTGGTAGCCATTGACGGGGAAGGCCTATTGCTGTTCGTTGACGATCTGGCATCGGATGGCACTGGCGAGGAAGATATCACGTACTATGGCCCTTCGGATTGGTCTGAACTACGGGGCAACCTTAAGGAGGTCAATGGCCTTCGCCTCACCTATTACGATCGTTTTGACTGGGACGAGCTCCGGGGCAAGCTAAAATCTGCAGGCGACGTGAAGTTGAGCTATTACGATCGCTTTGGCTGGGAAGAGGTAAAGGGTAGACTGAAGAGCGTGGGCGACATCCAGTTTACGTATTACGACCGCTTTGGCCCGGACGAACTGGAGGGTAAGCTGAAAAGCGTGGGCAAACTCAGCATAGACTACCATCGGAATGCCATCGGCAGCAATGAAATGCAGGGAACGCAAAAAGGGCAGTTGAAATCCGTAAAAGGTGAAGACAGCCGGGTACGCGTGACGGCTGCATACGGCCACCGCTCCAAAGTGCGTGTCCCGTAGGTTGCTTTTTTGTAAGACCAGTTATTTGCCTCCCACGATAGTTATTCCATCCTCGTCGAAAGTATAGCTTATCTGCTCGTTTATCTCCAATCAATGGCTTACCGTTATCTTTATCTCCATAGACGAAGCCAAGAACTTAAGCATCAAACATACTTACCTATCGCTGTAAGACAGAAAATACCTGCTTTTAGGTATTGAAACCTAGGCTTTTTGTGCGGAAATTAGCATCATCAGGTTTAACCTATTTCTAGCAGTAGCTACCGCCAATTACGTTACTCCCATTAGGCTGATCTGAACAAAGGCATTATATCCAATTTTCAATCGACAGGATAAATCGAAAAATCATGACAACTAGATCTACCGCAAGAAACCTGCTGATTCTCGTTTTGTTGCTATGCTCATATGAACAAGCCGGCGCACAAAAGATCAAACCGGACTCATTGTATAATGCATACAGTATAGCGCGGCAGTTATTTATATACCAGGGGCAGGAGAACGAAACCGATAAAGAAAAGGTCAAAAACTTATTGGCCGGCATCAACGCATATGTTTCTAGCGTTGAAAGCTCTCGGTTTGAGGCGGTCATGCAAGGCTATCCCAAATTGTACGCAAAATATCATACGCTCCACATGCAGGCATTTCCCGTGGATATACTTTATAAAAACGATGACACGACCGTCGAAAAAACTCTAGGCGAGTTAGGTAAAAACAAGGAAGCGGCCCTCGTTGCCAGCTCACTTAAAAGTCTATACCAGCTGAGACTATCCGAGCTTAAGCAACAAGAGAAATATAACCGATACAAAACGCTCGAGCACCTGGATGAAATTCCGGCAACGGACGATTTGAAGATGCTGAAAAGCCTAAAAAGCTCCTTTTCTTCCGAAGTACATATGTACACCTCAGCAGAAACTGATTCCACGAATTTTTTCATATCACTGAAAAAGGAATCTATCTATATTACCTTGAAAAAGGACAGCCTTATTTTGTCTTTCCCACCAGAAGACACGCTAAAAAAAATAACGCTTGCCACCACTGAATTTGACCCGCTTTTATCGCAATGGCAACAGCGCATCCATAATTTGCCTTTTCCATCAAATGACAGCCTACCACAAGATTCTCTTAGGAAACCTAGCCTTAATGGCCTATCGGTAGAATGGAACGACGTCCCCAATAACACCTTACAGCTAACCCTTAAAGCAAATGACGGTCAAAAAAATTATACGCTGTGGACGAGCGAACACAACATGGATAAATTAGCGTGGAAAGAATGGCAATCGGAATCGGGGCCCCTAACCATTCGCTTCTCGGTTCAAGACACTCAAAAAAATTATGCGATAAAAATAATTGATTATGCTGAGTGGGCCCCAGAAGAGAAAAGATGGCAAAAGGACAGCCTCTTCAAGGCGGCAAACACTATTGTATCCAGCTATATAGCAAACAGGCTAATATCCAATTATGAATACGAGATTACCAGATCCAAGCTTGAAGTAAGCAATATAGAGCAGAAAATAGCCAAGCTTTTGAATGACCCCAAAAACATAGAAATCAGGAAAGCATTGTTCAAGAAATTGGATACCGAAGGTAAAATCGAGCTCTCTAGTTACGACCTCAACAAGCTTGCCTCACAGACCAGCCAGATACAGGCTTCCTATCAACAGATCGTGTACCAGAATGAGGTAGCCACCACTGGGGGCTTCCGCATGCCCTCGCAATCGGAGATGATTGATGCGCTGGCCATCTATATCGCCAATAGGATGAAGCAGGAGACCGTCATCTGGTTTTTTGAGACCTTTACCAAGCAGGCCGAGAAATACCCGCTATTTAGGGAGCTTTTTCCCAGTACGCTGTCGCTGCTCAATGGCAAGGAAACCTACGAAATACCCAACCTGGGCTCGCAGTGGCAGTATGCCCTTTCCAAGGACTTCGTGACACTGCCAGAGAATCTGGCATACAGTGAATGGCTCACGAAAAACAAACCCGATGATTCCTATGTGGACTACATTAAAGGCGCGGTCAAACTGGCACAAGGCTTCAGCGAGCGCAAGAGCTACAGGGAGGTGATAAAGGAGGCCTATCTGATGTCTCCCGGTAATAAGCCAGATAAAAACGATTTCGGGCAAAGCATAGCCTTTCTCTATGCGGTCAATACCGAACTTTTCTTTAAAGACGATTCGGCCCGTTTCCATATGCTGGGTTACGACCAGTACAAAAACATGCACCCCGAGGAAATGACCCTTATGTTCAGCCTATTGGACATCAAGCACCATAAGCTATTTTCCAGTGTCATTGCCAATGGCGGCGATCTCGAAGAAATGAATTGCGACATGGTGTGCCGTTTCCTCGGTAAGCTGGAGATTACCATCAGCGAGATAGACCGCATGAAGAACGATTTTGCCAATAAGCAGACCCAGCTAGAACAGAACGGCGGCAAGGACAACTATTACGATGCCTACAACCTCTGGAAGAGCTTAAGCAAGGTATTTTCGTTGTTCTCGGACTCCACCATTTCACCAAACAAAGCCTGGGCAAATACAAAAAAGCAATTCGATGCGGTAGAGGGCCTTATGGAGTCGTACAATCTCATCTACAAAAAGAACTATGCGGGTGCCGTACAAAACACGCTTAGCATTTTAGACAGCATTGTTTACAGACATAACACTTTACAAATCGCTAAAAATGACTACCAAAACAATTCCTTCATAAAGGAACTAGATGGCTATGAAAAATCTGCCGATAAGGGAAAACTAAAACAGGGCGATTTATCCATCAGCAACGTTTACCTAGGTGCCCATAACGCTAAAACGGATTGGAAAAAGAAACAAAAAATCACAATAAATAGCTATGAGGTCGATGCAAATATAATTTATCAAAAAGCAAAAGTGAGCATTGCTTGGCACAACGAGGGTACTAAGCGAGATACCTCTATAACTCTGGACACCATCTATACCTTTTCGCTAAACGAAATGACATACTATACTACCGATGTAGAAGATCCCTATCTAAGGAACCAATGCTACAGGATAGGTGAATACCTATATTTCGCAGCAAATAGCCTCGCCTCTTCCTCACTACTGGCACAGGATCGGCGCACCTTCCAGTTTATCCGCAAGTTCAGTGGTTTTTTGGGAGACGTGGCGCTGGCAAGGGACGAAAAACAACTGGCCAAGGTGGTAGAATCATACGCAATGCCGCCCAGCTCCTACAAGCGCAAGCGGACCGTGTGGCGCTCCCTAGACCTGGTTACCCTGCCTGGTCCTTTCTTTGGAATAGAAACACTTGGCTTGGGCAAGGACACGTTCAAGGGCTTCGCCGTCTATGGCTTCACCGCACCCATAGGCATTTCGTATTCATGGGGCACGGGAAGGCCTATTAAAGGGGGGAACTTGTCTGAAAAAGACCTGCTCAACCCCGGCAACGTAAAGGTAAAAAACGGGCAGGCACAGCACCGCAGAAAACTCACCTACTCCCTTACCGCAACGCTGATAGACATCGGTGCCGTGGTATCCTACCGATTGGGCGACCAAGATGGAGGGCTGCCACAGGAACTCCGCTGGGAACAGTTCCTAAGCCCCGCAGCTCACTTTTCCATTTCCATACCCGGCACTCCGCTGGTAGGCAGCACAGGAGTGCAGTATACGCCACGCCTGCGGAATTTCAATGATGGCACAAGCACCCCAAAAAACGCACATAGGATATACTTAGGCCTACTGTTCGATCTGCCGATGTTTAACCTCTGGGAGAAAAAAGAGTTTTACAAGTGATGAATTTTATACGCTTAGGCATAGAGACACCCGTTATTTCAACTACCTGTGAAGATTGACGATAGGGTGACGGTACAGGTGCTCCAAAATGTGGAGTAAATGGCTACCTATGTGGTTACAGGGCGTTTTGCGTAAAATGAAATAACCGTCATTTTTCGTTAGATATGATTTGGATTGTGCTATATCACGTTGAATTTATTGAATGCGGAGGTACTTACAAAGCAAAAATCCCAGCCAGCGACTGGGGATTTCATCCGACATAACGATTGATTTTTACGATATAATTTCAGAAAATCCAACCGTACCATCAAATAGACCGCTACCTTGGCTCATAAGCTTAATCCCAGCTTTAACTTCATGAACTGCGCATAAGTATAAGTCATGAAAAAACTCATCGAACAGCTCGAAATACGCCATAACAAAGACTATCCACGCTACGAGGTCTGGCGACTTGCGAAATTAAGACTCTCCAGTCAATGGCTTATCGCTATCTTTACCCCCATGAACGCCAGCCTTCAAAAATACCTCCATGCCTCTGCCCGCATCAAGCGGGGAGGTGAGTACCGCGTCCTGGTATTGCCCCATGTGCGCTAGGATGAAGATCATGGGCAAGGTGATTTGATAGCATTGAAGTAGAATTGTTCCAATGGTTTTCGGGACAGGCATAGGCTAAAAAAATCAAAAACAAAAGAACTACGCAATGAAAGGGTAACGATTCTTCAACTATTTTTACCTAGCTTTGCGTAGAACGGTGTTTAAATAGCTGCTGACTTATGGCAACAACAAGTTTAAGAGAACTGGCGCAAAAAGGTAGCCATGCGGTAAGACTGCTGAGGAAAAAGCGTCTCGGCAATGGATTGCCCTTTATGATCAACTCTAAAGATCTGGATGATGCTACTTGTTATCTGGAATATCCAGACGGAACCATCCAATTGGTAGAGCAATTATCAAACGGGATGGATTTTCGGGTCATATCCACGCTTGCCGAAGACGAAGCCAATAACCTAAGGATCAAATACCAACTATCATAGGGCAAATGCCAAACCTCTTCATCATAACGGGATCCAACGGTGCTGGCAAATCAACCGTAGGCGCTACCTATTTCCCAGATGATATCGGTGAAATATTTGATGGGGACAAGCTTTTTTTACAGAGAAAGACAGCTCTCTGGAAGTCTGGCCTCAAAGTACAGAAAGAGTTGAACAAGCAAGCATCAGCATTTGTTGAGAAAACGTTCAATGAACGAATTGATAGTGCGATTAGGCATAATTTTGACTTTGCCTACGAGGGGCATTTCTCTAGGGATGAAAGCTGGGCGGTACCAAATAAATTTAAGTCATTAGGCTATCGCCTGCACTTGGTTTTTTTCGGGCTGAGCAGCCCCAACATTTCTTCCAACAGGGTGCTTATAAGGGCAAAAGAGGGTGGTCATTCGGTAGATCCCCTAACATTAAGAGAAAATTTTTACGGAAACTCTACTTCCTCGCGGGGTATAAAAAATCCTTTTACGCAATTCATATTGCGGACACAAACCTGTATATGGCTTTTCTCAAAAATACCAGCTCCTTTGTATACTGGGCCTCCTTCAATAAATACACCACGAACCGTATCAAATACCTTTTGATTGCTAAAGCCTTTTTTCGCAATGTCAGCGTCTCTTTCTTCCAAGATTGTAGCATGCATAAATTCCAACGTAGCACAGTCCAATTTACGAATGAGCTTATCTTGATGAGGGTCATCTGCCGCATCCATGTTTTTTGGAAGTTCCTGGCCTGCGTTGGCGTAATTCTGCTCCATGATTTCATAATAAGCCCTAAAAAGCCTTATGAATTTAGCATCGAGGAAATCGCAACAGTAATCTAATTGAATAATCGCGCCCAATACGCTTGGGCGTTTAATACCTCCCTGACGGTGTTTATTCTCCGCCCATTCTTGTGCTCGCACATAATTGTTCTCCCAAAAGTACATACCGTGCCCGAGCCAATCGAAGGGCTTTCTGCTAATCTCAACGTTATTGGGGTTATTTACCAGCTTATTTCTAACTTCCAAATCACAGCCATGGAAGCCGATTACAGTATTAGGTCTGAAATCATACATTTACGAATAGGGTTATTTGGCGACTACCAACTTTTCTAATTCGGTGTAGGGTTTAGTGAATTTGCCTTTTTTTGTAAGTATACCTGCACTATTAAGCGATTGTATAGCCTCTTTTTTAGACATAGCCTTAGCTTCTTCCAGTTTTCTGGCAGCCAGCTCCATTAACGCCTTAAAATCTTTATCACTCATGTTACAGCTACTGTTCTTACAAAGATAGGCATTCCAACTGTTATTACAAAAGCTTGTTTTAGTATATCTTATCTTGTGCATGCTGAGGGGTTTGTTTGCCATATCGTAGGGTAATCTTGTCGATCCCTAACTTATGCAATACTGTTAAAACTCCCAGTGGTGCACTTTGCCGCGGAATTATTGGTGTACTTTGTGTCGGAATGGCAGTCCCTGAAAATCTCAGGGAAAAATCAACCTAAACCTAAACCGCTATCCAACCCTGCTTAAAAAACTGGTGTACTTTGCCCTGGAATCACTGGTGCATATTGCAGCGGAATAGTGGTGTACTTTGGTGCGGAATATCCACAGAGCGCCTTTGGCCATAGCTTTGTAGATGCCTGCCATATCATGCCTTTCAGCCATTCGCACGACGATCGGGTGAGCAATGGCCTGGCCCTTTGCCCCAATATGCACCGTGCTTTTGACCGTGGGCTGCTTAGCGTGGATGGCGAGTACCGCATCTTGGTATCGCCTCATGTACGCGAGGATGAAAGCCATGCTTATAGCTTGGCTCAGCTAGCGGGCAAGCGCATGCTGCTGCCTACTAAATTGCAATACTGGCCCAGGCAGGAAGGATTGGAGTGGCATAGAGAAGAGGTGTTTAAGGGATAAGCAAAATTCGTTGTCTAATAATTAATGCGAAATTATCAATAATTTAGACGGACAAACTGTCTCCTTCCCACTGATCGGAATCAGGTGAAAGATCATGAAAATACTTTGCTAACTTCAAAAGATTATCGGCAATTACCCGATGTAGGGTCGCTGGTACTCCCTGTGGCACGGGAACGCTGTAAAGTAAGTCGGCGTGCATTGGCAACCCCAAAGAATCTGCATAAACGGTTAGCCCTTCGTCCACATAGTTATTATGCTCATCGATGGGAGTGGCTTTTACAGAAGCAGCTACATTTATAGATTCATCGTTGGATTCACTTACATGACGAGCCAAAAATACTGCCATGCCACAATAACTACTTGTTCCTACTCTTATGGATTTACAATGTTTTTTACAAAAAGAATCGCTTTGGCAATAACGACGTCTTAATAGCGAGACATCCCTTTTTTGGGGAGGAGGGATAAATGCTTCCCGCTTGAGCTTGCCTTTGGAGTTGCTGTAGAACATGGGGTGCACTATTCCCCTTATGAGCAGCTCGTCCGGACCGATATCTAAAGATATAACTTCCCGCATTATAGTGCATTAGATCAATTCCGCAAAGGCCCTATTTAAGTCGGAAGAAAAGGCTATACCATTAAACAGTTCATTTTCCCGAACAAGGGTGATTTCGTCATTTTGCTTCATAAAATAACCCAAGCCTTTATCTCCGATCTCAACGGAAAGAAGCCTGTTCTCCTTCTGAAAATCCATTACTACAGTTCCATACGACGTACAGATGATATCGTCTACATCTAATAGGTTGAATACATCCCTTGGCAACAACGCAAGTAATTTCATGGTATTTCTGACGGCACTAAAAGACGGCGGTACAGCGCCGTAGCCATCCCAATTATCTCCTAAGGCCAAGAAACCAGTTATTCTATCAAAAAGCTCTGCAGACGGGTATACGCTTACGGGCTCGGTAATTCTATCCATGTCGTTTCTTCCGCCATAATAGGATGTGGCAAATCCAGCATAATCCAAAGTGATTGGTCTTGTTGCTACTGTTGTCATCTTAGGTTTTTAGTTTATTGTTCCTATCGCTAAACAAGTTCTATTAACTGCTGTATCTCTTCCGTCAGTAAATCCTTCAACAGCTTTTTGTTATATTCATGCATATCGGCCAGCTTCGATTCAAAATCAGTACGAAACAAATCACTTAGCTGTACCTCTTTCTGTAATGCTTCGGTCACATTGTGGCTTATGACCACGGATGGCTGGATATCCGATCTTACCTGTATCTCCAACCTATCGTAATAAACCACCCCATTGATTTCTTTCTCTGCTACCAAGCTGAATATAGGATTGATGGAATCAAAGAAGTCCAACGGCAATTTTTGATTTTTTTTGAAAAACAAGGAGAGGTCTATGCCGCCCTCCTTATCTATCCACAAAAATTCATCTATGTAGTGCAGACTAAACGCATTGATAAATATATCTGCCTGAATATTGCCCAACGCCCTGACCTGATCTTTATAGTCGCTGTAGAAAAGTGCCCATCGCTCATACCCCAGCTCATGGTACGAGACAAACGTCCTTCCTGCCTCGTTTATCCCCTGCAACACACGCTTGGGCTTTCCAGATTCAAATGCCGAAAATTTGAACCCTGCTTCAGCCTGATTGGTGATATTCGTAGCATCTCTGCCATCATCGTTGCGCTGAAACTGTACCTGCAACTGCGAAACCACCCCGAATTTCTGAAAAACATGGGCATATTCTGCTTGAATCAACTTTTCGAAACGCGAAGGCTTCAATATGGGGTTCGCCAAAAACAAACTGATCACTGCCTCCCGAATAGAATGCTTTCCATTTATAGGCCGAATCTTATCTCTCAATGACATACATGTGCTTAACAGTGTCTATAAAAACTATATCCTTTGCTACCTTTTCAGTACTACCATTGCTTCAATGGGCTAAATATAAGAAAGTCTCCAATGCCACAGAAATTTTTAAGCATTTTTAACGCCGCCTAATCCAATTGATCAACAAAAAACTTAATTTCATCTTTCAAATAGCCCTTTACATCAGCCATAGCTTTCGTCTGCTTTGGGACAGTTGCTTTAGACCTTAATACATCCAAATAGTCCATATCCTTGTCTATTATGGATTCGATGTTATCAATCGCCAGTTGTTGATAAAACGTCTTTTCTCCGCAATCCGTTCTTCGTATAATATCGACAGCCTGCCTTGCTGGCGACGAGAGAATCCCGCGCTGAGAGCATTCACAATTTTCTATGTTTTTGATTATTTCTTTTAAACTCTCCTTCGCATGTTCCATAATCATCTTATTTATTCCGTTTTGTGGAGTCGTTTGTTTTTTAAGTCGGCTTTTCGCAGTCCTCAAAATCATCTTGAATATTCCGATAGTTCGCAAAGATCAGTACAATTTAAAAAAAGCATGACGGTATCAGCAACCGTAGGATAGGATTTAGTTTGTATATTTGTACCGTTATGCTTGGTAAAGCCTCTTTCTTTCGGGAAACGTAACCAAGTCAAGGTTTGAGTCTCGGTCGTCACCGAGGCTTATTTATTGCAAGAACTTTTCCGTCAGATACAGCCTTCACTCCTTTAACCGCTCATTCTCTTCTCTCAGCTTCTCGTTTTCCGCTTCAAGTTCCGAAGCCCTGGCCGCCTATAATACTGTTTTGGTTATCATGTTTTTAAGCTGTTTGTTAATTTTGTTTAATTCAAGCCATGAAAAATGTCTTCTCCTTCTAGCCATCTTTGTCTTGATACGTCTTTAATATTTATATCCATTAGAGTTACGGTATGACATAGTACTTTACGGAGGGCCTCCTTGTCTGAGTTTTCGGCCAATCGAGTTGGTAGAATTAAAATCTAATAATAATGTAACAATAGTAAGCAACTCCCTTGTAAATGCAGGTTTCCAGGACAGCTTCTCATTTGAAGATTCTTTAAGCGCAGATCAAATTGAATATATAAAGTTCTTGATAAATCAGGTAGATAACCCTGAAATTGTCGAAAAACTCAGAGAGTTACTTGACAAAAAACACATTGAGTATTAAGAATTACTCCAAAATTAGATCGAATACAATTTATTGACCTACATTCCCTCGTGAATAATCTAATCCCAGAATAGGTTCATATTATATATATGTTTGTTATTTCAATCAAAATATGTATATTTGTATGTAATAACAAACATTAGTTAGAAATGACTACGAAGAAACAGGTCGTTTTTCCCAAGTACCACAAACTGATGGAGCAAGTGGGTGAAAATATAAAGCTTGCAAGAAAACGTCGCAAACTAACAACCGTTCAGGTTGCAGAGCGGGCTGGGATTGCACGCTCAACGTTATACCTCATTGAAAAAGGGGATACAGGAGTTGCCTTTGGTGCTTATTTGAATGTACTTAGGGTATTGGGTCTACAAGATGATGTGCTGAAATTAGCGGCGGACGATGATTTAGGAAGAAAATTGCAGGATTTGGAATTATTGAAGTAAAAGAATGGCAAAAGACAAGTTCGACATTTACGTGTATGCACACTGGAAAGGGATGCCAGATCCCAAACTCATGGGCATACTTTCCGCTCACTTTGCCAAAGGGAAAAAAGCATTTAGTTTCGAATATGATAAAATATGGCTAAAATCGGAACATCTGCAAATTTTGGATCCTGGTATCCAATTTTTCGTTGGCGCGCAGTATTCCAATGACAAAGAGAACTTCGGCGTTTTTTTGGACAGCATGCCTGACACTTGGGGACGAACATTGATGAAAAGAAGAGCTGCCCAGCTGGCCAGGGAGCGAAATGAAAAAGCCCCGATATTGTATGATATAGATTATTTGCTGGGTGTGTACGATGAGAGCCGTATGGGAGCATTGCGCTTCAAAACGGATATCGACGGTCCTTTTTTAGATGACAACAAGGAAACGCCTACTCCGCCATGGTCTTCGATTCGGGAGCTTCAGCATGCGGCCGATCGCCTCGAAAATGACGACAACAATAATGAACTAAAAGAGTGGCTGGCTATTTTAATGGCGCCAGGTTCCTCATTGGGTGGCGCACGCCCCAAAGCCAATATTCTGGATGAAAACAATGAATTGTGGATCGCCAAATTTCCTTCTAAGAATGATACACTTGACAAAGGAGCTTGGGAATTCCTAGCGTATCAATTGGCCATAGGAGCTGGAATACGGATGGCTCCATCCAAAGTCGAAAAGATAGCAGGCAATCACCATACATTTTTCACCAAGCGCTTTGATAGGGAACAAGGGGAACGCATTCATTTCGCTTCAGCGATGACCATGACGAATAATAGCGAAGACACGATACGTGACAATCCGGCAAGTTACTTGGATATCGCTGAATTTATTCAAACTTATGGAGCAGAGGTGGAAGAAAACCTGCACCAACTATGGCGTAGAATTGTTTTCAATATTGCCATTTCCAATACGGACGATCACTTACGGAATCACGGTTTTATTTTGACAGATGGAGGTTGGATTTTATCCCCAGCTTATGACATAAATCCTTCAGTTGAAAAAAATGGTCTGTCACTGAATATCGACATGGACAATAATTCCTTAGATTTTGATCTCGCTATAGGTGTAGGTGAATTTTTTAGACTTGGCCATAAACAAATGGATAGCATCATCCAGGAAGTATTAGGTAGTGTAAGCCAATGGGAAAATGTTGCCGATAAAATCGGAATATCAAGATCAGAGAAAGAACTCTTGAGCGGAGCATTTAAAATATAAGTTTAAACCAACAAGCCTAAAGATTATACGGGTTCATTTCGTATCTTTGTGTAGCAAAATGGAATAGGAAAATAAGGAGTTGGTTCAACGAGACCCTAGCGAGACCTCAAAAACCATCACTTATAAAAGATATTAAATCAAGGAGTTAGGAAGCGAGTTCAAGACCCTCACTGAGTGTCTTTGAAAACAGGATAAGAGACTGTAAAATAAACTGTGTCAAGGATAATAAATAGAAGTATTATTTTTGACATAGTAATTATGAGTATTAAGGAAAACGATTTTGATTTTGAATCCATGAAGGACAAAGCGCTGGAACAGTTACGCAGCGGTGAAT
>NZ_ATZA01000082.1 GCF_000427965.1 Olivibacter sitiensis DSM 17696 | reverse complement strand
CATAAACTCTTTGTTCCAGGCGTAGAACTGGGACTGGGCGATGCTGTGCTTTCTGCACAATTCTGCCACAGAGGTCTCGGCTCTAAGACCCTCCATAACGATCAAAATCTTCTGTTCGGCGGTAAAGATCCTGCGCGTATTCTTACGAATGTCTTTTACAAATGATTCCGTGCTCTTCTTCTTTGGTGTTCCCATAATTAAATCTAACGTTTTTGATGAAAACACTCCTTAAGTTTTTAAAATATCGTGTCCACTTTTTGCTGACGATTTACAAAAAAGGGTTACAAATTGAAAACAAACGTCATTTTGGCTTACAATATCTCATTTTAGATTAATTTATGGCTTTTCGCAATGCCCATCTTTGCATAGTTAAATTAAAACAAAGAAATTATGCAAAAGACAATTTTCATTACGGGAGCCTCTTCAGGACTGGGTAAAGCAACAGCTAAATTATTTCACGCAAAGGGTTGGAACGTTATTGCAACGATGCGAAATCCTGAAAAAGAAAATGAATTAAAAGAACTTCCAAATGTAACATTAGTAAAATTGGATGTTACTGATAGTGCTGTAATTCAAAAAACAGTTTCGACTATTTTACAATCCTATTCGGTCGATGTAGTATTGAATAATGCCGGTTACGGTCTGATAGGTCCGTTAGAAGCTTTGACAAACGAACAAATTCTATCGCAGGTGCACACCAATCTGTTTGGTGTAATTAACGTAACCAGAGCATTTGTTCCGCATTTTAGGGAAAGGAAAAGTGGAAGCTTTATCAACATTACCAGCACATTTGGATTAATGGGCTATCCCACCTGTTCGATTTATAATGCGACCAAATTTGCTGTAGATGGTTTTTCCGAGGGGCTGGCTTACGAATTGGCTCAATTTGGTATCAAAGTTAAAGTGGTAGCACCGGGTGGAATGCAGACTGATTTTGCGGGAAGGTCATTACAGGGAGGAATGCACGATGCATACGCCCAACTTGTAGCAAAAGTAAGTGAGGGCTATAGCGAGGAGCAGCTTGCCAATTATACAAAAGCAGAAGGCGTGGCCGGGATTATTTATGATGCAGCCACTGACAACAAAGATCAGCTAAGGTATATAGCAGGTAATGATGCTGTAAGTTTATACAGGGAACGCTTGGAATTGACACCCGAAGGACAATTCGAAAAAACACGTTCACAATTTGTATTTTAGTTTCTTTGTTTCTGTCTGATTTAATACAAATCTGGCAGAAGCAACTTCTTTATGAATTACTTAAATTTGTACTATGAAAAAACAGCCTGTCATATTCAGTTCACTATCACAATTGCATCGAGCAATGGGGCAAGCGGCTCCGTCACATCCGCTGGTTAGTATAATGAATTATGGAGATGCTGAGTTTGACCCAAAGGATTTTGAACAGGGAATTATACTCGACTTTTACAAGATATCTTTCAAGACAAACTTTTCCGGAAAACTGAGATATGGTCAAGGATATTATGATTTTGAAGCAGGTGGAATGTCGTTTATAGCACCCGGTCAGTTATTGAAAATGCAGGATGAAGAAGCTGATTATAGTGGGATGACACTCCATATCCATCCCGATTTCATTCGACATTATCCGTTAAATACACAGATCAAACATTACGGTTTTTTTGGCTACTCGGCAGCCGAGGCCCTTTATCTTTCCGAAAAGGAAAAAGCAACAATTCTGAGTATTTACAGATTTATTCAGGAGGAGCTGTGCGAACGCATTGATAAATTCAGTCAGGATGTAATCATCTCACAAATTGAATTGTTGCTCAATTATGCCAATCGCTTTTATGACCGGCAGTTCCTAACCCGGAAAGCTGTAAATAATGATATTCTTTCCAAATTAGAAGAGTTGCTGGAAAACTATTTTATGGATGATAAACTACTGATTAAGGGATTGCCGACCGTAAATTCAGTAGCAGAAAATCTTAATGTAACGCCACGCTACCTGAGCGATCTGTTGCGGAACCTGGTCGGTTTGAATACCCAACAATACATTCATGAAAAAGTGATAGCAAAGGCAAAGGAATATCTGGCAAAGGATGAATTGACCATCGCTGAAATTGCTTATCATTTAGGATTTGAACACCCACAGTCGTTCAATAAACTATTTAAAAGTAAAACTTCGCTTTCCCCATCAGATTACAAAAAGAGCTTATTGAACTAATTCGAAAAGCTAAATATTAAATTTTGAAACACTTGTTTCAGATATTTTTATATCTTTGCAAAGAATTATGGCAAGAAATGTTGAATTTGACGAACAGGTAGCGGTTTCCAAGGCAATGGATGTCTTTTGGAGGAAAGGCTATAATGGCACTACGATGCGGGATCTGACCGAGGCGATGGGTATCAATAGCAGCAGTCTTTACAACACCATCGGCGACAAGCACGAGCTTTTTATCCGTAGTATAAAGCATTATACCGAAACCAGAATGAAGGAAGCCTTAAAACAGTTGGAGCCTATCAAATCTCCAATAAAGGCGATCGAAAAATTTATCCAATCTTCGGTTTATGTCATTACAAACGAACCCAACAGTTGCTTGGCTATTAAAACTACTTTTGAGGTAGCTGCAACCGATGAACAGGTGCAAAAAATCATTAAAGCCGATAATGATTTTACTTATAATCTTTTGAATGGTTTAGTGGAAAAAGCAATCCAGAAAGGAGAAATAACGGTAAGCCAGGATGCAGCTATGCTGACGGACTATATCATCAACCACTTTAGTGGCTGGCACGAATTTTTTATCATCCACAAGGACAAAAATCGCATCAAGAATATGGCAACATTCCTGATAAAACAAATCAACCAATAATTTTTTTGTCAAAATCTGAAACAAACGTTTTAAAATTATGAATATACTACAAGAGTACAAAGACTATTTCTCAGCAAATGAAAAGCCGGAAGTAGTAGAGATAGGTGAAGCAAACTATGTGTCTATTCTTGGAGATGGAAGTCCCGGAACGGCTCTTTTCTATAAAAAGAAAGCTGCCATCAAAGAATTTGTTGCTGTACTGGAGCAGCATTATACTGCAATAGATCTGGCATTTTCGAGCAGCGTGGTAGAAATATTCTACTGGTTTGATGAGGAAGAAGTGGGATATGTAGATATCGGTAATTTCTATACTACGGTAGATTTAGATCTGTTGAAGTATCGTATTGCTATCCGCATTCCGGACTTTGTGAAAGCTGAAATCATCCAAGAGATTGGGCAAACAAGCGATCTCTCTTTCGCAAAAGACTTTGAGCACTTTACCTACACAGCAGGAACTTGTGTACAGCTTTTGCACAAGGGACCTTTTGCAGGAGAATTACAAACCCTGCCAATACTGCAAAAATTTGCTACAGAGAATAGATTTAAGAAATCCGGAATGCACCACGAAATCCACTTGACCCACTTTGAACTGGGACAAAGTCAGGAGCATCTGCAAACTATTTTGCGTGATCCGGTAATAAAACAACAATAAATTTTTTAAATAAATCTGAAACAAATGTTTCAATAATTACAAACAATAATGGATAAATCAAATAAAGAATTATCGGGAAAGATAGCCCTGGTTACGGGTGGAACAAAAGGGATTGGAAAAGCCATCGCAGATAAGTTGGCATCCAATGGGGCAACAGTTGTGGTAACAGCACGAAAGCCGTCCGAACAAGAAAGCGCACATCATTTTATAGGAGCCGATCTGACCGATAGTAGCAATATAGTGGAACTAACAGGAAAAATCATCGAAAAATACGGAACGCTGGATATCCTAATCAACAATGTGGGCGGTACTTCCTCTCCGGCAGGAGGTTTCCAAATGCTCAGCGACGACGACTGGAACAGGGATATCGAACTCAATCTTTTGGCTTCCATCAGGCTGGATAGGGCTATGGTTCCAAAGATGATCGAAAAGAACACGGGAGTAGTGATCCACATTTCCTCACTAAACGGCAAAATACCCTTGTACCAGTCCAATTTCTCTTATGGTGTAATGAAATCGGCTTTAAACGCGTACAGTAAAACACTTGCCAATGAAGTTGCCAAAAACGGTGTTCGAGTAAATACAGTATCCCCTGGTATGGTTAAAACAACAGCTATGGAAACTTTTCTGGAAACTTATGCCCAGACCATCAACAAAACCGTATCGGACGCTTCACAACAACTTATGGACAGCCTGGGTGGTGTGCCGTTAAACCGTTTGGCCGAGCCTGAAGAAATTGCCAATATGGTGGCTTTTTTGGTATCGGATGGTGCGAGTTACATTACGGGAGCCAATATGCTTGTTGATGGCGGTACATATCCATCAGTTTAATAACCGGTTAGTTTAAGTATAGTAAAAAAATAATAAGATCCGAAACATTGGTTTCGATAGGTCATTCAATTAAAAAAAGAAGAAATGGAAAAAGAACTTATAGGCAAAGTAGCTTTGGTAACCGGAGGAACAAAAGGTATAGGCCAGGCAATCGCCGAAAGGTTGTCTGATGCTGGTGCAATTGTGGTCGTAACTGCGAGAACCCGCCCTACAGAAACGCAAACAAAACATCATTTCATTGCCGCAGATTTGACTATTGCCAGTGAAACTAGTAAGGTGGTAAGTGAAATCAATGAAAAGTTTGGTTTAATCGATATTTTGGTCAATAATATGGGTGGTTCTACCAGTCCTTCGGGTGGGTTTGGAGCCCTTACCGATGAACATTGGGAGAGTGACCTGCAGTTAAACCTACAATCTGCCGTCCGCATAGACAGGGCGATTTTGCCGCAGATGGTGGAAAAGAAAAGCGGTGTCATCATCCATATATCTTCAGTCACAGGTACACTTCCCGTATATCAATCATTGGGCGGTTATGCCGTTGCCAAAGCTGCCCTGAATAATTACAGCAAAAGTTTGTCGAAAGAATTTAGCCCACAAGGGATCAGGGTGTCTACGGTCTCTCCGGGAATGGTAAAGACCGATACAATGGATGCCTACCTGCAATCACTAGCCGAAACATCTGGTTTGAGCATAGAACAGGTAACACAAAATTTGATGGATAGCCTCGGCGGAATACCATTGGGAAGGATGGCTCTGCCGGAGGAAATAGCAGAACTGGTTGGCTTCTTGGTATCTCCAAAAGCATCCTATATCACAGGGGTAAATTATATTATTGACGGAGGGTCAAATCCATCATTATAATTGTTAAATATTACAAGAATATGGACAATAAGAAAAACAAGCTCCTGATTTATGGTGCATCTGGATATACGGGAAAAATCATTGCAACTAGAGCAAAGGAATTAAATATTGATTTTGAGATTGCAGGACGGGACCCCGATAAAACTCGAAGATTGGCAGAAGAATTAGCGGTGGATTATCACATTTTTGATGTAGATACCGAATACGCTTGGAAAAAAGCATTAGATGGTAAACAGGTTCTAATCAATGCCGCTGGACCATTTAAGTTCACTGCCGACCAAGCGATGAAAGCCTGCCTCAAAGCTGGTGTTCACTATCTGGATATCAGTGCGGAATTGGATACCTACCGATTGGCACAATCGCTGGACAGGGAAGCTCGGGAAGCTGGAATACAATTGATATCCGGTGCTGGTCTTTTTGTAAGCTATGATGCCTTGGTGGTGTATCTTTCAAAATTAGTGGCAGAACCTGAGTACTTGAAAGTGGGCTTCCGACACTACGGAGGTTTTTCCAGAGGGTCGGTTTTAAGTAGTAAGAACATCGCAGACTTAGGCACATTAATTCGTCGAAATGGTGAAATCATTGATAATCCTGATCCAAAGTCGAAAATGTTTTTGTTTGGCAAAGAGGAAGTGGAATGTATGCCAACACCTCTGGGTGGAATTATACTAAGTTATAAATCAACGGGAATTCCAAATATCGAAGAATTTTTTTCTCTAAAACTGCCTGCCACGGAACTTCAGGATTTAACAGCCGAAAATTTGCCTGATGGACCGACCAGGGAAGAACGGGCAGCGGGGCGAAATGGGATTTCAGCAGAGATTACAGGACAAGACGGGAAAGTAGTAAAAGCGTATGTAGATGCTCCTTCGGGATATGACCTTACACCGCTTTCGGTAGTAGCAGTGGCACATCGCATCTTAAATGCCGACTTTAAAGTCGGCTATCAATCACCTGGCTCGGCATATGGTGAGGATATTATTAACGATATCCCTGATACCTATTTAATCGACAATAACGACTATCAAAAAAATCAAATTTGAAAATGAGTAACGAACAGCAGATCCATAACTTAATTGCCAGATACACGCATTATGTAGATCAGGCCAGATTTGATAAGGTTGGAGATTTATTTGCCAACGGGAAAATTATATCTCCAGACAATGTGATGGAAGGCAAAGTAGGTGTTGTTAGCCAATTGAGTAAAAATTTGCAGGTCTATGCAGATGGAACCCTTAGAACCGCACACCTGACCACCAACACGGTTTTGGATATCCAAGAAGATACAGATGAGGCAACGGCGGTATCCTATCTTACGATTTTACAAGCAGATGCCGAAAGAGGACTTTCTTTACAGCCAATTGCCGTGGGCCGTTACCATGATACTTTTAAGCGGGTGGATGACCACTGGGAGTTTTCGGTTAGGGAACTTATCATCACACTGGCAGGAGATCTTTCACACCACGCAGCACCAAATACTATCGATCCTCAGACAATCGAAAACAGAGGGAAATAAGCTGTTTGAAAGCATAGTTAAAATTCGTCAAAATGGCAACGAAACCTTCCATTTTGACGAACTTTAACTTCACAGTTTAGTCCATCTTTGTACTAACATAAATTAATAACAATGAGTTACTGCAACTATATACCTATGATGAAGGAACCCAGCCGGAGCATTCACCAGAATTATCATGACAATCATTACGGATTTCCCATTCATGATGACAATGAGCTTTTCGGTCGTTTGATTATGGAAATAAATCAGGCGGGACTAAGTTGGGAAACCATCCTTAAAAAAGAGGAAAACTTTCGCAAAGCGTATGATAATTTTAATCTTGAGAAAGTGGCAGCTTATACAGAAAAAGACCGTGAACGATTACTGAACGATGCAGGAATTATCCGCAATAAACTTAAGGTTAATGCCGCAATTGAAAACGCAAAGACCATTTTGTTATTGCAAAAGGAATATGGCAGTTTTGAAAAATGGCTGGAACATCAGCATCCCAAACCTAAAGAAGAATGGGTAAAACTGTTTAAAAAAACATTCCGTTTTACAGGTGGAGAAATCGTAAATGAGTTCCTAATGAGCATTGGTTATCTATCTGGAGCTCACTCGCCGTCCTGTCCGGTACATATAGCTATATTAGAAACAAATCCAATGTGGGCTAAACAATAGTAATATTATGAATCACTACCAAACGGATAAACTTAAAAACAGGCAATAAACTCACTTAACTTACTGATTATCAGTAAATATTTTCATTAGATAAAAAAGCC
>NZ_ATZA01000081.1 GCF_000427965.1 Olivibacter sitiensis DSM 17696 | reverse complement strand
AGACCCCTTTGGGATTACTGTTGCGCTTAACCTCCCGGCTGACTACCGATTTGTCCCTGCCGATGATAACGGCGATCTCCGAGATCTTCTTTCCGCTCGCTCTGTAAGCCTGGATTTCGTACCTTTGTTCCAGGGTTAAATGTGATTTTTCCATTCGCAATTCAAAAGTCGTTTTTTTCCCTTAAACATGCCAATTGGGGGTACCCCCAATTGGCATGTTTATTTCAACCTTTGTTGCATTTCTTAATTGAACTTACGCACATCAAGTTTATCTTGAAACGAAAAAAGGGCCTGATTTTAAACAGGCCCTTGTCGTTTCATTTATTATTTTACCCTACCAAGTGTTCCCACTGGGTCTTGTTGTCTTTCTTGAAGATCTCCACATCGCTGGCCACCATCTCCCTGCACAGGGCAGCCAGGTCGTATTCCGGCTCCCAGCCCAGCTTTGTCTTGGATTTCGTGGGGTCACCTATCAACAGCTCCACCTCCGTGGGACGGAAATAGGCAGGGTCCACGCTCACCACCTCCTGCCCCACTTCCAGCTTGTACTCGGCATTGGAAACAGATTTCACGTAGCCCTTCTCCTCCACGCCCTCGCCCCTGAACTCGATCTCTGCACCTACCTCGGAAAAGGCCATGCGCACGAACTCCCGAACCGGCGTGGTGATCCCCGTGGCTATTACGTAGTCCTCCGCCTGCTCCTGCTGCAGTATCAGCCACATGGCCTTCACGTAGTCCTTGGCATGGCCCCAGTCCCTGCGCGCGTCCAGGTTGCCCAGGAACATCTTCTGCTGCAGGCCAAGGGCAATGGCAGCAACCGCACGGGTGATCTTCCTGGTCACGAAGGTCTCCCCCCGCAAGGGACTCTCGTGGTTGAACAAAATGCCGTTGCAGGCAAATAGGTCGTAGGCCTCCCGGTAGTTCACCGTGATCCAGTAGGCATACAGCTTGGCCACCGCATAGGGGCTACGCGGATAGAACGGCGTGGTCTCCGACTGCGGCACCGCCTGTACCAGGCCGTACAGCTCCGAGGTGGACGCCTGGTAGATCCGAGTCTTCTTCTCCAGTCCAAGGATACGGATGGCCTCCAGGATACGCAAGGTGCCTATTCCGTCCGCATTGGCCGTGTACTCCGGCTCATCGAAGCTCACCTTCACGTGGCTCATAGCGGCCAGGTTGTAGATCTCATCGGGCTGCGTCTCTTGGATAATGCGGATAAGGTTGGTACTGTCTGTCATATCCCCATAGTGCAACTTGAAACGTACGTTGGGATCGTGCGGATCTTGATACAGATGGTCTATACGGTCTGTGTTGATCAGCGAGCTGCGTCGCTTGATACCGTGTACCATATAGCCTTTTTCCAGCAATAGCTCTGCCAGATAAGCTCCATCCTGTCCGTTTACCCCCGTGATTAATGCGGTCTTCATATATCTTATTGTTTTTTATTATCAATTGCCGCAAAGCATTGCGGCACTACGGTTATCGTTCTGTCAATACTTCCTGCGATAGGAAATCGGCATAAGCCAATCCGATCCCCTCTTCCAGTTCTATTGTATGATGCCAGCCCAATCCATGCAATTTGCTCACATCCATCAATTTCCTGGGCGTACCATCCGGCTTGCTGGCATCAAAGGTGATTTCTCCTTCGAAGCCCACTACCTTCTTCACCAGCTCGGCAAGGTCTCTGATGCTAAGGTCCGTTCCCGTACCTATATTGACCAGTTCGCGGCCATCGTATGTATCCATCAGGTACACACAGGCCTCTGCCAGGTCATCGGCATACAGGAATTCGCGCAGCGGGCTGCCCGTACCCCATATCTCTACCGATGGTGCCCCAGACTCCTTTGCTTCATGAAATCGTCTGATCAGTGCTGGAAGAACATGCGAGTTCTTGGGGTGGTAATTGTCCCCTATACCGTATAGGTTGGTAGGCATTACACTGATGAAATTATCGCCATATTGATCGCGATAGGCTTCACAAAGTTTAATGCCAGCAATCTTGGCAATAGCATAGGGTTCATTGGTCGACTCAAGTGTCCCCGTTAAAAGATATTCCTCCTTCAAGGGTTGGGGGGCCATTTTGGGGTAAATACAAGAACTGCCCAGAAGCATTAGCTTCTTCACCCCCACTTGATGCGCAGCATGGATGACATTGCACTCGATCATCAGATTCTCGTATATGAAATCCGCCCTATAAGTATTATTGGCGATGATGCCCCCTACCTTGGCCGCTGCAAGAAAGACATATTCGGGTCTTTCTTCCTCAAAAAAAGCATTCACCGCTTCCTGGTTACGCAGATTCAGTTCGGAAGATCGCTTTAGGATCAGGTTCTCATACCCTTCGGTCTGCAGCTTCCGTGTGATAGCTCCACCAACCATGCCTCTATGGCCCGCTACGTATATCTTTGCTCGTTTATCCATTATATACTATATAACGCTATATCTCTTAAAGTCCTTATGGTCGCGCTGATTCAGTTTTTCGTGACTGAACCCCTTGAAATAGTCATAAGTGATACGCAAGCCATCTTCTCTACTTACTTTGGGTTCCCAATCTAACAGTGCCTTGGCCTTACTGATGTCAGGTTGCCTTTGTTTGGGGTCGTCCTGTGGCAAGGATTTATAGACTATTTTCTGGGTAGTGCCTGTCAGCTTAATAATTTCCTCGGCAAATTCTTTGATCGTGATTTCTGACGGATTACCAATATTAACGGGGTCGGCACAGTCACTGAACAGCAAACGGTAGATTCCTTCCACCAGATCGTCCACATAGCAAAACGACCTTGTTTGCGAACCATCTCCAAATACCGTAAGATCTTCGCCTCTCAACGCCTGCCCGATAAATGCAGGCAATACACGTCCGTCATTAAGACGCATGCGCGGACCATAGGTGTTAAAGATGCGTACTATCCGTGTCTCCAGCCCATGGTACGTATGATAGGCCATGGTCATCGCTTCCTGAAAGCGCTTTGCCTCATCATATACTCCCCTTGGCCCCACGGGGTTGACATTGCCCCAATAACTTTCGGGCTGTGGATGCACAGAAGGATCGCCATATACCTCGGAGGTAGAAGCAATCAACAGACGGGCCCTTTTCTCCTTGGCCAGGCCCAACAGGTTATGTATCCCCAATGACCCCACTTTCAGTGTCTGTATGGGTATTTTCAAATAATCAATGGGACTGGCAGGTGAAGCGAAATGAAGAATATAGTCCAAATGACCTGGTACATGCACGAATTTACTCACATCATGGTGATAGAACTCGAAATTCTCCAAGGGTAATAGATGTTCAATGTTCTCCATGTCCCCTGTGATAAGATTGTCCATACCTATCACATTAAAACCCTCTTTGATAAATCGGTCACATAGATGCGACCCCAAAAAACCTGCAGCCCCCGTAATTAATACTTTCTTCATTTCAAACGAATAAACCTGTTGAATTAACTTTTTTTGAACAAATCAAGGACAAGAGTACAAAAATGAAAACTTCTTAGCCCTACGTCCTTAACAACAACAAAGATAGCTTAATATTTTAAAAACAATTCATTAGCTATATCATATTTTTGCGAGAATTTCCACGTAAACCTCTTTTGCATACAAGCAGTTAATCACGTAAGGCAAGCTTCGCTTTAGGAGGAAGCGGTAGTTCTTTCATCTTTTTAACGATTAAAACGTGAAACATACTGCCTTTCCCTTCTTCGCTTTCTATTTCCATACCCCAGCCTAAGGCTTCTATAAAATCCTGGCATAATAACACACCGATGCCAGATCCCTTTTCTTTTAACGTTCCCAATTGGGTTTCTCGTTTCGCTTTATTGTTATGCAATTGCTCCAATACCTCTTTTCTGATGCCAGTACCATTGTCTTTTACATAGAGATCAATAATATCGCCCTTTTCGATTAACCCCACTTCTATTGTTTTATTGGGGTAACTGAACTTGATGGCATTGTGCAACAAGTTACGGACAATAAACTCACATCTTTGCAAATCACCCCATATTTCAGTCTTTTTAGGCAATAAATTATGGCAGGAGATTTTCTTGATTTCCAGTTGAGGCCTAAACAATGCAGCACAGTCATCTATCATTTTATGCACGTCAATCCACGACCATTCCAAAGATTCTTTTTCCATTTGTCCAATAGACCAGAGCAACAACTCGTCCAACATAGCTACCGTCGTATCCAAATCCACACCAATTTGTTTCAGCATAGACCTTAACTCATGTTCTGGCAAATCCACCAGATTCGTCAGGTCTAAAACAGATTTAAACGAATAAATAGGGGATCTGAGATCATGTGAAACAACGGAAAACAATTTGGACCTAAATTTTTCCGCCTCTTGCAGGGATACGTTTTGTTGTATCAAGCGATCAGATTGTATTTGTATCCTTAAGTAAGCTTTGTTCAATCTTTTTGTTTTATTGTACAATAGAACCAATAGGCCAGTTAAGATGACCGTAAAAATACCGGAAATAATCCCCAAGAGCTTATTACGCTCGGCCTTTTGATTTGCTGTTTGATTAAGCAATACGAGGTTCTTATTTTCGAGATCCTTTTTTTCCGTTTCGTATTTGGTTTTCAACTCTTCCCGAAGCTTTTGCCTAGCCAAAAATAGTTCACTTTTGTTGATGCTATCCGACTCTAGTTTAGCTAGCTCTTTGGCGTCGCCCAACAAAACAGCTTGTTCTATTTTCTCCAAATCTGACGAAATATTGTTTAACAAATATTCCATGCCTTTTGTTTTGGTAAAATCCCTTACATATCGAACCTGCTCCAATGCCGCTTTTCGATCCCCTCTTGTCAACAACAGGTTTGCCAGATCTATTTTTGCAGACACCAATGTCTCTCCATTTTGCTCCTTTTCTGCCAAATCGATGGCCTTGTATAGATATTTCTCACCAATTTTTATTTTGTCGGCTTCTCCATATAACGATGCCAGTGCGGAATACGACTTTGACAGACTCTTGTCCGCTGGAGATTTTTCCTTGATTTCAATGGCAGCCAACAAATAATCTCTTGCGAGCTTAAAGTCCTTGCTCTTCCTTTTTTCTAGGTACTCATCTTTGTAGTAATGTCCGAGATTATTATTGATGATACCCAATATCTTGGTATAGTGTATTTGATCGGCATATTGCTTGGACTGCAAATAATACTTGAGCGCTTGCTCCCTATCATATCCCCTATAGAATACATTGCCGATGTTGAACAAGGACTCGGCCATACCGATCGTGTCTTTTATATTTTCCCTAATGCGGAGCACATCAAAATGTTTTTTGACACTTTCATCAGGCTTATTCATAATCAGGTAACAAACGGCCATCACATTCAGGCAATTGGCCATTTTTCTTGTGTTACCTGTCCTCTTAGCCAGTTCTGCACCTTCTTCCGCCCATAGTACCGCCTGTTTAGCATCTTGCGAATAGGTCAACTTGGCCATCTCATAATAGGTATTTGCCTTTACGGAATCATGTGCCGTGCCGTTGATTATGGATTGCAAACTATCCAATTTGTTGTTCTGACCAAACAAATAAGGTACTGAGAGAAAAGTCCATATAAATATAGGAATGGTCTTAGGTGTTGAGTGTTTCATAACATATCCTAGATTTAAGGAGGATTGCCAAACACAAACATAACATATTTTTTACAAAAAAAATAGAATTAATACTACAAAGAAAAGGCTAATACCCAAAATAACAACTGGATACAAACAAAAAAACTTGGCAAAACAAATTGCCAAGCTCTAATCAAATATCTTTCGGCTTATCTATTGCGCATAGCTGGCAGACATGTGGGGCAATACCAAATCCTTTTCCGAAACAACCTGCTCGTCTGTAGGAATACCCCAATCGATTCCCAGCTCTGGGTCGTTGTATACAATGCCCCGCTCCGAGGCCTTGTTGTAGAAATTATCGCACTTGTAAAAGAACTCTGCCGTATCGCTCAAAACCGAGAAACCATGCAGGAATCCCCGGGGGATGAAGAGCTGCCGCTTGTTCTCCGCGCTTAGCCTAACGGCAACGTGCTGCCCAAAGGTAGGAGAGCCCTGACGGGCATCTACCGCTACGTCCAGTACCTCCCCGCTTAACACACGCACCAGTTTGGCCTGCGCATGTTCCCCTTCCTGGGCATGCAGTCCCCTTATCACTCCGTAAGAGGAATAGGATTGGTTGTCCTGAACGAAGGTCACTTCCGTACCGATCTTTTCGTTGAAGGTTTTTGAATTGAAGCTCTCGAAAAAATAGCCCCGCTCATCTGCAAATACTCGGGGCTCTATGATAAAACATCCTTTAAGTGCCGTCTCTATTACGTTCATTTCCTTATATATCCTTTTTAACGTTGCACATATTGCGCCTCATAGTAATCCTTATACGCACCGCTGGTTACGTTCTCCAGCCATTCCTCGTTGGACAGGTACCAATCTACCGTTTTTTCCAGTCCTTCCTCAAACTGAAGGCTAGGCACCCAGCCCAGCTCTCGCTGTAATTTGGACGAATCTATAGCGTAGCGCAGGTCGTGGCCTGCTCTATCCTTTACAAAGGTGATCAGTGATTCCGAGGTCCCTTCGGCCCTTCCGAGTTTTTTGTCCATGATCTTGCAAAGCAGGCGAATGAGGTCTATATTCTTCCATTCGTTGTGCCCCCCAATATTGTAGGTGGATCCTGGTGCGGCCTTGTGGAAGATAACGTCGATAGCGCGGGCATGGTCGTTCACCCATAGCCAGTCGCGTATGTTCTCGCCTTTTCCATAAACGGGCACCGGTTTATTATTCTTGATATTGTGAATGGCAAGGGGAATCAATTTCTCCGGAAAGTGGTTGGCTCCGTAGTTGTTGGAACAGTTGGAGATAACCGTATTCATCCCGTATGTGTCGTGGTATGCGCGAACGAAATGGTCGGATCCTGCCTTGGAGGCCGAATAAGGGGAATGGGGATCGTACTTCGTTTCCTCGGTGAACATACCCGTCTCGCCCAATGCCCCATACACCTCATCCGTACTCACGTGGTAGAAGCGCTTGGTACCGTCATTTCCCCAAATGGCCCTTGCCGCATTCAGCAGATTCACGGTGCCCACTACGTTGGTCAGCACAAAATCCGTGGGATTGGAAATCGATCGATCCACATGCGACTCCGCGGCCAAATGGATTACCGCATCTGGCTGCTCTCGTACGAACAGTTCGTCGATAAAGGAAACATCCCTGATATCTCCTTTCACAAAGGAATAGTTCGGCTCCGTTTCGATATCCTTAAGGTTGGCCAAGTTACCTGCATAGGTAAGCGCATCCAAATTGACAATTTGATAATTGGGATAGGTCAGCACAAAGTGCCTCGCTACATGCGACCCAATGAAACCCGCCCCCCCTGTGATGATAATCTTCATATACTCTAATAAATTACAAGTTTTTAGGCCACTATTTTTTCGGAGCCGTTTACATTTTTCTCTCTTGGGTCGAGACATACGTAGTCCCGTGAGTATGGTGTTTTGTTCTTTACCACACTGTAGATTGTTCTTAATAATTTGTTCATAACATTATTCATGATTAGGTAATGGGGTTTGCCCTCCTGTTGCTTTTTCTGGTAATACAGCCGATATTCCTTGTTGTGTTTCACGGCAGCTTTTGCACCCATGTAGAGCAGTGCTTTGAGTTCCCTGTCGGCAAAGGGACTTGTCCTT
>NZ_ATZA01000080.1 GCF_000427965.1 Olivibacter sitiensis DSM 17696 | reverse complement strand
ACCACCAATACGATCGAGGGGTTCCATCGCCAAGTCCGTAAGGTCACAAAAACTAAAGGTGCCTTCACCTCAGATATGGCGTTATTGAAACTGATCTATTTAGCACATAAAAACATTAAGAAGAAATGGACGATGCCACTGGCCAATTGGGGAACAACGGCACAGAAATTAGCGATTTGGTTTCCGGGAAGAATGGTCTTAGATTTGCAATAAGAAAAATGGCTCAATTACCGCCCCGCGGGGCGGTAATTGAGCCATTGACACAGTTTGTTTTACACTCCCGTAAAAAAGGAACGTCAAGGAACTTCTTTGCTGTCATCAATATTCCTGAATAAGCACGTCCGTTGGGATATGTAAATTTTCGTGTAGTTTCCTGATGATTTCAAGTGAAAGCTTCCTTTTTCGGTTCAATATTTCACTCACGCGACTTTTTTGCCCTATTACCTTTGCCAAATCGTTTTGATTGTAGTTCAGTTGTTCCATTCTAAACTTAATAGCTTCAATTGGATCGGGCAATTCTATAGGAAAATGTTCGTTTTCATACTTTTCGATTAAAATCCCTAAAATATCCAACTTGTCCCCTTCTTTTGTCCCTGGCTTTGCATCAAAGATGATTTCAAGCCTTTCCAAGGCTTGATGATAATCCTGTTCCGTTTTTATAGTTTTCAACCTCATGATTTCTAAATTTTATTTGCGTCAATTTTGTCGTATTCTGCATGAGTTCCGATGAAACGTATCCACATCATTTGATAGTCAAAATTAATCCGAACAATCAGTCTATAATTGTTCCCTTTGATATTGAAGCAAACCCGATTGTCATTCAAAATACTTACACTGGGATAGTCTTGTTTTAATTCATTGAGATTTTTCCAAATCGATCTATTAGCTTCTCGATACCAAGATTTTAATTGCTGTTCGCAATCTGGATAAATTGCCCAAAATTCCCTTAATATTTTCTTCGCTATAATTCTCAATCCAAGTCCATCTTTTTACAAAGGTAATTTAAATTTCCCAAAACGGGAACTTTTACTTCACACTCTTTTTCGACACCACCAGATAACCCAAAAAGAAAACGACAACAGCGATAAGCATTCCCGCGTACACCTCCTGGGAAAATACGTTGATGTCCACCGTTGCATTTGGTCCTGGCCACATGGATTTCAGGGCCAGCATGGGATGGGCATAAGGTATATAATTAGAGCATTACAAACTACCGATGTTACAAGTTAGGAATACATTATGTAAATAAAAGCGTCTTCATAGCATAGAGCACAGACAGGACATTGTAATTATCATACTATTAACTTATCTTTGAATTAGATATGTCATTCTCTAATTGGGTACACCATGATACATAAAAAAGATATATTAGATTTAAGCATCAATGAACGTATCTCCATGATTGGTACTATTTGGGAAACCATTGATAAAGATGATATCCAGCCGCCTGTTTCGCATCGAGAAGAATTAGATAGGCGATTAGATCGCCTTCAACGAGGCGAAACAAAGTTTTACGAATGGGAAGACATCAAATCGGATCTTCATAAGAAAAGATGAACTTTTCCGCTTGCTATTATCAGATGAATCTCGTACTAGCAGTCTTTCATACTAGCATAAGCCCCAAAAATTGGTTTTCCAGATTATAAGAAATTTCTATTATAACCACCAACCAACATGTCCGTTTTCGTACACCCAATGTACATTATCGTACAATTTTAACCAAGGCGACAAAACACAAAAACCTGTTAATCAATAAGATAATAATATTCGCATTATTTGTGCTTATTGAGATTAATGCGGAGAAACTTAATACTTACGACTTAAAACTCGCAAGATACAGTCTGATATCTGATGTCTAACTACTATGTACTATGTTAAGAAGCTATTTCAAAATCGCTTGGCGCAATCTGGAAAGGGCAAAGGGATATGCCTTTATCAATATATTCGGCCTAGCCATCGGCATGGCCGCTGCGGCCATTATCATCCTTTGGGTAGAGAACGAGTGGACCTTTGATCGCTTCTATACGAATACGGATAGGATATACGAGGTATACAATCGTGGGAACTTCAATAACGACACCTATGCCTGGGAAGGTGTAGGCAATCCATTGGCCCCTATCCTACAGAACAACCATGCCGAATTGGAAAAAGTGGTCAGAAGCAGTGCGACAAGCGGCACGTTGAGCGTCAATGACCGGTATTTCAACAGTGAAGGGATATTTGCAGACAGCGATTTTTTTCATTTATTTGATTTCCCAGTCATTCATGATTCTCTCGGCGATAGGCTTGCGTCCATCAACAACATCGTTGTGACAGCCTCGCTTGCCGAAAAGCTCTTCGGAACGAACGATGTGGTAGGTAAACATGTTCAACTGGATTCGGCCGACAATTTCACCATTACTGCCGTACTGCAAGACATACCGTCCAATAGCCGTTTTAAGGACGTCGCTTATTTCCTCCCCTGGAATTATTTTGAACGCAGCATCGGTCCAGAAATAGCAAACTCTTGGGTCAACCTGAAAGTTCCGACCTACGTATTACTCAAACCTGAGGTTCGTGTCGAACAGGTCGAGTCGAAGCTCCGAAACACACTTGTCGATTTAAAAATAGCGCAAAATGAACTCTTTCTGCATCCCGCTACCCAATGGCATTTGTACAACAAGGCAGAGCATGGTTATTTCACGGGAGGCATTATAGATAAAGTCAGGCTATTCACCTTTATCTCACTGGCTATTTTGCTGATTGCCTGTATCAATTTCATGAACCTCAGCACGGCAAAAAGCGAACAGCGCGCCAAAGAGGTGGGCATCCGTAAGGTCGTTGGAGCACAGCGAAAAACGCTTGTCTATCAATTTCTAAGTGAATCTATTTTGCTTGCTGCACTGGCGGCATGCCTGGCTTTTGTTTTCCTCTTTCTCAGCCTAAAACCATTCAATGACCTGTTGGGCACCAGCATCCAAATTCCTTATATGGATTTTTCCTTTTGGTGTTTTGCCATTGGTTTTGTATTGACGACAGGCTTTTTGGCGGGAAGCTACCCAGCCTTTCTTCTTTCTTCCTTCAAGCCTGTCAAGGTATTGAAGGGCGCGTTCAGAACAGGCCCATATCCATTTCGCCTCCGAAGGGTCTTGGTCGTTTTCCAATTTTCGTTTACCATCACACTGATTATTGCAACCTTGATCATTGGCAGGCAAATACAACATGCCCAAAACAGGGATCAAGGCTATGACAAAAGCAATTTAATCTATCTGCCACTGAACAGCAACATTAGGAATCATTACGAGGCCATTAAGCAAGACCTTATATCAGCGGACCTTGCCACTTCGGTCACCCGTTCTTCTGGTACCATTACGCAGCAGACCTTCGGCTCCCTGAATTTTTCCTGGCCCGGTAGCACGCCCGAAGACAACAATCAGGCCTTTGTCGCCATCACATCGGATACAGACTTCTCCTCTACCACCGGCGTTCAGATAGTGCAAGGCAGGGACATCGATATCCAGCGCTATCGCACGGATGTCGATGCCATGTTATTGAACGAGGCGGCCGTAAAGGCCATGCGGCTGAAGAACCCCATTGGCGCTATCGTCAAAAACGGGGAACAGCAATGGCATGTAGTAGGTGTGGTCAAAGATTTTATCTTCTACTCGCCATATGCGTCCATCAATCCCTTGTTTATACTGGGTTCTGGCGACTGGTTCAACTATATGTACCTGAAGCTAAGCCCCGATAAAAACCTATCGCAGAACTTGGCCGCCATAAAAGCCGTTTTTAAGCAATACAATCCCAATGCTACGTTGGAGTATAATTTTGTAGACGAAGCCTATGCCCGGAACTTTAAAGAGGAACAACATACGGCCATGCTTACCAGCTTGTTTTCCATGCTAACTATTTTTATTTCGTGTTTGGGCCTTTTTGGCCTAGCTACTTTTACCATGGGACAACGCCGCAAGGAAATAGGTATCCGCAAGGTGCTGGGCGCTTCCGTAGGAGGAATCGTCCAATTACTTTCCAAAGAGTTCGTAAAACTGGCCGTATTGTCCGTTTTCATCGCCTCCCCCATTGCTTGGTGGGCCATGAGCAAATGGCTGGACAGTTTCACTTATAAGATAGACATAGCATGGTGGATGTTTGCCGTGGCGGGGCTGACTGCCGTGACAATTGCACTACTAACGGTCAGCATTCAGGCCATAAGGACAGCAATAGCCAATCCGGTTGATAGTCTGAGGGATGAATAGTGAACGGCTATCGGCCGTCAGTTATCAGCCATCAGCTGCCTTTCAAACGACCAAAAGTTGGCAGCAGACTATATAGGTGACTGACTGCTAATGGCCAAAAGCTGATAGCTAAATAAAGTAAAATAATACAGGGGGCCGAAAGCCGACTGCTGAAAGCTAAGAAAATGCTCAGAAATCACATCAAAATTGCCTGGCGCAACCTCTGCAAGAACAAGGTATATACCTTTATCCATCTTTTTGGACTAGCGATAGCCGTCACCTGTTGCCTGGTTATCTATTCCTATATCCAGTTTCACAGAAGCTATGATAGCTTTCATCCAGGGGCAGAAAACATCTACCATGTAGTATACGACCTGCACCTGGAGCAGACCGAGCACAGCAATGGCACCTCCTACGCCATTTACAACGCACTGAAAACCGATTTTCCCCAAGTAGAAGGTGCCGCTTACGCCTTTGTTCAGCAAAATTTGACGCTCAAGCATGAAAATCAGCTTTTTGCCGTTCAAAAAGGGATAAACTATAGCAACGCTTCATGGTTCGAACTATTCGACATTCCCTGGCTGCAAGGCGAACCAAGGCTTCTGAACGAGCCCGGCAACATAGCCCTCACGTCTACCTTGGCACAGCGTATTTTCGGAGACAAGAACCCCATGGGACAAGTCTTGTACACCAGCGAGTCCGTTCCCTTAAAAGTGGTGGGTCTGGTGGACGATAGCCGTAAGAATAGCGACCTGAAAGCCGAAGCATACGTTTCCCTGGAAAGCATCAAAACCATCATGCCCAGCGACGACGACTATTTCTTTACTTTTTGGGGCTATCTCACCTCCGGCAATCAAGTTTACATAAAAGTAGCCGATAGGAACGCCATAAGCCCTATTGAAAAGTCGCTCAACGAGCATACCAAAAAATACTTCGGAGAGGAGGCTGCCAAGCTATATGACATGAAGCTATTGCCTTTATTGGACCAGCACTTCGATCCCAGGTATGGCGGTACATCGTCTGCCAAGGCACTTTGGATATTGGGTACCATAGGCCTGGCCATATTGCTGATAGCCACATTGAACTACATCAACCTTACCACGGCACATTATACCAGGCGCAACAAGGAAATAGGCACCCGCAAAGTACTGGGAAGCAGCAAGGGACAGCTGATAGGTCTCTTCCTGACCGAATCGCTCCTGATCAGTGCTGGTAGCATGGTACTGGCCATTGTTTTTACGCATGTGGCTATTCCACTGCTCAATCGTTTTCTTTTGGAGAATGAGCCCATAGCCATCAGCTATAATTGGCAACTCTTACTGGCTGCGTTGTTGGCATGGATGGGTGTCTCTTTGCTTTCCGGACTTTATCCATCGTTTGTACTCGCGCGCACCAACGCCATTCGCGCGCTGAAAAATCAAATTGCCCTGGGAAGTACGATCAAGCGAAAACCGCTATTGGTATTTCAAAATGCGTTGGCTATTGTATTGATTATCTCGTGCATCGTCGTATTTGCTCAAATACGTTATATGCAGTCGACCGATATGGGCTTTGACCGCCAAAACGTTGTTACCATAGATCTTCCGAGCAAGGCAGAACAAAGCAAAGGCCTTTTCAAAAAGCTCCTGGACGAAGAACCGGAAGTGTTACATTACAGCTATTGTTTTCGCGCGCCCACCATGCACGGCCAGCACGGCGGTACGTTTCAGTTTGATAATCGGGAAGATTTCGAGACCTGGCCTGCCAGATCTACCTATGCCGATTCTGCCTACCTGCGCACTTTCGGCATCCCTCTGTTGGCCGGAAGAAATTTCAGGGAAGCGGCAGATGTGCCGGAATACCATGTCAATCGGAAGTTTGTCCAAATGCTCGGATATACAGACTATCAGGATATACTGGGAAAATCCCTATTGGCGGGGGGCATGCACGACAACAAAAAAGGTGTAATAGTAGGTGTAGTCGAAGACTATAACACCCAGGTGTTGAACAAAACCATAGAGCCCACCGTATTAGGCTACGCAGCGGACATGACCAAGACCCTGGCCATAAAAGTCAATGGTCGGCATACCATGAATATACTGTCCAAACTGGAAAATCAATGGCGGGATCATTTCCCCAATGAGCTGTTCAGCTATCACTTTTTGGACCATAACATTGAAATGCTCTATCAATCGGAACAAAGGCAGGGCAAACTGATTGCCGTATCGGCTGCCATAGCTATTTTTATCAGTAGCTTGGGACTGTTCGGCCTCATCACCCTGACGGCTTTGCAACGCGCCAAGGAAATCGGTATTCGTAAGGTGCTAGGCGCTTCCGTGTCGGGCATCGTCAGTTTATTGTCCAAAGATTTCCTAAAGCTCGTACTGATCGCCCTGCTGATTGCCTCCCCCCTTGCCTGGTGGGCTATGAACAAATGGCTGGAAGATTTTGCTTATCGTATCAACTTGCAATGGTGGATGTTTGCCCTGGCAGGACTGGTGGCCATTATGATCGCCTTGCTTACGGTAGGTTTACAGGCCATCAGGGCGGCAGTGGCCAATCCTGTCGACAGTCTTAGGGATGAGTGATGGAGTCGCTACGCGACGAATAGGAGTTATACGCTGTAAGTTTCCTGCTTACTTGCCTGATGTACTCTAAAAGAGTGACTTTGGTTCAATGGTCAGAAATTCTTGCCAAGGGATGCCTCCCTGCCCCACCAGCAAGATCTTGTCTGGGGCTACCCGCTTACCAAATTCAGTTGTACTGCTTTTGAGCATGGTAGTTCCGCTTTTCACCTCAATACCAATCACTTTGCCACGATGCTCCAATACAAAATCCATCTCGTAATTGCCTTCCCGCCAATAGTAAAGGCCAAATCCGTCGGGATACGATGCATTAATGAGGTATGCGCCAATAGCCGATTCCACTATTCGCCCCCATAGCGCGAGTTGGCTATGGACCTCGCCAAACCGCTCGGCACGCTGTGCACTCATCAAGGCGGTATTATGCACCTGAAATTTAGGGCTGGAGGATCGTTTTCGGATTACTTTATGATCGAATTTTTCGAGGCCGCTTAATAAACCTGCTGTATTCAACAGTTGTAGATAATGCGCCAGTGTAGTGGTATTGCCTGCATCCAGCAACTGTCCCATAATTTTGGTATAGGACAATACCTGACCAGAATATAGGCAGCCTAGTTCAAAAAGTCGTTTCATTAATGCAGGCTTGTCTACCCTTGTGAGCATCAATATGTCTTTGGATATACTAGTCTCTATCAGTGAATCCGTGATATAACGTTTCCAGCGTTCCTCATCATCCACTAGTATCGCCGTTCCTGGATAGCCACCAAACCATACATATTGATCTACATCCCATCCAAAAGCTTGCTGCATCTCTTCAAAAGACCAATGCCCCATATAAGTCGTTTCAAAACGCCCAGCCAATGATTCGGTTAACCCTTGCTGTAATAACAAACGTGAGGATCCAAGCAAGATGACTTTTAGATTTATACCTTCACGCGTATCCTTATCCCAAAGCAGCTTAATGGTTTCGCTCCAATTGGTTATCTTCTGTATTTCATCTACGATGAGTAAAAATTCTAGGCTTTCACTTTTCTGCATCAAGGCTTGAGCCGTATCCCATTGTTGCTTTAGCCAGGTATGGTTTGCGGCAGCTACCCCATCAGCAGAAGCGAAGAGGTGGGGAATAGCCAATTTTTTCACTACTTGATGCACCAAAGTGGTTTTTCCCACTTGTCTAGGCCCCATAAGCACTTGGATGAACTTTCTTGGCTCTTCTATTCTCTTTATAACATGCTGCAAATAAAGCCTCTCAAACATAAATGTAATTTTACTCAATATATTGAGTAATTGCAAATAGTTTTGTTATGTACTTCTTAAGATAGCTTTTTCAAAGATTAGCACATATAAAATATCACTACCAAACGGATAAACTTAAAAACAGGCAATAAACTCACTTAACTTACTGATTATCAGTAAATATTTTCATTAGATAAAAAAGCC
>NZ_ATZA01000079.1 GCF_000427965.1 Olivibacter sitiensis DSM 17696 | reverse complement strand
AGTGAAAATTAAGAAGTCAAAAGCTTTAACACCCGACAAAAAATGTAAGTATTTAATTGTCAACACAAAACATTAATTAATGAAGACACATTAAGTCTTAATTTTCCTGAATGCCTTAATGGTTCGATGGTTGCGAGGTTAAGTAGAGTCAAAAAGTCAAAAGCTTTAACACCCGATAAAAAATGTAAGTATTTATATTTAATTGTCAACATGAAACATATTGTCAACATGAAACATTAAGTAATGAAGACACATTAAGTCTTAATTTTCCTGAATGTCTTAATGGTTCAATGGTTGCGAGGTTAAGTAGAATTAGAAAGTCAAAAGCAAAAAATGTAACGCACAAAATCGCGCATTAAACAAAGGGATTGCAAGCCTCCTTCTATACTGTCTTCCGTTGCTGATTGGGTAAAAATATAGCTACTATACCCAATAAGGGTAAAAAGGAACACAGATGGTAAACATAATCTATCCCTTGCTGATCGGCCAATTTGCCGAGCAATGCCGACCCTATTCCTCCCATGCCAAAAGCAAAACCATAGAAAAAGCCTGATACTACACCTATCCTTCCCGGCATCAACTCCTGGGCATATACCAAAATGGCGGAAAAAGCAGACGAAATAATCAACCCGATAATCACTGAAAGCACACTTGTCCAGAAAAGGTTGGCGTAGGGCATCAAGAGCGTAAATGGGGCGACACCTAGTATGGAACCCCATATCACGAACTTTCTGCCGTACCTATCCCCAATAGGTCCACCGATCAATGCCCCTGCCGAAACGGATACCAGGAAAATAAACAGGTGCATCTGTGCTTGCTGCACGTTCAGGCCAAACTTATCCATCAGGTAAAAAGTGAAGTAACTGCTGATACTTGCCGTGTAGAAATATTTAGAAAAGATCAATACCAATAATATAATGGACGAATAGACAATTGTTGATCTACTGAAACCAGAGGCTGTAACTTGTTCATATCCCCTTCTTTTTGATACATGTATGCGCAAGGCTTTGGGCTTATACCATCTGGATATCTTATAGAGTATCAAGATAGCCAACAGGGCGATGAACGAGAACCAGCTGATGTATGACCGTCCAAACGGAGATATGATCAGCGCTGCCAGTAATGGCCCCATGGCGGAACCAATGTTCCCTCCTACCTGAAAGAGCGATTGAGCTAAGCCCCTCTTCCCTCCTGCTGCCGTATGTGCCATCCTCGACGCTTCTGGATGAAAGATCGACGATCCTATACCGACAAAGGCTACGGACACCAAAATCAATGGATAAGTGGGGGCAAAGGCCAGCCCCAGCAGGCCTATCAGGCTAAAGGTCATCCCCGTGGGCAGCGCAAAAGGGAAAAGTTTTTTGTCCGTATAAAAACCAACCAATGGTTGCAGCAAAGATGACGATAGTTGAAAAACCAATGTAATTAACCCAACTTGAGCAAAATTAATTCCGAAGGAATCTTTTACCAATGGATAAATGGCAGGGATAAGGGATTGAATGGTATCATTCAACAAATGAGACAGGCTAATGGCCACTATAATGGGATATACGGTCGCGGATTTTACTGTTTGCGTGCTCATGTTTTCTGGCTTTTGATTTGGAAACTTTTAGGAGAGCAAAATATCCCTTAGTTTTTCCATATCTATATCGTGATAATCATGGATGTAAAACTGACAAGGTGGAAGCTCTTCCTTGGTGTGCGAGCTAAGCACTCCTACTACTTTCATACCTGCATTGCGTGCTGCTGTAACGCCGGAATAGGAATCTTCGAATACTAGGCAATTGCTCGGATCTACCGCTAGGTTTTCGGCAGATTTCAGGTAGACTTCAGGATCAGGCTTGTGCTTGCTTACGTTCTCGCTGCTCAGTGTGGATTCCATCAGGGATTCAAATCCCAATTTACCCATGATCAGCTCCAGGTTGGCATAGGGAGCCGAGGTGGCAACACCCGTTTTGAAACTTGCTTTTTTCAGTTCTTCCAGCAGGGTCATAAAGCTAGGTATGGTTTCTACATGATCTGCATAAATCTCCCTGAACAGGGATTCCTTTTCCTGCTCGAGCATCAACAACTCCTCCCCCGCTATTTCCCTTTTCATAAAGTAACTGAGGATGTAACTATTGTGCTTGCCAAACATATGGTCGCGCAATTCCTGCTCGGTATAAGGTATCTGTCTTTTGTCGAAAAACGTTTTGAAAGCATCGGAATGATAAGGATTGGTATGACAAATAACGCCATCCATATCAAAGATTATGGCATAAGGATTCATGATGCAAAACTAACATTATTTCTAATAGAAATGATAATTGTCGGTCGCTCAACAAATGCAATATCGTCATAGCGACCATGGTTGAACCATGTCGCCCTTTGCCTATGCTCAGGGCGACAAGATAAACCAATTAGGACTTAGCGGATTTTTTGGTGTATCCCTTTAATCGCCCACTATGCTGCGTTATGATGTTTTCATCAATCAAACCGTTCCGGATCGAAGGGAGCTATGGAAACGGGAAGTGGATGCTTATTGGCCAAATCTGATATGATCTTGCCTACTGCTGGCCCTAGGCTCAGCCCCATCATGCCACAGCCTCCTGCTACCATTAGGTTTTTCAGTTTACCACTGAAGCCCAAGTAAGGCAGACCATCTGGAGAGCAGGGCCTGAAACCAAACCAAATGTCTTCCTTTTTCGGCATTGTCAATTGGATATCCGGGTAATACTTAGGGATAGCATTTACAATGCCTTCTACCCTATTCATGTTAATCTGATTATTTAACGCGGCAAGTTCCATGGTTCCGCCAAAGCGTACCTGACCATTCATCGGGGTAACTGCCACTCGCGCTTCCAGCAAGAGCGAGGGGTGCACGAGCTGTTTGCGGCCCGTATCGTGCATGAACGAATAGCCTTTGCCCGGCATGATAGGGATACGAAGCCCTGCCGTCTTTGCCAATTGTGGCAATTCAGCACCACCAGTCAGGAGTACCAGCCTTGTAGCCACTTTCCCTTTGGAAGTGATCAATGCCCGAATCTCTTTCCCAACGATTTCAAAGCCTGTAACCTTTTCCTGTTTTCTGATGGTTGCACCTTTGTTTTCGATATACCGAATGAGTTGATGCATCAAGGCATTGGGATATAGGTGACTATCGCATTTGTAGTGCACTGCACCCAGTACGTCTAGCTTGGTATTGGGTTCCAAGGCTTGTACCTCTTCCTTGTTAAGAATTTGGATATCCAGTCCCAAAGCTTTGGCTTCAGCAGCCAAGTGATGCTCTTCCTCGGCCGTTTTTTCCGTTTTGAACAACATCAGGATGCCATCGTTGCGCAATTCAAAGTCAAAACCATCCTCCTTTGCTAGATCTTGGTATAAATCACTGCTGAGCAAATTGAGGTCGCGCAGAAAAGGCGCCGAGTGCTGTACATGTTTCGCATTCGCATGCCTGACGAATTGCCATCCCCAAGACAAGAGCGACATGCTGGGTGACGGCTTCACATAAAAAGGACTTTTGCTGTCCAGCATCCATTTGATACCTTGCGCCACGATGCCTGGGGCAGCCAACGGCGTGAAATGGCTGGGAACTATCATTCCCGCATTGCCATAGGAACAAGAGTTTTCCAGATTCCCAGCATCTATGATGGTCACCTTCCAGCCCTCTTTCAACAGGTAATAGGCAGCGCATAAGCCAGCTATACCACCTCCTACAATTGTAATATCTTCCTGCATTAGTTAAAAGTAAAAAGGCAAAAATAAAATTAATAAAAATCTTATGGACTTATTTCGAGGCTCGTATGCTATCAAATCACCTGAAAACCCAATGCGTAGGGATCCTCTTCGTCGTCAATGATGATGTGGTTGTAGCCCGTTATGAGTGCCCACCCCTCAATTCTGGGAACAATGGCCTTCCTATCGCCTACCATGGTCTCCTCTTCTATCGTACCCTTGAATTTGGAACCGATGTAACTCTCATGTATAAAGACATCTCCTTTTTTCATTTTGCCTTTTGCATACCATTGCGCCATTCTCGCAGAGGTGCCAGTGCCACAAGGCGATCTATCCAAGGCATTTTCGCCCACCAGAACGGCATTCCTGCCAGATGACTCGGGGTCAAGTGGTTCACCTGTCCACTGAATATGACTCAATCCAAAAATATTCGGATCCTCCGGATGGATGAACTCATATTGCTCATTCAACAATTTTCTGATGAGTTTGCCATAGTGTATCAATTGGCTGGCAGAAAAAGCACTGATATCTGAGAAGTTTTCCTGTGGGTCTATAATGCCATAAAAATTACCACCAAAAGCCACATCAACCTTTATAGGTCCCAAGTCTGGGCAATTGACTAGCAAATCCGTCGCATATAAGAAAGATTTTACGTTGGTCAATTTGACGGATTTCACTTTCCTACCCTCTTGGAAATAATCGATGAGTACCAGCCCGGCAGGCGTTTCCAACCGCAACTTGCCAGGTACTTTGGGTACAATTAGCCCTTCTTCAATGGCAATGGTGACCGTACCTATGGTGCCATGCCCGCACATGGGCAAGCAACCACTGGTTTCGATGTATATGACACCCATGTCATTTTGTGGGTCGATGGGCGGATAGAGTATACTGCCACTCATCATGTCATGCCCACGTGGCTCGAACATAAGCCCCTGCCTTATCCAGTCATATTCGCGCATGAAATGGAGCCTACGCTCCATCATGCTGTTTCCATCTAATAAAGGACCTCCGCCTGCTACCAACCTTACAGGACAGCCACAGGTATGGGCATCTATACAGAAAAATGTCTTTCTCATATTATAAGCTATCAGCAGTCAGCTTTCTGGCTATATGTTTTAAGTTTGTGCCCTGTAGAGACGTATAATTATCCGTCTCTACAAAATGCTATCTCTTGTCATTTCGTTATTCACCCTTCTCCATACACCTAATGGATTGGCATTTTGCAATTCTTCTGGCAACAGCTCGTCGGGCCAATTCTGATAAGAGAGCGGCTTAACGAATCGCTTAATGGCATCTGGGCCAACGGAAGTAAATCGACTATCTGTCGTGGCAGGGAATGGCCCTCCATGTTGCATGGCACCACAAACTTCCACACCAGTTGGAAATCCGTTGAAAAGCAAACGACCACATTTGCCTTTCAATATATCAATCAAACCCTTGTTCTGAATAGCGTCCTTAGATGTCGCACTTAGGGTGATGGTCAATTGCCCTTCTAGTTTTTCGGCCACTTGCTTCAGTTCTTCGTCATTCTGGGCTACGACGATAAGTCCAAAGGGTCCAAAAACCTCATGTGACAACACGGGATTGGCAAGAAATTGAGCAACGGATGTGCTGACGATCAAGGGACTTCCTTTTCCGTCTATTGATTCTGTCACCTCTCCTACTATATCCACTCCCCTTTGCTTCAAGACGGACTTGCATCCCTTTGCATATGCCGCTGCAATCCCTGCATGTAACATGGGCATGGGGTTTAAGGATATTATTTCGTTTTTGAGCTCCTGTAGGAATGCATCAAGCGAGGCACTCTGTTGAGCAATGACTAACCCCGGGTTTGTACAAAACTGTCCCGTCCCCAGTGTCAGGGAACCTAGGTATTGCTTTGCCAATATACTTGGGTCTTCCGCTAGCTTCTCCGGCAACAGAAACAGGGGGTTGATGCTACCCATTTCGGAGAAAACGGGTATAGGTTCCTTCCGCTGATTGGCCAGATCGAACAAAGCCTTGCCCCCATTATAAGAACCTGTGAACGCTACAGCCTTGACGAGCGGATGCTGCACCAGATAGGTGCCAGATGCATTGCTGGCGCCATAGACATGGGAGAATATGGCACTGGGCAAGTGAAGCTTGGCAATCCCTCTTTCTATAGCTTCGGCCATGATGGCCGATGTCTTGGGGTGTCCGGGATGGGCTTTGACCACCACACTACAACCTGCGGCAATGGCCGATGCCGTGTCGCCACCGGCTGTGGAAAAAGCAAATGGAAAATTGCTGGCTCCAAAAACAACTACCGGTCCAAGAGGAACCGCTGTTTTCCTCAAGTCGGGTTTGGGTGGGTTTTTATCGACAATGCCCGTATCAATTTGGATTTGAAGCGAATCGCCACGTGCCACGGCATCTGCATAACTCCGCCATTGAAACACCGTGCGTGCCTTCTCTCCCACTAGTCTAGCTTGTGGAAGATTGGATTCCTCCATGGCCGTATCGATTAATTCTTGTCCCAAATCCTCGATTTCCTGTGCAATAGTACGCATCAATTCCAATCTTTTGGGTATAGAAAGCTCACGAAACTGATCAAAAGCTTTTTTGGACGCGATTATTACTTCTTCCAGTTTTTCTATAGGGGTATCTGCAAACATATTCTTTATTTTAGGCCTCTACTGATTCCAAGTTCAGGTAATCTGGCAAAGTAGGCCTAGTTTTTATTCCTTCGTTAATGATGTTCAATATTCTTTCTCGTTCTTCTCCTACCAACGGCAGACGTGGCGCCCTTACCGTTTCGTTGCTGATGCCCATGGCGGTAGCTGCCAATTTGATGTATTGCACCAATTTTGGATGAATATCCAGTTCCAACAAAGGCATGAACCAACGATAAATCTCCAAAGCTTCTGCATAACGCTTCACTTTTGCCAGACGATATATCGCCACGGTTTCGTGAGGAAAGGCATCGACCAATCCCGCTACCAGTCCATCGGCACCGATCATCAGCGACTCCAATGATATGGTATCTACACCGCCCAATATTTTATAGCGTTTGCCAAACCTATTGATCATACGGGTAATATTGGTCAAATCACGAGTCGATTCTTTTACGGCTTGGATATTGGGATATTTTGCCAATTCTTCAAACATATCCAAGCTCACCTTAATGCCGTAGTCTATGGGATTGTTGTAGATGATGATGGGTAGTGACGTGCTATTGGCAATGGCGCCAAAAAAAGCGACCGTTTCGTCGTCCGATGCCTTATACCGCATTGGAGGAAGCAACATGAATCCATCCGCTCCTGCCTGTTCTGCCTCTTGGGCAAATGCTACGGCCACTGCGGTGGCCTGCTCGGCGATATTAACTATGATAGGGATCTCTCTGTTTTCGATGGCCCTTTTTGCACTATGAAGCAGTTCGATTTTCTCCTCATTAGTCAGAGTGCTTGTTTCGCCAAGGGACCCGCCTATAATTACGCCATCAACTCCAGCTTCCACCTGTGTCAACAAATTTTTGTTGAACATTTCAAAATCAATTTCGCCATTTTCTTTGAATGGCGTCAATAGTGCAGGGTAAACCCCTGTCCAAGAAACTTTACTCATAATATAATTCAATGTAAACAAATTTTTCACTATTTAGAATGGTCAAAACTAGTGAGAAAATCTCCGTTCAGGTTCACGTGGATTGACCTATCATTTGCGGATTTTAACCTTTGTTTCGGCAAGTCATGATACATTTTAATGGAAAGCAAAGCTTCTCTGCATATTTTCCATATATTCCTTGGGCGATTTACCTATGATGGATTTAAAGACCCTGTTGAAATTGGTAATACTGTTGAATCCTGCACTATATGCTACACAGGATATGCTATCACATTTCCTTGATGCTAGTTGTTTGCTGGCTTCATGTACCCTCATTTCATTGAGAAATGATACGAACGTTTTACCTGTATGTTTCTTAAAATAACGACAAAAAGCCTGTGGTGTCAAATTGGCCTTATAGGCCACATCTTCCAACGTGATGGATTTAGAAAAATTCTGTGCAATAAATGCATATATTTCACTAATTCTCATCCCTTCAGAGTCACTCATATAGGTTGATACACCGCCTGAAAGCGGATTTAGTTTATGTGAAATTTTGCAAAGGGATAAAAGCAAATAGAAAAAATGCATCAGCTGATCAACTGCTTTCGCCTGTTTCAGCAAGGCAATGCGCCTCGTTATCTGTTTCACATCCTCATCGGGCACCTTAAATCCCTTGTTATGATCTCTTACGAACTGTTGCAGCATGTTCATCTCTGGAAGATTAAACAACGATGCCAGTTGTCCATCGGGATTAAAAAATACGGAGATAGATCTTACCGCTTTCGGGTGCCCTTCCGCAAAGTAGTCGGAATTGCTTTTAAAAACATGTGACTGATTGGCACCCAGCAAAAAAACGTCGTTTTCCTGAAAAGGGTGTATGGCATTGTCCGCAATCAGGCTTCCCTTTCCCTCAATAATCCACATCAATTGCGCCTCGTGATGCCGATGCAAATAGGGATAAAAGTGAGGCAGTATATCCTCCTGTACGATCAAGGTTTTATCATGGGCTACCGGAATTGTAAATTGAAGTGTTTTCATATCACTCAAAGTTTTGGTGTAATTAATTCAAGTTGCTAGTTATATAATCTTGTTCAATGTAAAAGCGAAGATGAACAGGGATATTTTAAGAATCCATTCCCTAAATGTTACGGCATGGATTTTTCTAAGAAACAGCCCCTTTATCTCACTGATGGTCGTCTCCACCCTTTTTCTCATATACTCTTTTATGAATGCCGCGCTTGCACTGTCCTTCCTTTTGCTGTTTGCCTTTCGGTGCACTTTAAGGGCAATCTGATCGTTCTCCAGCAGATCGTCCTCTATTTGGTAGTTGGTATAGGCTGAGTCCGCAAAAACTTCACTCTCCGCAGGGAGTTCCAGTGGCAGTTTTTTCAGACTGGCAGAATCATGTTCGCT
>NZ_ATZA01000078.1 GCF_000427965.1 Olivibacter sitiensis DSM 17696 | reverse complement strand
GACTCAGTCCCGGACGACCTGTATCTTTCTTGGGAAATGCTTTGTAATAAATGTTCGACAAACTATCCCAGGGAAGCAGATGAGCTAACTTAACCCAACGGTTTTCTGGGTTAAGATGACGATCAAAAGGAGACTCAAATCCCTCAATAATGAGCTGATTCGGACTGCTATAAATAGGGCTAGGTGCACGCCTTTTTGATGCTTTTTTCATAAATCCTTGCACTTGACAACCTAAAAATAACTATAATTCATTGGTTAACAAAACGAATAGAGTTTTTCAGCAGACCCTATCTACGTCTGCACGTACGATAGTCTTTCCTTTAGCTTTATGGAGCCTGATCAAGGCTCGACCATTGTACATCTCCACTTGGCTAGAGCCGGACGACGTGCCCAAATCTACCAATAGCTCACCGCCACCTATAGCTGAAAACCGGATAATGTTCTTTGCCTCCAGGCAGCGCTTTCCATCCTTATCCAAGAGCAACGCTTCTAAAGTGACTACACCATTTTCGTCACTTACTTCACGCAAGGTAAGGCTGGCTGGATTTCCCCATTGCCCTTCTTGGTATAGGGTAGTTATTTCATCGGTCACCACGATCTTTCCTTTTCTGGCCACCACGCGAATGTGGTTTTCACCGGGTCTCAAACTGCTTTCCCACCTGAGGCCTGCAGCCGGAAAATCCTGACTATTGCGTTTCTTTTTGCCCAAGCTCGTTCCATTGAGAAAAAGCTCGGCCTCATCGCAATTGGAATAGACCTTGATCATTTTTTGTTCTCCAGCCGCTCCCCAGCGCATGGGCCATGTATGGCCATAGATATGCACCATGGGCTTTTCGGTCCAATAGGACTGGAATACATAATAGGCTTCTTTCTTTGTCAAATCCCTTTCCACCACGCCTTTTTGGTTCATATAAGGCACAGGATTTTCGGGACGTACCGGCGTGGAGAAGTCCTTGAATGGCCAGTAGGCCGAACCTGTGAGCCAGAGCATGGTCTCCTGCTCCTTGAGGTGCCAGTCAATAAGATTACAGATATAGCTCTCGCTCCAATCACCATCTTTAGAGATACGTGCCGCCCCTCCATATAGGGAAGCATCGCCGTCGCGTTCATCGGCTCCTTTTCCGGTTTGAACCTGCATTAAGGCCTTATCGGGATTTTCCGAATGGCGGCCCGCATGGCTATCCCCACCCCACTCCGCATGCAGGAAATGGCGTACATCCTTGATCGCCTTTTCGGATTCTGCCTTGTACTCGGTATACGAGCCACGGTACCACCCTGCCCAAATAGACGGAGAATAAACGTCTACGATATCCTTGCAAAAATCGCATCGCCTGATGGCTGTTTTGCGCGATGCATCCAACCGATGGGCCAGGTCATTCAACTCGGACATAAAGCGACGTATACTATCCTGTTCAAAGGCCGGAAAATCCCCTCGCCAATCGTTCTCGTTACCTAAACCCCAAATGATAATGGATGGGTGGTTATTATGCTGCTGTATCATGTTGGTCAGCATGCGCTTGGCCTGCCTGCGGTAGACCTCGCCTCCCAGACCTCCCCGGCACCAAGGAATTTCCTCCCAAACCAATATGCCCAGGCTATCGCACAAGTCGAGCACATAAGGGGATTGTTGATAGTGCCCCAAGCGAATGAAGTTGACGCCCATCTCCTTCATCACCACCATTTCCTTGCGTATGAGGCTGTCGGGCATGGCTGCTCCCAGTCCTGCATGGTCCTCATGTCGATGCGTACCACGGAGCAACAGACGCTTGCCATTGAGTAAGAACGGCCCATGTTCCACAAATTTGAAATTTCTAAAGCCTATGTTTTGCGTCACCGTTTGTAATAGATCTCCTTGCTTCAAATTTACTTCTACCTTATAAAGGTGCGGATTTTCGGGCGACCATGCATCCACCTTGGAAAGTACAATGGGTTCGAACTCCAACCTTTCACTAGCTCTTGATAATTTCTCTACCTGTTTTATCAACCGACCTTGAGGATTGTACAGCTTAGCTTGCACCACTACCGTTTCACCTTCATTGCTAGTCCTAATATCGGCAGATAGATTTAATATGCTTTTTTTGCTGTTTTCTTCCAAGACAGCATTAGAGTAGACCTGTTTCAGATAGCTATTGGGCACCTGTTCCAGGTAGACGTGTCTGTAGATTCCTCCGTAGATGTTAAAATCTGAAAGATCGGAAGGAAGCAGCTCTACGTCGCGGCTGTTATCTACCCGTATGCTGATGGGGATTTTTCCCTTGAAGCGTTTACTTTCTTCCGATTGGCGAAAACGGGCGATGGCATCCGTCAGGTCCACCGTCCAAGCGTCATAGCCACCGATGTGTTCACCAACTTTTTCGGTGAAGACGTACACTTGGGCCTTCTGCCCCACGCCTTCAAAGTGCAGCAAGGTGCGACCTGTTTTTGCCACGCTGTCCAAAGAGATGTTTTTCCTGTACCAAGCAGGGCCTTGATAATAATTGACGTTTGGATTGACGGCATCAAAAGCATTATAGCAATGCGGTAAATCGACCTTTGACCAATGGGGAACGGCCTCGGAACTGCCTTTTGCCACAGGTCTTACCGCTTCCCACGCACTGCCCAAATCGCTTTTCAGAAATTCCCAATTATTATCCAATGACGTTCTTTGTTGTCCCAAAGAGGCCAAAGGCAATAACAGTAATAAAAACAATATGCGCATGAGGAAAAACCAGCTTTTATTCACGTTTATTTCACTAAATTCTGTTATCCTTTTGCACCAAGATAATATAAATTATACAAAAATCCTTGACGCTATCGTATAAGTCATTGCCTACTTTGCCCTTTAGGTCAAGGCATCCCTATAGTTTCCCTGATCTTTTTTCGCCGCTTCATCCAGGTCTATCACAATGACGAATGGCATGTCCGAAGAGAAGTCATCTGGCAATGTAATATCATAATACAGATTGTTGTCCCTATCCAATCCTATATTATGGGAAACCAATTTCAGGTCTTTCTTATCGGCCAAAAAATAGGCTTTCGATGGTTTCTGCTCCGCTGTTTTTGCCATTGCCACCCTTATGATGTTGTTTACGGGCTTGTTGAATACTGTTAAATAGAGCTTATTGCCCTTTTTGGTATAATAACCATAGTCGGGTTTCGGCAATTCGGCATAGGTCACGCCATATACTGCCTCACTGTTTACCCGCATCCATTCGCCTATCTGTTTGGCGATGTCGCCCTCTTCGGGACGGATGCGCCCTTTCCCATCGGGACCGAAATTGATCACAAAATTGCCATTCAGCGAATTGGCCTGCAACAACATGGCTATTAAGTCATAAGGTGTTTTGATATAGGAAGATGACCAATCGGAATTGTAGCCCCATTGGTTGGGGGGGATGGTCATGACACAGTCCCAATCATTTCCCTTGGTCTGTTCTATCGTACTGGGCAGCTTGCGTTCCCAACCCTGCTCATAATCGCCCATCAGCACGCCATTGGAATCAAAATGTCGCTTGCCGTATTCATCCGCGCGAAAGCGGCTACCGATAATCAAGCCCGGTCTAAATGCCCGTAGCTCCTTTTCCAGCTCATCCGTCCAGGCAGCTTGCTCAATCCAAGCTGCATCCCATGAGCCATCAAACCACAGGCCTTTGGCGCTGGGATAATTTGTCAGTAGTTCTATCAACTGATTGCGCGTAAATTGCTTGAAATCTTCGTAAGCAAGGCTATCCTTTTCTGCTTTCGGGATGCCACTGCTATAGCCTGGGTGATTCCAATCGATGATGGAAAAATATAGATACACATCGATTCCTTCAGCATCGTAAGCGTCCACCACTTCCTTCACTATATCCTTCTTGAAGGGTGTATTTTTGATGGTATAGCCGGTATATTTACTTGGCCATAAGCAAAACCCATCATGATGTTTGGTGGTAAAAATCACGTATTTGGCGCCCATATCCTTCGCTTGCCTAGCCCAGGCCTTGGCATCGAAATCGGTCGGGTTGAACTGTTTGTACAGGTTGTCGTAGGTTTTCTGCCAACCAGCTGGGGCACCACTTTTCTCCGACCAAGAACGAATCCATTCTGCCGCACCGTTGTAGCTTTTACCTTCCCAATGCCCACCGGGAATGGCATATACCCCCCAATGGATAAATTGACCCAAACCATATTCACGCCAACGTTGCATCTCGGCATCCATGCGTTTTCCTTCGCGATGGCTACCATATTGCAAGGTGATTCGCTGTGCCATCGGTTGCTCTTGCGCCATTAGTTCTTTGCTAAATATGCCAAAAAACAATAAAGCACTGATACTTATAAAGAATAGTTTTTTCATCTGTAAGTTGTATGTTGTAAGCATTAAGTTTTAAATAACTGATCTAAAGGCAAATCCACACTTAGTTTTGCATTGCATTCAAATCTTTCCGATCACGTTTAAAATATACCGGTTCAGGAATTTCATTCGGATTGAAAGGGTTATAGAAATAAATATTCTGATCGCGGTACAATCGTAAATGTGGTTTTAAGCGTTCTTCAAAAACCTTATAATCTTTTTCTGACTCACTGCTCCACGCCGCTTCGGCCAATGCTGCCAAGCGCGGGAACAAGAGGTAGTCCAGGCGATTGGTATTGGTGACTGTTTCGGTCCACAAATTTGCTTGAATCCCCAAAATCTGTGTTTGCTGGCTTGCCCGTACCCATTTATCCACCGAAAAGACATATACATCCTGCAGGGAATTATAGAGACCACCCCACTTGCGTCCTGCGTGGTGGCCGCTATCCTGCACAAAATCAAAATAATAGGGCAAACGTGGGCAAAGTACGGTTTGATAACCCTTGTCCAGGGTTGTCTGCAGTTGCTCGGGTTTGTCGTGCCGCCACCAAAAGATAATCGTTTCGTCCTTTGGCAAATTGATGTCGGCCATCTCATCCCAAGCCATCAGCTTAGCATCCAATTGGTAAACCGAATCGGCCATGCGTTCCATGAAATAGTGTTCTACGGCCTTCAAATCTTGGAGTCCATGCTCTTGCTGCAATTTTTTGATGCCTTCGTTGGACTGCCATTTGTCTGTACCGAAGCTCACCTCATCTCCCCCCAAATGCAGCATGCCGGATGGGAACAAGGCATTGACCTCACGTAAGATATTGGATAAATAGGCATAAGTATCCGGGTTGCCTGGATCAAAAGTGAATTCTGGATGCTGGGCGTTGCCTCCACCGCTATACTGGGGATAGGCCATATTGGCGGCCGTTGCATGGCCTGGCATATCTATTTCTGGAATGATCGCGATATTGCGCCTAGCGGCATAGTCCACGATCTCACTAATCTCACTTTGGGTATAATACGCGGCAGGCCTTTTCGGGTCGTTATAATCTCCAACCCCACCTACCAAGCTAAGCTTGGGGTATTTCTTGATTTCTATGCGCCAGGCTGGTTCATCGGTCAGGTGCCAGTGCAGTTTATTGAGCTTATAAAAAGCCATCCAGTCAATGAGCGACTTCAGCTTGTCCTTTCCAATAAAATAACGTGATTCATCCAGCATGAGTCCTCGCCAGGCATAGCGCGGCTGGTCTTTTATATTCCAAGCGGCAATGGCCCAACCGCTGGAAGATGGCGCTGCCAGCGAAAATAGCTGTGCCAAACTGGATGCCCCATTGAAAGCGCCTGCTTCATCACTGGCCTTGATGACGATACCTTCGTTGCCGATAGCCAATTCATAGGCTTCTTCGGGCAGGCCCTTAATTTGCTCCAACTTAATGGTAGGCATTTTTCCCAGATTGGATTTAATGGCCAGAGGCAGGCCCTTTAGCCGTAAAAACTCCTGCTGTATATATTGTGCAACACCCTTGAATCGTGGTGATTGAACATATATAGGCGTGTTTTTATCGACAGCAAACGCAGCATCGAGATATATTGCCTCTTTAGGCATAGGAATTACAGGGCAGACCTGAGCCTGCACCTGTAAACCAATCATCAAAACGCACACATGAAAAAGCTTTTTCATCTTCTTATTTTAAGGTCAATTTCACTACATTGATACTATTATCATACGCTGCTCTTGTCGGCAATTTGATAGATATCCCTGTATCCACCAAGGTCATGGGCAGCGATTCTCCCGTATCCAAGAGCTCACAATATGCTACCTCCTCCTTTAAAGGCAAAACCAATTGATTACTGGTTAAATCGCTTAAGAGATGTACATAGACATACTTTTTGTTTCCCTCTTTTTTCTGCGTGTAAACAATTTCCTGGGTGGGGCTTATATCGTGGAAAGCGCTTGTTTTATATATCGCCTCCCCATTGGTCAGCAGCCATGCTCCCATTTCGCGTAAGCGTCTCACACCTGGCAGAGGCAAGCTGCCATCGGCCTTTGGACCAATGTTCAACAAGTAATTTCCGCCCTTGGATGCGTTATTCACCAGATAGCGTAACATCTGACCAGACGACTTCCAGTTGAAATCCTTACTGTGGTAAGCCCAGGTATGGTTCATGGTAGCGGGTGTTTGCCAAGGCTTCTGCTGCATCTCCTTGGGGTAGGCGTTGTCCATCATTTCCAGAAAATCTATGTCGTTGCCTGGGTCGTGCATGGCTATTCGCCCATTAATAAGGCATTTTTGGCTAAGGCTACGTACCAAATCAATCAATTCATCTCTTCTCTTAGGTGTAATAAGTTCTTTGGCCTCCTCATCCCAGGTATCAAACCAAAGCATGTCTGGATCATAGCGCACTATCAGTTCCTTCACCTGTGGCAAGCTTTTCCCTTTCCAATATTTCTCAAAATCAGCATCATTTCTAGCTGGCTTCCAATAGGGAATGGCGCCCTGGGGATGTTCCCAGTCTTGCCAATGCGAATAGTAAAACCCATAATGCAGGCCATATTTCTTGCAGGCTGCAACCAACTCACCCAAAATATCTCTTCCTTTGAATGGCGTTGCACCTATGTCGAAATCGGAAACCTCGGAGTCCCATAACGCAAAACCGTCATGATGTTTGGCAGTAATGACAAAGTATTTCATCCCCGCATTTTTTGCTTCGGCAATCCAGGCATCTGCATCAAAATTTACCGGATTAAACTTTTTGGCGAGTGCTCGGTATTCTTCATTCGGTATTTCGAGCCTTTGTTGAATCCATTCTGCATACCAGCTCTTCCCGTTGGGCAAAGTAGTATCTGGCATAGTTCGTCCGCCATAACTTCCTCCCAAAATACTGTAGAGCCCCCAGTGCACAAACATGCCGAAACGTGCTTCCTCAAACCATATTAGTTTGTCATTTGGCGTTGCTTTCTCCTGCCCCAAAACGGGCATTACAAGGAAAATCAGAATGATTATACTACCTGCTTTTTTTATTCTCATCGCAATACTATTTTACTACCTGCATTTCACAAATAGCCGCAAATTTTGCAGCTCTACATTAACGTCCATTCCATCTCATCGGCCAATACTTGTCCATCAGATTCGCCTCTTGCTTCGATCTTGTTTACTCCCTTTTGCAGTGTCACGTTTTCAAATACCCAATGCTTACCATTAACCCCGTGCTGCCCTGCCAGTTCCTTACCGTTTACCAGAAGCGTTACTTTTGCGAGGTTGGAAAAGACTTGCACCTTGGTGGTTGCTTGCGTCCTTTCCTTATCCCTGCGATTGGCCAGATAAATCATCGGCTGGGGGTTCCAGTTGGCCTTGTACCAATAGAAACTATCTTTTTTTCGCTTGCGATCGAATGTAATCAGTCCTTTCAGGTTACGCGCATTCACCCCACCCCTGTTCCACAGGGGCACGGCAAACTCAAACATGTTCCACAGGTAAGATGCCGTGATATACGGATGCTTTTCAATGATGGCCCATTGTTGGATATGGGTCTCGGTCTGGTAGTTTTCCGGAAAAAACTTGCCACTTACGGGGTTGATGCTCTTGGTCTCGGGCAAAAACTCGGCACCCTGATCAATATTCCCGTCGGCACCATACTCCGTAAGCATCACTCTATAGCCGGGGTATTCCTTTTCTATGTCGCTGGCCCATTGCTCTAGATCACCTATCTGGCCTTCGTACCAACCGTAGTAACGATTCATGCCTTGCACATCTCCCGCCAAGTTGGAAGGACGGTCCATCTCGCCATAGCCACTGACGGCAGCCGTCAAGCGATCGGGGTCGTCTGTCTTGGCTATGTCGTTCAATTCCCTAGTCAATACGGGTACGTGCTCATCCTGATTTTTGGAATAGACCTCGTTGTGCATGCCCCAGATGTAAATGGACGGATGGTTGAAACACTGCCGCACCAGCTCGCGCATCTGCTGCTTGGCATTGTCCCTTTCCTGTAGCGAGGTGGCATTGACAAATGGAATCTCCGCCCAAATGAGAAAACCCATGCTATCTGCCAAAGAATAAATATAATCCGACTGCTGGTAATGCGCCAAGCGTATGGTAGTCGTTCCCATCTCTCGGATAAGCTCCATATCTTCCTTGTGTTGGGCATTGCTGAGGGCACTTCCATAGCCCCACCAATCCTGATGACGAGTGACGCCGTACATAGGGTATTTCTCCCCATTGAGGAATACCCCTTCTCCTGCCTTTACCTCCACATGGCGAAACCCCAAGGGTTGGGTTATGGCATCCAATTCTTTGCTAGCATCTATGATGGATGTCGTGAGTGAATATAGGTAAGGGTCTTTGATACCTTGCCATAGGTGCGGATTTCGGATATCTATCGGTTGATTGACAATGGTTATACCTTGAGGGCTTATCGCTACTTGTTCCTCGGCCGATGCTACCTGCTTGCCAGACGCGTCTTTGATAACGGTTTGCAGCGTCACCGTTTTTATGGTTTTTTCTTTGTTTTCCAGTTTGGCCTTCACATGGACCGTAGACTTCTTCACGCTGGTATTTTGTGTGATGTAAATCCCTGGAGAAGCGTAGTCCGTGACGGTAAAGTTCACCTTATCGGTAACGATCATGCTCACCGGGCGATAGATACCGCCATATATCGGGAATAGGTTCTGATTGATAGGGATAACATCCCTACGTGCATCATTATTAGTTTTCACCAATAAGGTGTTTTCCTTGCCATGCACCACCAAGTTGGTAATCTCGAAAGCGAAAGCCGAATAGGCTCCTTTATGTTCGGTCAGGTATTTGCCATTGAGATAAACGGTGGCTACAGAGCCTACACCCTCAAAACGAAGAAAGATACGCTTGTCCTTCAACCCATTACCTACCTCGAAGGTCTTTCTATAAAAGGCATCGCCCGTATAGAAGTCCTTGCTCAGCTGCATATCATCCTTGTTGTAGGTATGCGGCACGGTAATATCTTCCCACTCGACAGTGGCAAAAGACACCTCGCTGATATTGGCATAGTCCTTTGCACCTAGCTTGAATTGCCAGTTGTCGTTGAAGGGAAGAACTTGCCTCGATGGCTGAGCGTTGGTGGAAACGCCTATAAATAGGCAAAGGACCAGCAATTTATATTTTAAAAATCACTACCAAACGGATAAACTTAAAAACAGGCAATAAACTCACTTAACTTACTGATTATCAGTAAATATTTTCATTAGATAAAAAAGCCNCCCCCCCTGTTTTTTAGAACAGTTCTACCTGTATACAAGGTGGTTTATTTCGTTTTTTCTGTTTGCTGTAAGTTCTCCTGCTGTTCTGCACCATCCAATATATCTCAAGATTACTGATTAAATGGATTCTTATCAGTGCAGCAATGGTGGAAAACGCCTTTTTGCTCTG
>NZ_ATZA01000077.1 GCF_000427965.1 Olivibacter sitiensis DSM 17696 | reverse complement strand
CCATAGAATCACATCGGCTGAATATTCCGAACAGCATCGTCATGAGTTGTGTCCATGAATCAAAGGTCTTGTAATAGCGGTCAGACCGGTGCTTGCTCACAAGCATCTCAAATTTGTTCCTTGGAATAAAACCTAATAATTGTTTGAAGATTGGCTGACCGACTAATTTCTTTTCTGTATTTTTATCACTCATATTTTTAGTTTGTCGTAAAACCAAAATATGAAAAAAGGAGCTTGCCAGATATGGCAGCTCCTTAAATTATTTTTTGTCGGTCAGTAGTGAAAAAGTATATTTTTTTCCATCCATTGCATATGGGAAAAGTTGCCCTGAAACGCTGTCGCCGATTATCAATTTCTTCTTCTTTGTTTTTCGTTTGCTTTTTTCCACAACGGCGTAAAAATCTCTGTTAGCCTGCGAAATTCTTTTGTAAGGCAGCAATAAAGATAAGGGAGAAACTGTGGCAAGCGCAAGTGTAAATATACTGAATGTAATTAAAAACCTTTTCATATCATTATGGAAATCAAAATATCAGAACTGGAAATAAATAAATTCGGACGAAACGCCGCCGCAAAATACTATGACAAAAATCAGCGTGAAATAAATTGCCCAACGTACAATTCTATATTTTAAAGGGATATTCTGAATGGCAAATTCGCCATTTCTGCCAAACCATTCAATAATTACAAATGAAATAATGTAGATGAAAATAAATCGTCCCCCTGTCGGCTTAGAGAGAATTGTTGGCGATAAAAGCCCCGAAATATAGTCCACTGCTTGCCCGATTGTTTCGGCACGGAAAAATATCCAACCTGCGACAACCAACAAAAAAGTAATTCCCATTTGGAAAATCTCTTTTAAATTAGGGAAAACACGGTTTTCTGCGACGGTATTTGTAAACTTTCGATTTTTTCCTGTCAAAATTTCGGGCAAAAACAACAAGGCGTGAAACGCGCCCCACGCAATAAATGTCCAATTTGCGCCGTGCCAAAATCCTGACACTAAAAATATTACGAATGTATTGCGTGCAACTTTTAGTTTTGACACACGACTGCCGCCGAGCGGAATGTAGAGATAATCGCGAAACCAAGTGTTGAGAGAAATATGCCACCGCCGCCAAAATTCGGCAATATCTCGGCTGAAATATGGGAAATTGAAATTTCTCAAAAACCTGAAGCCAAGCAATTTTCCGATGCCGACGGCCATATTTGAATATCCTGCAAAATCGCCATAAATCTGAAAAGCAAAAAAAATTGCCCCCATTAGCAGCGTGCTACCGGTAGAAACATCGTAATTCAAAAAAATACGATTGACTTCCAATGCGCAATTGTCGGCAATTACGATTTTCATAAACAATCCCCACAGAATTTGTCTGCAACCGTCAACTGCCAAAGTATAGTCGAATTTTCGGCGAGGGTAAATTTGTGGTAATAAATTTGTTGCTCGTTCAATTGGTCCTGCCATCGCTAGCGGGAAAATGCTAACAAAGAGGAAAAAAGAAACCACATCGCGTGTTGGCTCAAACTTCCGGCGATACACGTCAATAGTGTAACTCAAAGTATGGAAAGTATAAAATGAAATGCCTACAGGCAAAATTAATTTCAGTGTGTGCGGGTGCATTTGCACACCAAACAGTGAAGCCGCATCGACAAAAGAGTTTACAAAAAAATCGTAATACTTGAAAACGCCAAGTATTCCTAAACATACCGTACAACAGATGATTAGTATTGTGCTTCGTATTTTTTTGTTATCGTGCATCATAAGTAGCAAGCCCGCAGCGTAGTTTGTAAGCGAGCAAACCAAGATGAGCGACAGGTAGCGCCAATCCCACCAAGCGTAAAAAAAATACGAGGCAGCGAGCAGAAACAAATTTTGAAATTTTACATTTTTGCCAAGGAGCCAATAGATCCCGAAGACTATCGGCATAAACACGGCGAAATCGAGCGAATTAAACTGCATAAACCAATTTTCAGCACCTACTCTTTTACCTAGGGATTTTCGGTGTTATTTCCGTTGTGTCGTTATGCTGGTTCCACCGTTGAATTTTGTTTATGTCGAGCCATTGCAGACAACTTCCAAAGTTAGATAAATTGCCGTTTATATGCAATTTAATCGCGTTGCATATAAAAGCAATCCCATCCTTGCCTTGAAAGCGCCTTTGTTTGATGATTTGTTCTCGTTGGCTGATGCACCTGTAGGTAAATCGTTTGAAAATATAGCACATCTTGCAAGTGGCATAAAAGAACTATGCNATCGGTTTGAGCCGGAGATGTATGCGCACTTATGCCATTCTTTTGTAGCTTTGCGGCTGCATTATGGAATAGAAGAAGTGAGCAAGCACCGAAAGAATAGACTTCAGCAAAGCGAAGAGATTTGTAAAGGATGAATGAAAAGTTGAAAATCAGTGTGGTAATCCCAATGTTCAATGCGGAAGAAACCATCGCGCATACGGTGCAATCGGTTTTTGAGCAGGAGTACCTGCCTTATGAACTGATCGTAGTGGATGACGGTAGTACGGACGGCTCCAAGAAGCTCGTGGAGCACTTGTTTTCTGAATACGAGGGGGGCGTCGATACCAAACTGTTGGCACAGCCTAATGGGGGTGTCTCCAAAGCCCGCAATCGAGGTATGGCGGCAGCAAAAGGCGACTATATCGCTTTGTTGGATGCCGATGATCGGTGGCTTCCAAATAAGCTGTCCAGACAGGTCGCTATCATGCAAGAGCATCCGTCGATTGATTTTTTGGGCTGTAACCGCAATGGAGAACATTGGGATAGGTGGCTATTCCAAAAGTTTGAACAGCTCACGCCCATTTCGGCCAGGCTGCTGCTATATAAAACCTTTTTTGTTACCCCCACCGTTCTTTTCAAGAGAGAATTGTTGCAGGAGATAGGTTATTTCGATGAACAGCAGCGCTATGCGGAGGAAGGCAATTACTGGATTCGCATCAGTGCGCGAAAGCATTGCGTATTGCTCAATGAAAGTCTTGTAATTACCGGAAACGGCAAACCGCATTTCGGTCATTCTGGTCTTTCCTCCAACTTGAAAGAGATGGAAAAAGGCGAGCTGCGTAACATGAAATTGGGCTATCAGTTGGGCGTTGTGGGTAAGATAGAGTATTTTTTCCTTGTCTTTTATTCCCTGATGAAATATCTTCGTAGGTTTGCCCTTGTCAAATGGAGGAAGATATGATAGCCAAATACGGGTTTTGGGGAAGTTTGTGCATGATGATGAATCTATTGCGTACCAGGATTTTCTATTCGGGCGCTAGGCTCATCCGTTTCCCTTTCGAGATTCGCAATAGGCGTTACATCCATTTGGGAAAGGGCCTGACCACGGGTGTAGGCTGCCGCTTAGAGGCATTACCTCGGCTTGCATCACCTGAGTGCATCTATCTGGGAGATAGGGTACAGCTCAACGACTATGTGCACATAGGTGCCATAGATAGTATTCATATAGGAAATGATGTCTTGATTGCCAGCCGGGTTTTTATTACGGACCATAACCACGGTACTTTTGAGGGAGAGTGTGGGGATCAAATGGCGCTGCCTCCTATCGATCGTCCTTTGTATTCCAAGGCAGTCTCCATTGGCGATGCCTGTTGGCTGGGCGAACAGGTGGTCGTCCTGCCGGGCGTAGAGCTGGGACACCATAGCGTAGTGGGCGCTGCCGCGGTAGTTACCAAGAGTTTCCCTCCTTATTCCCTCCTCATTGGCAATCCCGCTAGACTGTACAAGCGTTTTAATCCAGAGAAAGGGGTATGGGAGAGCGTGTAGTATGGTGGACAGCGGCCATTGTGCTGTACGAAAATAATGAGCGTGAAGTACAGAATACGATAGCGAGCTGTTTGGCAAGTGCTTTTTTGAAGAGGCTCTATTTGGTAGACAATTCCAAAACGGATCGGTTGAGGTTCTTAGCGACCGATGGTCGCATTGAATATCTTCATAACGAAAAAAACAGGGGCTTTGGTGGGGGGCACAATATCGCTATTGAAGAAAGTAGTCGCCTGGGTGTTGCATATCATCTTATCCTCAACCCAGATGTTTACTTTTCGGAAGAGGTTATTCCTGCCTTGGTGACATTTATGGAAAGCAATCACCGTGTGGGCATGGTGATGCCCAAGGTGGTTTATCCAGATGGCCGCATTCAGCGACTCTGCAAACTGCTGCCCACGCCGGTTGACCTGTTTCTAAGACGTTTTTTGCCTGTTGAAAAAGGGCTTTTAGAAAGGCAAAAGCAGTACGAACTATGGGCTTATGATTACGACCGAGTGATGGATATACCTAACCTTTCCGGCTGCTTCATGTTTATGCGAAGCGAGGTGTTTGAGAAGGTGGGGCAATTTGACGATCGTTATTTCATGTATATGGAAGATTTGGATCTGGTGAGACGTATAGGCACGCAATACGATACGGTATGTTATCCCTTTGTATCTGTCTTTCATATCTATAAAAGGGGATCTTACGTAGACTTGCGTCTTTTGCTGCTGCATTTGGCTTCTGCCGTTCGATATTTCAATAAATGGGGTTGGCTATTTGATGGGAAGCGCAAGCAAAAAAATGGAGAAGTGCTTCAAAGGCTAGGAAAGCTAAAAGATATGTAATAATGATCCTTTTGGGATGTGGCAATTACAGATTAATTTACGTTTTAAGCGAAAAAAAGTGTTTCTTTGCATCTTGGATATTTTTACCAAAATATGAATATTTACACATCCTTCTATAGACTGATCATTTCCTGTTTATTTTTGTTTTCCATCGCTGGCCAAGTGTACGGGCAAGAGGTTAACCCGAACAACCTGAGCACGGTGAAAGTGGATGAGTTGAGCGATGAGCAGATACGGAGCTTTATTGCGCAAGCCGAGTCTTCCGGCATGAATGAATCCCAGCTTTTGCAAATGGCGCAGCAGCGTGGCATGCCCCAAAGCGAGATTCAGAAATTGCGCCAACGTATTATGCAGGTGCAAAGCCAGGGAGGCTCCAGCGGCAATAATTCCCGTAGGGGGTTCTCACCGTCCGGTAGAACTGTGGATAGTACAGCCGACGATAGCGTTGGCATGGAGAAAAGCCCCCAGCAGCTTTATGAAGATTCGTTGCGCTCGCGCATTTACGGAGCCAATCTCTTTATGAACGGTACGCCCAAGTTTGAGCCCAACCTCAACATCGCAACACCTATGGATTATGTGATAGGCGCTCGTGATGAACTGAATATAGATATCTATGGCAATTCGGAAGCCAGCTACTTGTTGACCGTCACACCTGACGGCAATATCAATGTCCCTTATGTGGGCATTGTCAATGTAGGCGGAGCTACCATCGAGCAGGCTACCGCACGCATTCGCCAAAAGATGTCTGGCGTGTACACGGCCATGCGCAGTGGCGGTACCAAGGTCAATATTTCGCTCAGCAACATACGTAGCATCAAGGTAGTGGTTACGGGCGAGGTAACCCAACCAGGCACCTATACCCTCCCTTCCGTAGCTTCGGTTTTCAATGCCCTCTACAGCGCTGGCGGGCCCAATTCAAACGGAACATTGAGGGATATACGGATAGTGCGCGACGGAAAAGTAGTTGCCCATTTGGACCTGTACGATTTTCTTCAAAATGGCTATACCAGTGCCAATATTGTCCTGAAAGACCAGGATGTGATACAGGTAGACCCCTATATAAACAGGGTAGAACTCGTGGGCGAGGTGAAGCGGGCCATGCTCTTCGAGACCAAGGAAGGAGAAAGTTTTTCCGATCTGCTTCGTTATGCGGGCGGATTCACCGAGTATGCCTATGATGGTAGGATATCCGTCATTCGCAATACGGGCAAGGAGCATCGTATAGAAGATTTGCTCAAAAGTCAGTTTACCCAGTTCGAGCCCCAATCGGGCGATGTGTATACCATACAGCGCATCCTGGAGCGCTTTGCCAATAGGGTTACCATCAATGGCGCTGTCTTTAGGCCTGGCCAGTACGAGTTGAGCCAGGGCCTCACTTTGTCCATGCTGATCAAAAAAGCCGATGGCCTGAAAGAGGATGCCTTTCAGAGCAAGGGCTATATCACGCGCCTGAAGGATGATTTTCAGCTGGAACAGCTCTCTTTTTCCGTAGCCGATGTATTGGCAGGTACACAGGAAGACATTGTGCTCAAGCGCGAAGACCTCATCGTTATACCCAGCCTTTTCGATCTCAGGGAAGAATACAAAGTTAGTATCGATGGTGAAGTGCGCAAAAAGGGTACCTTCAACTATGCCGAGGGCATGACCTTGGAAGAGCTCATCATGATGGCCGGAGGCTTCAATGAGGCCGCCAGTGCCCATCGCATAGAAGTAGCGCGCCGCGTGCGCAATGCCGATATTATGAACGAGGCGGCCACTACGGCACGCGTGTTTTTGGTGGATATAGACCGCAGCTTGAAGGATGCAACCAAAGGATTTAAACTACAGCCTTTTGATATGGTGGTGGTACGGTCGGAGGCTGGCTACCAAAGCCAGAAGACGGTACGCATAGAGGGGGAGGTGCTCTACCCTGGCACTTATAGCATCAGCCGCAAAGATGAACGCATTTCCGATATCGTGAAGCGTGCCGGTGGCTTCACTCCCTATGCCTTTGTAGATGGAGCCAGTTTGCGCAGGGAACCTGTTGTAAATGTGGATACCACGATGACCTCCAGCCGCGAAGACACCGTATTGGCCGAATTGACCCGGCAGCAGGAGCGGCAGCGCCTGGCAAGGGTAAGGGCCCTGCAGGGGAGCGTGGAATATGCGACGACCGATGAGGAAGACCTTCAATACTCCATCAACAATTACAACGTAGGAATTAATCTAAGCAAGATCATGTCTTCGCCCAAAGGCGAAGGAGACCTATTGGTGGAGCAAGGCGACTTGATTACCGTACCCAAGCAATTGCAAACGGTGAAGATTTCGGGAGAGGTGCTGGCACCCAGCACTGCCGTGTACAACCCCAACAGGAGTTTTCGGCAATACATTTCCCAGGCGGGGGGCTTCTCTCCACGGGCGCTCAAGAAGCGCGCCTACGTGGTCTATGCCAATGGCTCTGCACAAGGTACCGGCAAATTCCTGTTTTTCAACAATTATCCCAAGGTGAAGCCGGGCTCGGAAATTTTTGTGCCGCAAAGGCCACCGCGCGAACGGGTGTCTACGGCGGCATGGATAGGCATTGCCAGCAGTATAGTCACCACAGCGGTCTTGATTATCAATGTGCTTAGATAGGATAGTAATAAAGATTACAGCGTGTATATTTCTTTGTTTTAACGATGCAAGAATCAAATACAAATAGCCATATCAGGCAAAATGCGGATGATGAAATATCCCTGAAGGAGCTGCTACTGAAGATACAGCATACTTGGCGGTATCTTCTTGGCAAATGGTATATCTTGGCCATAGCCGTCATAATTGGGGCTGTGCTGGGACTTTGTTATTCCCTGTTTACCAAAACCAAGTACACCGCCACCACTACTTTTGTGCTAGAGGAAGATAAGGGCAGCAGTGGCATGGGATCCATGGCGGGCTTGGCCAGCATGATTGGCGTTAACCTTGGTGGTATGGAAGGCGCCGGTCTTTTTTCCGGCGACAATATCATGGAATTCCTCAAATCCAAACGCATGATCTACCGCACGCTCTTCACGCCCGTCACGGTGGGCGGCAAGCAGCAACTGATGGCCGACTGGTATGCTGACATTTACGGATATCGCGAAAAATGGTCGGAAATAGACACCCTAAAGGACTTTCAGTTCATTCCCAATAAATTGGGTGATTATAAACAGGATGCTATTTTAAGTTCCTTCCATAAGGAAATCATAAAGGATCTGCTCACCATAGAAAAGCCCGATAAGAAGTTGAACATCCTCTCGCTATCTATCGAAACGTTGGACGAGCGCTTTAGCCAGCAATTTAGCGAGGCCTTGTTGGCCAATGCCTCCAATTTCTACATACAAACCAAAACCAAGAAGGCGGAGGAAAACCTAACCGTATTGACCCATCAGGTAGATTCGGTACGACGCGAATTGAATGAGGCCATTAGTGGCGTGGCCATGGCCACCGAGGCCAACCCCAATGCCAATACGGCCTTTTCCACCCTGCGGGTGCCTTCGCAGCGGCGACAGGTAGACGTTACGGCCAATTCGGCCATCCTTACCGAACTGGTCAAGCAGCAGGAGCTGGCCAAGATTACCCTTCGCAACAATAAGCCCCTTATACAGGTCTTGGATAGGCCTTATCTTCCCTTGGAGAAGAGTAGAGTGGGCAAAATGAAAGGCATGTTTATCGGAGGCTTTTTAGTCGCCTTTTTAACTACCTTATACTTGTTGGCAAAACGTATTTTGCAAAGTATCATGGCAGAATAGGATCGATCTAGAGGTGGAGGCAACATGAGAAAAGGGGAGCATCACAACTTTTATTACCTCGTACAGATCTGTTTTGACGGTGCCGGCCTTGTGCTTACCTTTTTTTTGGCCATGTGTTTTGGCAAGCAGGCCGCCCTGGCAAGTGCTGATCTGGCGGATGGCCTTTTTCTGTTGTACCTGCTCATAGGCTGGTATTTTGCCTCCATTCGATACAGCCTCTACCCGCCGGTGCTGCACCATACCTTGCTCAAGGACCTCTTTGCTTGTTTCAATGTCATCGTCGTGCAAGTGCTGCTGTGCATCCTCTTCAGTTTCACCTTCAAGGAACAGCTTTACGGGCGTAGTTTTGTATTTATCTATGCCTTGGGACTGTTTGTACTGATGCCTATGTCGAAGATCGGTGTGCGCAAGTTTTTCTACTACTACTATGGCAAGGGCCGCTTTTTGAAACGTGTGGTGGTGGTGGGCGATGGGGTGTCTGGCAAGCGCTTTTACCATTTTATCCTCCAAAACCCGCTATACGGCTATGAAATGGTGAAGTATATTCCGGGCTCCATGATCGTGCGGGGACACCGGCAGGCCATGGCCAAATTGCAGACCATGGCCAGCGGCCTCAGCTCGCTGGGCCGCATTGACGAGGTCTTTGTGACCGAAGCGGGCAATGCCAGCTACGATACCCGCGAGATCATCAACATATTGAGCGCCTATGCCGTGCAGGTGCGCCTCATCCCCAAGGTAGCCTCCTACGCCAATGGGCAGCTGCAGGTGACCATGCTGGGCAGCTTTCCCCTCATCAGCATGGTGCAGGAGCCTTTGGAAGACGTGTTCAACCAGTTCTTGAAACGAGGTTTCGACTTGCTGTTCAGTACTTTGGTGCTTGTGTTTGTCTGCTCCTGGCTATTGCCGCTCATCGCCTTCCTCATTAAGCTGGAAAGCAAGGGCCCCGTTTTCTTCATGCAGGAGCGTTGGGGCAAGCGCAACAAGCCTTTCAAATGCTACAAGTTCAGGTCCATGTACACTGACCTGGGCGATAGCGACGAGAAAGGGACCTTTCGGCAGGCGCGCAAAGGCGACAGGCGCATCACCAAGATAGGCCGTTTCCTGCGCAAGACCAATTTGGATGAATTTCCTCAGTTTTTCAATGTGTTTCGCGGCGAGATGAGCGTGGTAGGCCCCAGGCCGCACGCCACGCTGATGAACCTAGAGGCTCTGCATGCCATCAACAAGTACTTGGTGCGCCATCAGTGCAAGCCCGGCATCACGGGGTGGGCACAGGTCAACGGCTTGCGGGGCGAGTCGGACAATCCCGAGAAATTGGAAGAAAGGGTAGCCTACGACGTATGGTATATACAGCATTGGACTTTCTGGCTGGATATGAAGATCATCTTCCTCACCTTCTGGAAAATGTTGGTAGGCGACAAAAACGCGTACTAGTAGAGTGGAGTTAGTACATTTGAGTAGAGACAGATTTAAAGATGAATAATTAAATTTGTTGTACTATGGGAAATCGAGTGTTCGACGAACAATTTAAAAGGATGGCAATAGAGCTGTCAACAGTAAAAGGCTCAGTAAAAGCTGCCGCGGAGGAACTGGACATGGATCCAAGTTTATTGAGTAAGTGGCGGAACGATCGGCGCTATAACGGAGGACATATTATCATGGATAAACCCGGAGTGAGCGAAGAAGATCAAAAGATACGTCGTTTAGAAAAAGAGTTGAAAGAAGCCAAAATGGAG
>NZ_ATZA01000076.1 GCF_000427965.1 Olivibacter sitiensis DSM 17696 | reverse complement strand
TGTACCACACCAGAAACGGCAGCTTGGAACTCTCCATGATCGTACCGCTGCGCAAAGAGGTACGGAAACGGCAACTTTTGCATTCGTAACTCCATTTGCCCTGTAACCAATAATGAGAGGTGCCCCCGCATCGCTTGCAGACAACACCCTCCTTGTCCCGTTGCTCCTTGAAATGCAAACGGCAATCCTCCTCCGTACCAAAATGCGCTGTAAAACTGAATATGTTCATCGTCTATTCTTCTTGATGTGCTAATATACTAAAAATATTAGGCGTGTTTACGGAGAATCAGTTTTTTTTACTGGAAAATAAAAGGGGTTTTGTTTTTTGGGTTTAATGTGTTGGTTTTTTATTTGATGTTTTATGTGGCTGGAGAAAATGATGTATTTTTAGTTTATTTATGAATTCGTTATTGATATATTTTGTAGTTTATTATTGTTTATTTTTAACTTCATTGGTTTGTTTTTTGATTGATATCAATTTTTAATGTAAAAAAAATAAAATAAATATAGATGGTGTTTGATTTTTGAGCGTATTAATATTTGAAATGGTATATATATTAGTTTGTTTTGATTTACATTGTTTTTTTGGTGCTTATAAATTGAAATTTTACGTAAAAAAGGTGTTTGTTCAACGGCTATATTAACATCACTGTAAATAATAAATGGTATAACTAAAAAATTGCATATGAATAAAGCGTTCGCCTCTTAATTGATTTTAGGTGTTTATAAATACCTACCTGCTGTGGTTTTTTTATCCACAAATAGTTAACGTATGTCAAAAACAACTTAACATAACTTAAACTTCATGAATAAATTTATTGACGTTAAAAGCTCTTTATTAGAGTATTGTGATTGGGGCTTTCAATTTTTTCTGCAAAGATTGAAAAGCCTGCTGTCAAATAAAGGTTTCTATTTCCTGGTATTGATGATTCCCTTTATGCTTAAGGCTTCAACTCCCAATTATGCTCAAAAGATTACATTACACGAAAAAAATGCTCCTTTGGAGGGTGTTTTGGAAAAAATCCACGCTTTGACTGGATTTCACTTTCTGTATACCAAGGATATTTTGAAAAAAGCGAATTTGGTGACCATAGATGTCGAAAATCGTGAATTATTAGATGCCTTGAACATCTTATTCGATAACCAGCCGATTGGTTATGATGTGAAAGGGAATAACTTTCTGATAAAGGAGAAGCCATCTAGTATGGCGAAAAAAGAGAAAGTAATTTCTCAACCGATTAAGGTAAAAGGTACGGTAAAGAGCTCAACAGGCGAACCATTGGCCGGGGCTTCAGTAAGTGTAGTAGGAACGAGTGTGGCAACGAGTACCAATGTAGATGGTGTTTTTGAACTCTCGCTAAGCCCTGGAGATGTATTGTCAGTTAAGTTTATAGGGTATGCGGCCAGAGAGGTCACTTATAGTGGAGGAGCCGCTCTTGACATAGTGCTTGAGGAAGATTCGCAGAGCTTACAGGAAGTGGTTGTGTCAGCCTTGGGTATTGAGCGACAGGCAAAAAGTGTTACCTATGCGGCTCAAACTGTTTCGGCAGAGGATATTACACGCACCAAAGAACCTAATATGATGAATTCCTTAGCGGGCAAGGCCGCTGGTGTGGTAATCACTCGTGGAACGGGAGGCCCCGGAGCATCTTCTAAGGTGTTGCTGCGTGGTAATAAGTCCATTACTGGAAATAATCAACCTCTTTACGTGATAGACGGAATACCCATGAATTCCGCAAATGGCCCCCAAGGAGGTGGGCTATTCGGAACGCTGGATCGAGGAGACGCGGTGTCCAATCTCAATCCGGACGACATCGAAAGTATGGAAATCCTGAAAGGAGCATCAGCAGCAGCACTGTATGGTAGTCAGGCCGCCAATGGGGTTATCATGATAACCACCAAAAAAGGAAAGGCGGGTACTTCTGAAGTTAGCTTTACCTCATCTTCAACCTTCGATACCCCCTTAGCATTGCCCGAAATTCAAACCTCCTACGGTCAGGGTTCATTGGGTGTAGCCAATACCAATATCAATGACAGTTGGGGACCCGCTATCACCAACGGAAGTGATAGTCATTTGAGCAATTTTTTTAATACAGGGTCCAACTACCTGAACAGCGTTTCCATTTCATCTGGCAACAGCTTGGCTCAGGTTTATGCGTCTTATGCCAATACCAGTGCCAACGGTATTGTGCCGGAGAATAAATATAGCAGGCATAACCTGAACCTGAGGGGAACGGCTAAAATACTGAATGAGAAGGTCACTTTGGACGGCGGCATTAATTACATCAAGCAGTCTGTATACAATAGGCCACAGGCAGGCTTCTATTATAGCCCCATGTTTTCCCTTTATCTGTTTCCTCCCGGGGATGATATGTCCAAATACAGCGGTGATAAGTTTGAAACTTGGGATGAAACTCGACTCATGAACGTTCAAAACTGGCCCTATATACTCAATCAAGCGAGTTCTAATCAAAATCCTTATTGGATAACCAAGCGGAATCAAACGGACGATATACGTAATCGGAATATCTATAATTTCTCAGCCCGCTGGGATGCTTTGGACTGGTTGTATGTACAGGCGCGCTTTACTTACGACAGGGTAGAGGATAATTATGAACTACGTCAATATGCTTCATCAGATCCCACGCTGGTAGGATCCAATGGTGGTTACCAGAAGCGGTTGACCAACACAGACCAGATGTACACCGATGTGATGGCTTCGGGTAGAGGGGCATTGAGTGATGCTTTTAACTTACAAGCAACCATTGGTTTCAGCAATATGTACAATCGCTATTACGATGTCAATCTCGCCAATAATGGTGCCGCAAATCTATTGGCTTATCCAAATTATTTTTCTATTTATAGCTTATCAAATACAGGAGGGAATTTCCTTTCCACAGAAAGCTTACAACGAAGAGAAACGCAGGCCGTTTTTGCAACAGCAACGTTGGGATTCAAAGATTATCTCTATCTTGATGTGACGGGAAGGAATGAGTGGGCATCTACGGTCAATCAGTCCTTTTTCTATCCTTCAGTGGGATTGTCGTATGTGATTACTGATCATCTGGCAGCCAGCGACGCCTTATCATTTGCCAAATTGAGGGTGTCTTATGCTGAAGTAGGTAACCAGTTGCCGTTTGGAGTGGCTGTGCAGAACCCACCATATACCTTGGCCCCAGATGATAACATCAATGGTCGAGAAACCGTCCCGTATTTTGAAGGAACTAATTACTATGATCTAAATCCTGAGCGAACGACTTCTTATGAAGTGGGGACGGATTTGCGTTTTTTTTCGGACAAACTTAGTGTTGGCGTGACCTACTATGATGCCACTACGAAAGATCAAGTGTTTTCTATTAGTGCTCCCGCAGGTGCTGGAGCAAGCAATTTCTGGATTAACGGAGGCAAGATAAGGAATTATGGATTTGAGGCAACTGCCAGTTATTCAGCTAAGCTAGGAAATGTGGATTGGACTCCTGCTGTCAATTTCTCCAAAAATGTGAATCAGATCAGGGAACTGAGCGAATTGTTGTCCAATGAATTTTTTACATTGAATTCGGGAGGAAGTACTAGAATGATACAACTCTTGCTAGCTAGACCAGGTATATCCAACCTGAGAGGAAGGGAATATGGAGCCTACGGCGACCTATTCGGCAATGTTTATGTGCGGGACGAAAGTGGAAATCTCGTTATTGGAGACAATGGGTTGCCTACCATCACTTCCAATGCTGATCAATACCTGGGCAATGCCAATCCGGATTTTCTCTTGAGTTTCAATAACCAATTCCGTTATAAAAACTTCAATTTCTCCTTTATGATAGATGGGCGTTTTGGCGGTGAGATTGTTTCGCAGACGGAACAATGGCTGGATTGGAAAGGTATTTCAAAGCGTTCTGGAGAGGCAAGGGATGCCGGTGGCGTCATGGTGGGCGGCAATTTGATCGATGCCCAAACGTATTATAATTTCACTTCCGGGGCAGGAGACGTTGCGGCGGCTGCCGAAGAATATATCTTTGATGCTACTAACGTCCGTCTTCGGGAGCTCTCTCTGGGCTATACTTTTCCAAGCTTTTGGCGAGGCTTGAAAAGCCTCAATCTTTCCCTTGTGGGACGTAACTTGTTCTTCCTGTACAAGGACGCGCCTTTTGACCCTGAAGTAAGCATCTCTACGGCCAATAGCATGCAAGGAATGGATGCATTTAACATGCCTCCTACCCGTTCTTTTGGTTTTACGTTAAGTGGTAGATTTTAGTTCGGTAATTAGACAATCCAACGATATGAAAAAGATTTTTTTGAGATATACAAGAAAACAACTTGCCGTTTTGGCAGGCGGCCTGTGCTCCTTAACGGCATGTGTGGATGAAGGGCTCAATATAGATGCCTACCATATCACAGACGAGCAGCTGATGGCCGATGCCAACGAAGGCGGCTATTTACTTCCAGTCATGATGAACTTTATTGTGCCCACGAGTACGGCCCTGCAAACCGTCCAAAATTTGCAGGCAGAGTCTTATGCTGGCTATATGGAATCGCCCACGAACTTTCTCAACAATGTGAATACCATGACCTATTTTATGGTATCTGGATGGAACAACAATTCGTGGTACAGTTCTACCAACAACGTGATGAACAACTGGCTGTTGATGAAGAGAAGTGAGATCGATGTGAAATACCCCGACCTATATGCCATAGCCACCATCATCAAGGTGGCCGCCGTTCAACGTTTGGTAGATACATTCGGTCCTTATCCTTATACGCAGTATGGCGAGGGGAGTGAAGTGCCCTTCGATTCGGAAGAGGAGGCATACAACGCTTTTTTCAGCGATTTGGATGAAGCAGTAACCGCATTACAGGCTGCAGAGGCAGCTGACCCAAACGCCGATATGGTTCGTTTTGCTAAGTGGGATCGATCCTCGCTCGGAGGAGAATACACTAGCTGGATCAAAGCGGCCAACAGCCTGCGTTTACGTATGGCTATGCGTATCTCGGGCGTAAGCCCCGCCAAGGCACAGCAGGAGGCCGAAAAAGCGGTAGCTGAAGCAAATGGTGGTATTCTTGATAGGGCTTTCGAGATTATACTCACCGCGACAAATCCATATTACACCTTTGCTACCGCTTGGTCAGATACACGCTTGAGTGCTTCTATAGAGACTTATTTGACAGGTTTTGAGGATCCGCGTCTTGAGGCTTATGCTCTGCCCGCAACTGGTGCTGGCGTAGTTGGGCAGTTCAAGGGCATCAGGCCAGGCGTGGCCAAACCCGATAAAGATCGGTACATTGGCTACTCCCTTCCCAATATTTCTCAGGCAGATCCCATCAAGGTGATCGATGTGGCAGAAGGCTATTTCCTAAAGGCCGAAGGTGTTCTGAGAGGATGGAACATGGGGGGAGGGACAGCCCAGCAGTATTATGAGGATGGTATTAGGGCATCTTTTACCTATAATGGCGTAAGTGGGGTAGATGAGTACCTGCTAAGTACGGGAACACAGATAGCCTATGTGGATCCAAGAAATACGGCCAATAACAGTGCGCCAATATCTACGGTAACGGTTCAGTGGAATGAGGCTGCCTCGTTTGAGCAAAAACTGGAGAAAATCATTACCCAGAAATGGATAGCTATCTATCCGGAGGGTACGGAAGCTTGGTCTGAATTCAGAAGGACAGGTTATCCGAGAATGTACCCCATCATGGTAACCAATAATCCCGATTTACCTTTAGGGACTTTCATTAAACGACTTACGTATCCCCTCACCGTGATTAGTGCTAGTGGTCAGGCGGTAGCAAATGCTGTATCCCAACATTTGGGCGGCAATGACAGCGCAGCTACGCCATTGTGGTGGGATGTAGATTAACGAAATAAATTAAGCAATAACGTCATCTGATGAGAGTGAAGGTTGATTGTTTTACAGTTCTGATGGTAATCGGCCTCTTGCTGATTACCGTCTCCTGTAAAAATAAAGGTAAGCAAGAAGAGGAAAAAACAACTAATGAACCTTATTATGAAGCTGTCGTATGGACAAAGCCGGAAGAGTTTACTTCTGGTATTGAAGGCCCTGCGGTAGACGCACAGGGAAATCTCTATGCTGTGAACTATCAAGAACAAGGAACCATAGGTATCGTAGATAGCAATGGTCGAGCAAGCCTTTTTGTCGAATTGCCCGAGGGAAGTATAGGAAATGGCATACGCTTTAACAAAAAAGGCGACATGCTCATCGCTGATTACACGGGACATAACATATTGCGCGTGGACATGAGTTCGAAAAAAATCAGCGTATATGCCCATGAGGAAAAGATGAGCCAGCCGAACGATATCGCTATCGATAGTCAAGACAGGTTGTATGCAAGTGATCCCGATTGGAAAATGAACAAAGGCCGCATTTGGCGAATAGATATAAATGGTGAAGTAGCTTTGCTAGATAGCCTTGGAACAAGCAATGGCATAGAAGTATCGCCAGACGACAAGCAGCTGTATGTCAATGACGCCGCCATGGGGCATGTATGGGTATACGATTTGGACGCGAATGGAAATGTGAGTAATAAAAGATTGCTAATAGCCTTTACGGACGGTCATGGCATGGATGGTATGCGTTGCGATGTGGATGGCGTGTTGTATATTACCAGGTTTGGAAAAGGTGAGGTAGTAAAGGTTTCTCCCGATGGGAAAGTACTTGAGCAAATAAAGCTGTCAGGCCAAAAGCCTACTAACCTTACTTTTGGTGGTAAGGATGGTAAGACAATCTATGTCACCTTGCAAGATCAGGGCAATATAGAACGTTTTCGAGTGGAGAAACCAGGTAAGTTTTGGGAATAAATATTCGATATTTCAATTTTAATTGGTCCAATCATAATAACCTAAAGAAAACTTAACCCAAAGAATGAAAAGAAGGGAAGTAATAAAAAGTTTAAGTGTTCTGCCTTTTGCCGGTAGTATGGCAAATCAGATTCCTTTTAACCATAAAAAAACATATTCTAGCAAATTGGATCTGTTTGCTGAACTGGGGATTAGTCCTGTCATCAACGCAAATGTGACAATGACCTTCCTGTCTGGATCGTTGATGCAGCCCGAAGTATTGGAAGCGATCCAATCTACCTCCCAGGATTTTGCAAATATGTTTGAAGTACAGGATAAGGTAGGGGCGAAAATTGCTGAAATGTTGCGTGTTGAGGCCGCTATGGTCACGTCAGGCGCAGCCTGTGCTCTTACACTCGGTACGGCGGCCTGTATTACGGGTAGTGATGCGGAGAAGATCAAACAACTGCCCAATTTGCCCGGTGAAATGCCGGAAGTAATCATTCAAAAAAGCCATCGCTATCCTTTTGACCAAGCTGTGGCCTGCGCAGGAGTGAAATTGATAGAAGTGGAAGGCCCAGATGATATGCAGAAAGCAATCAATGAAAGAACGGTAATGGGCTTGTTTCTCAATTGTGCAAATGAGCATAGCATATCGCACGAACAATTTGTGGAAATCGGCAAAGCAAATAAAATCCCTGTGTTTATTGACGCTGCTGCAGACGTTCCTCCTGTAGAAAATCTATTTAAATTTCAGAAAATGGGTTTCGACCTTATCACATTCTCTGGGGGGAAAATGATACGTGGTCCCCAAAGTGCAGGGCTTCTTTTTGGGCGAAAAGATTTAATAGAAGCCGCCAAGCTCAATCACAGCCCTCATGAATCGCCCATAGGAAGGGCTATGAAGGTCAATAAGGAAGAGATGTTCGGAATGTACGTGGCATTAAAATCCTATTTGGAAAGGGATCATGAGAAGGAATGGAATGAATGGCTTGGGAGAGCCGAGCGGATCAAATCTATTTTAGAAAAATTACCTGGTGTACAAGGAAGTATCAGAGTAAGTCCAGGCCCAGCAAATGCTTTTCCTTCTCTTCGAGTGAATTGGGAAAGAGATAAAATAAGCAAAACCGTAACGGACGTTTTGACTGAACTGGAAAACGGGAATCCGAAAATCGTTGCTGGAGGTCGTGAACCGAACTTGAATATAGGTGTTGTGCTTTTACGTCCCGATCAGGTTGACTTAGTGGCAAATCGTGTAAAAGATATTTTGCAAATGGGCTGAAATTAATTCTCAAATCGGCAAAAATTAATGAGAAGACTGTCTTTTCCATGACAGAATTTCCACTTAGTAAGTATTTGCTGTCTCTTTTTTTTCTGTTTTTCAATAAGAACAATATGTTTCTTTAGGATACATATGCACTATGCAGAGGTAAGTAGTTTGTTTTAACTGTTTGTAAATGAGAGTTTTTTTTGTTTTTTGGCATTGTTCGTTTTTTCGAAAGTTGTATGTTGCCATTATAATTCAAGCTGTTTTCGTTGCTTGTTCTCCTATTGGTTCTTCATCTGAAAATATCAATATTGGGGAGCTTGCTGTTCCCGGTGAATTTGAAGTCTTAGTGGTCGTAGATAGCCTCAAAGGTAGGGCAAGGCATATAGCTGTAAATGATAATGGGGATATTTATGTCAAATTGCGATTTCCTGATTCTATAGGAGGGAATGTTGCCTTGCGTGACACTAATGGAGATGGCACGGCAGATATAATTATTCCATTTGACGATTATGAAGATAAAGGAAGTTATGGTACGGCTATGAGGATATATAATGGTTACATCTACTTTAGTTCCACTCTCAACGTTTTCAGGCAGAAGTTAACGCCAGGCAAGTTGGTGCCAGATAGTGAAATTGAACTAGTGTTGAAAGATGACCACCCTCATGGAAGACATGAACATCAGGCCAAACCGGTGACCTTTGACAATGACGGCCATATGTATGTGCCTTTTGGTGCGCCATCAAATTGCTGCCAGATCGATAATCGTACGCCCGGTAGCCCAGGGATGTATCCTTGCCCCATGTTGGAAGATCATGGTGGGATATGGCAATTTGATGCCAATAAGCTTAATCAAACACAAAAAGATGGCAAGCTGTATGCAACAGGTCTTCGTAGTGTCGTTGGTCTAGACTGGAATCCAGTAACTAATGGCATGTACGTTGTGCATCATGGTCGGGACGACTTACTTAGACTTTGGCCAGAAAAGTATTCGCCCTGGGAAAGTGCACTCTTCCCTTCAGAGGAATTTTTTAGTATCAATGAAGGTGACAATGGTGGATGGCCTTATTTTTTTTACGATCAAGAGAAAGGCAAAAGAAGAATAAATCCGGAATATTTGACGTATCAAGAGGAGTTAGGCGATGGCAGTCAATATAAATCCCCTTTAATTGGTTTTCCAGGACATTGGGCACCAAATGACCTACTTTTCTATCAAGGGGACCAATTTCCTGACCGGTATAAGAATGGGGCTTTTATTGCTTTTCATGGTGCTACAAACCGAGCTCCTTATCCACAAGCAGGTTATTTTATTTGTTTTGTTCCTTTTGAAAATGGAAAGCCGTCAGGTCCGTGGGAGGTTTTTGCAGATGGATTTGCCGGTGTTGACCCGATTGTTAATGTGAGTGATGCTGAGTATAGACCAATGGGTTTGGCTGTAGGACCAGATGGATCTCTCTATGTCGCCGATACTGAAAAAGGGAAAATTTGGCGAATCTTATATAAAGGCGATAAAAAGAAGTTTGGAAAGAAACAGCTGGCAAAAATGGAAGAGCACAAAGCATTTAGCCATATAAGAACTCCAGACCCAGTGGAAGATAACTTGGATAAAGGCAAAAAGGTAAAGGGCGAAGAAGTATATAAATTGTATTGTGGAACCTGTCATCAAAATGATGGTAAAGGCGATGCCAGCCGTTTTCCTCCACTCAATGATTCGGAATGGGTAACCGGAGATAAAAGTAAATTAATCAATGTTATTATGAATGGTTTGCAGGGGCCCATTGAAGTAAAGGGGAAACCTTACGAAGGTATTATGCCACAGCATAGCTTTCTGTCGGATGAGGATATAGCAGAAGTGCTAACCTATATACGTCAAAATTTTGGCAATGAATCTAGCCCGATTTCGGAAGCGGAAGTAGCAAAATATAGAAAATAAGACATTTTTACCTATTGATTTTGTTGAAAATTTATTTTTAGGGCTGTTATTTGTGGAAATATTTTAGTTGTGTTGGAGGGAGTGTAAAACAAACTGTGTCAATGGCTCAATTACCGCCCCGCGGGGCGGTAATTGAGCCATTTTTCTTATTGCAAATCTAAGACCATTCTTCCCGGAAACCAAATCGCTAATTTCTGTGCCGTTGTTCCCCAATTGGCCAGTGGCATCGTCCATTTCTTCTTAATGTTTTTATGTGCTAAATAG
>NZ_ATZA01000075.1 GCF_000427965.1 Olivibacter sitiensis DSM 17696 | reverse complement strand
GGCTTTTTTATCTAATGAAAATATTTACTGATAATCAGTAAGTTAAGTGAGTTTATTGCCTGTTTTTAAGTTTATCCGTTTGGTAGTGATAATAAATAAAGGGTAAAGTACATTAGTGCTTTACCCTTTATTTCGTCCTTTCCTTTCTACTTGCAATATCAATAAAATCTCCCCATTGGGGGAAAACTGTGATATTGGTTTCAATATTATTCCCAAATTTTGGCATATCAACAATAGATGCAACTCCGAAACAAATAGTGAGAACTTCTAAACGACTATGCTATGAAAATCGTGTTGAATAAAATATTAGCGCAAATTCATCATCAGGAAGAGAAATTTTCTTCTCAAATGATGCCAACGGCGGAAGAGGCTTATCAAATGACCTTGTTCCTAAAGGAAATGTTGTTCAATATAAAAGCCCAAGTCATACAGGATGGATTTACAAATGAGCAGCAAGAAATTGACTTTTTCAAGAACATTAAACCACAAATCTTAGGGAAGCTCATTTACTATAACAAAGTCTTCCGCATCGAAACTACTTGCCCCGTTAGCAATGGCAAAATACATCAAAGCTATTATGAGAACCTGTTAAAAACCCTGAAATCAGAATACAAAGAAAGTATTTGCAATGAGGATTTTTATAGGTACTATCGGACTGGTAGGATAGACCGTGACCATAGTTATTTCAGGCTCGGACAAGTCAATTACCACGATGGATTAAAGAGTGGCGTATTTGAAATTGACCTTAGTTTTTCTACATATTATGATAACAAAATAGCCCATATTATAGCGAACGAATTACTTTATACTTATATGCTTACTAAAATCAGTCCCGAAGAAAATCCAGATTTAATTTTATTAAATGGAGAAGCAAACAAGGATATTTCGTGGACAAATTCTCAAAATGCACTTATCGAACTGATATATGCTCTCTATGCTTCGAATTCTATCGCATTCGGAAAAATAGGCATCCGAAAATTAGCTTTGATTTTTCAGGTGCTATTCCGAACACCATTAAACGACATACATCACTCTTTCCATCGAATGAAAACAAGGGCAGGTTCCCGGACGGCTTTTTTAGACCAGCTCAAAATATCCCTCGAAGAATATATGGATAAAGACCTTTAGCCATATCAACACAATAAATTTAAAGCAGTACCTAAAACGTACTGCTTTTTTCTTTACCCATATCTGCCAATTGGCAAATGTTGGCAAAACTCTATTATAAAATATCCTCAATGCCCCAAAACTCTTACTAAACAAGAGGTTCCCCTAATTGTAAAAACTTTCAAAAAACTGACAAACCAATTGGCAAGCATTGGCAGACAAACACTGCCACCCTTACCAATTTTGCATAGTGAACTTTAAAAACTGTGCAATGAAAATAATAACCATTGAAGAAGAAGCGTGGCAACAGCTAAACAGCCGTATTAATGCCATTGCCGACTACCTGAAAAGATTGGATGATACAAGCTATGATGACCTGTGGCTCAATAACCACGAGGTATGCCAATACCTGCACATCAGCGAAAAGACCTTATGGCGTATGCGCACCAAAGGAGAGATTGCTTATTCAAAAATCTACGGTCAGTATTTCTACACCATAGGAGCAATTAAGGATATGCTCAATGCCAATGCCGTACAGAGCAGTGATGAATTTGTGCAGGAGCTTATGGCAAAAGGCAAAAGCTATATCGAAAAAGGCAGAAAGCTAAAGACAGATAAAAAATAGGTACGAACCCTTAAAAGTATAATCCTATGAATATTGACAGAATGGAATTTTTGGCATGGATGGAACGCCTAATGGACAGGCTTGATATGCTTGGCAACAATATCGAGGATTTTCAAAAGAAACGAAATAATATTGATGGTGAGGAATTACTCGACAATCAGGATTTACTTCAAATGCTGAGAATCAGCAATCGTTCATTGCAACGTTACCGCTCCAACGGGAAACTACCTTATTATACGATAAGCGGAAAATTGTATTATAAGTTATCTGATGTTCATCAATTTATAAGAGAAAGTTTTAATCCTCCGACACCTAAATAAAATGCCTTTGAAAGACAAATACTGCCTTTGAATGCCAATTAAAGCGATGCCGTAAATGCTTCTTTTATTTTCGGCATTGAAATCTTAAAAATTTTCAGATTATGAGCGAGGAAACTACAAATAAGCAAGAAGAGCCAGAACAATTATCGGACATATTGCTGGTGCTGGATAAAGAAAAAATGAAAATCCAAGCTGTAAAAAGCATCGACAAAAACGGAAAAATGGAAACCGTTGATCCCACAAAAAAGAACCAAAGCGAATTTATGCGGGTGGACAAACAGGGTGATTTGATTTCTAATTTCTTCTCAAACTTTTACAGACAGCTAAAAGATCCCACCAAATTTACATTCTTCAAAGTACCAGCCGATAAAGCCTTAGAAAAAGCAAAAGAATTTCAAAAACAGGTAGATCATCCTACGCCACGAGGCGAAAAACAAATGAAAAAAGACGAAGTAAAAGTTGAGCCTGAACATAAACAAGAAAATCAAAATAATATGGAAACAACACAAAAAGCACCGGAAAATAACGAATACCGTTACAAGCCGGAACAAATTGATTGGGAAACAATGAACAATCTTGGATTAGGCAAAGAACGCCTTGAAAAAATGAACCTACTTGAACCTTTATTGAAAGGTTTTAAAACCAATGAACTTGTACCCGTAAGCCTAAATCTCGGCACTGCCGTTACCCGAATGGATGCCAGACTTTCTTTGCAACATAATGATGAAGGTAAAGTAGTGGTCGCCATTCACGGTATTCGTAAAGAACCGAACTTAAACTTTGAGTTTTTTGGACACAAGTTTACTGATGAAGACAAGAAAAACTTACTCGATGCAGGAAATATGGGACGTGTGGTTGATTTGAAAAACCCCAAAACAGGCGAAACCATTCCGTCAATTATTAGTGTGGATAGGTTAACCAATGAACTGATTGCACTGAAAATAGAATACATAAAAATTCCCGATGAAATTAAAGGCGTGAAACTGAACGATGAGCAAAAGCAAACTTTAATGGAGGGTAAACCGCTAAAGTTAGAGGGTATGATTTCCACCAAAGGAACGGAGTTTTCGGCAACGGTACAGTTCAATGCAGACAAGCGTTATGTTGAGTTCCTGTTTGACCGCAATAACTCCAACAGGCAGACCCAAAGCAATGGGCAAACTCAAAACAACGGACAAAGTAATCAGCAAACCCAACCGCAGGAAGCTCCAAAAACATTTAGGGGCAAAGAACTGACCGATGAGCAGCACAAGGATTTCAAAGCCGGGCAAACCGTCTATATTGACGGATTGAGGGATAAAAAAGGGCAACCGTATCAGGGTTATATCACTTTCAATGCAGAAACAGGAAAAACGAACTTCCAATTTCCAAGCCAAGTTAAAGCACAGGCAAAACCTGCCGAAGCTCATAAAACGCAAACTGCCGTCAATTCGGAGGGCAAGACCAACGAAGCGACCAAAAATATCAATGAGCCTTTGAGGTCGGGGCAACAAAGACCGAAAAACAAACAACAGCAGGAGCAACAGGAAAAGCCACAAGCTCCTGCAAAATCCAAAGGCAGAAAAATGTAAAATATGAAAACAATAATTGCAGAAAAACCAAGCGTAGCAAGGGAAATAGCCGGACTTGTGGGAGCATCCGATAAAAAGGACGGCTACTTGACAGGTAACGGCTATTTTGTTACGTGGGCATTCGGTCATTTAATCGGATTGGGAATGCCCGAAGATTACGGCATTTCGGGGTTTGACAAAACAGCTTTGCCAATACTCCCAAACCCGTTTTTGCTGACCGTCCGAAAGGTCAAAAAAGACAAAGGTTATACAGCGGATACGGGTGCATTAAAGCAACTGAAAGTCATCGAACAGCTTTTTAACCGTAGTAACAGCATCATTGTAGCCACCGATGCAGGACGTGAGGGCGAACTCATTTTCAGGTACATTTATGAATACCTAAAATGCAACAAGCCTTTTGAGCGGCTTTGGATTAGTTCGCTTACCGAAAAAGCCATTAAGCAGGGGTTTGATAATCTCAAAGACGGAAAAGAATTTGATGGATTGTATCAGGCGGCACAAGGCAGAAGCCGTGCCGATTGGCTCGTGGGCATCAATGCTACACAGGCGTTGAGCATAGCCGCAGGAAATGGCATTTATTCGCTCGGAAGAGTGCAAACGCCTACACTGGTTTTGATATGCAAACGCTATTTGGAAAATAAAAATTTCTCGGTAAAGAAATACTGGCAGATACAGTTATCGCACAACAAAGAACTGATAGATTTTAAAAGCATTTCCAAAACCAAATGGGAAGACCAAAAACTTGCCGATGATACGCTGAAATCCGTTCAGCGAAGTAAAACGGCAACGGTTACATCGGTGGAAACCAAAAGCATTATAGAGCAACCGCCTCTATTGTTCGACCTTACTGGCTTGCAAAAAGAAGCCAACAAAAAGCTGAACCTTTCTGCGGAAGAAACGCTCAATATTGCCCAAAGCCTTTACGAAAAGAAGTTTATCACATACCCACGCACCGGAAGCAAGTACATTCCTGAAGATGTGTGGGCAGAAATCCCCAACCTCGTAAGGGCTTTGCAGGACAGCGAAACCTGCAAGCAAGCCGTAGGGAAATTGAAATGGGGACGGTTCAATAAACGTATTGTAAACGATTTGCGTGTTACCGACCACCACGGATTATTGATTACTGATAAAATCCCATCAGCCCTGAACGCAAAGGAAAACTCCGTTTATGATATGATTGCCTTTCGATTGCTCGAAGCCCTTTCACAAGCCTGCATCAAAGAGATAACCGATGTAGGTTTACAAGCGTTGCATTATGATTTTACAGTAAAGGGTTGTAAGGTTATCGAAGCAGGCTGGCGTTCCATCAAAGGCAGTTTCTCCGATGATGATACCGAACCTGTACAGGATTTGCCCGAAATAAAAAAAGGCGATGAACTTAAAATAAAAGAAGCCTCCGTTTTGGAAAAGAAAACGAAACCGCCTGTATTATATACCGAAGCAGGGCTTTTGTCGGCTATGGAAAGTGCAGGAAAGGAAATCGAAAATGAAGACGAACGGAAAGCCTTGCAAAATATCGGTATTGGCACTCCGGCTACAAGAGCCGCAATAATTGAAACCTTGTTTACCCGCAATTATATCCAACGGGAAAAGAAATCCTTAATCCCTACCGAAAAAGGATTGCAGGTGTACGAATTGGTCAAAGACCGTAAAATTGCGGATGTGGCAATGACCGCCGAATGGGAATTGGCTTTGCAAAAAATCGAAAATAACGAAACAGATGCAGAGGCATTTCAAAAAGAAATGGAAACTTACGCCTCATCTATTACCAATGAATTGTTACAAGCTTCCATTGCCCAAAACAACCTGCCTAAATTGGTTTGCCCGAAATGCAAAAGCCAGCAACTCATTATCCGTGATAAAATAGTGAAGTGTCCTGATGAAGTTTGTAATTGGGTACAGTTCCGCAATGTGTGTGGCGTACAAATCGGCTTAGCCGATATTGAAAACCTTGTCAATAAAAAGAAAACTTCACTTATCAAAGGAATGAAAAGCAAAGCCGGAAAGAAATTCGATGCTTATATCGTGTTGAATGAGGATTGCAAAACCTCTTTTGAGTTTGCCAAAAATAAAAGCTACAAAAAGTAATGGAAAATAAGCCTACCATTAGCACAAAGGAAATCAGAAATCTGATTTATTCCATACGTGGAAGGCAAGTGATGCTGGATAGCGACCTCGCTTCCTTATATCAAGTGGAAACAAAAAACCTCAACAAAGCCGTAAAAAGAAATATTGAAAGGTTTCCCGTTTCTTTTTGCTTTCAACTGACCGAAGAGGAAGTTGAAAACTTGAGGTTCCAAATTGGAACCTCAAGTTTAAGCTACGGTGGAAGACGGTATTTGCCCTATGTTTTTACTGAACAAGGGGTCGCAATGGCTTCTGCCATACTCCGCTCAGATATAGCGGTTAAAGTCAGTGTTGAAATTATGGAAGCCTTTGTAGAAATGCGAAAAATGCTCATCAGCAATGCTTCGCTGTTCCATCGTTTGGACAATATAGAACTGAAACAATTACAAGCCGACCAAAAATTTGAGGAAATATTTAAGGCTCTTGAAAGCGACAAGCTCCACGCCGAAAAAGGTATTTTCTACAATGGGCAGGTATTTGATGCCTATACCTTTGTTTCCGATATTATCCGAAGTGCCAAAAGCTCCATTACCCTGCTTGATAATTATGTGGACGATACGGTGCTGACCTTATTGGGAAAACGCAATACCAATGTAACCGCTACTATCTACACAAAAAGCATCAGCAATCAGTTACGGTTAGACCTGCAACGCTACAATAGTCAATATCCGTCTATCGAAGTAGAGATTTTCTCCGATGCACACGACCGATTTTTGATTATTGACAGTACGGAACTGTACCATATCGGAGCATCACTGAAAGACCTGGGCAAAAAATGGTTTGCCTTTTCGAGAATGGATATTGAAATCGGTAGGATGCTTCAAATTTTAAACAAGTGAAAATAAAACCCCTCTGAAATTTCGGAGGGGTTAGTTTATAAGGTCTAATAAGTCAACGCAAGCCCTACACCAAAACCCATATCGCTATCGTAGTGAGTACGAATACCAATGTTTTTATTGATAATATACTTAAGCTCTCCCATATATTCCATATCAGTATTGACCATAAAGCCCGCTCTCAATCTTTTTGAAATCGGAATATCCTCACGCATCAACGACAATCGTACAATTCCATCGTGATAAACTTCTGCCTGAAAATTAACGAGCATTGGCAAGGTGTACATAAACCCTAAGCTAAAGGCTCTTCGTGTGTCTTTTTCATTCTTTTGTCCGAATAAATTGGTTTCGTGTTCGTCCATTCCCATTTTACGGTAACGCCAGTCAAAACCTATAAAGGGCATAAGCCACTGCATTTTTCCGATGTATCTTCCTAAATGTGTTTCTACTTCATAGCCGTGCATATCGTTGTAGCCTAAACGCCATTCTGTACCCAAAGACCATCTTGCATTTTGAAACATTGCTTCGCCATCGTTACCATTGGTTGCAAAATCATTCTGTGCCATAAAGTGCGGCATATTGCTTTCTCGCTGTAATTTATTGTAGGCTTGCTTTTTATTGGGCAAATACGGATTTTGATAATCGTCAACAGCAAATACCCTGTTCATCCCCGACATCATATGGTAAAGTATATGACAATGGAAAAACCAATCTCCCTCTTCATTTGCTAAAAATTCGATGGTATCTGTTTCCATTGGCATTATATCCAAAACATTTTTAAGTGGTGATTTTTCGCCTTTACCGTTGATTACCCTGAAATCAAAACCGTGCAGGTGCATCGGGTGGCGCATCATCGAATTATTGTAAATGGTGATGCGTAAAATTTCTCCTTTTTTTACAGGTATTTTATCGGTTTCAGAAAGTATTTTATTATCCATACTCCATACATATCGGTTCATATTTCCTGTAAGGGTAAACTTCAATTCTTTGACCGGAGCATCTTTAGGGAGTTCCGTATTGTAAGGAGATTGTAACATTGCATAATTCAGCGTTTTTATTTCTCCCAAAGCATTTGCATTGTAACGGTTGGGTTCATTATCCATATTCATATTGTGTTGGCTATGGTCTTCTTTAGGTTTAGCCTCTCCAGTAATTTCGGGATACATTACCACATTCATATCCATTTGGTTCAGGCTCATTTTCATACCCATATCGTCCAAATCTCCATTCATCTTCATCATATCGTTCATCATCTTCATCCCCTCAAAATATTTCAATCTTGGGAGTGGCGATATTAACTGTTTGATACCATTGCCTACAAAATAGCTTGCCGATTGTGTTCTGTCTTCGGTTGTGGCTAAAAACTCGTAGGCAACTCCATCGTCAGGAATTGTTACCACAATATCATAAGTTTCGGAAACCGCAATGATTAATCTATCTACCTCTACTGGCTCTACATCATTACCATCATTGGCTACTACTGTAATTTTACCGCCTGCATATCGTAACCAAAAATAGGATGATGCTCCGCCGTTTGATACTCTTAATCTTACTTTATCTCCTGCTTTTAGTGTTTTGCCATCAACTGTTTTTAAATCGGTAGTATGATTTCCGTTGATTAATATTTTGTCATAATACACATCGCTTACGTCCATTGCCAACATACGTTTCCATTCGTTGGTCAATTTGGTTTTGAAATTTCCCTCTCTGATGGCTTCCGCATAGGACTGTGTAGCGTTCTTTTTTATCGCTGCCCAATCATTGGCGTTGTGCAACATACGGTTAATGTTATCGGGATTTAGGTTTGTCCATTCGCTTAAAATGATGGGTACGGTAGGTAAATCATCAATTCCTTTTCTAAAGGTTTTATCGTCATCACGCTTTTTCATCACAAAACTGCCATACATTCCAATCTGCTCCTGCAAACCTGAATGGGAATGATACCAATGCGTTCCGTGTTGGATAATCGGAAAACGATAGGTGTATGTTGCTCCTGCTTCAATAGGCTTTTGCGTAAGCCAGGGCACACCATCTTCTTTGTTGGGTAAAAACACGCCGTGCCAATGCAGCGATGTACTTTCTTTTAACTGGTTATGCACTACAATCTCCGCTGTATCGCCCTCTGTAAATGTGAGGGTTGGCATCGGTATCTGACCGTTTACCGCAATAGCCCTTTTTTCTTTTCCTGCGTAGTTTACAAGCGTATCTTTTACATACAGCTCATATCTCACTACTTTTTGTGCAAAAACGGATTGCGAACACAGCAGTATAAATACCGCTTGCAGCAACCTCATTTTACTATTTATGGGTATATTCATTTTGATATTTTATTAATGAAACTCATTCCTGTTCTTTTAGCCAGTCGGTTAATGTTTTGATTTGCTCGTCATTCAGTTTTGCATCAGTATGCATCAATGTATATGAGGACAGGGGCATTTGCTTCGTTTCTATTTGTTCTTTGATTGAGTTTAATAATCTTTCTTGTTTCCTGTTTGAGTATGTACCCCATTCATTGAAATTCAAATCTTCTTTTGCGTTTTTGATGTGGTTTTCTACCAATGCTCTTGCGGGCTGTACGTAATCGTACCAAACGTATTTGGTATTGTTGCTATGGCAATCGTAGCAAGAGGTTTGAAACATCGCTTTTATCTGAACAGGCATTTTATAGAATTGGGTAAAATCGGTTGTGTAAACCTGCCCTTTATCTACATTAAGGGCAGGCTGGTAAAATTGAATTGCAATAAAAATAAACAGCACTATTGCCAATATTATCTTTAGTACTTTCTTCATTTTAAAATTCTTTTTTTACAGAACCGCAGGTAAGCATCTGACTGCCGTAATATGGATTTTTTATTGCTTTAGCTTCGCTAATCCAAACAGCACCTTTGCCATCATTGTACATCGGGCAATAGTCCTGATATAATTTTTGGGTTGTTCCGAACAGTGCAATAAGGTCGGAAACGTCTTTGCTTAGCGATGCTAAATGTTCTCTTTGGTGTGCTATCTTTCCGGCATTGTCGCCAATATGCTCTGCGTTTTCCTGTGCATCTTCTGCTATCTCCATATATTGTTTATGTTTATTCGCCGGGATAGCTTTCATATCTACATTTTTTAAGGTAGTATATAATTGCTTTCCTGCGTTAGCAGCAGCTTTGTCGTTATCTGATACAAGTGCATTTTTTAAAGCCAAATAATCCTTAACAATAGGTGCAATAGAGAAGTTTTGCGCTACCTCTTTTACTTCTTGTTGTTCAATTTTTTTTGCTGTGGTATCTATTGATGCCATTGTACTATCCGTATCATTTTGTGTTGATGATGGCAAGTTTTGAGTTCCGGATATTGTTGTACTGTCATTGGCTTGCTGGTCGCTATTTTTGTTAGAAGACTGATTGCAAGAAACTGTAATTGCTGCAACCGTTGCCAGTGCGATGATGGAGAAAAATATATTTTTCCACTACTGACCGACAAAAAATAATTTAAGGAGCTGCCATATCTGGCAAGCTCCTTTTTTCATATTTTGGTTTTACGACAAACTAAAAATATGAGTGATAAAAATACAGAAAAGAAATTAGTCGGTCAGCCAATCTTCAAACAATTATTAGGTTTTATTCCAAGGAACAAATTTGAGATGCTTGTGAGCAAGCACCGGTCTGACCGCTATTACAAGACCTTTGATTCATGGACACAACTCATGACGATGCTGTTCGGAATATTCAGCCGATGTGATTCTATGG
>NZ_ATZA01000074.1 GCF_000427965.1 Olivibacter sitiensis DSM 17696 | reverse complement strand
AGCATATGGGGGATAAGGCCCGTCATCTTCATAAATTGCCTGGCCTTATCCTGATGTCCTCCAAAGTACAGACAGGAAACAACTGCGGTGCTGATCACCTCACTGTCGCTAACACGTCTGCGGCTGTCCTCATAGTGGTTAATTGTTTTCAACATATCATCGATAAAGCAAAATATTCCTATAATTTTATCTTCTGTAAGCATCATACAAGTACATTTAGTTGTGGTAAACCAAAGTTCTTGGTTTTGATGCTTACTTTTTATCTTTAATTAACCCGCAACTTGGGTTAATTAGGTGATGTGAATATCCGTATTTTATCCCTTAACTGCAAGTAATCTATCATAACAGGTTAAAATATGGTTATCATTAGCTAATTTCAGTTTATTCATTGCTTTCTAAGGTTTCTTTTTCGTCAAAATATGAGTAGTGACGGAGAAAAAAATACTAGTAAAACATCCTTATGTTTGATACTTTTACAGCGAATTAGGGGTTGTAAAAGTGATATGCAAATTCAGACAGGAGGTTGTTAATTGCGGTTGTATGACGAATTATATGGAAACAATTCAACAAAATTAAATTCAAAGGTTTAATGGACCGTACTTTGCCATTTTCAACCGTTAAGAAATTGAGGTATTTAAGCCTTCATGGTACTTAATATCATCATGCTTTAGAAATAAAAAGTGCATGCCTTTAACACAAGTACTGGGCTTCCCAAACAAATCACTATAGAGATTCAATTACCTTTTATTTACTCTTTTTTCTTTTTGATTTTTTACTTTTAGCACATGTTTAACACTTCCACTTACATCAATCGTAGAAATAAACTCCAACAATCCGTTTCAGACGGAATATTGTTGTTTTTAGGGAATGCAGAAAGTCCCATGAACTTTGCCGATAATGCTTACCATTTCAGGCAGGATAGCACTTTCTTGTATTATTTCGGCATCAACGAGCCCAACCTATCTGCCGTGATGGATGTCGAAACCGGCGATTGCATCGTTTTCGGCAACGAGCACAGCATGGATGAAATCATATGGATGGGCAGGCTGGAGACACTTTCCTCGAAAGCCGAAAAATCGGGCGTGACGTGTACCAAGCCAAGCTCTTCATTATCTGAATATCTGAACAAGGCTTTATCCAAAGGGCGAACCGTACATTTTCTACCACCATATAGAGACGGTAACAAGATTAAACTTCATCAGTTCCTGAACATACCGTTGGAAAGTGTCTCACAATATGCATCGGTTCCATTTATCAAAGCCGTTGTAGCACAACGGTCCATCAAATCGGAAGAAGAGATCGCGGAAATAGAAAATGCGGTGAATAACTCCGTGGCCATGCATACCGTTGCCATGCGCATGGCCAAGTCCGGCATGAACGAAAAACAATTGGCCGCTATGGTACAATTTGCGGCAGAAAGTACGGGTGGTCATCTGGCCTACCCTACCATTATGACCGTGAATGGTCAGATTTTACACAATCATCACTACCATAATATACTACAGGAAGGACAGCTCATACTAAATGATTCCGGTGCCGAAACGGCCATGGGCTATGCGGGCGATCTTACCCGGACTTTCCCGGTTAGTGGTAAGTTTACCACAAAACAGAGTGACGTATATCAAATCGTGTTGAACGCTTTGGATATCGCAACAGCTGCGCTTAAACCAGGGGTTAAATACCTGGATATCCATTTGCTCAGTTGTAAGATACTTGTGGCGGGATTGAAAGAGCTCGGTTTAATGAAAGGTGATACGGAAGAAGCAGTGGCCGCTGGGGCGCATACCTTATTCTTTCAGTGCGGTACAGGCCATATGATGGGGTTGGACGTCCATGACATGGAAGATCTGGGTGAACAATATGTAGGCTATACCGATACGTTCAAGAAAGATACAAGTACGTTTGGACTCAAGTCATTGCGCTTGGGCAAAGAATTGCAGACTGGTTATGTATTGACCGTAGAGCCTGGGCTATATTTTATTCCTGAACTTATTGATCTATGGAAAGCAGAAAAAAAGCTTGAGGCATTCATCAACTATGACAAAGTGGAGGAGTATAGGGATTTTAGTGGTATACGGATAGAGGACGACGTGGTTATTACCGCTGATGGTCACCGTATTTTGGGGCAGCCACTTGCAAAGTCCATTAGCGAAATAGAAGGTTTGAGAGCTCAAAAGAATGAATTCAGCTTCAATCTATGGCCAAACTAACTTGTATTAGACAGCAAATGCGTGAACTGGGCCTGCATGCCTATATCGTACCCTCGTCAGATCCGCATGTCAACGAATACCTGCCTGCACATAATCTTTGCATTCAATGTTTGTCGGGTTTCAGTGGTTCGGCAGGTACGCTGGTCATCACGGAGGACTTTGCCGGTCTGTGGACAGATTCACGCTATTTTGAGCAGGCCGAAAAGGAGCTTGAAGGAACTGGTTTCCAATTAGTTAAACTAACCATTCCACATACGCCAGAATATATCGATTGGCTGCTGGAAAAATCACCTCAAAATGCCCGTATTGGATTCCATTTCCGGGATATGCCTCTTTGGGTAGGCGTACGATTAGTAAGCCAACTATCGCAAATAAATAGCGTAGCGATAGCTATAGATCTTATTTCCAGTTGTTGGATAGATCGGCCTGCTCTTGCAAACAATCCGCTATATACCATACCCGAAAGCGAAGCGGGTGAAAGCATAGCCGACAAATTACAAAAGATAAGGAAGGTGATGGCAGAAAAAAAATGTACACACCACCTTATCTCGTCATTGGATGATATTGCTTGGATACTGAATCTTCGTGGCAATGATATTGCTTACAACCCTGTTTTTTTGAGTTATTTACTTGTCGAGCAAGATAAACTATCTCTTTTCATCAATGCAAGCATACTGAATACCAAACAGAAAGTGTTACTGGATCGAAATGGCGTTTCTATCCAAGATTATGCATCTTTGTACCAATACCTCAAACAGGTTCCAGATAACAGCCGAATTCTATTGGATGATAGAAAAAGCAATTATGCACAGTATTGCGAGCTGTACCCAAAGAGTGAATTGGTACTAGAAACCAATCCAAGTACAAGATTCAAAGCCGTAAAAAACGAAAAGGAGATCGGCAATATGCGGCTATCGCTCCTAAAAGACGGCGTAGCGATGGTGAAGTTTGCGTATTGGCTTGTATCCCATATTAGTAAAGAACCCATATCGGAGCTCTCAGCAGCTGAAAAGCTTTTGGAGTTGCGAAAGGAACAAGACGGTTTTGTACAGCCCAGCTTTGAAACCATAGCAGGCTATGGCCCACATGCCGCCCTGCCGCATTATCACGCTAACGAGGCCACCAATAGTTTGCTACAGCCAAAAGGCTTGTTCTTGGTCGATTCTGGCGGGCAATACGTATATGGGACCAGCGATATAACACGAACTTTTTGCCTAGGTGAAGTAAGCAATGAAGAGAGGCAGGACTATACATTAGTTCTCAAGGGATTGATTGCAGGTTCGTCTATTCGTTTTCCCAAAGGAAGTAAAGGCTATCAGCTCGATTCCATTGTTCGTGAACCGATATGGCGTGCCGGTATTAATTATGGTCATGGCACCGGACATGGTGTCGGCTATATGCTCAATGTACACGAAGGCCCTCAAAACATTAGTCCAGCCCATGTTGATGTAGCACTTGTGCCTGGCATGGTGACGTCGATAGAGCCCGGCATTTACCGACCGGGTAAGCATGGCATACGATTGGAAAACCTGGTGCTTACCGTTCATGATATGGAAACTGATTTTGATGTGTTTTATGCTTTTGAAACACTTACCTTAGCGCCCATAGAAACAAACATCGTGTTAAAACATATGCTAGATGACTGGCAAATAAATTGGCTCAACACTTACCATAAACAGGTTTATGAGCAACTATCCCCGCGTTTGACAAATGAAGAACGCATTTGGTTGAAAAAGAAAACAGAAGCAATATAAAAACAGATAGTATGATATCTACTAAAAACTTAATCAAGCGCTTTATCCTGATAGGCATATGCCATCTATGCATATGCTATACTTTTGCCCAGCCGGGTATCAAAACACAGTGGACTGCCGATGGAAATGGTTTGTATGCAAGTAGCGATGATGGAGCAATCGTCATCAACCATTTATTGGAACCGGAGAAAAAGGAAACATTTGTTGATGCGGCGCTATTGATCCCCGAGGGACAAAGCAGTCCCCTCCAAGTAGCACATTTCACCCTTTCGGAAGACAAACAGAAGGCGCTACTTTTTACCAATACCAAGAAAGTATGGCGTTACCATACAAGAGGTGATTATTGGCTTTTTGACAAAGCAAACAATAGTCTCAAGCAGTTGGGGAAATCCTTGGCCCCGGCTTCTTTGATGTTTGCCAAGCTATCTCCCGATGGCAAAAAAGTAGCCTATGTAAGCCAGCATAATATCTATATAGAAGATGTTGCCTCCAATCAAATTGCAGCGCTGACTACCGACGGTACGGATCGCATGATAAACGGTACATTTGACTGGGCCTATGAAGAAGAGTTTGGCTGCAGGGACGGTTTTCGCTGGTCGCCAGACAGCAAGCACATTGCCTATTGGAAAATAGACGCCCGAAATATCCGCAATTACCTCATGCTGAATACAACCGACTCCACCTATTCCTTTACAATTCCCGTAGAATATCCCAAAGCGGGGCAGGATCCAAGTGCCTGTCAGGTATGGATGGTTGATGTGGATAGTAAACAACAAACGCAAATTCAGGTACCCGGTGATGATGTGCAACATTATATCCCAAGGATGGAATGGACCCCGGACAATAAAATCATCTTGCAACAGCTGAACCGTAAGCAAAATGAAAGCACGATATACCTTTGTGACCCTAAATCGAACACCATCCAAGTTGTCTACAGCGAATCTGACGAAGCCTGGATAGACATCAAATCCCGATGGAACGATGATGATCCCAGCGGCTGGGAATGGATTAAAAATGGCAAATCCTATATATGGATTAGCGAGAAAGATGGCTGGCGACATATCTATGAAATCGACCTGAAGGGGAATGAGAAATTGATTACCAAAGAACCCTACGATATCATCGACCTGCTGTTGATAGACGAAAAGGCAGGCTATATCTATTTTACGGCATCGCCAGACAATGCCACACAAAAATACCTCTACCGCATTAAGCTGTCGGGAGAAAAAGCCGAAAGGCTCACTCCAGAAGACAAATCGGGAACCAATGACTATCTCCTATCTCCCAATGGCAAGATAGCGCAGTATACGTTCAATAACGTGGGTACTTATGCAGATGGTGCCATTATCAATCTTCCGGCGCATAAAGAACTCGTGGCGGCCCATACGGTAAGGGATCTGCCAGCAGGTTTCCGGAAACCGGAGTTTTTTAAAGTAACGACCTCGGAGGGTGTTGAGCTGGACGGCTGGATGGTAAAACCTGCCGATTTCGATCCAAGCAAAAAGTATCCCGTATTGTTCTACGTGTATGGCGAGCCTGCCGGCCAGACAGTGACAGATACCTATGGGACTGGATTCAACAGGCTATATGCAGGTAATATGGCACAAGACGGCTATATATACATCTCGGTTGAAAACAGGGGTACTCCCGCACCAAAAGGGAGAACGTGGCGCAAATCGATATACCGCAATATCGGTCGATTAAATATTCGCGACCAGGCATTGGCGGCCAAAGAGATACTCAAATGGCCCTTTGTAGATAGCGAAAGAATAGCCGTATGGGGCTGGAGCGGCGGCGGATCCTCTACATTGAACCTCCTATTCCAATATCCGGACCTATACAAAACAGGAATAGCCGTGGCGGCCGTGGGCAACCAGTTGATGTACGATAACATCTATCAGGAACGCTATATGGGCGTACCGCAAGAGAGCCGTGCCGATTTTGTGGCTGGTTCACCCATTACCCATGCCAAGAATCTTGCGGGTAACTTGCTTTACGTACATGGAACGGCAGATGACAATGTACACTACCAAAATGCAGAAATGCTCATTAATGAATTGGTGAAATATAATAAGCAATTCCAACTGATGTCATATCCAAACAGGAGCCACTCTATATCCGAGGGAGAAGGTACTTCAAGACATTTGGCCACCTTGTTTACCAAATTCTTGAGAGAACACTGTCCTCCGGGAGGAAGGTAGCTCTTAAGTTATAGGTGGTAAGTTGTGAGTTTTAATATGGATTATAACTTAAAACGTAGAACTACAACTCAATATGAATTATAAAAACATAAATAAATAGATTAAATGAAATCAATCAAAATATTATTTATCAGTATTTTAATTTCAAATTCAATGATAGCTTCAGCGCAACTGCTGCAGGGAGGAAAGAGCTTCACCAGAGCAGATAGCTTGCGAGGAACGCTTACTTCCTACCGCACTTGTTACGACATCAACTATTATCACTTAGATGTGAAGGTAGATATTGATAATAGGTTTATCAGTGGCAGCAACCTGTTTCGTTTCCGTGCGACGCAAGATTTCAATACACTGCAATTTGACCTTTTTGACAACTTGCAGGTAGAGAAGGTGGTCTATCATGGCAAAGAGATGCCTTTCAAACGAGAATACAATGCGGTCTTTGTGGATTTTCCACAAAGCATCCGTCAGGGCGATCTGGATTCCATGACTGTATACTACTCCGGGAATCCCATAGTGGCCAAGCGGGCACCTTGGGACGGCGGTTTTGTCTACACCAAGGATAGCAATGGCAAGCCCTGGGTGTCTACCGCTTGTCAGGGTTTGGGTGCCAGCTCCTGGTGGCCGAACAAGGATCATCAATCGGATGAGGTGGACAGCATGCTCGTCAGCGTGAGCGTGCCCAATGGCCTCACCGACATATCCAATGGACGTTTACGGAAAAAGACCCAGCTGAAAGACGGCTATACCCGTTTCGATTGGTTCGTATCCAACCCCATAAACAATTATGCCATCTCGCTCAACATAGGCGATTACGTCAATTTCAATGATGTGTACGAGGGTGAAAAAGGAAAATTGGACATCAGTTACTGGGTCTTGAGCGAAAATATGGACAAGGCCAAGGAATTCTTTCCCAAGAATGTCAATCCCATGCTGCAAGCTTTTGAACATTGGTTCGGCCCCTACCCTTTTTACGAAGATAGCTATAAGCTCATAGATGCGCCCTATAATGGCATGGAGCACCAGAGTGCGGTGACCTATGGCAATGGTTATGCCAATGGCTACCGCGGAAGGGACGGTTCCGGTACCGGCTGGGGCATGAAATGGGATTTCATCATCGTGCACGAGAGCGGGCATGAGTGGTTCGGCAACAACATCACTTCCAATGACCTGGCCGATATGTGGATACACGAAAGCTTCACCAACTATTCCGAGGCCCTATTCGTGGACTATCACTACGGCAAACAAGCCGGACAGGAGTATGTGCACGGCAATAGAATGGGCATATTGAACGACCGCCCCGTCCAAGGCCCCTACCAAGTGAACGAATCCGGCTCTGGCGACATGTACAATAAAGGCGGTGTATTGCTCAATATGGTGCGTACCATCATCGACGATGACGAAAAATGGCGACAGATACTACGGGGACTTAACAGAACCTTTTATCATAAGACCGTAGACTATGGGGATGTCGTGCAATATATCGCCAAGGAATCTGGGATTGACTTTATTCCTGTATTTGCACAATACGTGCAACATACCAATATCCCTACCCTAGAATTAAAGGTCAATCAAGGAAAACTGTTTGCCCGCTGGATAGCAGATGTCACGGATTTCACTATGCCAGTCAAGATTCGCACAAAAGGAAACGAATATCAGTTCATCAGCCCGAGCAGAAAATGGCAGACTTTTGATGTTCCACAGCTGACCAGCAGTGAACAGCTAGAAATAGATACCTTTAATTTTTATATAGGCGTATTGATAGAATGAAAGCCTTTGGATACCAAGGCATCAAATGGTTCGTAGCTAAATCATTAGTTCACCACTTTTTGCCGTTTTAAAACACTTTTGAATGCCTTGCTATTGAATAGCAATACGGATATAAATATCAAGCTGTATGAAATAGCCTGTAGTGTCTCGATGTGCTCGCCAAAATAGAAAACGGCCAATAAGAAGCTCAGGATGGGATTGAGATAAAGTAAGATACCCACCACAGACGAATCTAAGCCTTTCAGTGCCAATGTATTGAGATACAAGGGTACGATGGTAAATAAAACTGCTATCAGCGCGACCAGGGAATAAAATAAAGTACCCTTTTCCACGGAGGCGTCACTGACGGAAAACAAGGGTAATAATAGCAGGGTGCTCAGCACGATCTGAATGGTGAGTGAAAAGAACTTATCTAGTCGATTGTTCTTCTTTTGTAGTATGAGGTACAGCGCATAGGAAAGCGCAATGACAAAACTATAGAACAGGTCCATAAAATGGCCTATGGATAGCAGCAAACAGCTCACGAGGCTCAGGAATATGGCTGTTTTCTGAACGGTGCTTAGGTGTTCGTTCAGGATGATAAAGGCCAGAACGGTCGTAAGGATGGGACAGATGAGATAAGCCAAAGAGGTGGCGACCTCAGTTTAAGCCTACAGCTGCCACTTCATTTTTTGTGATGATGGAAAGCGAGGAAGAGGTAAAGAAAGTCTGGGAGCAATTGACAGATGGTGGTTTTGTATTCATGCCTTTAGGCAAATACGATTGGAGCGCGTTGTACGGCTGGGTACAGGACAAATACGGTATTTCCTGGCAGATAGCATTTGGAAAACTAAGCGATGTGCATGGTCAGAAATTTGTAACCACATGGATGTTTTGTGGCGAACAGCAAGGCAAGGCGGAAGAGGCGGTTAATTTCTATGTTTCCCTATTCCAAAACACCAAAATAGAAGGTATTATGAAATATCCCGAAGGAGAAGTGGCCGGGCAGGTAGTACACGCTCAATTCAAACTGAACGACATCGCTTTTGCGGCCATGGACAGTGGAGTGCCGCAGCCCTTTACTTTTTCGGAGGGCATTTCCCAAGTCATCGAATGCGATACACAAGAGGAGATAGACCACTACTGGGATGCATTTGCCAAAGGTGGAAAAGAGAGTATGTGCGGCTGGGTACAGGATAAGTTTGGCGTTTCGTGGCAGGTGGTACCCAGTATCCTGGGCGAGCTGATGAGCGATCCCGCCAATGCAATAAAGGCGAGCGAGGCATGTATGAAGATGAAGAAATTTGATATCGCAGATTTAAAAAAGGCAACGGAATAACACTTTTGATGGAGTCGATCGTCCATAAGGAACAGCAACCAATAATGCTTGGGCACGAGTAAAATTAGCTGTTTGGATCTATTCAAGTAATTTTTTACATCTTACTTTAAGCAGTAATACATATAGAAAAAGGAAATTGCATTCCATTATTTCCCCCGCCCTACACCCTTGAACATTTCAGGATGGGAAATCACAAGACAAACAGCAAACACAACAATAAAAACAACGTAGGCAAGTAATCCAAATAATAAAAATAACAGCATTTTTCCTATAATAGCTTCCATTTTTTTGTCCGGGTAAAAACCGTGATAAAACCATACCATGATAAATGGAAAAGCAACTAAGGAAAAACCCGACACAAACATAAAATTACTTATATCATCCTTCAGCAAAAACAGAAGTGGATACACCGCAAAAATGCTGATAATGATATAACAGCATTGAATATAGGCGTTCATGATGACGTGCTCGTAATAGTTTTGTCCCCATTTTCGAAATACAAATCTGGTAAAGATAGAAACAAACGGAATGGCCAATAACATCATGATCGAATTATAGCTGGAAACAAACGACATCCAGTTTTTCATAAATCTGGCCATCTCAGGTTGCGTATCGTAATACGCCTGCATTATTTGATTTATTCCAATGATCTTAAAGGATATAAAAGCGGAAATACCACTTAGTACAAAGGCCAGCAAAATAGGTTTGTAGTGATTGATCCTGTCGCCGTCTATAAATTCTCTTGCCGTTCTGCCCGGGTTTCTGATGATCTTTTTTACGGAATAAAGAAAACCTTTGTTCGTGTGAAGGACGGTATACTGTACCTCGTCCCAAAGATATTTTTTGTCACTACCAAACGGATAAACTTAAAAACAGGCAATAAACTCACTTAACTTACTGATTATCAGTAAATATTTTCATTAGATAAAAAAGCCNCCCCCCCCTGTTTTTTAGAACAGTTCTACCTGTATACAAGGTGGTTTATTTCGTTTTTTCTGTTTGCTGTAAGTTCTCCTGCTGTTCTGCACCATCCAATATATCTCAAGATTACTGATTAAATGGATTCTTATCAGTGCAGCAATGGTGGAAAACGCCTTTTTGCTCTGGGATTTTACCCGGAGA
>NZ_ATZA01000073.1 GCF_000427965.1 Olivibacter sitiensis DSM 17696 | reverse complement strand
TCTTACGAATGTCTTTTACAAATGATTCCGTGCTCTTCTTCTTTGGTGTTCCCATAATTAAATCTAACGTTTTTGATGAAAACACTCCTTAAGTTTTTAAAATATCGTGTCCACTTTTTGCTGACGATTTACACAATATAGCGTTTGCATATGCATGAGCGTTTTTAATTTCTATATAAACAGGATACTCTCCACCAGCTTCACGCAACTCTGGAAGATCGCTAGCAATAACCTGAGTCCCACAACACAAAGCCTCTCTAACAGGAATTCCATACCCTTCATAGAGTGAAGGAAATAATAATGCCAAAGCTCCGTTGTAGTAATAAACAAGCTCTTCGTTACTTACATAATCCAATCTTACAAATAGGTCCTCGTATTCCATTATTCTTTCTAAGATTCGATTGTTTTTCCACCCTGATGTTCCGATCAAGATGAGCTTTGTATTACCCAACATTCCCTTTTCATATAGATCAATAAAAACATCGAGAGTAAGTTGGAAATTTTTACGTGGCTCTAAAGTGCCAACTGTGAGGAAATATTGATAATCTAATTTTTTTCCCTTTTTAAAACTCTCGACTTTATCATTAGGCAAAATCTTGTACACCTCATCTACTCTAGGTTTAATTACTGCATTGGCTTTTTTCCCAAAGTACTTTAACATTTTGTCATTGGTTCCCCTCGAGTTCACAATGACATAATTAGATCTCAAGATATCCCGTTTTAAAAATAAAGCATGAGATATATACTGAAATTTACCCATTGTATTAGGAACGATAAGGTAATTTAAGTCGTGAAGTACATTTATACTTTTAACTTTTTTAGGTAACAAGGGAAGTATACCTGTTCCTGAAAAAAAAAAGTCCAACCGATCTTTTCCTATTAGATACCAAAGTCTAATCTTCAACCAAATATTGACTTTTAAATGTCGTCCACATGGATCGAAGACCAATGTTATGTTGTCCCTTTGTGTTAGTCTTTTTGGCAATACAATTTCAGAGTTTGAATAGACGACAAATTCAGCGTTATCCAGATTTTCAATCATTAATTCAAACAAGTACAACACATAGTTACCTATGCCCGTTTGCCGTTCCTCAAAATATGTTCCCAAAACACCTATTCTCATTATCTCTTATATTGATTTAGCGCCTTTAAATAAAATCCTTCATACTCATTTATCAGGCGATCATTATTCAAGAAACTATTAACAGACTGTCGGGCTTTCTTTTGTATTCTATTATAATAATCCCGATCATTTAACATTTTTTCAATCGCCAACGCCAATGCTCCCGAAATATTAGGATCAAAAAACATCCCATTATAACCATCGACTATAATCTCTTTTAATCCTCCATATCCAGTCGTCAATACCGGTATTCCAAAAGCGCAACCCTCTATTGCTACCATTCCTAACGGCTCATTCCAAAGCGATGGAACTACTAGAACATCTATTTTTTTATAAAAATCTGGAGACTCAACTTGTCCTAGAAAACTTATACGATCATCTTCTTCTGATAGCTTTCTCAGTTTATTTTCGTATTCTTTGTTGCCAGAGCCAGCTACTAAAAGCCTAATATTTTTTGATTGCAATGTCTTAAACTCTTCTATCAAAAGTTCAATCCCTTTGAAAGGACCTAAAGTTCCTATATACCCTACATTAAAATTAACTGGATCACTTCGGCATATTTTATTATTGTTATTTATTTTCCGAAAATTATATATTACCTCGGCAGTAGAATGAGTAAAATAACCAGCTGACATAAATCTATCAAGGATATACCTACTAATTCCAACAACAAAATTAACGCTTTTAGATTTATGTAAATGTAAACATCTCAATAGTTTGCATTTCCCGCAGGTCATATCACAAGGATGCCCATTGCTATACATATTGGAGTTATTACACATAAGATAAAAATCATGCAATACTTGCACGAAAGGTTGATTGAGACTATTTAATACATCCCAAACAGCAATCGACCAACCTGCTAGGTTGTGAACGGAGACAATATCAGGATTTTCATCTTCAATAATCCTTTTAATATATCTTCCCATAGGTATATTATAAATGTCCCTTAAATGCCACCCCAGCCATTCCAGTTTCGTATGATTATTGTCTCTATAACTCCAAAAACTATTCCTAATTCCGCATCTAAAAACTTTTATTCCGTTGATATAATCAACTTTAAATCCCTCGACATCATCGATAGCTAATACTGTTACATCATGTCCCACAGATTGAAGAGATTCAGCGAGTAATTGTAACGAAATTTCTGCGCCTCCTCCAATATTTGGATAATAAAGAGAGTTGATGAAAAGTATCTTCATGTAAAATATATTTGAGAAAGCTTACTTCCTATAACATCGTTTTTATGATTAACAGCCAGATAAGAAAACATAGAATTCCCGTATTCCTCCAAGGTACCGGGATTTTTATCTAGGTCATTTAGCAATTCCTCTAATGTCGATGATAATTTCTTGAAATGATCGCTTTTTGCGTTATTATCGTAGGTGTAAGTATATAGTTTTCTGTCACCTATAGGTATATCCATTATGCTACCTATCAACGGACATATTACTGTCTTCTTATGGGAAAATGCTAAATACACGGTTCCTGAATTGAGGCTGCTTTCTAAGTCATACGGCATTATCATTGCATCACATTGCGCAATTTCACGACTTATCTCCGAATCTGGTAAAAACCTCGTTTCCAGTATTATATTCTTTGCGTCTCTAATCTTCGACTGCAACTTCAAACGATATTCTCCAGATATGGGCTCTCCAACTATTTTCAGTTCCAATCTATTCATAAAAGCTGAAGCCATAGATATTAATAACTCGATATTTTTGTATGGTCTTATTGCTCCTAAAAATAATAATTTTACTGTTTTACTCTCATTTCTTGCATATCTTCCCTTTTTTAATGTAGAATCTTTATAACAAAATGCTGGATATGCATCGATGTAATTGGGATGTGGTATATATAATGCTTTCATCCGTTGTCTTTTGTTAATAAGTTTAGCGCTTTCATTTGAATGAATAACTATTACGTCTGCTATCCAAACAATAAAATTTCGCAACCACTTTTTCAAAAATCTATGGTTTTTGTTATGTGGAGTTCTGTTATGCATGGTCCAAATCACCTTTGCCCCATGCATTTTTATCAAAATCAATAGCAGAATTTTTTTTCCAAACAGCACCCATTGTTTTAACGCAGATTTTTCATCGAGATTCTCAAACCAATTTAAGTGAAAGCAAGACACTTGTCTAAAAAGCTTATATTTAGACAATGCCTCACTCAAAGAAATAAGTGTTATCCCATTTTTCTTTATTTCCGATACAATAATCGGCACGTACTTATTTTCAGCACTATCGAGGGGATCAAAAACTATTTTAATATCAGTTGTTGACATATAACGACTCCCTTTTTTTCCACAAAAACATTAAAAACACATCGATATTCAACCTTTACTTTATAACCACTAGGCTACGTAAAGATATCTTGAAAAGCTTACCGATCATATTAAGAAATAACTTAAGATTACTTTTTCTTTTCTCGGAGCATTTTTTTTAAAAGGCACTATGAGATCCTTTTATAGAAATGGTAAAAAGAGAATCAACGTCGCTACTCCACAGATATTCTTAAAACCCATTCCAATTTCTCAATACAAACATTCGGTTATTTTTTTTATACAGAACAATCTATTTCGTTGAACAAATTTCACTCATATAGCCAGCGAACTCATAAACGCATTAAGAATTCATTCGCTTCTATCCGCCAATTCGACAACTGTTCATTTACATATCCCCAGTTTACTTTCTTTGTAAATAGACCATTTAATTTTTCATGGCTATATTTATCCATAATATGATCCTGCAAGCCCAACTTGGCCAGCAAGCTAACTATACGTTCATTCATGCCTAATGCTTTTCCTGTGTTCGGTAGAATTACGAAATTAGTATTATAGATGATACAAAATACCATCCCGTGAAAGGAGGTAGTCAACACAAAGTCCGCTTGCTTGATATGTGCAACCCATTCAGGAATGGTAGGATAGCAATCGCCTGAGAAGTCACTGTTGGCTCCAGCACGGATTAACTTATAACCTGACTTTCTCCTTAGAAATCCAACAAATTTATCCAAATCCTTAATTTTGCTATTCCCTAATGTATAGGCAAATATACTCTTCTGATTTATATTGTTGGGCATATTAAGGCACAGCATGTCCTCCCATTCTCGTGCTTCAAATAAAAGAGTGGGATCTGGAAGCCATTCGGCTGCTACACCCATATGATTACAGATATCAACTCCACTTTTTTCGCGGACACTGATAGCTTTAAAAGCTGGTAGATATTTTTTAAATAAAAGTTGTGTTTCCTCATCTATGACACTTTGTCCAAAACTTGCTGCATAAGAAATCCTTTTTATTCTATCATCACCAAAACCTAGTAAAAAAGGTTCGGCCGAAACAGAAAACTTGTTGTTCCATACTTGATCACTTCCCACAATATAAACGTCCGCCTTTGGTGGATCAGCCCGCAATTCTGCCAGGTTCCGATAATCCTTTTTACCAAACACAATATTTTCTGCCTTGAAAGCTCTAAAATGCCTTAACTTATCTAGTTCAATCGATTTTTTCCTTTTCGGAGCCTCCAATTTCTGTAGAATGAGCCTCAATAAACCTTCATCCCGTATCTTTTGAATAAGCGTTCTAGTGTCGTTGGGAGGAACTCTTTTAAAACGAATCAAAAAAGGATCATGTCCTAACTTTTTTAAATATTGCTGTAACGCAAACAGCTGCAATATTTGGCCGTAATTATTTTTACTTTCCCAAAAGGTCATTATCCCTATCCGCATTATTATCAATTTATTTCATCCAAAACACAGTAACTAATCGCAATTGCTTTCAGAAACTTACAAACTAATAAAGACTTCATCAATATCTCTCCTTCGAGACAGGCATACACTAAATTCCGGATTAGCAACTCCTATCGGGACCATACATATTATCTTTTCCGAGTTCGGTAGGAAAATATATTTGCTCAGTACCTCTTCCTCTTGTACGGTTTTTCCCCAGTTAGCAGGACAATTTGCGATCTTGTAATAATGCAAAGCATAAAGAAGGTTCATCAAGAAGATACCACCATCAATATATAATTGGTTCCGTTCTCCTATTGTATAAAAATAGTTTCTATCGGTAGTCAATATTAGTAATTGTCCGACTTGTTCCGTATAGCCCCTAAAACCTCCTTGTATTTCCAGAATCTTATCTATTTTCACCTTATCTTCTACCAAATAAACTTTAGCTGATTGCCTATTGCAAACAGAAGGTGCATTCATGGCCAATTGTACCGCATCTCGTATAAGTACCTCATTTACTTTTTCGCCAGTAAAATTTCGGATACTTTTTCGAGAATTGGAAAAACACTTAAAATCAGCTTCATTAAAACGGTAAAAACTGTCAAAGCTATACTTTATCGCACCTTGAAAGTCATTTGAATATTCCTCTCCAAGGATATTTTTGTAGAAAACATATTGCTCATTGGTATAATAATCTCCAATATAGATGCCAGCCCTTTGGTGCAAATCATAATATTGACACATGAGCTGATAAGCCACTTTGATCTGCGTTCTGCTCTTGGCGGCGATAACCATTTCCTTATTCAGATATACATGTAGCGCTACTATACTCACCATTGCAAATCTCGGCTTCATGCTCTCAAACAGCAAGCCCTTCTCAATCCTATGATAATCCAAGATAATCAAAGCTTCGATTTTGCGATAGCTATCTTTTTTAAAGATCGTTGACTCTTTACAGTAAAGCCTAAAATCAGTCCAAAAATTAAAAGCGAGACTCTTATAGCTTCGAATCCTTGCCATAGACATACCAAGAAAGCGTGCATTATTTATTCCCATAACTCGTCTTAGTAAATCTTTTATTCGCGCTTTCATAAATTAAGGACTTATTCCAATACTTTGATTCAATCTTTTGGGTTATTTGATACTTCTTGTGCCTAACGGGTAAATTTCTTATAAATTTTGTGCAAATAGGCTCCGATTGCAGTATCCTTAACTAACTGCTTATAATCTCTAGGTTGCTTAATAGTTAGTAATTTTTGTGCGTGCTTATTCGGCCAGATAGTATCTGGGCGCCTAAAAGCTTCGTTATACTCTTGTTCAAAGATATGTAACAGGAAAGCCTCAATCTTCTTTTCACAATTATCCAAAAAATCTGGTATGTAAAAAACAGGTTCGTTTAGCATATTTAAGTACAAGTTATCGTTATTATCTACCTCAATGACATATTGCAAGCAATCATCCCAACTCGAAAAATCGGCACAATTAATAAACGCTTTCGGGTTAAAATATTTTGCGACTGTCTTATCTCCAAAATATATCGGCACTGTATCGGCCAAAAATGCGTGGGCAATCTTTTCCGTGACATAGTCGGGAAACACATAATTTTCACATGAAATAGTAAATTTATAATTTCGCTGAAAATCAATTTTCGGACTATTACTTAGTCCAGAAACGGCTCCCCTCGCTCCAGGAGTAAAGCCGTCCATATTATTCAGATATCTACCTGCCGAATCAACTTTTTTATAGGTGGAAATAGTATTGAACAAAGCAGTCCTTTGTGGTATCCCTTCATGGGAGTATATAAAATTGCAGAATCCAGTTTTCTTTCTGACGTCTTCAATAGTACGTAGTTTTCTATCGATCAATCCACTAATTTCCTGTCCATATACAAAATACGGTATTTGTAAAGCTCGATCATTAAAAACAATATTGTCAAGAGTAAAAGCATAATCAACTAAATTAAAGTCGGGAACAAAGCATTCTCCCGTCCAAAATATCCTAACACCTTTAAAGGTACTAAACTCATAGTTATCAAAGAGCGTACAGAACATATAATCGGCATCATCCGTTACGATGACGTCATAGTGTTTCGACAATAACTGATAAGGCAGGAATGTCTTATAATCAAACCAACTCCAAAATCCTGCAAATTTAATCTTTACTTTTTTTTTCTGCATGGTATTAATAAATATTCGCTATATAGCCACTGTCAGCTTTTCTTTGTCAAACTGATCAAGATATCTGCTTTTAGTTTTTTCTTCGACCTTCTTCTTTTACTTCTAAATCATCAAGCAGCAATGCTGTAAATTCATCCCTCCGTTCCTTGCTAAGATGCCATTTATCTGGGAAATCAACATCGCGGTAAGTAAAGTTTTTGTTCCATATAATTTCTATTCCTTTGGAATGCAACCACTGCTCAAATATCTTCTTGTTCTGCACAGCCTTTGGCGAACTATAAACATTTTCTTGAACATCACATAACGGCATTTTATAAAGATAAAATTTTCCTCCATTATTGGTAACAATCTCATTTAGATAAGCCAAACAGCTCTTATCTAAATATTCAAAAGTGAATATGGGTTCCTCCTGAATAATTTTGGACCTATAAATTGCCTCTTCTACCGCTCTTTTTTCTATCTCCTCTCTATTGTCGTTCCTAATGCCCCCCTCATTAACCAATTGATCATCGACATGATTGGAAAACAATCTTTTTTCTAGACGTGTAGCATACTTATTAGACATTTCCTTGATATATGGAATAGTTCGATATGACGAAAAACAGTAGAGCAAAATCATTTCTAATTTCACCCAATTGGAATTCTTAGATTTATTTAAAAAATATTTGAAATCAGTATAATCTAGGTGTGGCAAAAGCAGATGCGGCATTGCTCGTTTTCCCTGACTGGGCAAATAAGACTCCCAAACGGTATGGGCCTTTTCATCAAATGGATCAGTAAAAATATCTGGGCCAGGATACTCCAAGAACACACTTGCACCATACACATAATCGGGAAATTTAGATATACGATTCTTCAATGCCTGATAGTGAATTCCTTCAGTAGTATATCCTCTACCAGCAACAACAGCGATCTTACCCTTCTTCCGATTCATAATCAACTCTGCATTTATTGTTGCTGGAACCCTCGAACTACCTATAAACAAATAGTCAATATGATTCGTTTTTTTAAAATTATAGGTATCACTAACTTTAGCATTATTAGGCTTAAAATTATATGTATCGATAGAATAAAAATAGTAAGGATCTATAAATAAGCGAGAAACAAGCTCTATTATAATTACAAAGGATACTAAAAATAAAATAACATTGATTACAAATCGCTTCATATAGAACCCCTTTTAAAACTGAAAATAAATAAAGTCCTGAGATTCTTCACCAAACCAAAGAATAGCTACTATTATGCAAATATAGATACCCCATCTTAAACTTTTGGTCCATTTAAACCCAAGTTTCTCAATAGCATAATTATTTCCCCTGCCTGTCCACTCAACTAACATAAATAAGAAAATTAAAAAAAGTACTTTTAAAGGGAAGATAGCTGGCCAGGTAAAAAATTAAAATTAAATATACCTCTTATATATTTAAAAGCATGCTCTAACGATTCCGCCCTAAAAAAAATCCAAGCGAATACAGCCAAACTAAATGTTGACGTCAATTGAATTATCTCCCTCCACGTTGGTAGAATTCGTCCTTCAGCAACAATACCGAGATTATTCCTGTTTGTTTTTAAAATGATCGATGGCATAATAAAAAGTGCATTCAATCCTCCCCAAAAAATAAAAGTCCAATTCGCACCGTGCCAAAAACCACTTACTAAAAATATAATAAATGTATTCCTTATCCTCATTCGATTTCCACCGTGGCTGCCACCTAAAGGAATATATAAGTAATCTTTAAACCATGAAGACAGCGAAATATGCCACCTTCTCCAAAATTCGGCAATATCTCTGGAGAAATATGGAAAATTAAAATTTTTCAACAATTCAATTCCTAACAGACGTGCACTTCCCAAGGCAATGTCTGAATAGCCTGAAAAATCCCCATAAATTTGAAAAGCGAAAAAAACAGCCCCTAAAACCAGAGTACTTCCACTCATGTCGTCGCTATTATTGAAAATTTGATTAGCATATACAGCACAATTATCGGCTATTACAACTTTCTTAAATAATCCCCAAAGAATTTGTCGAAGTCCATCAAATGCTTTCGTAGAATTAAATTTTCTTCCTTGCTCCAATTGAGGTAATAAATGAGTGGCCCGTTCAATAGGCCCTGCAACCAATAATGGAAAAAACGAGACAAATAAAGAATAGTTAATCAAGTTATACGTAGGTTTTATCTTATTATTATAAATATCAAAAACATACGATAAACCATGAAATGTGTAAAACGAAATACCTACAGGCAGTATAATCTTTAATGTCATATAATGTGGCTGTAAACCAAAAACCCTCAATAGGTCCGCAAATGACTCAATGAAGAAATTATAATATTTAAAAAACACGAGAAAAGACAAATTTATCCCAACACTCAAGAACAACCAGAATTTCCTCTTGATCTTCGAGCTTGCTTCATAAATTAATATCCCCGAAAAAAAATCCAGCCCCGTCGAAAATGCCAATAGAAAAACAAATCGCCAATCCCAACATGCATAAAAATAATAACTAGCTACTAGCAAAAGTAGATTCTGTAGACTTACATGCTTCTTATTCAAACTCCAATAAAGCATGAAAATTATCGGAAAAAATATAAGGTACGATATAGAATTAAAAAGCATATTTTCTAAATATTATTATGTTTCCTGACTAGTATCATACGTTTTACCAAATTTCACAAACTGCAAATCCATAAATACAACAAAGATCACTTACTGCCCACAATTGCTTTCTTCTATAAAAAAAATGATTTAATTTTTTTCTTTACTATTTTCATATATTCGTTTCTACTTGTTTTGCTGAAAGCAAAATAATAAGTCGTCATAGCAACCAGAATGATAGAACAAAAAGTTACCAGGATAAAACGAATCCATCCATTATCCATCGAAAAATGCAAATAGACAGGCAATATGGATGAAACAAACGCTATACTTAAACAAACAATCACTGCTTCCAAAAAAAAACGCATAATAGAAAACTGAGGAACATTTAAACGAAGCAACCACAGGTAGGAACTACAACCTAGCAATGTCAAGAAAGCATTGACTATAAATGGAATTATCGGAGAAAACCCATTCTTGAGAAGAAGATAAGATATTGGGAGAACCAACAAGTAAATACTACCAATCGTAATGCTCACTCTCTTCACTTTGCCGGTGGCATGAATGGCGATCACAACTGTATTAAACATTGCTATTATTAAATTTGACAACAATGTCAATTGGCAAAAAACAATTGTGTATTCTGGCACCTCCTTTAACCATATATGAAGGACAAAATCATTCTCGATTATTAACGGCAAGGATATTATGAATAGCAAAAGAAACGAAAACTTAGCGGAAGTGACCACTAACCTTTGCATTTTTTCAATATCATTAGCCGCATAATATTTGACAATTTGAGGACGCACAGCCATTAAAAAATTGGATGAGAAATTAAATACGGTGTTCTGCACTTGATTAGCAATTCCATATGCTGCATTAACGATCACTCCATGGAATAAGTTTAAAAGTATATTCACTCCTTCAGTTTTTGCAGTCCTACTCAAGTTCCCGTACAAATCCCATCCTGAAAAGCTAAGCATAGGCTTAACAACATTCTTATCCCATCCGAGTCGAAATTTTGTTTCCGGAAATCTTCTAGCACAGTATAACCTATAAATCATAGCAATGGTAAAGGAGACACATAGTACCAATACAGCATATAAAAACAACTTATCAAACGAGCCAATCACAAGCATGTAAACGACACCCAACCTTAGCAAATTGTTTAATATCTCTATGTACACATAAATGTTCATTCGCTCATAAGCAATTATTATAGCATTGTAGGGTACCTGAGTAATGCTTATCATCGTTGATAAAATCGACAATTGATAAACCCAACGAGCAGTATTCATCCTCTCAGGATTTATTATCAACTTATTTTCCAAAAACCATATGCCTATTGTTTCTGCTAAAACAAATACAATACCCGCAATCAAAAAATGGACTGTCAATGCATTTGAAAAGGTTCTTCTCAATTTTCCCAAATCACCCCGTCCCAACTCGAAAATTAAAAATCTTGATGTGGCGCCACTCATAGATTGATTTAGAAAGGCAAACATGATGGTAATGCCACCTACAATATTGTAAATACCATAATCCTCGGCACCAAGTGTATTCAAAACAATCCTTGACGTATATAAGGATACGACCATTGTCAACAGCATCCTCACATATAGAAAGGCGGTGTTTTTTGCTATATTTTTTGAGTTCGACAAATCTTATTTTAAACTTATCTTAAAATATCCACAGCATAATCCTTTACCTTAAGGATAGCTTCCATAACGCCGAAAAATCCAATTTCATATCCAAGGTCAAAGATTCTAGCAGCTCAGTTCCACTGACAACCGTGAACGTATCTATTCCACAGAAACCTAAATATTGACGTTCTCTAAGCACAGCCCCACAGATACCTCAACACCTAATCTTCTCTTTCCTTGTAGCAATTAAAAGCTGCAAAAATATCAAATTGCAGTGAATATATTGTAAAAAAGCGTAAACAAAAGATGAGAGCGGCTTTCTCACCATCGGATATCCGTAGTCGCCCAGGCACGCACGGCCTGGACAGACTACGGATTTTGTGGAATTACAACAAAAAAGTGGAGACATTTTTCAGTATTTAGGGTCTGCTGAAAAACTCAATGATTTTTTCAGCAGATTTTTGAGTATTGGGGTATGAGGTTGTAATCTTTGCGCAGATCTACCACATATTTGATTACTATATTGATAATGCAATAAAGTGCTAGCTCGGCCAATTTGACCAAGTTAAGCACCAATACGATGCAGCTAATCCAAGCTTCGCTGGTTCTTGCTAGACGAGCTAAAATGAGATTCATTCCGTAACCAGTCTTTGCTTGACCAAACTTTCCTTCGATCGGATT
>NZ_ATZA01000008.1 GCF_000427965.1 Olivibacter sitiensis DSM 17696 | reverse complement strand
TCTCCGGGTAAAATCCCAGAGCAAAAAGGCGTTTTCCACCATTGCTGCACTGATAAGAATCCATTTAATCAGTAATCTTGAGATATATTGGATGGTGCAGAACAGCAGGAGAACTTACAGCAAACAGAAAAAACGAAATAAACCACCTTGTATACAGGTAGAACTGTTCTAAAAAACAGGGGGGGGNGGCTTTTTTATCTAATGAAAATATTTACTGATAATCAGTAAGTTAAGTGAGTTTATTGCCTGTTTTTAAGTTTATCCGTTTGGTAGTGATTTAATTTCTGTTGCAAAGATTGGAAGATACGTTGCGGTAGAAAACCCGAAACTTGCTACATTCCAAATGCCTTTTTTGTACCACCCTTGTCGATGCCAACTGTCTTTTCGGTATTGCAAAGGCATTTAGCGTAAAACTATAAACATCAATTTCATTTTTTACAATTTAATTAATTCATTTTCCAATAAGTATTCTTTTCTGATTTTTTGAGTCATTTTATTCATAACCGAAATAAATAAATCTCCAGATTCTTCAGGACTGATTTCCTTCAGAATGTCAGCTTTTACCAAGGAAAAATAGACGTGTTCGTTTGGCAATTCCTTTTCAATTTCTGAAAGAGTAGTCAATGCCTCTTTGGTCTTACCAATTTTGCTTAGACAAAAACAATAGTTCAATTTTACTATAGGTGATTGCGAAGTTTGTTGTATCATTTCGTATAATTTCACAATATCGCTCCAATCATTTTGAGTTAAGCAACTTATTGACATATACTTGCTAATGATGATTGCTTCAAGGTAAAACTTGCTGATATTTTTTGGTTTTTCAAGATAATGAAAGCCTAAATTCATTAATTCTTTGTTCCATTTACCACGGTTTTGATTAAAAAAAGAAATGAGTTTACCGTTATCAATTTTTGCAGGGATTCTTGCTACATGGAAACAAAAAAGAGCCAATAAGTTCCTTGTTGAATCGGATTGACATTGATTAAACAAAAGTTTTGTCAAAGCAAATGTTTCTAAGCATAAATCTTTATTTACAATATCTTCTGTCTTTTCACTAAAAGAATCAAAACCGATATTGAAAACTGCATAAAGGATTTCTTCTACGATGTAAATAGTTTGCTGGCGGGCTGTAATCGAATTTATCTCAATTGTCTTGTTATCGAACTCAAGCTGAATACTTTTTTTGGTTCGGTTTATACTTTTATAAATTGCTTCCTGATTGATTAAAGTGTTTTGGCTAATTTCGGCTATGTTCAAGCCAAAAATATTTTTAATAATAAAAAGAATTTTGGCCTGATTTGAAATACTTTCGAAAGAAGAAATAAAAACAATCGTTTGAAGGCGTAAATCAGCTTGATTGTCGATAGTTGAATGGTCTTCAATTGATTCAAATGAACAATTATTGTTTTCCTTTTGCTTTTTTTTAATTTGGCTCAATACATCATTACGAGCCACAATGAAGAGCCAGTTTTCCTTATTATTTGGAATGTTATTTTGGTTCCAAATTTTTAGTGATTTCAAAAAAGAATTTTGAATTGCATCCTCAATTTCAAAAACGTAATTCGTGCCAAATTGATCTAATAATCCAGAAAACAGCTTTCCATATAATGCTCTGTAGTTTATTTCTTCTTTTGGAGATAAGTTATTGCTCATAATCTTCCATTTCCGCTATAGGTCGGATTTCTGTCGTCCCACCATAAATATGCGTAGGACATTCTTTTGCTATTTCAACAATAGCCTGTAAATCATCTGCTTGCAACAAATAATAACCGCCAATAATTTCTTTGGATTCCAAGTAAGGCCCATCTTTAATGACGCAATCTTTTCCTGTGATGAGTACACCTTTTTCGTGCAATCCGTCTCCCGAAATTAAATGTCCCGCTTCGGCTAGTTTAGTCGCCCAATTCATATGAGCATTAACTAGCTCCTGCATTTCTTTTGGTGACAATTGACTCATTTTCTCAATGTCTTCGTGAAGTAATAATAAGAATTGTTTCATTGTAAATTGTTTTAAAATTTAATTAAAGACATTTTGCAATTTCAAATTTGGACATTTTTCGCATTTTTTTTTTTGATCGCTTTGTTAAGTTTGCATAATGGATTTGGGTATTGCAACATTGGGGTCAAAACCTTTTTTGTCTAATTCCTACTCGTTCTATTTATGGGGGAGCTTACACATTTGCAAATTGACAATTCATCTTCAAGGGTTGCAGTAAAGCTTTTATTTATTCCCTTCGGCTTTTAAACCAAAAGTCATACGGGGCAAAGCCCTGTCAAAAAAATTCTGTGCGAACAATGCTTGCGCATAAAAAGTACTAAAATAATTAATGATAATTTTTTCATTTTTTTTATACTAACGAGGGCTTTACCGTGAGTTTTATTGGGTTGCCCCATTTGGCCCAAACAAAAAACAACATCCGGAACAGGGGTGTTGTTGTGATATAGAGGGCAAGTTATTTTGCCAGAACAGAAGTAGCTGCTGTTTTACAGCGTATCAAATCTTTCGCCTTCTTTAACATCATCGTTATAAAGCTCTCTCGGAAGGATATTGGGGTAGGCATGCCATTGCCGGACAGATAAGACCCCTCTACCTCCGGTCAGTTCTTTTACCGTTCCGTCCTTGAAGAGGAAGCTGCCTTCTACCTTATCAAATGTCAATGTGGCGACCGGATAGTCGGGAACCTTGTAGGTAACTCCCCAGGTAGTTACGTTGCACACATGGGCCTTTACTTCATATACCCCGTCTTCAACTTCTATCCTGATCTTATAAACTGTCGGTACGAAACCGTCATATTCCCGAACAAATGCCCAATCTTCGTGCCCAATGGTCATCTTACCCTCCGGATAATATTTCCGTGTCTGCAGATCGTAAATGGAAAAGTCTTTCATGCCCAGCCGCATATCATATAGGGAGGCGTGTATCTCGTTGAAAGAAACCCAGCCCCAATCTTCCCATCCGCCAAGTTCGGCCGCGGAGGAATCAACGGCCACATAGCGTTCCCGGATACCGAGCCCTTTGACTTTGACCTCTTTTCCCTCGATAAAAAGGCTTCCTTCAACATCGCCTACCCAGTTATAGCCATAGGTAATGGAGTGCTGTGTCAGATAAGAAGGCTCTTCCCTTCCGTACCACAATGGATAACCCTGGGGCCTGTGGTACAGATCGGCTTTGTAAACCCCATCCAGCGAATCAAGCACCAGATGCCACGAGTTGTCCTCGAAACATTCCACCCTGTATTCATCTCCGCATGTAACCACCACTTTATTTTCCTCTTTCTGAATGGTCAGTGTTCCCTGTGGTTTCCGCAATAGGCGTTCAAATTGCATTCCGGGGAATCGCCCAAGTTTGTAGATGGAATTGGTAAGCTGCTCAACATGTCCTTTCCCTTTTGTCCAGTTCATGGAGACAACATCCAGCTTCTCCAGGGCAAGCGACAATATGGAACCACCGACGGAATAGAGCTCTCCGTCATCGCCCGTTACCGAGAATTGGAACAGCCAATCTAAAAAACCAGAACGAACATCTTCCTCTACTCCGTTTCTCGCTTCATCTGCCAGGGTAACTTTTGGATTTTTTATTTTCATTATTCCTTTTTTAAAATGAACGTTTTTCTTTCCGTCAGGCTTCCTGTCGTTTGTTTACAGGAAAAGAATGGGATACATCAACAAAGATAATGGAAGTGGCGCTCTAGAAAAGGCCTATTACTGTTTAAACTGTCCTCTTTTCGCTATTTTCGTGCATTTTTTTGACAGATTTAATCAAAAACGATAGGCTATTGCGGCAGAGATGTAAAGAGTCATAATCAGTTCTATCTTCCTTCATTTTGGGCTACATGTATCAGATATTGACGGGGCAAAAGTAAATCGGCGCATGAAACGGAAAAAGGTCTGAGTTCATCAATATTGTCCGTTTTTAGCTATTTTGTTTTTTGCATCAGCTAAAATGTCTTTTTTTGTACATTGACAGGAACAAGAAATGAGGAACATTGCCACCCATAATCTGTACGAATCGCTCAAGAAGAAAGAAGATGTAGATCAGATCGAGCACGAAATCTACCTATATGAAACGACCGAGATACAGCGGGACGGTTATCGTCATCCGCTAAAAACGGACTGTACCATCTGCTGTATTTGCCTGAAAGGAGAATTGAAGGGAAAGATCGATCTAAAGGAATATTCCGTCCAAGCTCCGGCACTGGCTATTTCCCTGCCCGGCCAAATACTGGAGCATGAAAGCTGCAGTGACGATTTTCATGGGATCCTTATTTATATGACACAGCGTTTCACGGAAAAATTCAATCTTTTGTTGGGACATTCCATCTCCACTGCCATAAAGAACCGCCCTTATATGGCATTGCGCAACGAAGAGCTGCAATCTATAACGGCTTATTGCAAAACGGTAAGAAAAGTAATCAGAACCGATGATAACCCCCACCGGTTACAGATAATCACCCACCTGACTATTGCATATTTTTACGGTATAGGATATTTCCTGCATAAATCCATTAAGGATGTACATCTGTCCAAGGATAAGGACATCGCAGACAGGTTTCTACAGAAGGTACGCCAACACTACAAGACCGAGCGCAAGGTGGAATATTACGCAGTACAACTACAGCTTAGTGCCAATTACCTATCCCATGTGGTAAAGGACGTGACGGGCAGGACTGCCGGGGAATGGATCGACGATTATGTGGCACTGGAAGCAAAGGCCCTGCTTAAATCTACCAACATGACCATACAGCAGATCGCCGACGAACTGAATTTTCCTTCCCAGTCCTTTTTCGGCAAGTTTTTCAAAAGAGTGGTTGGCGTGGCTCCTAAGTATTACAGATAAAATTCTAATTCAATCCATGAGCTTAAGATTTTTTATAATAACGATCCTTATCCTATCGACCGCGTCTGCATTTGCCCAACAGGCGGATTCAGCTTATATTGGCTCATATCCTCAAAAATTGTGGATGACAGGCTATGCTTCGACCAATACCCTTCAGCTGGAGAACAATAACACGACCTTCAGCCCCAATTATCCGATCAATGCCGGCATTGGGCTAGGGATAAGAAATACAATGGTCAATTTTCTTTTGGGACATAGCATCGTTCCGCTAAAAGGAAACAAATACGGAAAAACAAAGGCAATCGATTTGCAGGTGCACAGCTACGGGCGGCATTATCTCATCGATCTGTATTATCAAAAGTACCGCGGCTTCTTCCATGAGGACGAAAACGTACTCCGTCTATATCCCGGACTGTCCGTACGGCAAGTAGGGGCCGAGGGAACCTATATTTTCAATGGAAACAAGTACTCGGCAAAAGCAGCGTTTGAGCAAAGTGAAAAGCAGAACCTCTCTGCCGGAAGTTTTCTGTTGGGAGGGGGGGCTTATTGGCACAGGCTGGTGCCCGATGCAGAGCAGGAACTATTCCACGGCGAGCCATTCAACAATATGCAATTGGGAGTAAATGCCGGTTACGCCTATTCATGGGTCGTCGACCGCCAATGGCTGGTCACTGGTATGGCCACTACGGGAGCTAATTTCGGAAATGAAACGGAACGGTTAAAAAAGGGCAGATTCAAGTTGTATCCCACCGTTATGGCACGCGCCTCCTCCGTATACCATAAGGACGATTGGTCGGTCGCCTTTTCCATGCTGATCAACAATAAAACAACCTATGCCCCTACCGGCGATTCGTTCAATCTGATGGCATTGAACATGCAATTGTCCTATGTAAGACAACTGAATCATATCTTCAAAAAGAAAGGGTGAAAATCAGCATCCCACCATCCACGATGATTTCCGTGCCTATCTGTGCCGATGATACGGGTGAAGCAAGGTACAGTACGGACTGCGCGATCTCTTCGGGACTTATCATTCTCCCAATGGGAACTCCCCGGGCAATGCCATCCTTGATCTGTTGTTTTCTTTAGGACGCAAGCGGGATGATTTAACGTCCTGTTATGGCAGGTTTGGAGCTTTAAAAAAACTGTAACCTATTTGTAACCCCACTTACATCAAGTTCAACAAAAATTTATGAAAATGTCGTCAAGGACGGTCGTCCTATCCACCGAAGACAAAGCTCAAGAAAAAGCTTTGTAACAACAAAAAAGGCCTTTTCGCTTGAAAAAGACCTTTTTAAACTCTGTGGTACCACCTGGATTCGAACCAGGGACACAAGGATTTTCAGTCCTTTGCTCTACCAACTGAGCTATGGTACCCAATCCAAAACGGCCATTAGCTTTGTTTTGGGAATGCAAATGTAGTGTCTTTTTTCTTTCTGCCAAATTTTTTTAGAGAAAAAGAATGCGCTAGTCCAATCCGCTTTTGTACCCCTATCTTGAAACTACTATTTGAAGTCCTTACCTTGTAGCAAACGATACCGAAAAGCCTGTTTCGCGGTGTCCGCCAATTTTCCTATCAAACGGTAATTGACCACTACTCCCACGAATGCTCCCACCACAGGGATCAACTGAGCCAGTTTTGCAATGTCGAGGTAGTCGCGGTATTGCTGCTGAAAAGTGTACCAATCAAATTCATTGATATCCATTGGCAGGCTATCCATTATACTTTCCCAACGTAGGATTTTGTGATAGACTCTGGTCGATTCTTCTTTGCTGGAAAAGGCCAGCTGAAAAATATACAATAAATACAATCGTTCCTTATAGTCTTTGGTATCATAGCCATAGACTGCTGCTAGCTCAAAGAGCATCTTCATCTTAATAGAAAAGAAGAGAGGAAAGTCCGCCATGCCCATCAACAGGCCTCCAGCTCCTGTAACTCCGCCCTCTATCGTCGCTACCTGCCTATACGCTTTCATCTTCTTTTTGGCCATCAACTCGCGATAGATCAATCCTTTGTCCCTTAAAGGCTTTTGATTGGTGAATTGGGAGCCGAATAGCACCGCTTTCACCATTTGTTGTATCGCTACGGTAATCGCCACATGAACCTTGGTGGGAATATAGCTGTTCATTTTGGCCTGTGTCTTGGATGCCCACTTGTCCATCAAAGTCGGACCTTTTTCCTGTGCTTTCATCCACTGTCTCAATTCCTGCTTCAGCTTGGCCAAATAAGCCTCATCATCTATCAATGGATCTTGCATAGGAAGTTCAATCTTCATGGTAGAACCAACTATCGGGCACTTGCTTCACCTCGCCGCCATTCACGCTATAGGCCAGTTTTAGGGCAAATCCTCCCCCAGCCTCTATAAAATCTACCGAAAAGGCATGATAGCCCTTGTCCAAAGCGATCTGCCCACTTTTCTCAACGGCCGAATGCTGCCCGTCATTGTCGACCACCAACTCGCCAGCTATCTCCAATACTCCCCCATCATCGCAGGTGAAGTAAAAGCTGTAAATGTCCTTGTGCGGAACCCGCAAGTACCCCCTAATGCGAGCACCAAAAGCAGGCAGCTTAATGGTATCATCTAAATGCACGTTAGGAAGCACCATTGTTCTGACCACCTCACCGGTCATGGCTTTAGTGCTCGCAAAACTCCCCCCATACAAGCTAGCCTTTAGCCCTGGTTTTGGCCTATAACCAAGATTTTGTACCGCCTTTTTCCATGTTGCAGCGCGATATTCTACTTCATAGAGTTCACTTTTTGCACCCTTGCTCGATATGGTAGCAAATCGCACTTTCAACGGTCGATCTATCTTAATCTTCCCATCCATTACCTGGCTTGCTTGTGTAGGTATACTTCCATCCATGGTATAATACACCTGAGCAGATTCGAGTGGATTGATCACTTTCAGGTCGGCACTTCCGTCAATCAGCACTTGCCTGTCCGTAAAACCCGAAAGGTCGGGCAAACGGTATTTGATACCCATTGCATCCCACATCGGATAATGCAACAACAAACGGCGTTGATAGCTTTCATAAAGCGCCTTCTCCGTCCACACCCGCTCAGCCAAAGCGGTCATCCTAGGCAGTATCATAAATTCCAACCTGGCGCGAGAAGGAATCATCTCTGTCCAAACGTTGGCCTGAGCGCCCTTGATTTGCCCACTAAGTGTCAATGGTATATCGTCGGCCACAACTTTCAAGTGGTACACGCTGCTCAAGGTACTTTTATTGGGCAAATAGTCAAAATACAAAGGATTGGTGGGTGTCATAATCACCTCATGGTTGGCCGTGACCGCCTTCAAGGGAGCATCCTTTACCCATCCCCGCCAATACATCACGGTAATGGAAGAGTCGGCACCACCGTCCAGTACCTCGTCCCATGCAATCGTCCTTTTACCTCTGGATTGAATAAAGCGATTCACCCGATTGACGAAATAACTTTGCAAATCGTGCAGATCAGTCATACCCTCCTTTTGCATAAGCAACTTGCATTTGTCCGATTGTGCCCATGTACTTTTTTCTACTTCATCTGCTCCTATATGGATGTATTTGCTGGGAAACAAATCGGTCACCTCTTGCAATACACCTTCTACAAAATCAAACGTTTCTTCCTTGCAAGGGCAGATGGGCACAGAGAATTGCTTTCCCCAACCTGCTTCAACGCCATCGGTCAACTCGGGATAGGCTTGAGTAGCCACCATCATGTGACCAGGCATATCTATTTCGGGGATGATTTCCACATGCCTGCTCATGGCATAGGCGATGATTTCTTTCATATCCTCCTGGGAATAATATCCGCCATATTCTTCTTGGCCATCACGCATACGGATGTGCTCGGGTTCAATCGCAAAATTGGGATTGTCCTTAGACTTCGCAATACAAGCCGAATCCTGGTTGTTGAACCTACGCCATGCGCCCTGCTCTACCAATTTGGGATATTTCTTGATTTCCAGTCGCCAACCTTGATCGTCTGTCAGGTGCAAGTGCAATTTGTTGAACTTATAAAGCGCCAACAAGTCTATAAATTTCAGCAGGTACTCCTTCGAGAAAAAATGGCGTGCTACATCCAGCTCCATGCCGCGCCATTCATAAGAAGGATAATCTTTAATGGCCAAAAAAGGAAGCGATATTTGGTTGCCCCCTATGGGAAGCAATTGCCTCAAGGTCTGCAAAGCACTGAACATGCCCTTTGGGGTGCTGGCAGACAAGACAACACCATCGCCGCCAATCTTCAATTGATAGGCATCTTCCGCAATGCTTTGATCCCGCTTCAGGACAAGCTCCGCCTTTGACCTATTGACCGCATGATAGACAGCCCGATTAGGAAACAATTGTCTTAGGTAAGCTATTTCGTTCGAAAAAAAAACGGAATCATCCACTAGGTAATCAACTTTCTTTAAAGGAAACACATAACTACCTCTTCCTTGAGTCACTTCCTGTGGATAAGGTATAAGAGGCAGTCCCAGAGGACGATGGGTGATGCCTTGCGCTGAAGTAGTTTTAGAACTCCAAATGCTTATAAAAACATACAGTGTGAGTTTGGCGATTCTTTTCATATTTGGCATAGGCCAAACTTATATAAATTGCCTTTTATATGCAAGTGAGATAAACACCTTGCAGTGGGCTAGCTTTCCCTTAAAAACATTGTTTGTTCATTTGCTATTACATCAAAATCTAAACTGCCTATCAATTTTTTTCAAGGCCTGTTTTCTTTTGTTGTCCAATCTCTTTTGCTTAGCCGCTTTGCTCAGTTTAATGGCCTTGCGTTGTTTAGGCACATACAGTGCTCTTTCCAATAAATGTATTAGTACCTGTGTCGCACGCTCCTTGTTTTCCAGCTGACTTCTCGTTTCTTGCGAAGTCACATGTAACAGGCCATCTTGCGAGGATATTCGTGACGCCAACTTCAGTGCAATACGTTCTTTTTCCTCCCCTGAGAATCCCGGAAAATCCCTAAAGGCAAACAACAGAGTAACCTTGGTTTCCACCTTGTTCACGTTTTGCCCGCCGCTACCGCCACTACGTGAAGTGACATAACTAATGTACGGCTTGAATTGATCTGGAGAGAAACGCAAAGAGCCCATATGGACAAAGATAGGAAATATTTAAAATCTACTTCAATTTCAACCTATTCTCAATAGCCCCAACAAATGCCGCGAATCCCTTTTCGTTATCCTCTTTTGTCTTGAGCGTCAGCACACCATTATGCTGCTGTTGCCTTGCAAATAACCGCTTTACTTGCGTTTCACTAGACACACCCAAAGAGGCCAATATAGTGGCCAAGCACTCCTCCTCCGGATCGCCCCAATCGTGCGACACATCATCAGATGCGGCTAGATCGGCCTTCATTCCCATGAAGTAATCTCCTTCACCGTTGGCATTCTTGACCTGAAAATTGCTCAAGTAGAGTGTATACTGGTCTATGTTGATAGCTAAGGAACCCACTGGACTGCCATAAGTGTCGCTTCCCACCAATGTTACATCCACATAAGGTTTCAAAATATTGATAAGCATTTCGCCGGTAGAAGATGTATTGCCTCCAACCACAAAATACACTTGCTTTACAGTCTCCAACTCACCTTTTTTGTCAAACAATACCCGATTGCCCGATAGAGAGTAATCCACATCGTACAACGTAGCTATACGACCATCGAGGTACGTCAGATCACCATTTGCGTCATAGTAAGGTTGATTTTTTAAGATGCTTGCTCTCCCTTCTTGCATTTGGCTGTTGAATTGTTTGGCGTACATCAATTGCGTATTAATGGAACTTGGCGCAATGAGATTAGCCAAATATTCCGCCGTCTCGATATAGCCCGCATCACTATAGCGAAGGTCGATCACCAGTGTATTGATTTTTTCCTTCGCAAATTTCGCAAAGGCCGTATCAAGTTCTGGCTGCACTTGAGCCAAACGTGAAAATGGACCAAGCGCCATGTAACCTACGCCACTCGCCTTTTTATTCAGCGTCTTGTACTTGTATAATGCGCTACTTTGATAGTCGGCACTGGTGAGTGCATACGTTTTCTCACTACCATTTGCCTGTTTTACCGTAAGCACTAGCGCGGATTGATCCAAGGTAGTAGATGCCGCCGCCGTCTGTCCGTTTATGGAAAGCACTTCTTGTCCGCGGGCAAGGCCCGCCCGTTCTGCGGGTGATCCTGGCAAAACTTGCTGAACGTAAATCTTTCTGCCAGAAGAAGCCAAAACAAGTCCCAGATCATTGCGGGTTGCATCTATAGAGCTTCCCGAAGTGATTGAAGCAATAAGAGGCTGTATTGAAGAATATTTGGGAAAGCCTGCATATAAGGCGCTTTCGTAGGGGGCACTTGTTTGCTGGTTCATGGCTACCTGGCTGAGGGCATAGAGCTCTCTATTCAAAATGGGCAGTTCTTCAGAGTCGGCACCCTTGAAATTGCGCGGATTGAAAGTGCTATAGGAGGGTAGTGCATCATTCCAAAGATAAGTCTCATATGCATAGAGAAAAATGGAATCGAGCGATTTCTCAATACGGGTACCCGAAGCAGGCACATCGGCATAGGGATCGTTTACCAGCTCCTCCTTATCGCAAGCGGCGAAAATTGTGACACATAAAAAAGCTATAAGTAAACCGCTCCACTTCATACCTGCCGCTTAGTTCAGAATAGCTCTGGAGCACATAAGTGACCCCATTGTTATCCACATTTGTATAACTATTAAATATACCCGTACTGTTGATCAATTGGTTAGACCCATGGCAAGGTAAAAAGTTTAATCGAGATATGCAAACGGCTTAAATAAAAAACAGGGAAGCGCGGCAGCTGCTCATTCACTTACGGCGATGACTGGAATACGAGATTTAGCAATAAGCTGGTTGGTATCTTTTCCCAACATCAGGTTTCTTTCTCCTGTAGCTCCGTGATGGCTCCCCATCACGATGTATTTCACGTCTACGTGTTCTTCCACATAGTCCAACACCGCTTCATATGCCGTGCTGCCTTTCAGAAGAGCATAGGTATAAGATGTCGTTACCACGTTGCCCGCATCACGAAGCACCTGCTCCACGTAATCTTTCATATGACTTAGGTATCGGGCCACCTCTATTTGTTTCCCTAAGGGAGCAGCCTTAGGGCTCGGGAGTTCCGTCCTCTCGGCCTGTTCTTCCCCTTGCACGTATACAAAGCGAAGTTTTGCCATCATCTTATTGGCTAGGTCAACAGCAAAACGAATAGTGGACGCAGAGCTGTTTGAAAAATCGGTAGGCACGAGTATAGTATCCATAAATCAAGTTCTAAAGGCTTTATTACAAAAATAGCCCGCAGAGCGCCAAAAAAAATGACAGCTATCATGAAAAAGAAAGACATCAAACACGGCGCACGAATTAACAGTCGCATTCAATGCCCTTATCCAGCGGGCGTTCCTTTGACTTAAGGATAAATCTGCGCGATGGACGACAATGCACCACATTTATCAAGGAGAGGCTCGCAGTTTCCGAAGCGCTATAAAGTGGACATCGCCTTGCCCCGCCAAACGAAATAAAATCTTTTTTTATACATTTGGCCTTTACCAAACCCAAATGTATGAACGAAGAGACTAGACGTCTTGCCGAAGAAGGCTGGAAAAAATGGGGACCTTACGTTTCCAATCGCCAATGGGGAACAGTGCGTGAAGACTATAGCCAAGACGGCAATGCCTGGAATTATACCACACACGATATGGCCAGAAGCACGGCCTATAGATGGGGAGAAGAGGGAATTGGTGGTATATGCGATGACAAACAGCTCCTTTGCTTCGCTCCTTCTTTCTGGAATGGCAGGGATTCCATTATGAAAGAAATCTTTTTCGGCCTAAGCAATAACGAAGGCAACCATGGGGAAGATGTCAAAGAACTTTTCTACTATTTAGACTCCTCGCCTACGCATTCATACATGAAAATGCTGTACAAATACCCACAGCAGGCTTTCCCTTATCAAAAACTTGTGGAGGAAAATCGCCACCGTGACAAAAAGGACCCCGAGTACGAAATCATGGATACAGGCATCTTTGAAGATGATGCCTATTTCGACATCTTTATCGAATATGCTAAAATAGCACAAGAAGATATCTTGATCAAAATAACGGTCCACAACAGAGGCAAAGAAAAGGCACCTTTGAGCATATTGCCTACCGTTTGGTTTAGGAACACCTGGTCATGGGGATATGAAAAAAAAGCCCTTTGCAGCATATCAAAGAAAGAGGATGGCTACCTGGAAATTGAACATCCCCATATGGCTAACTATTTCTTATACCAGGAGCAAGCGGCACCATGGCTCTTTACCGAGAATGAAACAAACCTAGCGCGTTTTCAACAGCCCTATGAAGGCAAGAAGTACTTCAAAGATGCTTTTCACGACTATGTGGTACGAAAAGACAAAAATGCGATAAAGCCAGTCGCCCAGGGAACCAAAGCAGCGGCTTTCTATACCGTGGAGCTGGAGGGGGGAAGCTCCTGCGCGATACGCCTCCGCCTCTGCAGGGACACACAAAAGACACCTTTTAAAGATTTCGACACCTCGTTCCAAGAGTGCTTGCGCCATACCGACGAGTTCTATGCCCCACTGCAGGCAAGCATCCATTCAGAAGATGAAAAAAGAATACACCGGCAGGCCCTAGCGGGGCTGCTGTGGAACAAGCAGTTTTACTACTACAACGTATACAGGTGGCTGGACGGCGACCCTGGCAGACCCTTGCCCATGGGTTCGCGTGCCAGTGGCAGAAACAGCAACTGGAAGCACCTGAACAACCATGATATTATCTCCATGCCCGACAAGTGGGAATTTCCCTGGTATGCTAGTTGGGACCTTGCCTTCCATTGCGTGAGCTTGGCCTTGGTAGACTCCCGCTTCGCAAAACAACAGCTCATGATGCTCACCAAGGAATGGTATATGCACCCCAATGGACAAATACCCGCCTACGAATGGAACTTCGAAGACACCAATCCTCCAGTACACGCCTGGGCTACATGGGAGGTGTATAACATGGAAAAAAAAGTAACGGGCAAAGGCGACATTCCCTTTCTGGAAGCGATATTCCAAAAACTCATCATCAACTTTACCTGGTGGGTGAACCGCAAAGACCACCGCGACAAGAACATCTTTTCAGGAGGATTCTTGGGCTTGGATAACATTGGAGTATTTGACCGTAATATGGGCGACCTACCCGAAGGCGTTGTCATCGAGCAGGCCGATGGCACCAGCTGGATGGCCATGTACGCGCTCAATATGGTGCATATTTCGCTTGAACTGGCCCAGTACAATCCCGTATATGGCAATATGACTTCCAAGTTTTTCGAACACTTCATCCACATTTCCAGCGCTATACTCAATATCACAGGAACGGACGACATGGGTCTGTGGGATGAAGAAGAGGGCTTTTTCTTTGATGAGCTGTCTATAGAAAACAATCCTCCCATCCCCCTCAAGTTGCGCAGCATCGTTGGTTTGATCCCGCTCTTCGCCGTCGAGGTGATCTCGGAGAAAAAGGCAAAAGCGTCACCCCAATTGGACCTACGCAAATCTTGGTACCTCAGAAACAGGAACGACCTCATGGCTACCGTTTCGAGCCTCTTGGGAACAGGAAACGGAGAAAAATACATGGCCAGCTTAATAGACAAACGCAAAATGAAACGGATCTTAAAACGCATGCTTGACTGCCATGAGTTTTTGAGCGACTATGGAATTCGCAGCCTGTCAAAATGCTATGAGAAAGAGCCTTATATATTTACCAGAGGCAACGAAAAATTCACCGTACACTATACCCCGGGAGAAAGCGATACCGATACCTATGGTGGCAATAGCAATTGGCGAGGTCCCATTTGGATTCCCATCAACTACCTTATTATTCAGAGTTTGCTGAATTTCTATCAGTATTATGGCGACAGCTATATGGTGGAATATCCCACAGGAAGCGGTAAACTACACAACTTGAAAGATATCTCTACATCGTTGACCAATAGGATTATACATATATTCAAACGGGACGAAGAGGGAAAACGTGCCTGCTTTGGCCAAAATGAAAAGATGCAAACAGACCCCCATTTTAAGGACTACCTCCTGTTTAACGAATACTTTCATGGAGATACGGGAAAAGGCTTGGGTGCCAGCCACCAAACAGGATGGACTGCATTGATAGCCAACCTGATACAGCAATTCCCATAACGCGGGGAGACATAGTAAACTCCTGTTCTTTTGAATGCTCCTATTTGCAGTTTATTGCAAAGCGTTCAACAGATAAAGCGTAACTCAATATGTTAACTAAATCAGGCCGACCGTCTAAAGCTTCTAAGCGCCAGTAAGGCACTTACCAACATCAACAATGCGCCCACATAAAATGGTGCTGCAGGCAAATAAAGAGGTGCATTATCGTTAGTGAAATAATAGAATAGATAGGTCATGAACCAAGGACCGAATATGGAACTTAGGCTCATCAAGCTTGTCAGGCCTCCCTGCAGTTCACCCTGTTCATTGGCCGGTACGGCATTGGTCATCACGCCTTGCAAGGCAGGCCCCGCTATTCCGCCAAGTGTATAGGGAATCATAAAGGCAAATAGCATCCAGCTTGTATTGGCCATGCCAAACAGCGCCATGCCGATGGCATACAGCAATAGACCGATCCAGATACTACGCTGCTGCCCCAGTTTGGGTATGGCTACGCGAATAAGCCCTCCTTGAACCAAGGCAATCAATAAACCTATAAAGCCCAATGAATAGCCAACTAGATCTTCGCTCCATCGGAATTTTTCGATGGTATAGAACGTCCACACACTCTGCACGGCATGCCCCGAAAAATAAACGACGAAAAGACAGAGCGAAAGGCTTAAAACGGCAGGATATTTTTTTAGCTGTACCAAAGTACCCAATGGGTTACATCGCTTCCAGTCCAAGGGCCTCCTATTTTCCTTGGACAAGGATTCCGGCAGGATAAAATAACCGTAAAGCGCATTCAATAAAGCAAGTGCCGCCGCTGCATAGAAAGGATAATGCACATCCATCTTACCCAATATACCGCCAATGACCGGACCGATGATAAAGCCCAAGCCAAAAGCTACGCCGATCATGCCAAAGTTCTGCGCCCGTTTTTCAGGGCTGCTTACATCGGCAATATAGGCCGATGCAGTAGTAAAACTTGCGCCTGTGACCCCCGCAATAAGACGCCCTACGAACAACCACCCGATAGTAGGTGCAAAGGCCATAAACAAGTAGTCCATACCAAAGCCCAGCAGCGAAAAGAGCAAAACAGGCCTACGCCCGAACTTGTCACTAAGATTGCCTACCAAAGGAGAGAAAAGAAACTGCATCACGGAATAAGCGACCAGCAATAAGCCCGACATACGCGAAGCCTCACTAATGTTGCCATCTATCAGCTTTTCGATCAACTTGGGAAATACGGGGATAATAATGGCCAAACCAATCACATCGATGAGCAATGTGATAAATATAAAACTGAGCGCTCTGGAGGTTTTCCCTTGGTCAAGTGTAGTCATCGCGCAAAGATAGATTAATTTGAGATTAAAGAAAGGTGTAAGGTTTAAAGGCGAAAGCAGAGAGGCTAGAAAACAAAGCTAATCCACCAATCAACAAATGCCTAATAAACTAATCAACCAATGACCAACAAACCAATTTATACTTCTTCTAAATTACAATTACTATGCGTGCATAATAAAATATTTATTACTTTAGCGCTTATTAAAACCAATTATGCTATGGTGAGTCAACTGTTATTTCTTGTTTTGCTGCTGGCAGCTATTGGACTTTTCGCCTATAACGCCAGAAAAATATACCGCAATATCAGGCTGGGAAAGGCGTTGGATCGTAGTGACAGACCTGTCGAAAGATGGAAAACCATGTTAAAGGTAGCATTTGGTCAAAGTAAAATGACCAAGCGCCCCATTGCTTTTTTGCTTCACCTTTTCGTATACCTTGGTTTTGTCATCATCAATATAGAGATGTTGGAAATCGTAATTGATGGTCTAGCGGGTACCCATCGCATTTTTGCACCTTTGGGCAATCTCTACAATGTACTGATATGGATATTTGAATGGTTGGCTTTCGCAGTAATAATAAGTTGCGCCATCTTCTTAATAAGGCGAAACATCGTACATGTAAAACGTTTTTTTGGCGTAGAAATGACCTCATGGCCCAAGACCGATGCTAACCTCATTCTCGTTACGGAAATTCTGCTGATGACTGCTTTTCTCTTCATGAATGCGGCCGACTATAAAATACAATTGCATGCAGGGGAAGACGTACATGGCGCATTTCCGATTAGCAGTTTACTGACAGGCCTACTACCTGAAAGCCCAGACGCCCTACACCTTATAGAAAGAGCTTGTTGGTGGTTCCACATCATCGGCGTATTGGCTTTTTTGAATTACCTGCCCTATTCCAAACACCTGCACATTTTGTTGGCCTTCCCAAACACCTATTTTTCCAACTTGAACCCAAAGGGCAAGTTTGCCAATATGGAAAGTGTGACCAATGAGGTGAAAGCCATGCTCGATCCCTCTTTTGCCCCTCCTCCTCCATCGGAAGAACCTATGCGCTTTGGCGCAAAGGATGTACAAGACTTGACTTGGAAAAGCTTGCTGGATGCCTATACCTGTACCGAATGTGGCCGATGCACCTCCGTCTGCCCGGCCAACATCACCGGCAAGTTATTGTCGCCCAGAAAAATCATGATGGATACCCGTGACCGACTGGTAGCCGTGGGGCAGAACATAGATAAAAATAGCTCCTTTCAAGATGACGGCAAGAGTTTATTGGATGACCATATTAGCAGGGAAGAAATATGGGCCTGTACGAGTTGCAATGCTTGTACAGAGGCCTGTCCAGTGAACATAGACCCTTTAAAAATCATCATGGATTTGCGCCAATATGCCGTGATGGAAGAGTCACAAGCTCCTAGCAGCATCAATGCCATGTTCGGAAATATAGAAAACAACGGTGCGCCCTGGAAATACGCACAGGCAGATAGGGCCAATTGGAGAGAATAGATGTGAGATTTTAGATGTGAGACATTAGACTAAAGAGCAAAGCATCCCGGGAAGTCGGTCTTGATACTTGATACTTTCGTCTTGATACTTTAACAATTATGAACGAGGAAAAAACACTATATGTACCTACGATGGCCGAGATGGTGGCCAATGGAGAAGTACCTGATATATTATTTTGGGTGGGATGTGCAGGCAGTTTTGACGAGCGGGCGCAACGTATCACACATGACATTTGTAAGATATTACAACACGTAGGCATCAAATTCGCCATTTTGGGTACCGAAGAGAACTGCACTGGCGATCCTGCCAAGCGTGCCGGCAACGAGTTCCTTTTCCAGATGCAGGCCATGATGAACATCGAGGTGCTAAACGGATATGAAGTGAAGAAAATCGTAACGGGTTGCCCCCATTGCTTCAATACCTTAAAAAACGAATACCCATCCCTTGGCGGCAACTACGAGGTGATACATCACAGCCAGCTGATTCAACAATTGATAAACGAAGGCAAGCTAAAGGCCGAGGGTGGCGAATCGTTCAAGGGCAAGCGCATCACCTATCACGATCCTTGCTACCTTGGCAGAGGAAACGAGGTGTACGAAGCACCCCGCAAGGCGCTGGAAGTGCTGGATGCACAGCTAGTGGAGATGAAGCGTTGCCGCAGCAATGGACTTTGCTGTGGCGCTGGAGGTGCACAAATGTTCAAGGAGCCTGAAAAAGGCAAAAAGGACATTAATGTTGAACGCATTGAAGAGGCACTATCTACCAACCCACAAGTGGTAGCAGCGTCATGCCCCTTTTGCATGACCATGCTACAAGATGGCGTGAAAGGCCAAAACAAGGAGCAGGAAGTGAAAGTACTGGATATTGCCGAGATTACGGCCAGGGCCAATGGGCTTTAAAAAACCAAAGCGGAGAGAACACTAAAGCACTTAAAGATAAGCAGCTTAAGAAAAGTGTACCATCAAAAAAATTGTCTTGCAAATAGGCTGCATTTCTTGCTTATATATTTGTCCAAAACAAAAAGGAGGAATATTTATGGAAGAATATAGACAACATCTTGTAGATTCAGCGCTTAATTTTATCCGGTTTATGGCGGAGCTTCAGACCAATATCGCTCACCTGTTGATAGATAGAAGCTTTGCGGAAAAAGACGAACTTTTTGAAGGCAAGGAAGCTACATGCTTTCTTTTGGCCGATTTTGAAAATGTAGACGATAAAAACATACAAGAGCTGATTAAGCTACACGATTCGGCGAGTGAGGCTTACGATTTGTTCAGTAGTATCAATGATATTTCTGCGTTTGATACTATGGAGGCGTTTCATGAAGGTGTTTTTGATGAGCGATTGGGTGTTGTAGAGCGATGGGAGGTAGTGGGCGAAAGAATATTTGCTATGGAAACCGTTGTACCTAGTGGGTTCCCCTGTCCCGAATTTCAGGATGGCCTTTTTGCCTCGCCTTACCGGCACTATCTTGTGAAAGCGATTATTACCCTCAGATGGTACACGCAGGTACTGTATGGTAATATGGCGCATTTAGTGCTCTTCGGAGGATTTTCGGAGGCGAGTGAGCGCTTGAGGGGCGATCAGGATCTGGAAGGCGATATGAATGATTTTGAAGGTGTGGATGATCAAAACATACAGGAATTGATGAAAATGTATAACGTAGTAAAAGAACACCACGATTCGTCGTGCAAGACCAATAAAATCCGCAAAGAAGAAATTCAGTTTTTTATTTTTGAGGAAGATTAATCAAAAAAAAACGGTTCTGACGGAGGGCTGGGTAAGTAGGGTAAGAAAACAATCTCAAAAAAATTGCAATGCAGATACACTGCACTCCCTGCTCGTATATTTGTCCTTATTGAATCAAAACAAGAGTTTATGTCAAAAACTTACAGAGAACACCTTATTAGGGCGGTTGTTGAGTTCGATAAATTTATGAGAGAACTTGATCTCCATATCATCAACTTGGCTATGAGCGGAGAGTTTTCGGAAGTCAATGCCCTTTTTGAAGAGGGTGATGTAATGCGTCTGGATATAGCAGATTTTGAAGATATTGCTGATCAGAATGTACAGAAACTGATCAAAGTATTTCGTCTGCTACACGATGTCAATAGTTCCATCCGAAATATCAACGCTATTTCTTCCGATGAGATCGATAGGTTTGATGATTTGCCTTTTTAAAAGGGTATTTATACTATGCAAATTAGGCAAAGACACCTACACTTTGAATATAGTACTAGTGTCATATTAACCCAAAAAAGACATATTATTTGATTTCTTCTTTAATCAGCTAAATTAGCACCTTACTTTACTTCTATGCCCAAACTTCTTACAAAATCAAAATTTCTCAATGGTCTGGATTCAGATGCGCTGTTATGGCGGATAGTCCATCAGCCTGAAACCATTCCGCCACCCGATGCTTTTTCGCAACAGCTATTTAAGAGTGGTACGGAAGTCGGAATATTGGCGCAGCAATATTTTGACGAAGGTATCGATCTGGCTTTATCAGATTTTCTTGAAAATATTGAACAAACCAAAGCTGCCCTAAAAAAGCGGAAACCAATTTTTGAAGCGGGATTTCTTTTCGACCGGTTTTACATCAGAGTAGATATTCTTGTTCCTGTAGGTAATGATGAATGGGATATTATCGAAGTCAAATCGTCTACCAAACTGAAAGACACCCATGTGCACGATGTGGCGTTTCAGCGCTTTGTATTGGAACAATGCGGGTTGAAAATCCACGACACTAAAATCATGTTGGTCAATACTCAATATGTGCGTCAAGGCGAATTATCTTTAAGGGATTTGTTTTACTTCGAGAATGTCGGCGAACAAGTGAGCGAATTTATCGTAAAAGTTCCCGCTCTGGCACATCACATGCTGGCCATCATTGACCTGCCGGAATGTCCTGAATTTAGCCTAGAGGAATTGGTCAAAGGCGACTATAGCAATGTTTTCAAAGATGAATTTATGGCTGGCCTGCCCAAAGGTTCTGTCTTTGAATTATATAGAGGAAGCAAGAAAAAGATCATTGAATTGTGGCTTTTGGGTATCCAACTGATCAAAGACCTGCCAGAGGACGCGAAAACAAAAGAAAGGCATTTGATACAAAAAGAAACAGCCATTTCGGGTAAGCCTCATATCAATCCTCAACAAATCTCCGCATTTATCGACAGCTTACGATACCCTATCTATCATTTGGATTTTGAAACGTTTAGTCCGGCTGTGCCGCCTTATGATGGTACACGGGCATATATGCAGATCCCGTTTCAGTATTCCCTCCATATCGAAAGTGCTGACGGCTCAGTCGAACACAGAGAGTACCTGCATACCGATCATGCCGATCCGAGAAGAGCTCTGTTTGAGCAATTGCATCAGGATATTGGTGGTACTGGAACGGTACTGACATTCAACGAGTCTTTTGAGAAGGGTAGAATCAAGGAATGGGCGCAGGCAGCGCCCGAATACTTGAATTGGGCACAAAACATCGTGGATCGAACACAGGATTTAATAACCCCTTTCCGACAATTTTACTATTACCACCCCGATCAGCAAGGTTCTTGCTCTATCAAGAAAGTATTGCCCGTCATGTCAGATTTGTCCTATCAGGGCATGGGCATCTCCAATGGCGGAGAAGCTGCTGGTGCTTATGCCACTTATTTTGTCAACGGACAAGCACACGATAACAAAGCGCAACTGATACAAGACATGCTTGCCTACTGCAAGCTTGACACCTGGGCAATGGTATTGATATTAAGGAGGTTGAGGGAGTTGGCGAGAGAGGATAAATAGACAGTTTAGAATAGACAAAGGTAATTTGCAATAAGGGAGCATATCCCGATATTGAAAAACGAAAAATAAAAATGATGCTATTAATCAAGATACTATGGAAAAAACAGAATCTAAGGAATTAGAATTAAAGGATTACAGGAACAAGTTTAAAGATTTTATCAATGATAAAACCGTTGACAAATTAAGGTTAGGGCTGAAAGACCCAAATATATTTCAGATACTAGGCATTGCGGGGCATGAAATAAGACATTCAAATTTCTTGGCATGGTTACTTGACCCCAATGAAGGCCATGGTTTAGGCTCAATTTTCATACAAAAAATTTTGAGAGAGATTTTTATTGAAAAAGAGATTATTATTGAAAATAAGCCATTAGAATCAGAAGTCAAGTACCCTGAATTAATGGCTGATGATATCAACTACAACAAAGTACAAATTTTTAGGGAATGGAAGAATATTTCTTCAAAAAAGTTAGATTCAATAGATATCTTAATTAAATATGAAGAAGAGTTTATCATTGCAATAGAAAACAAATTCTGGTCGGGAGAGGGGGAAAAGCAACTATCGAGATACCAAGAAATGGTTCGGGAATGTTTCCCTAAGGAGAAAACCAAACATCGCTTTTTTGCTTATTTAACTCCCGAAGGCATGGATGCATCAGAAAATGAATGGGTTTCTCTATCATACAGTTCAATCGTCGAGTTTTTGAAAGACATTATCGAGCTTTTGGATGATAGTTTAAGTGTTCATGTTAAACAGTATATAAATGATTATTTGGTAATTTTAAATAGAGAAGTAATGGGAGAAGACAAACTTGTTAATTATGCAAAAAGCATATATAAAGATCATAAGCAATTGTTCGACTTTATTGAAAGGCACGGAAAGAGTTCTGCTTTGAGAGATGCGGCGACGACGTTTTGCGAGAAAAACGAATATATTCTTTTATCCCAAAGAGGAAATAAATGGATGTATTTTGTCCCAAAAAATTGGATAAACACTCTTATATTTAAAGAGCACGAGAAATATCTTGAAAACAGCAAATACTACCCTATCATGTTTGCATTAGAACATTTTAGGAATTCTAAGGGTAACGATGTTATTAAAGTGTTAATACAGGTACAGCCTTATAAGATTGGATATGAGGAAAAGAGGAAAGAACTAATAACTTGTATAAAGGAAAAAGCACAGTTGAAAATCAAATCTGAAAACTCTAAAAGACACACTGCAGTCTATACCATGCAAGAGGAAGTAACAGAAAATGAAGAGGAAATCTTAGAACTTTTGAAAAATTTTAAAGAAGGGTATCAAAAAGAAGGGCATCAAAAAGAAGGATATAAAAAAATTGCCAATGACATTTTTGAAGTGTTAAAATCTGAGTAGCACATTAACAGGCATAAGACAAGACATCGAAATAAGCTATGAGCAAAAAAAAGACAAGTGACGATAGATTTAGAGAAAAATTTATGTCGCCCGTATCTTTCACAAAAATCACAAAAGAAGAACTGCAAAAGATACAGGCAGAAAGAGAGAAGAACAAGAGAGATAAAAAGGCGCTATGACAGGTAGTGTGGGTTGGTGGGGATTCGAGGTTCTGTAAGGGATAGCTTCCTAGCAGCAGGAATCGGGCAATGCGATGATAGTAGGGGCGGCCTTGGGCAATTGGCGTTAAGAATGCAGATGGCCCACGGTTATGTAGGTTGAATGCAGCCTTTGGCCGCTATCAAACTATATAAGTGCCAAAGGCCTAGCGTTCAACTGGTAATTGCCATCTGTATTTAGCCAAATTGGCAAAAGCCGCAAAAGCAGTTTATTCGCTTTTTGTTTGTTTTCAACGGCGCTCATGAGCTCGCCACGATCTTAATCGGGGCTTCGGTTTTTGTTTACTTTTTTTCTGCTTTGGCAACAAAAGTAAAAAGCTGGGATGGAGCGAGGGACAATTATACGCTCTCTATAGAACTACCCATACAAAACGTCATAGAACCGAAAAAAAAATTGAGATGCAAATACACTGCATTACCCTAAGGTATATTTGTTCGAACAACGAAAAACAACTATGACCTTAGAAGATTTCATCAGCGATTTTGATAAAGAAAATGCAGTGAATTTACTTGGTGGAAAGCGGAAGGTATTACCTGAAGACAAAGACTTACTTATTCGCTTGGGAAAGGTGTTGGCTACAAAAACCAAAAAAATGCGGTTTAGGAGTGGAAATGCCGATGGTGCTGATTACTATTTTTCACTAGGTGTTTCGGCTGTAGACAAGACACGATTGGAGGTTATAACGCCCTATTCCGCACATCGGAAAAAGACGAACGTGGCGTATGATACGATCTCTTTGGACGACATCAACCTTGCGAGCGAACCAGAAGTAGTCTATCAATCCAAAGGCAATAAGAAAACCGAAAAATTGGTTGACCAATATGTCTCCGGTGAGAGAGACCGCATTTCGATGAAAGCAGCATTTATTATCCGGGATACGGTTATGGTCATTGGAACGGACAATATATCCCCTGCGACTTTTGCTATTTTCTATGACGATTTGCATAAACCCAAAACAGGCGGAACAGGTTATACGATGAACGTTTGCAAACAAAACCATATTCCTTTCATTGACCAAAGAATATGGTTTGAATGGCTTAAGGACTAATGATCAAGCACTAAGAAAAGCTCACGGAAACTATGGCGACTCGTTATACCTGCTTTGTGCCTCCATTGTGGTTTTTTTGTAAATAGAAAGTGTTTTTTGCGGACGGGAGGGATTAACCGTTTGATTCTGAAAAAACGGCTTGTTGGTTATTCGCCAACTTGTCTTTATCTTTGTAAAACACATTGATGTCCATATGGATATTGTTAATGAACGGAAATTGACTGTATTTGTGAAAAAACATTCCGATGCAGGGAAAAGTGTTGCTGTATGGAAAGCAGTTACAGAACGTGCCATTTGGAGAAATAGCCAGGATGTGCTTGAAAGTTTTCCTAAAGCTAAAATTATCAAGGGGAAACGTGCTCGTTTTAAGATTGTAGGAAACAAGTACAGGTTGGTAGTAGAAGTGAACTTTGACCTTGCTTTTGTAGATGTCCGCTTTATTGGCACACATGCAGCATATGATGGTATTGATGCTCAAACAGTTTGAAATAATGTTATGGAAAAAAATGCTTGGTTTTTAATCGAATCCGAAAATGACTACCTGCAAGCTTTGGAAAGATATGAACAAATAAAATATGCAGAGAAAGGAACAGATAAGTACAAAGAGCTAAAATTGCTCGTAAAGCTCATCGCTGAATATGAGCGAAGTACGTCTGAACTGCCTGATGTAGATCCCATAGAGCTGATTAAGATCAGAATGGAGGAATTTGGATATAATCCCAAGGAACTGGCATCGGTATATGGTGACAAAGGCACTGTCAGCAAAGTACTCAATTATAAACAAGCTTTGTCGCTGAACATGATACGGAAGTTTAGTGCTTTGCTTAAAATTCCTGCCGACTTACTCATACGGGAATATCCGTTGAAAAACGTGGTAGCTTAGCGCTTGTCACGAATTATAGCGGCACTGTTTTACACGCCCTCATACCTGTTTTTCGCCTGTTTTAGTTTATCGATAAAATCTTTTTTTAACTCCGCAGGAGCAACAATACTCATAGCATCCGAATAACCTAAAATCAATGTTTTAAGTTCAGGATTATTGACAACTTCCAACTGGAAATATGCTCCCCGTTCCGTTTCTTCCAATAACTTTTGAGTGCTGTGCAACGGTTGGCTAAGCAAGTATGGAACAAAAGCTTTTTCGACAAAGAGGGTCAGTTGGACCGGAAGCTCTCCGGTATAGGTGATACCAATGGTGTTTTTGAAATAGACCTTGGGATCGAATGTAGCATTTTCTATGTAATCGTAGTGATAATCTTCCTTTAAAGAGATCATCCTATCCAAGGCATATGTTGTAATGAGTTGATGTTTATGATTTAGCCCGAGCAAATACCAACGGCTTTTGTACTCTTTCAGCAGGTAAGGGTGGACGATGTGCGTGTTGGTTTGGGAGGCATCAAACCGTTTATATGCAATGCATAAAACTTCTTTATTCTGGATGGCCTGCAATATCGGTTGAAGGTATTCTTTTCCAGTGATTTTTTCCGCCTGCTCAAAGTCGATGATGTTTTCGATTTGCAAGAACCTATCTCTTTGAGCCTTGGATTCCAGTTTGTTTGCAATCTCTTTCAACTCACTATGCAGCTCAAAACCTTTGTATTGTCCCAAAATCTTACTGGCAATGGCTATGGACTGGATATCCGCTTCGGTAAGAGAGGCATTTTTGATAGAATAACTGGGATCTTCATAACTGTACAGTCCATTTTTGCAGACAATAGGTGCATAATAGCCAAGATCGCCGCTCCGCATTTTTTGAATGTCGTTTTGAACGGAGCGCTTGGACACGTTTTTTTGCAGCGTCTCAGAGCAGGCTTCCATCAAATCTCGCAGCGTCCATTTTCTATACCTATTTTGCAGGCATTTATCAATGGTATGGAAACGAAGTAGAACATCTAAATTGACAGGCATACGCAAATATAGAATTTATGAGTAGATAATATTGAACCTATTATCTACCAACCCACAAGTGGTAGCAGCGTCATGCCCCTTTTGCATGACCATGCTACAAGATGGCGTGAAAGGCCAAAACAAGGAGCAGGAAGTGAAAGTACTGGATATTGCCGAGATTACGGCCAGGGCCAATGGGCTTTAGATACCGCTATCGGCTATCGGTAAGCATTTGCAAAATGGTTTCATTTTCCTGTATCTGAGCGTGGTCCAGGACCGTTTTGCCAAAGCGATCTTTTAAGCTAACATCCGCGCCATTGTCCAACAGTGCACTTACCACCCCCTCTTGCCCAAATGTCACGGCAAAAAAAAGTGCCGTTGCATCATTGGCATTGCGAAGATTTACTTCGGCACCATGCGCAAGCAACAGATCGGCGACATCCCTATATCCCTTGAAAGCTGCTCCCATCAAGGCCGTGTTGCCACTTCTGTCCTGGCTGTTGGAATTGGCCCCAGCCTTAAGCAAAAGCGTAGCCACTGTCAAATTGCCATTATAGCAGGCCAATATTAATGGCGTATAGCCCTTATCGTCCAGCGTATCCAAAGAGTGTCCTCGTGCGATATAATGCTGAACGCTGACACTATCGTTCGTTCTCGCTGCTTCAAAAACAGTGGCTTCCTGTGCAGATGCCCGACCAAACCACAGCAGGGCGACGATCCAGAGTATATTTTTCATGTATTTCTTTTTACAATTAATTAAGATATACTGACAGAATAACTTCCCGCTCTTCTTCCGAAAACTTTACCAAAGTTGCGTACAAGGCCATAGCGCAGGCAAACTTTGGTAAAGTTCTTAAGTTTCGAATCAGGGAAGTTATTTTGTCAAGATTAAAGGAATATCAGTGCTATAGCAATTTTTCCAAGTCTTCACGGCTCAAGTTCAATTCCTTTGCCAGACGCATGCCATACTCCCTATCTGCCTGATAGAAATGGGATATCATCTTAGCTACAATGACGGGATTTTTCACGCCCATTAAGGCTCCCGAAAGGTTCTTGATCAGGTTGTCTTTGTCCTTTTGGGAGAAAGAGCGATACAGATCGCCTGCCTGGGCAAAGTCATTGGGTTTGGAAATCTTTGCCTGAACGGCTTTGACATCCTTAAATGCAGATGTTGAGTATTTGAACTTCGCATTGTCCACTACTTCTGGCTTATTTGTAGAGGGCTGATAGTTCACGTCACCAGTTTGTTTACGGATAGACATGGCACCGTCTTGGTTGTAAGTAGTTGTCTGTACCTTTGGCGCATTGATAGGCAATTGTTGGAAATTCCCCCCTATCCTATGTCTTTGTGTGTCAAAGTAGGAAAACAAACGACCTTGCAACAGCTTATCTTCGGATGGCTCTATACCAGACACCAAAGTACCAGGCGAGAAGGCCGACTGCTCGACTTCCTGAAAGTAGTTATCGGCATTCTTGTTCAAGGTCATCGTGCCCACCAATACGGGCTTTGCTATAGCTTCCGGCCATATCTTAGTAGGATCCAAAGGATTAAAATCCAAATGATCGAAATCCTCCTTTTTCAGCATTTGCACGTATAGATCCCATTGCGGATAGTTACCATCTTGGATAGCATTATATAAATCCAAGGTAGCATGCTCAATCTTTTTGGACTGAATCTCGTCGGCTTCTTCCTGAGTGAGGTTGCGTTCACCTTGTTTGGTAGACCAGTTGTACTTTACATAAGTCACTTCTCCCTTTTCATTTACCCATTTGAAAGCATGTACACCATTGCCATCCATTTCACGGTAACTGGCAGGAATGCCGTAGTCAGAGAACAGCCAAGTAAGCATGTGCGTAGATTCAGGCAAATTGGAGAAAAAGTCGAACACCCGATTCGGGTCTGATACATCATTAGTAACCGGCGACATCTTGAAGGCATGCACCATATCTGGAAATTTAATGGCATCCCGGATAAAGAATACAGGTAGGTTATTTCCCACCAAATCATAATTTCCTTCCTCCGTATAGAATTTGGTTGCAAATCCACGTGGGTCGCGATACGTTTCCGGAGAGCCAGATGGATGCACCACCGTTGAAAAACGAACGAACAAAGGCGTTTTTTTTCCCGCCTGGCTCAAAAATTTGGCTTTCGTTACATCTGTAAAATCGGCGGCAGCCACAAACTCTCCATATGCACCAGCGCCCCTAGCATGTACCACGCGCTACGGAATGCGCTCCCTATCAAACGATGCTAGTTTTTCTATCAAGTGAATGTCTTCCAACAACACTTGTCCGTCTTGACCAATCGTCTTGGAGTTTTGGTTATCCCCTACCAGCGCCCCAGTATTGGTAGTTAAATTTTGCGCCTCGGAAAATACAGGTAAAAGTGCGGCAGCAATAACAAATAGTTCTTTTCTCATATTGTTCAGTTTTTATTTCGCCAACAAAAATGTCATTACAACACCGTTCCATCAAATCGTTATTCTCTATGCCACTATAGAAAATAACGATTATCCTGGCAAAAGACTATTGATCAAAATTATACAGAGAGAAAAAGAAGCTAAAAACTATAATACCATCCCAATGCCAGCCAGCACTGGTGTTCGGTATCGGGAGAAATAATCTGCTCGGCGCGGTAGTCCAAACCCGTTTCCAATTTCATATCGTCAGAAAAGTTATAGCCCAAAGAAGCCAAAGCCCTTATCTCTATATCGGAATTGTTCGATTCAAAGGTGGGCAAGCATTCGTTGTTGATCTTCAAATAAAATTCCTTGGGATCTATTTCCAAACCCTGAAGGGCTTTTTCCAAGCTCCAGCGATAACGGAAACGAAAACGAAAGGAACCATCTTCCCAAGTTTGATCGGTACGAAAGCGATGGGCCAATCTGGCACCTCGAAGACGTTGCACGATGGCAAATTGCTGAATGGCGCGGTGTACGGCCTTGTCATGCCCTACCAATCTAAAAAGATATCCCGCCCCCACGCTGGACACCGGTCCAAGTGATCTGTTGAATATCATTTCCATATCCGTCCGCTCATATTGAAAGCCATTGCCTTGAGATATTCCTTTTGGACCGTCGGAAATAAAATGCCTGCTTTCCAGTTTCGTGTTCAGCTCATAGTCTTGCCCCATGCGAAATTTGGTATTGACACTACCCATCACACCTAGTTGGTAGCGATCTTGAGTCAATGCCATCTGGAAAAAACACACGAGCGAAAGTGCAATATATATCCCCCTCATAAAAGTCTAAGCTAAAAAATAAGATGATTAACGCCGCGGTCTATAATTTTTGCTTTCTTCAGCATCACTCCCTCTTCATTAAACAGCAGTTCATACAAATTCGTTCTTCCATCCTTTTTCCCTTTTACCACTATTTCATAGCGCTGTTCATATCCATCGTCTGCCTTGCCTTTCTGGATTAGCTGGCTAACAATTGCTTCACTGCCACTCCATTGGCGCTGCACCTTATCTATTTTGTAGGAAGAAAAGAGGTCTCCCATTTCCTCTTCCATCTCCTCCCGCACATCGGCATCTATTTCCTTGTATTTGATTTCTATTTCCACATCCTGAAGGTGCCCAGATGTATCAAATTCCACACTGTGCCACAACCCTTTCCATCTCAGTTTGGCCTCTATGCTATATCCCTGCAGATTCTCCTCGCGGTACCACCTCACGCCTTTTCCAGCATAGTTTTCTTCTATAAATTTCAGCGCCTTTTCTGGAACCTCCCGCTTCGAAATGCCATATTCTCGTTCCACCTTTTCTTGTGCAAACAAGCATTGACCTATTCCCAATAAGATCATCAATAGGCATTTGTTCAATTTCATTTGGAGATTTTTATGTTTTAGACATCTAATGTCGGTAATTGTTTTGTTTTTATTATTTTCGGCCACTCGATAATTTAGTAAAAGACAGAACTCATGGAAAATCTAAAAGGAAAGAAAGCTTTGGTAACAGGTGGAAGCCGTGGATTAGGTCAGGCAACTGCCTTAGCCTTAGCCGCTGAAGGAGTAGACATTGCCATAACCGGGCGCAATGAAGACAGCTTGAAAGCTACCGTAAAGGAAATAACAGCCCTAGGCGTGAAGGCTAGCTATACCATCTTTGATGTAACGGACAAAAGTTCGGTCAATGACGCATTGAGCAAACTGATAGCCGCATTTGGTCCTTTCGATATTTTGATAAATAATGCCGGTACTGCCGCATTCGGCTCTATTTTGGACATGGAGGCCGATGCATGGGAAGACATTATCCAAACCAACCTGTTGGGGCCCTACTATGTCGCGAAGGCGATATTGCCAAGTATGGTAGCACAAGGGAAAGGCGGTGATGTGATCAATATATCCTCTACAGCTGGCCTGAGAGGCAGTGCCAATACCTCGGCCTACAGTGCTTCTAAAGCTGGACTAATCGCGCTCTCTGAATCAATGATGCAGGAAATGCGCAAGAAGGACATCCGCGTGTGTACTTTGACGCCAAGTACCATCGCTACCGACATGACGCTGAAAGTACTGAAAATCACCGACGGAAACCCAGAAAAGGTACTGCAACCAGAAGATTTTGCCCAGCTAATCGTCGATGTGCTGAAGTTCAACAAGCGGGCCATGCTGACCAGTGCCGCTATTTTTTCTACGAATCCCTAATATTTAGGCTAGGATAATTTTACTAGCTGCTTTCAAACCCGCATTCCAAAAGACCGCATAATCTTGCGGAATGCGGGTTTAACATATCCCAAAGCGCCTTATTAGCACTTCCATCGTTTGTGCGACCACAGCCAATAGACCGGGTTTTCGCGAATCGTTTGCTGAAGTCTATTACTGAATTGCCGTGTTATCTCCCCCTTGTCGCAAGCAACGGCGTCTTCCGTAATGAGCGAAAAGCGCACCCGCCAGTTATTTGCCTCTTTCTTTTTCAGCTCCACATAAAGCACGACGGCATTGGTTGCCCTTGACAGCTTCTCGGGACCATCAAACATGGTAGTACGCTGGTGCAGGAAATCTACCTGACAGCCGCTACCTTGACCGGGAAACTGATCGGCAATGAATAAGCTAAGCTGTGCTTCACCCTTGTGCCTGAGCAAATACCGCAATGCACTTTGCGCAGGGATAAGATTTGCACCAAAACGCGTTCTAACCCACCTCATCATTCTATCCATCATTTTATTGCTCAATGGCTTGTACAACACATTTACTTGGAACGGGAATAGGGTGGGCAAGGCATTCAGACTTTCCCAGTTGCCATAGTGCCCTAGCAAAGCAACCATATGCCTGTTTTGCTTATGGTAATGGAGCAACAGTTCGGGGTTTTCAATCTGCACCAAGTCCAGCATACGTTTTCGGCTTATGGAAAAGGATTTGATCATCTCCACAGCCAAGCAGGCAAAATGTGCGTAAAATCCCTTCGCCAAACGGCGGATTTCCGCATAAGGCTTGTCTGGCAATGAACGCGAAAGATTTTGTACCACCACGCTGTAGCGATACCTAAAGAGCCTGTAGGCAAGGAAATAACAGGATTTGCCCACCGTTGCATGCAGCAGCCCATAGGGCATCAGACTTAGCAGATAGATAGGCGCAAAACCCAATAGGTAAACACAATTGCCAACATAGCGTTTGGCCCTTTCCTTATACTGCATCGCAAATATGATTGATTTCCTTCATTTATACTATTCTCCCTTAATCATGATGAGATATGACGTTTTAGCATGCCATAACCCTTATACGAGAAAGCATTAAAAATCCGGAACAAACCAATCAATAGAGTCCCATAAGGTACAAATTATATTTGGGATGCTAAGGGCTGAAGCGTATTTGTTTTTAAATAAGTGGTCGTGACCTAGAGAATCTTAAGCAGTGGTTATTCCCACGCTAAAATCAACTCATTTACGGTGTCTGTCTACTCAATTGGAAATACGTATTGTGCGTCTAAAATCTAAACACGGTCTCATTTATTATATTATTTTCTCTTAACTTTGTTTTTAAAGCAAACATGCCTCCGTTCAAGTACACAAATGATTACGAGTTAATATTACTTCTTAAAAAAGGAGATGAAGACGCCTTTTCCTATATTTACAATCAATACTGGCCCAGTCTATATATATATGCGCAAAAAATCATAAAAGATGGTCTTGAGGCCGAGGACATTGTACAAGAAGTGTTGCTTTCTATATGGAGCAAAGGAGCTTCTCTACAAATTAACGGTTCCTTGTCTTCCTACCTGTTTGGAGCCATTCGTTTTGCTTCCTTTAACCAAATTGACAAAAAGCAAGTAAGGCAGGACTATATAGATTCCATATTGGACTTTGCTAATTCTGGAATCAATTTTACGGACGACTATATATTAGAAAAAGAACTTAACCGTATTGTCGAAAGTACAATAGAAAATATGCCTCCTAGAATGAGAGAAGTTTTCGAGTTAAGCAGAAAGCACAAACTGTCACTAAAAGAAATAGCCGAGACAATGAATATTTCTGACAAAACAGCAAAAAAACAGATAAACAAAGCCCTTAAATTAATAAAAACCAAACTAGACCATTCTTTTTTACTCCCATTATCAACAATACCCGTCATCCTAACATCCCATTTTCATTTTTTTTCGTTATTTTTTTCATTTTTTATATAATTCCACGTACTACCTTGGCTATTTTCAACCTACTTTAGGCAGATAGTCAATAGACAAATGAAAAAATTCGCTCGAGAGGATATAGAACGTATTTGGAAAAGCTACTTAGCCGGAACTTGCTCCATTGAAGAAAGAAAGCTAGTAGAAAGTTGGCATCTACAGATGTTAAACGAAGAAAACTATCAACCTTCCGAAGAAGAATTGACACACGCCATTCATCGCTTCTCAACTGTTTTAAATAAAGGTGCAATTTCAGATAGACAAAAGAAAAAAAGGAAATTGCTTGTAATGACCGGCGTAGCTGCATGCTTGCTATCACTCATAGGTATTTCATTTTTCTTCAAGTTTATCCCTGAAAACAACGAAGCTCTATCGTCTACCACTATTAGCGACGGCCTTGACATTAGCCAAATGGACAAAACCATTGTTCCGGGAAGAGAACAGGCTATATTAAAAAGCTCAAATGGATCCATCATTGAATTAGATATCCTACAATCCGGAAAAATCGAAAAAGTAACCAATCAAATACATGTTGTCAAGAGCGAAGAAGGCTTTGTGAGTTATGAAACCGCATCATCCCCTGCTCAAGGTTCCGCTTTCCATTATAATGAAATCGTTACTCCCGTAGGTGGTCAATTTCAAATTGTATTGCCTGATGGCACCAAGATATGGCTCAATGCCTCAACCACCATGCGCATTCCGTCCAATTTTTCATCCCAATCCCGCATGGTAGAGTTGACTGGAGAAGCTTATTTTGAAGTAAAAAAAGATCCTTCACATCCTTTTTTAGTTAAAACTACCAATCAGACTATAGAGGTTTATGGCACAAATTTCAATATCTATGCCTATGCAGATGAGCCTAACAGCAGGACCACTTTGCTTGAGGGCACGGTAAAGGTCACTAAAACCAAAGGCCAGTATAATGGAGAGCAAAAAATACTGAAACCTGGGCAAGTAGCCGTTGTCAAAAATGATTTTTCGGAACATATATCCATACATAGAGACGATAGCCAAAATGCCATATCATGGAAAAAGGGCTATTTCAATTTTGAAAACACGTCTTTACGTAATCTCATGAGGCAATTGGAAAGATGGTATAACATCAAAACCGTTTTTGAAGGATCAATAATGGAACATGCATATGTAGGACAGATTGAAAGAAAATCAGACCTGATAGAAGTATTGAAAATATTGGAACTAAGTGGTCTCAAAATAAACGTAGTGGATAGAACGGTTTACGTCAAAGAATCAATGCCAATGGATTAAATAAAAATATGAAACACATAAAAAAGGAGAAAATATGAAAAACTAAAACCTCTCTATCTCACGTCATAAAAAAGCCGTTCCGGATGGCGCCCGGAACAGCCTTAAATTTGATGTGTAGATTAAGCACGTCCCTATCAGAAAGCGACGAATATTTAATAGGATTTTCAACAACATCAAACCAAACAAAAGTATGAATTTTAATCTAGGTAAAAAAAGTACCCCTAGAACAGGGAATCTTTTGCTTTACCCCACCCCAAACAAATGGGCTACATGTTCTATAGCAAAAAAAATCATCATGAGGTTAAACTTGGCAGTTATTATCGTCCTCATGCTTTGTATGCAAGTGAATGCTAAAAGTTACTCGCAAGTTGTTTCCATATCGGCAGAGAACACTTCACTTTCTAAAATCTTGGAGAGCATTTCAGAGCAAAGCGGCTATCGTTTTTTTTATGACAGCAAACTTCTTTCTTCCATAGGAAACATAAACATCCACGTGAAAGAAAAAACCGTTGTAGAGGTTTTGGATGAACTATTAAAAGATAAGGCTCTTAGCTACGCCATCGAAGACAACACGATAGTGGTTAGCAAGAAGAACCGTACAGTCAAGTTGTTGCAGCAACCCATTAAAGGCCGCATCTTAGACAGCAGAAATCAGCCGATTGCCAATGCCAATGTATCCATCAAGGGCACAACATTGCGTACACAAAGCGACAATAACGGTGACTTTTCATTCAATAACATTCCGGAAAACGCTATTTTGATTGTCAGTTTTTTGGGCTTTGAAACCAAAGAGGTCCCTGTAGTGGGCCAAAGTGTATTCACCATCCAATTGAACGACAAGGAAAATGCCCTGGACGAGGTTGTGGTAGTGGCATATGGAACGGTGAATAAAGCGCTAGCCGTAGGATCGTCTGCTCAGGTGAAAGCTGCTGACATAGAAAAACGACCAATAACCAACTTAATGAATGCACTAGTTGGTTCGGCACCAGGTGTTCAGTCCAGTATTGCCGGCGGGGCGCCAGGAGACGGTGCCTCGGTACGTATCAGGGGCACTGGCTCCATTAATGGCAGCAATTCAGCATTAACTGTGGTGGATGGTATTGTATTTGACGGAAACATTGCCAGTATTAACCCAGATGACATCGAATCGATTTCGGTATTGAAAGATGCCTCTACCACGGCGATGTATGGGTCAAGAGGAGGAAATGGTGTATTAATGATTACGACGAAAAAAGGACAGGCGGGCACCAATACCTTGCGTGCTCAGGCATCTTATGGATGGGTGAGCAGAGGCCTACCCGAGTACGAACGCGTAGACGCCTATCAGTACTACCCACTAATGTGGGAAGCATATCGCAACACGATGCATTATGGCAGTCAGCAAATCCCGCTGGATATCGCGAGTGGTATTGCCGCGGGCACTATCACAGAGTATAACGGTACCGCTTACAACAGCTCTATCAGGAACATGTTAGGCTACAACCCTTTTAATGTGGCCAACAATGAAATTGTAGGCGCAGATGGATTATTAAATCCAAATGCACAGCTGCTGTATCCCGATGATCTAGACTGGGCTGACCAGGCGACGCAAGGAGGTAAAAGTAGACAGAATTACAATATAAGCTATGGTGGGGGCTCCGGAAAATCCAACTACTTCGGATCAGTAGGGTACACCAATGAAAAGGGCTATCTGATAAACTCCGATTTAAAGCGGTATACCGGCCGTCTGAACGTAGACACGCAACCGGTTAACTTCTTTAAAACTGGCATAAATTTAGCAGGAACTTACTCTACTTCGAGTTTCGACAACTCCGGCGGCTCTTCATTTATAAATCCTTTTTATATTTCCCGTTTTATGGGGCCAATTTACCCGGTTCACCAACATGACGCAACGGGTGCCATCGTGCTAGATGCAAACGGAAATCCCCAATATGATTTTGGTGATGGACGACCTTTTGCGCCTGGGAGACATACGATTTTTGAGAACTTAAACGACACGCAAGGTAGAGGAATAGGACAATTAAATGCCCGCACTTACGGAACAGCTTATATTTTGCCCGGTTTGACGGCAACAGTCCAACTAGGTTTGGATTTGTATGATCGGCATGACAGGACTTTTGACAATCCCACTATCGGTGATGGTGCGCCTACCGGAAGAGCATATTCCAACTTCTATCGTACTACAAGTTTTACGGCAAATCAAATACTAGAGTACACGAAAAACTTCAATAAGCACAACTTCAATGTATTGGCAGGCCATGAAAACTACAGCTACAAGTATAACAGTTTCACTGGCAGCCGTAGCGGCCAAATAGTTGGGGGGAATAGCGAACTGGTGAACTTCGCTACCGTGTTAGGTGTTAGTTCCTTCGAGGATAACGTACGTGTAGAAGGCTATCTTTCTAGAATAAATTACGATTATGACGGAAAGTATGTACTCAGCGCCAGTTTGCGGCGAGATGGCAACTCGAAGTTTTCACCTAATGTTCGTTGGGCAAATTTCTGGTCCGTGGGCGGTGCTTACAACATCGACAAGGAAAGTTTCCTCAACTTATCTTGGATAGATCAATTGAAATTACGAGCGGCGTATGGTACAGTAGGTAACGATGGCGGAAGTACGCTCGGATACTATCCTAATCAAGCACTCTATTTGTTAGGAAGAAACAACCAAGGGGAAGCTGGATTTACACAAAATGCGTTGGCTAACGATGAACTTACTTGGGAAACGGCCAAGAACTTCGATGTGGGAATTGACTTTAGTTTATTCAAGGGGCGTTTAAGTGGCTCTGCAGAATACTTTAACCGTACGACCGATGGCTTGATTTTCAACGTGCCGATAGCGTTTGCGAACGGAGCAACTGCCACTGGAAGCCCTTACTATTTCAACGTCCCTACCAATATTGGCAGCCTGTACAACAGAGGTGTTGAATTATCTCTCACAGGAAATATTGTACGATCTAGCGATTTCAATTATTCCGCCACTTTAAATTTGACCACATACACCAATAAAATCACAAAAATGCCCGTTGGGCAAGAACTAATACAAAGTGGAAACAAAGCCTATAGCGTAGGTCATTCTCTTTATGATTTCTATATGCGGGAATTTTACGGAGTAGATCCACAAACAGGGGAAGCTTTGTATCTAACAAACGATGCTTCATTGACGAATGCACGTATTATCGGTCAGGATACGGTGACCACATCATATACAGAAGCAAATCTCCGTTACGTGGGAGAAAATTCCATTCCTGACTTATTTGGTTCTATGAATCACAATTTCAGTTACAAAAACTTCTCCCTTGGCGTACAGTTCACATTTGTGTTAGGAGGAAAAGTGTACGATAGCGGGTATGCAGGACTGATGCACGGTGGTACCTACGGCACAGCATTGAGCGTAGACGCACTGAATCGCTGGCAGAACCCAGGTGATGTTACAGACGTGCCTCGTCTGGACAATGGAAGGATTACAGATTTCACAAGTGCAAGCACCAGGTTCTTAACCAGTGCTTCGTACCTGCAGTTGAATATGGTCTCTTTAAGCTATCGCCTACCTAAACTCTGGCTTGGGAGAATCAAGGCACAAAACGCTAGTATATTCTTCAACGCCGAAAATTTGGCCTCATTTACCAAGCGCAAAGGGATGAATTCCATGGGGTCATTTGATGGCTCTGTAGGAAATAATTACAATTTTAACCGTATTGTTTCTTTAGGTTTAAATGTAAACTTCTAAATGATAATTGAAAAACTTAACGCATATTCTAGATGAAAAAGATATTTTTTAAAGTAAAGGTAATATGTCTTGGTGTGATAGCCTTCGCATTAGGCGCTTGCAGCAAGGATTACCTCGATGCTGTACCTACCAATCAGGTATCTACCGCCGATGCATTTAGTACAACCGAAAATGCATGGTCAGCCTTAAACGGGATCCATCGATTGATGTATTCCCAAATTTTTGGGCGACAATCGCAAGGTGGCCAAAGTGGCAATATGCTATATATGGATATTGTGGGAGAAGACGAAGTTGCCAATAGTATTTCCAATTCTTGGCTAACCAGGGAATACCAATGGACTGGACATACCGATGCAACTCGATATAGCAACACCTATAATTACGGTTTTTATTACATGATCATTTCCAATGCCAATATGATCATCGCGAATGTTGATGCCGCTACCGGACCAGAAGCAGACAAAAGAATCATTAAAGGACAGGCGTTGGCCTACCGGGCTTGGTCCTATTTCCAGATGGTGCAATTATTTGGAAAGCGATATGAGGCTGGCGGGGACAACAGTAATTTGGGAGTTCCCCTGGTGTTAGAGCCCTCTACAGAACCACATCCGCGCAATACCGTGGCAGAAGTATATAGCCAGATCAATACGGATTTGGACGCAGCCGTCGCGGCATTAGACGGATATAATCGCGCCAATAAATCGCATCTCGATGCCCGCATTGCCAAAGGGATAAAAGCACGCGTTGCTTTAGTACAAGAAAATTGGGCATCCGCAGCTCAATACGCCAGAGAGGCAAGAACTGGCTTTTCCTTGATGAGCCAAGATGACGTATTGGGCGGATTCAATAATTATGATAATTCCGAATGGATGTGGGCTTCGCGGATACAGTCCGACCAAACCAATTATTTCTACTCTTTCTTTGCCTATATGTCCTGTAATTACAATTCCACTGCCATTCGGGTAAATCCAAAGTCTATTTTCACTAGTTTATATGACCAGATAAGCGACTCTGACGTCCGCAAGGGACTATGGGATCCTACTGGAGAGAACGTAGAAGAGTTTCCGATACCAGATAATGGCTTACGGGCAAAATATGGTAGCAGAAAGTTTAGGGTGGCAGATGAGGCTTTGAGTATTGGAGATGTACCTTATATGCGTGCCTCCGAAATGTACCTTATTGAAGCAGAAGCTTTAGCTAGGAGTGGAGACAACGTAGGAGCAGCAAGTATCTTGAATGAATTTGCCGTGGCGAGGGACTTAGAGTACGAAGGAACCAGCAATACCGGTCAGGCTCTAACGGAAGAGATATGGATTCAGCGGCGAGTTGAATTTTGGGGCGAAGGATTCCGCTTTTACGATTTGAAGCGCAACAACTTACCTCTTGACCGTACCGGAGGCAACCATAATCCCTCTTATGCACAAGTGTTATCTGTACCAGCAGGCGATTCCCGTTGGCAATTTCAGATTCCGCAGGATGAAATCAACAATACCAATGGTATTGTAACACAAAATCCTCAATAGGAGGACTTCATTTTGACATAAAGCAGGCCGTCTCAAAAATAATGAGACGGCCTCTTTTTTTATTCCTTCAATTCCACGATCATTTCAATTTCTACAGCGATGTTATTGGGAAGCGACGCTACGCCTACGGCCGAACGCGCATGTTTACCCGATTCTCCAAAAACCTCTACCATAAGATCTGAAAAGCCATTGATGACCATCGGATGCTGCGTGAAGTTCGGCTCTGCATTGACCATGCCCAATACCTTAACGATACGTTTGACCTTATTTAGGTCCCCTATTTCAGCTTTCAATGAAGACAACAAGGCAATCCCTGTCAACCTTGCGGCGAACTTTCCTTCTTCCAACGTGAGATCGTCTCCTAATCTGCCTACTACATTATCTCCTTCCGGTTTGGCAGGACCATGTCCGGAAAGGTATACCATATTGCCCACCGTCACCGCTGGGACATAATTGGCAATTGGCTTGAGCTGTTGTCCCAACTGAATTCCCAACATAGAGAGTCGCTTTTCCACATCTACTTCCTGAGCATATAGGTTACCAAAACAAAAAAGAGCGCTTAAAAATACTCCAAAACGTAATTTCAATTTCATATGATTGCTTATTAAAAGGAAAAATAAAAACATTGTCAATATAATACATGCAGTCAACCAAGACAAGAAAAACCTCTATAAACAACAGAGCAAGATTATCTAGCTCTGCACCTCTTTCCACTTGAAAAACAAATAGTAGATTATAGATCCCAAGGCAATCACAGCTAGCCCAGACCAAAAATAGGTATAGCCGGAACTCAAAAAGACGAACAGCCAAATGAGCGCCGACAAGATGGCGGGAAAGGGGAAAAAGGGCATTTTGTAGTTCAGTTCTCCCTGTCTGCCATTTTTCCGAAGCAGCAGCACTCCAATGGCCTGGGGTATGAACTGGATAAATATCCGCGTCACTACAATAAATCCAAATACCTGCGAGGGCTTATCGAACAACAAGCAGAACAAAGCGGCAATAGCACCGAAGATGAGCAAGGCGTAATCTGGGAAATTGCCCTTGGGATGTAAATGGGCAAAAATCGGAAAGTGCATCCCTTCTTTTGCCGCGGCATATAGGATACGTGTATAGCCCAGCATGAGGGCAAAGAGCGAACTGAGGGCTACCAACAGTAAAATACCGGTTGCCAGATAAGCAGTTCCTTTGCCATAAACCGATTCGAAGAGTAAGCTAATCAAAGGTACATTCTCGTTCCGAATCCATTCCTGGGGTGCGGCGCCAGCCATGGTCCACTGCATGAGTAGGTATAAGACGGCAATGCAGCCAATGCTGATCATAATGCTCAGCGGAATATTCCGTTGCGGATTCTTTATCTCCGAACCCAGATGACAGACATTGTAGTATCCCAAGAACGCATAAATCGTCTTGGACGAATAGCTGCCCGCCACCAACCAAAAAGCACTGCTGCGCCAATCCGTCAGGAAGTCGGGCAATACGGAATTTTGCGCGTAACGTGCTGCGTCAAACGCCCAGGCACCGGTAGCTATGGTCCACAATAAAAGGAACACCACCACGATGGAAAAAAAGAAGCCGATTCTGCCCACATCGCCTATTTTACGGTACAGCAGTATGACCACCAAAGAAACCAACGCTACCATCACTACCTTTCCTTCCCAGAAATTCAATGGCACCAGATAGTTGAAATAATTGACAAAGCCTATGGCGGCGCTGGTCATCACTAAAGGGAGATGAAAAGAAGTCTGTACCACATAGAGGAATGCCATAAAACGGCCAAAACCACCTCTATAGAGCTTGCGAAGAAAAACGTAACTGCCACCAGCCTGCGGCCATGCAGATCCCAACTCGCTCCATACCAAGCCATCTGCAAAGCTTACCACAGCCCCGATGAGCCAGGGTATCAGGCTGAATTTGCCCGGAAAAGCGAGCATAATGATGGGCAGTGCCGTAAAAGGACCGATACCCACCATATCGATCATGCTCAATACGGTAGCTTGCCTAAGTCCCAGCGCCCTTTGCAATGTCGGTTTGGGTGGTTTTGGTACAGACATAAGAGATGGTTTTTCACATTACACAAAAGACCAAAACAAAAACAGCTGCCTTATTTTGTAGAGCAGCTGTCCTTTTTATTTCATTCTATTTAAGTATGGTAATTTCTACCCTTCGGTTCTTTTGCCGTCCTTCGGACGTATTGTTGGGAGCCACGGGTTTTGTCAGCCCATACCCTTTAGTGCTGATGCTTGCCGCCTTAAGTCCCCGCTCTACCAGGTAATCCTTCACCCTCTTGGCCCTACGCTCACTCAATTCCATATTATATTCCGGTGTACCGGTAGCGTCGGTATGCCCGTCAATCTGCAATTTGGAATCCGGATAGTTCCTTTTAATATAAGCCACCATATTGGCCAAGGTACTTTTGGCATTGTCTGAAAGATACGATGAATTGATATCAAAAAGCACATCTGATTGGAATGTCAATACCATTCCTTTATCCGTCTTTGTCACGGTGCTTCCTTCAACAGCGGCTTCCACCTCCTTCACATGCTCTCCACTCACTTCCGCACCATCATTGACAACCATTTTTTTGCTCTTGCAGCCAAACACCGCTATTGACATCCACGCCAATACTACAAAATACAGCACTCTGTTCTTAACATTCATATATTTGTCCCGTTCTTTCAGTTAAATTATTTATTTGGGTTAATTTTTAATGAGCGTAAATATAAAGGAAAAGCACATTTAAAAGCAAATTATGAAAATATTTCTATTCAGATTCAGCCTAATTTTACCACGGGTTCACGACAAAAATCCCTTTTCACAAAAAACGCGTCATTGCGAGGAGCGAAGTGACGCGGCAATCTACGTTTTTTGTTTATCAGATTGCTTCGTCGTGCCTCCTCGCAATGACGACAAACGACAAGTGGGAAATCTGTCGTGCACCCTTTGACCGCTACTTACCCATCTTCCTTTCAAACACGAAAATTAGGTGTCTAGGATATTTGATTTACCCTTCGTACCACAGATATCTCTTTGTCCCTATCAATTGAGCATTTTGATCTCAAATAGCTTAGGCCAGTTTTTGCCCGTGACATATAGCGTATTTTTTGCTTTATTGTAGGCTATGCCATTGAGCACATTGGTCTCTTTGGTATATTCGCGCTTAGGCAACAGGCCTGTCAGATCTAGCTCGGCTTCCACCTCGCCTGTCTCGGGGTTAATGACGACAATGATATCGGAATAATAAATATTGGCGAATACTTTTCCGTTGATATATTCCAACTCGTTAATCTCGTTTACCGCTCCTTTGTTGTTGAATACTTCTATATAGCCTTCTTCTCGATAAGAGTCTTTGTTAAGGAAATACAGCCTATTGGAACCATCAGATTTTATAAAACGTGTGCCGTCAAAGCACAATCCCCAGCCCTCTGCACTTGCCTGATAAGGAAATTCCTTTTCCAATGTGAACGTCGCCTTATCATAGACAAAACCTACACCTTGCTCCCAAGTAAGCTGAATAATCTTATCGCCCACTACCGTAAGCCCCTCACCGAAATATTTTTCGGGCAGGTCATAGCGCTGTAACACCTTACCACTCTGTAACTCCACCTTGCGCAAGCTGGATTTTCCATTTTGCCCCGTACTTTCATATAGCACGCCATCATGGTATTCCAAACCTTGGGTATAGGCATTCACATCATGTGGATAGGCATTTTCCACGGAAAAGCTCCACTGCGCAGGAGCTTTGGATGCCATAACGACGATATTGGTATTGAGTGTTTCTTCTTTCCCTTGATAAAAAACATTGGCCGTCACCAATCTGCTACCTAAGCGCAGGCCCTGCGTTTTCAACCAGAAAGCATCACCGCTAACGCTTTTGCCCATCTGCTCGTCATCCACCAGGTAAATGATGGAATCTACCGGCTCCTCCAATCGTACTTGCAGCTGCACGCTGTCTCCCAAGGGCACTAAAGTTCCTGCCTCTGGACTTGCAAAAACCGCTGTATGGGCACTTGTCGTATTGTCATTTCTATTATTTTCATTGCAGGCAGCTACCGTGCAAACTACTGCTAAGGAGAACAGCAAAAACCTATTCATAGTGATCATCAAAATTGCGTTTAAACATTCCATATTAGCGATATGGCCAAAAGGCGTCTGGAATATGTCTTATATCAAATGTATTTCCTTTTAGGGCAAAGATAGAAACTATATCAAACCTAATCTCTCCTTCGTAGGCGTTTATTTCAAGATATTTGTTGGCAGCACGCAATAATTTAGCTTGCTTTTGCCTATTGACGGATTCATAAGGCAGGCCATAATCCATCCTAGTTCTTGTCTTTACCTCCACGAATACCAAAACACCTCCGTCGCGCATTATCAGGTCGACTTCCAAAGGACCGACCTTCCAGTTTTTCCACACAAGCTCATAGCCTTTCTTTTGCAAGAACTGAAGTGCGGCTTGCTCGCCATCCTTTCCCAGTTGCAGATGCTTTGCCATGTTGTTACTTCACTACAACGGTTCCGAGATAAGCAGCCAGATCCTTTTCCATTTGTTTTAATTTCTGATACTTGTATAGCAACAGGTTCAGATCATCGTCCGTTGCCACTTGCCGCATCTCCTCCCTAATGGTTTGCATTTCCTTTTCTACTCGTTGTTTCTTTAAACGATAAACAGCGCCCAAAACCGCACTTTTCAGGTTATCTGTTTCCTGCGCTACGTAAATATTGCGTTTATCGTCATTCCAATTGGGGCTGAGGTTGTAAGGCGAAGACAAGAGGGAGACAGCCAGATCGGCCACTGCCCTATCTTCATGGGATACGAAGCTTCGAACGGGAGGTAAACTTTCCTTCTCGGTATAGTCTAGGTAGATATCTACGATTTTCTTGCATACCGGGTCTTCAAAAACGATGTCTTGCAGATCAACAAGCAATACGATAGCAATGGGATATTGCTGATCGGCTTCCAACCAGGTGGCGGGCATCTCACCATAATGCAGCAATAGACGTACTACTTCCCGCTCGTGCAATGCCTTGAGGGCTAGAGAAACGCTTTGACCTTCTTTTTTTTCTTCGGGCACCCTTGCCGCTGGTGCATCGTCATCGAAGAGGTCGGCGGGAGGCATATCGCCCATGGGTGATGGGCTCGTGGCCCTATTTCCAGCCGATGCGTCTTTGCCTTGCGTCGCCGTTTTCTTTTGCGCAGATCGCCTCAGCTTATTGAGCTCTACTATGAGCGCCCTCTCCTCTACGTCCAATAAAGTGCTGCATTCGCGAATAAAAACGGACACCTTAATCTCGTCGGGAATGAGGCTAATACTTTCCAGCACCTCGTGTATGACTTCCGCTTTTTTTATCGGGTCATTTCCCGCGTCGCGAAGGAGTATCTTCGTCTTATAAAAAATAAAATCCTGAATATTGTTCGTGAGGTACTCACGAAATGCAGGGGTGCCTACTTTCTTGGCATAGGAGTCGGGATCGTCTCCGTCCGGAAAGAGCAGCACCTTCACGTTCATGCCTTCCTTCAGCAGCATATCCGTACCGCGCAAGGATGCCTTGATGCCGGCTTCATCTCCATCATATAGAATGGTAACATTCTTTGTATAGCGGGAGATGAGCCGGATCTGTCCCTCGGTCAGGCTGGTTCCCGATGAGCTCACGACATTCTCTATCCCTACTTGATGCATGGCAATCACATCGGCATAGCCTTCTACCAGATAGCATATGTTTTCTTGGCTGATGGCCTTTTTGGCCAAATACAATCCATAGAGTACATTGCTTTTATGATAGATTTCACTTTCGGGGGAGTTGACATATTTAGGAACTTTTTTGTCGCTCTTTAGCGTGCGGCCGCCAAAGCCCAATATTCTACCCGTTAAGTTGTGAATGGGAAAGATAACGCGCGCCCTGAAACGGTCGTAAACCCTCCCATCGTCCCTTTTAATAGCAAGCCCGGTTTCTTCCAGAAAATCAACTTGATGCCCCTCTTCCACCGCTTTCAGGCAAAGGGCGTCCCACGACTCCGGGCTGTAGCCTAGCTCAAACTTATTTATGATATCGTCTCGGTAGCCACGTTCCCTAAAATAACTCAGCCCCACGGATTGTCCCTCGTCGGTTTCCCAAAGACTTTGCCTGAAGAAATTTCCGGCCCAATTACTCACAATATACAAACTCTCCCGGTGGCTCTTCTCGGCATATTGTTCTGCCGTTTGTTCCGTCTCCTCTATCTCTATGTTGTACTTGTTGGCCAAGTAGCGCAGCGCTTCTGGATAGGAATATTTTTCCAGCTCCATGATAAAATGAACTGCATCGCCCCCTTGCCCACAGCCAAAGCACTTGAAAATGCCCTTATTGACAGAGACATTGAACGAAGGCGTCTTTTCGTTATGAAAAGGGCAAAGACCAATGAGGCTGCTTCCCCGCTTCTTCAAGTCTACAAAGTCGCCTACCACCTCCTCTATGCGGGCAGCATCCAATATCCTATCTATGGTCTCTTGCTTGATCATAAGCTGTTTTCCTTCTTGGCATCAGCCGCGGGAATGGCATTGTCAAAATGGACGTCAATAATATCCGTACCCGCCGCAGATTCAAATATCAGTAGATCAAAGTACTTCACTGACGCAATCAAATGATCGAATATATCAGCCATGATGTATTCATATTGCAGCCATACCACCGTATTGGTAAAAGCGTACAACTCTAAGGGGATGCCCGTTTCCGTTGGGGCCATCTGACGAACCATCGTGGTCATGTCCTTGTGCAAGCCGGGGTGGTTCTGCAAGTACCATTCGGCATACTTCCTAAACAAACCGAAGTTGGTGAAGTTGCGCCCGTTCAACAGGTATTCCCTGTTCGTTAGCCCTTTGTCTTGGTTATGCCTTTCTATTTCTTTCCCTTTGGTTTCTATGTAATTGGCCAGCCCCTCAATTTTTTTATACTTCTCCAGCTCATCGTCCTTCACAAAACGGATACTGTTTTGCTTGATGATGATGGCTCTCTTTATCCTTCTTCCTCCCGATTGCTGCATGCCCCGCCAGTTTTGGAAGGAATCTGAGATAAGCGAGTAGGTGGGAATGGTAGTGATGGTCTTGTCAAAGTTCTGCACCTTTACGGTGGTGAGATTGATTTCTGTCACTGACCCATCAGCACCGTACTTGGGCATGGTAATCCAGTCGCCTATTCGAACCATATCGTTCGTGGTAACCTGTATGCTGGCCACAAAGCCCATAATGGTATCTTTGAACATGAGCAAAAGCACTGCGGAGGCAGCGCCCATGGCCGCAAAGAAAGCGGTAGGGTTTTTCTTGGTGACAATGGAAAAGATGGCCACGGCCGCAAAAAGGTATAACACCATACGGATAACCTGCAAGTAGCTATCCAAGGGCTTGCCCTCAAAAACAGGGTGATGACGCAAGGAGTCGGCACCTGATTTCAAAATAGACATTATTATCCATATCGTCATTAGCACCATATACACCTCTACCAGCGTATCCAATGGTGCTATGAGTTTCGGAAAATTGTCAAAGACGATATGGATGGAACTCTTTATCAGGCTAATGGGGGCAATGAGCGCCAAATAGTGAGGAAACCTGTTCTTCCTCAAATAATCAAAAAACGGCACGTTGGTTTTATCGGCCACCTTGTCGATGACGACGGTCAACAGCTTTCTAACGACCCATTGCACTAGGTATACCAGCAGGATGAGCAATACCAGCAATACAAAGAGATTGACATAAGCTGCCGATTGCCTAGGTACGCCGATATGGATCAGCCAGTCATATGTATACTTATTTATGAAGTTGGATGAGGTTTCCAGGCCCTCTTCTATATTGTCCATAATAAAATCGTAATAGGATATAAACGAAGTTAACAAAAATCGGATTGAAACAGGAGCTTAATTTCCCAATTTTTTGAGTGCCATATAGGCCATCAATCCCGTACTTAGCTTGAGGGCAGATTCATCAATATCGAAATTGGGCGTATGTACCGGGGAGGTAATGCCTCTTTCTTCATTTCGGATACCCAAGCGATAGAAGCAAGCGTCTACCACCTGTGAATAGTAAGCAAAATCCTCTCCTGCCATCCATAAGTCCAGGTCAACGATATTTTCTTCTCCAAGATACTCTTCCGCAAAAGAACGGCACTGGGCAGTCAGAGCAGGTTCATTGGTGAGGAAAGGATAGCCCTTGCGAACTTCAAACTCACAGGTTGCACCCATGCTTTCTGCCATCCCTTCGGCCAGCTTTTTCATGCGCCTATGTGCCTCGGCACGCCAGGTTTCGTCAAAGGTCCTGAAGGTTCCCTGTAGCTTCACCTCGTCAGGGATGACGTTGGTGGCCCCCAATCCTTCTATCCTACCAAATGACAGCACCGTAGGCATTTTTGGATCGGCCATACGGCTTACGATTTGCTGCAAAGCGGTGATGATATTTGCCGTAATGACGATGGGGTCTACATTCTGCTGGGGCTGTGCGCCATGCCCACCACGGCCACGAACGGTCACATAGAGCTCGTCTGTAGAGGCCATGTACTTTCCACTGCGAAAACCCACTTTTCCTACGGGAAGGATATTCAGCACATGTTGACCAAGAATGGACGCCGGCTTGGGATTCTCCAGCACGCCTTCCTTAATAAGGATGCTAGCCCCTCCGGGAAGTTTTTCCTCGCCGGGCTGAAAAATAAGCTTTACGGTTCCGGCAAATTCATTTTTGAGTGCTTGCAATATCTTGGCCGTACCCAGTAGCGAGGAGCTATGGACATCATGGCCACAAGCATGCATGATTCCAGTGTTTTTAGATCCGTACTCCCTGCCGGCCACTTCTTGGATGGGCAGGGCATCTATATCGGCACGAAGGGCTATCACTTCTTCGGAAGGCTTTGCTCCTTTGATCAAAGCCACAACGCCCGTATTGGCCATTGTCAAAGGCTCTATACCCATATCGTGCAGTTGCTGCCGGATATAGGCAGCGGTATTGTACTCTTCAAAAGAAAGCTCAGGATGAGCGTGGATATGTTGTCTATGAGCCACCACCTCCTCATACAAAGAGGTCGCCAGATTCATTATCCTTTCTTTCAGTATCATGACTTAATATTCAATAGTTACCTCTTCATTGAAGATGAATACGCTGCTGAAATTTTTACGCAGCTCTTCCATCAGACTCTGTGCTTGGGATTTATTGGTAAAATCGCCCACCTTCAGCCGGTAATTTGGTTGGCTATAGCCCAGGTAGGTATTGATATGGGGGTACATGCGTTTAAATCTCGACTGCGCTGCATAGGCATCGTTACGGCTATTGCCGGAATAGATTTGCACCCTATAGCCAGATACTTTTGTTTTAGTTCCAGAAGTAGGTGCTCCCCCATCGGGTCTTATAGCGCCGTTAGAAGCTGATCGCAGGCGCTGCAAGGTTTCTATCATGGGGTCCTTGCTTTCCAAGACTTCCATCTTTTCCTGTGCATAGAGGGAATAACCCATTGAAAGCACGAGAAACAATGCCGTTGTGACTAATACTAATAGCTTTTCCATATCGACAGCGGGTTTACGCCTGTCCTATGCCATGGCAATTCTTGTACTTCTTACCACTACCGCAAGGACAAGGATCGTTCCTTCCTATTTTGTTGTCATTTCTTATGGGTTGCGTCTTTTCCACCTCGCGCGTATCTTCTGCTACGGCCTGTCCGCCACCAGAAGTAGCATACTCGGCTTTCGACGCCTTCACACGGGGCTCTGGCCTAGGCGCGGCAGCAGCGGCCCTCAAATCCTGCGGCTGCTGTTGCTGCGGGATTTCTCCCTTGAACAAGAAAGATATAATGTCCTTGTTCATGTTTGCGAGCATTTGCTTGAACAAGTTAAAGGCCTCCATTTTATAGATAATGATAGGATCTTTCTGTTCGTACACCGCATTTTGTACCGACTGCTTCAGATCGTCCATCTCCCTAAGGTGTTCTTTCCATGCCTCATCTATTAAGGCCAATACGATTCCCTTTTCAAAGGATTTGAATATTTCCTTACCATTGCTTTCCACGGCCTTGCGCAGATTGGTGGCCACTTGCAGCCCTCTAAGACCATCGGTAAATGGAACCACGATGTTTTCTATCTGTTCACCGCGGGTTTCGTACACATCCCTGAGCACAGGCAGCGTTTGCTGCGCTATACGCTCGCCCTTATGATGGTAGTAGTCCATTACCTTGGCAAAAAGTTCGTCGATAAGCTTGGGTACGCCCATGCTGGCAAATTTGGCCTCGTCCAGTTCCGGATCTACGGAGAACAAACGGATAAATTCCAATTCGAAATCCGCATAAGTGCCGCTTTCTTTATAAGCCGTCACGATATCTTCTATTACATCGAAAATGGCATTGTTCAAGTCTACGTCCAAGCGTTCGCCATACAAGGCATTCTTTCTCCTTGCATAGATGACGGTACGCTGCGAGTTCATGACATCATCATACTCCAGCAAGCGCTTACGGATACCAAAATTGTTTTCCTCTACCTTCTTTTGTGCCCTTTCTATGGACTTGGTGATCATCGAGTGCTGGATTACCTCTCCCTCTTCAATGCCCATGCGTACCATCACATTGGCGATACGCTCGGAGCCAAACAGGCGCATCAGGTTGTCTTCCAAGGAAACGAAGAACTGCGAAGATCCTGGGTCTCCTTGCCGTCCCGCACGTCCGCGCAACTGGCGATCTACCCGACGCGACTCGTGCCGTTCGGTACCAATGATAGCCAGACCTCCGGCATCCTTTACGCCTTCGCCCAGCTTAATGTCGGTACCACGACCAGCCATGTTCGTGGCGATAGTAACGGTACCCGACTTGCCGGCTTCGGCCACGATATCGGCCTCCCTTTGGTGCAATTTGGCGTTCAGCACATTGTGCTTGATGCCACGTAGCTTGAGCATACGGCTCAGCAACTCGGATATTTCCACGGAAGTGGTACCCACCAGCACAGGTCGGCCAGCTTCCGTCAGCTTCTGTATCTCCTCGGCCACGGCGTTGTATTTCTCCCGTGCCGTGCGGTATACCATGTCTTCACGGTCATCCCGCTTGGTAGAGATGTTGGTTGGGATCTCCACCACGTCCAACTTGTATATCTGCCACAGCTCGCCCGCCTCTGTAGTGGCGGTACCAGTCATACCGGCAAGCTTGTGATACATCCTAAAATAATTCTGCAGTGTAATGGTGGCATAGGTCTGCGTAGCATCTTCCACCTTCACGTTTTCCTTGGCCTCAATGGCCTGATGCAGTCCGTCCGAATAGCGACGACCATCCATGATACGGCCGGTTTGCTCATCTACGATCTTCACCTTGCCTTCATCGAGGATATATTCCACATCGCGTTCAAACAAGGTATACGCTTTAAGCAGCTGGTTGATGGAGTGGATACGTTCTGACTTGATGGAAAAATCGCGCATCAGCTCATCTTTCTTCTGTGCTTTTTCCTCATTGGATAAAGGCAATTTTTCTATCTCTGCCACCTCAGAACCCACGTCTGGCATCACGAAGAAATTGGGGTCTTCGCCAGAGGCGGTGATTAAGTCTATCCCTTTTTCGGTAAGTTCTACCTGGTTGTTTTTTTCATCTATTACAAAGAACAGCTCGGCATCCACTTTGGGCATATTCTTGTTCTGCTCCTGCATGTAATAATTCTCTGTTTTGGTCAGTACCTGGCGGTTGCTCCCTTCACTAAGAAACTTGATCAAGGCCTTATTTTTGGGCAATCCGCGATAAGCCCTCAAAAGGGACATAGCAGCCCCTTCCACATCCGTGTCGCCTGCGGCAATTCCCTTTTTGGCCTCATTAAGCACGGTGTTTATATAGGCTTTCTGCGCATTCACCAGGCGTTCTATGCGTGGCTTCAGCTCGTAGAACTCGTGTTGGTCACCACGCGGTATCGGTCCGGAAATGATCAGTGGTGTACGTGCATCATCTATCAATACCGAGTCGACCTCATCCACCATGGCGAAGTGCAGCTTGCGCTGTACCAGCCCTTCGGGGTTCTGCGCCATATTATCGCGCAAGTAATCGAAGCCAAATTCGTTGTTGGTACCAAAAACGATATCTGCCTTATAGGCGTTGCGCCTAGCAGGAGAATTAGGTTGATGTTTATCTATGCAGTCTACGCGTAGGCCGTGAAACTCAAAGAGTGGCCCGTTCCATTCGGAGTCACGACGTGCCAAGTAATCATTGACCGTCACGATGTGAACCCCTTGGCCGGAAAGTGCATTCAGATAGGCAGGCAATGTTCCTACGAGCGTCTTACCTTCGCCCGTGGCCATTTCCGCGATCTTACCTTCATGCAGCACGATACCGCCTATCAGCTGCACGTCATAGTGCACCATGTTCCATGTTACTTCGTTGCCAGCGGCCACCCAAGTATTGCTCCAAAGGGCCTTATCTCCCTTAATCTCCACATTGGGTTTTCTAGTAGAAAGGTCCCTATCAAATTCGGATGCCGTAACCTCCAACAATGGATTTTCGGAAAAGCGGCGAGCGGTTTCTTTCACCACGGCAAATGCTTCTGGCAAGATCTGCATCAATACCTCTTCCAGCTTGCTATCGCGCTCCTTCGTGAGCTTATCGACCTTCTCATAGAGGCTGTTTTTCTCCTCCATGTCTGCATCCGGCACCTCGGCTTCTGCCTTTAGGGCAGCAATCTCCTCATCTAAGCCTGACAAATAATCAGCTATACGCTGCTTGAAGTCGGCCGTTTTCGCCCTCAGCTCATCGTTGGTCAAAGACTGCAACTTTGCAAATTCCTCCTTGATTTGCTCTACAATGGGGGTGATACGTTTTATATCGCGATCTGACTTACTGCCAAATACTTTACTTAAGAATCCTAACATGCTAAAAACAATAAATAATTACTCATCGTGTCAACAAACAGGCCAAAATGGCAAGCAAGACACAATGACACTCGTACAGGGACACAAAGTTAGGAAATTAATGGTTAATTGTTAGCGGTTAATTGTTAATTATTGACGAACGCAACCGACAGCCCGTCATCCATCTTTTAACAACACTCCCCGATCCTTCCTGATTTTTTCAAGTAATTCATCGAGCTGTTGTTTTATCGAGGGAGGGAGGACAGTATAGCCTTTGCTAAAACGCAGGGAGCGCCCCTCGTCCAGCACACTTTCTACTGCTTGCACGGTAATGCGCTCTTGTTTATGATACAGGTGAATATTTATCCTAGCGATGTTCCCCTCTTCACCATCGCCAGATAAGGAGGCATAGACCAATAGGGGATCTGCCAGCCCATCGCCGTCCAGATCCTCAAAACGGGCGTAGCGCGTCCAGAATAGCAGGTCCCTTTCCCTAGAATCTTCCTCTCCGGCTCCTAGCAACACATCGGAAAATTCCCATTTCTTAAGGTATCCGCCATGATCCTGCACAAAGCAGAAAGCTGCAATAGCATTGCGCAAGGTATCTCCTTCCACTACGCGATATGGCCTTTCGCAAAGCACGACATCCCATGTACCATCACGATCGGTAAATTCATAGCCCTTGAAAGCGGGGATATCAACTTCTTGTCCATAAAGCACTTCTTCCAGTTCCTCACTTTCGAGCATCCGTACCGACTGGGCATGGCAGATATCCATAGCGGCAAACACGGCCAGGGCAGCGGAGCAAAAAAGTTTTTTCATATCAAAACCGCACAACATACACTGTCAGACACATCTCCATAATAAGGATCCTTAAAAGCAGCATACACGTAAACAGGGGCTTTCAGTTTTTGTATTTTCTCGTCCAGTTCCCATACATCCAGCTGCGCCCTACGGGCGGCACCGAATGTGCGAAAATTCAGATAGTGTTCTCCATCATACAAGAGCACCATAAGCTGGTCTTCCGCACAGCTCCTGTCTACGTTCTCCCAACGAATCTCCAAACGGTTTCCGATAAGTTGGGCCGTGCAGTTGTGAGGTATGGGTCTATTGCCTTTTGCGAACAATACTTTTTGCGGATCGAGGTAGGGCTTGTTGTCCGCATCATAGGCTATGGCATGTTTGTAGGCATAGGACTGGGCCAGCTGAAAAGCGCCCACCCTACTCCCGGCAGGTGCTGCCTTGCTAAAGCCTAACCGTACGTACGGTTTGATTCTTGCCAAAAACTGCGAAATAGCCTTCATTTTGGCCTGATTCATCAATTCCAGCTCCGAAAAGGGTCGTGTGCGCCGCCCCACGCTGCGGATGACGTTCTGCCCGTTGAGCTCATAACCTATAATGGATCCCACCTTACCGCTAAAGGATCCGTTTATGCCATTTTTTGCCCTCGCCATAGCTACTTAAGGATTAAGTTATACTAACTTGGGGATAAATATACTGTTAAAAGAGGATATATAGTGGGTTTACATATATTTTACAGGGGGTTGACATAGATAATACCTATGTTAACCCCCTGTCAACCCTCTGTCAGTATACTGTTTAAGCTCTGTTAATAGCCAATTTGGTATAAAGTTGATACAAACTTGCCTAGGAGAGTATCTTAGTCGGCAGTTGTGCCATGCACCACCATGCCTATGCCGAAGAAAGGGAGCTTTTTCCATCGTCCTTCGTCCCGGTAATAGAATCCCTTTTTGAAGGTACTAGTAGGGAAGCTTATCTTGTTGTTTATTCCTTCCTTGGTTTCGGCCCATTGCAAGCCCACTACATAGTCGCCTTTCAGCACCAAGTCAAGAGGAGACAGGTCAATACGGATCTCATCTTGCGACAGGTCTACGGTGTACACGCTACCTTGTAAAGCCGACAAAATAACTTCCCGACTTTCTTCTGAAAACTTTACCAAAGTTGCGCGCAGGACCACAACGCATGCAAACTTTGGTAAAGTTTGTTTCTAACGATATCAGGGGAAGTTATTTCGTCAAGATTACTTTTTTGGACCTAAAGGTAGGCCTATCTTGCTACACGTTTGCTTTGCTATCTTTTTTCTTCAACCACTTCTGGATTCAACAAGGTAGTGTTTTCACCCAGATTAGAGGTATCGCCCTCCGCTATCTTGCGCAGGATATTTTTAACTATCCGAGTCTGTCGGGGAAAGCAGCGTATATTTCAATATCTGCCACGAAAAATCCACTATCTTTACGCCTTGTTTTTATAAAAATGGAAATTCGATCGGCAAAAGAAGAAGAAATAGACTTATTGATGGACATCTTTGACCATTCGCGGCAGCTGATGCGAAGCAATGGCAATACGGTGCAATGGACCAATGGCTATCCACAGCGGGAGCTGATCCTGCAAAGCATCGCCCAAGGCGAGCAATATGTATTTGTAGAGGAGGACGAACTGGTGGGCACCTTTTGCTTTATCCGAGGCGAGGACCCCGATCCCAACTATGCCTACATCGAGCATGGCCAATGGTTGAATGACCGCCCCTATGGCGTCATACACCGCATAGCGACAAACGGAAAAGTCAAGGGCATTGCCGAAGCCTGCTTTCGCTGGTGCTTTGAACAGCATCCCAACATACGTGTGGACACGTACCAGACCAACCTGGCCATGCAGCATATATTGCGAAAACTGGGTTATACAGAATGTGGCATTATCTATGTCGCTGACGGCACACCTAGGTTGGCGTTCCACAAGGCTGCCGCAAACAGCTGATGCTGCCAGTAGACAAGCGTACAAAATTGACCAAAAACAAAAAACCGGACAAGCTCGTGCGACTTGTCCGGTTGACTATATCATAGTGCGTATATAGTAGGTTTACTTACTACGCATTTCCTCTGCGCCCCTCTTTATTTCCTCTACCACCTCTGGGTCTAGCAAAGTAGTGGTATCACCCAGGTTGGAGGTATCGCCCTCGGCTATCTTGCGCAGGATGCGGCGCATGATCTTGCCGGAACGGGTCTTAGGCAGGCCACTGACAAACTGGATCTTATCCGGTTTGGCAATAGCACCAATGATACGGGATACCGTTTTGTTGATATCGCCGCGCATCAGGTCCGGTTCGTCGGTATGGCGGTGATTGCCCACTACGAAGGCATAGATGCCTTGCCCTTTGACAGCGTGCGGATAGCCCACCACGGCCGACTCTACCACATCCGAGTGCTTATTGATGGCATCTTCTACCTCTGCCGTACCGATACGGTGGCCCGACACGTTGAGCACGTCGTCCACACGACCCGTAATCCTATAATAGCCATGTTCATCGCGCAAGGCACCGTCGCCCGTGAAGTACATCCCCTCATAGGTGGAGAAATAAGTTTTCTTACAGCGCTCATGATCGCCATAGGTGGTGCGCAGCATGCCAGGCCATGGGAATTTGATGCACAAGTTGCCGCTCACATCGTTTCCTTCTATTTCCTTGCCGTTCTCGTCTACCAGTACCAACTGGATACCTGGTTGCGGGAACATGGCAAAACTGGGGATTTCTGGCGTAATACCAGCTATGGGCGATATCAAGAAACCGCCCGTTTCGGTCTGCCAGTAAGTATCAACGATAGGTGCTTTGCCTTTACCGATTTTCTCGTGAAACCATTCCCAGGCTTCCTCATTGATAGGCTCGCCCACAGAGCCCAATGTCTTGATGGAATTGAGATCCTTGCCTTCGACGTATTCGTCTCCAAAGCCCATGAGTGAACGGATGGCCGTTGGTGCGGTATACAAAATATTCACCTTATGCTTGTCCGTAATGTCCCAGAATCTGCCAGCATCCGGGTAGGTAGGTATGCCTTCGAAAAGTAAAGACGTGGCTCCCTGCGACAACGGTCCATAAACAATATAGGAATGACCGGTAATCCAGCCTATATCGGCCGTACAGAAATACACATCGCCCAATTGGTACTGGAAAGTATTGGTAAAGGTATAGCCAGTGAAAACCATATAGCCCCCACAGGTATGCACCACCCCTTTCGGAGTTCCGGTAGAGCCAGATGTGTATAGGATAAACAACATATCCTCGGCATCCATCTCCTCCGGCGGGCAATGCGGATTCCCTTGTGTTTCCACTTTGATAATCTCATCTTCCCACCATACATCGCGGCCTTTGAGCATGGAAACAGGAATGCGGGCCCTAGTCAATACGATGACCTTTTCTACCGATTTGCATTGCCCTAGCGCGTCGTCCACAATATCTTTCAACTCAATGACTTTCTTTCCCCTAAAACCGCCATCGGCCGTAATGACCAATTTAGCCTTGGCATCGTTGATCCTATCGGCAATGGACTGCGCAGAGAAACCGCCGAATACCACCGAGTGCACCGCCCCAATGCGGGCACAGGCCAATACGGCTATCACCAATTCGGGTACCATGGGCAAGTAAATACAAACGCGATCTCCCTTCACTACTCCATTGTTTTTCAACACGTTGCCAAACTGCTCTACCTTGAATAGCAATTGCTTGTAGGAAAGCACGCGGTGTGCCTCGCCTGGCTCATTCGGTTCCCAGATAATGGCGGGTTTGTCCCCGCGTTCCACGATGTGCCTATCCAAGCAGTTTTCGGTAATGTTCAACTTGGCCCCTTCGAACCATTTGACATTCAAATCCTTGAAATCCCAGGATAGGACCTTGTCCCACTTTTTACGCCATTTGAATGTTTCGGCTATGCCTGACCAGAACTCTTCCGGCCGCTCTACGCTCTTCTTATAGGTTTCCTTGTAATCTTCGAATGATTTTACGTGTAACAGACTCATAATTATTATTAGTTTAGTTTATTATTCTTATTTAGTTACATATGTACGTTGTGAGTAGCAAGATACAAGTACCAAGACCTAATATCCGCCTTTAGTCTTCCAGCTTTTCATTTTTGGCATCTTTGCTTTCACCCAATAAGTCCTTGATATTTTCCAGCAAGTCCTTTGTCGAAAAGGGTTTTACCAAATAACGATCTGCTCCTTTCTCATAGGCCAGATCCATATCGGTGTGCTTGCTTTTGGCAGACAAAATAATTATTTTCATGAAATTCCATTCGGTTTTGCTCCTAATAAATTCGCATACCTCGTATCCGTTTACTTTGGGCATCATTATATCCAATAACACCAGATTTGGCTTTTCTGTTTCCACCAAAGCGATGGCTTCTTCCCCGTCAATGGCCACAAATACCTGGTATCCCGACTTGCGCAGCAGGAATTCCAAGGAAAGCAAAATATTCGGATCGTCATCTACTATTAAAATCTTCTCCATATACCAATCTGTTTGCAGAATGCAAGGGCAAGGATACGGAAAACGTAGTGGCAAAGCCGTCTTTTTGCCAACACCAGATCCGTCCGCCATGCATATCCATAATTTTCTTTGAAATAGCCAATCCTAGGCCACTTCCATGTTTGTTCTTTTGCTGCCCTATTTGATAAAAGCGCTCGAATACACGAATCCTGTCCTCCACCTGAATACCTTTTCCATTATCAGATATATGCACCAGGACTTCGTTTTGCTGTTGCTGCACTTCTATTTCGATCTGTCCATTCTTTTCATCGCAATATTTGATGGCATTTCCAATTACATTGACCATTACCTGCATCATCAGATCTTTGTCCAAAAGTAAAGGGGCAACTTCTCCTTTTTCAGCTATGCTGATAGCCACATGTTCCTTGCTGGCCACGTGCTCCAATGAACGCACCGCTTCCTTTACCAGCTGTTGCATGGATATTTCTTGATAGTCCAATTTACGGCCTTGCCCTTCAAAGCGCTCCAGGTCCAGCACCTGCGTGATGAGGCGGGCAAGGCGCTCTATCTGTTCTATCATGATAGACAGGAAGCGCTGCCTTTCTTCGTGCGAAAGATCGGGATGCTCGTGCACAATTTCGGCGAAAGTCCTGATGGACGTCAATGGAGTACGCAATTCATGTGTGACGGTATAAAGAAATTCATCTTTCATGGCTTCAGAGGCAATCAGCTCCTGATTGGCCTTTTCCAGCGCGTCCGTAGCCCTTTTCAGTTCCACCGTTTTCTGCTGCAGTTTCTTGTTCAACGAAATGAGCTTTTGCGATTCCTTGATGATGCCGACGACCTCATCGAACTGTATATCTTCTTCCTTGACGATGGAGGAGATCATCACCTTTGCGGATGAACTGCCAATGACACCTGCCAGCATGTTCTCGGCATAAAGTACCAGCTTGGGGTCCGACATTTCGTTTTCCTTCAGTTCCACCCCATATTTATGTGCAAAACGGGAAAGCATGACGGTGGTTCTTTCCGTCCCCAAAAAATCGTTTAGCACCTGCCTAATATCTTTCAAGAGCGCCACACCATGCCAAAAAACAGACGATTCATAAGCCGTGCTGTATTTAAAGATATTCACAAAAAGCTCTGCCTGTTTCTCTTCTTGCCGAGATGGCGAAAAATACACCGAACCCAAACCAAATAAGGAGAGGTTGGCTAGCAGGCTCCAAAAGAGGGAATGGGTAATGGAATCGGGCAAATCTATTCCAAAAAGCCCATCGGGACGCAACCAGGCTATACTCCAAGGCCCCCTATCGATGACAGATTGTGAAATCCAACCAATATCTGCCAAGGATGGCAAAATGAGCGTATAGAACCAGACGGCAAAACCTATACACAGGCCCATCAATGCACCCGTGCGGGTAGCGCCTTTCCAGTACATCCCCAAGATAAGTGCCGGACCGAACTGGGCAATGGCCGCAAAGGAGATATGCCCCATGGTACTCAGGTGAAAATTTTGTGCAATGAGCTTATAATAGCTAAAGGCCCCAAATAAAATACTCAAAATAGCAATGCTGCGCAGGATGAAAATACTTCGATTGGCATTTTTGGTAATCTTTTCTTTCAGTGGCTTAATAGCCACGATAATGGGCATCAGCAGGTTGTTGCTAAGCATGACGCTCAAAGCAATGGTTTCTACGATAATCATACCAGTGGCAGCCGAAAACCCGCCTATAAATACAAATAAGGCCAGTAAGGGCCTGCCGGTATCTAAGGGTATACTCAATAAAGCAAAATCGGCATCGTAAACCTCGCCCTGAAAATGCAATACCCCGGCCATTGCCACTGGCAGCACAAATATATTGATAACAAGCAAGTAGAGTGGGAAAAGCCACACAGACTTGTCCAATTGATCCTCGTTGACGTTTTCTACCACACCTAACTGAAACTGCCTTGGCAGCAAGATGACGGCAAACATGGAAAGGAAGTTGAAGGAAAACCAACTCACATAAGGTTGGTTGCCCTCTAGAACAAAGTTATTTTTAGGAGCTACATGGTTTGCCATTTGTCCAAAAATATCGCCAAAGCCGTTGAAGATAAAAAAAGTAATGACGATACCTGCCGCTAAAAATGCGAATAGCTTTACAAATGACTCAAAGGCCACCGCAGCTACCATACCGGTATGCCTTTTGGCCGAATCGATATGACGATTGCCGTAAATGATGATAAATATGGCTAGGAGGACAGTAATATACAGGGGTAGATTCCCCAAGTCGGTCCCTATGGGGAAATTAGCCTGCGAACTTTGCCCCATCAATATTCCCAAGCTATTGCCTATGGCCTTTATCTGCAAGGAAATATAGGGCGTAACACCCACTATGCAAATTACGGTGACCAGGGCTCCCAACGCCGTACTTTTGCCATAGCGTGCCGACACAAAATCGGCCACCGTGGTGACACGTTGGGCCTTGGATATACGAATCATCTTCCGCAACACCAACCAAGAGATAGGAGCCATCAAAGTGGGACCAATATAGGTAGTAAGAAAATCAAGGCCATGTATACTGGCTCTGCCTATACTGCCATAAAAAGTCCATGCAGAACAGTAGACCGCTAGGGAAAGCGCATATACATAGGGACCGTACAGAAACTTTCTAGCTTTTGCTTTTTCTGCCCATTGGGCGATGAGAAAGAGCAAAAGCAGGTAGATAAATGCACAGATAGTGATGACAAAAATGTTCATTTTCCCTTAATGCGATTAACGCCTATATAGATAAGTAGTACCAAGACGAACCAGACGATAAATACATATAAATATAACACAGGTATGCCCAACAGCAATTCATTGCTATTGGGCCCACTTAGGATAGGATAGTTGAGCAGAAGCATGCCCATGGCACATATGAGCACCATTCTATAACCTATGCGTGTTTTTTTGTCCATATATTACTACTCATCTATCTTTCTTCGATCGTACTCACCCTGCAATGCATATACCCCGAATACAATAAGCCCACCCGTAATGATAGGGGTCAAAACAAATGTATATATAATTGCCGGAACTAAATCTTCCGAATTGTCACTTTGGAATTGAGGAATGGCCTGACTCACCAAAAAATAGTAACCCGCTGCCAGTCCCAACAATATCCATACAAATCCCAAAATTCTTCTTAATCCATCCATGGTATTTTTATTTTAGATTTTTCAATTTATTTTAAGTATCAAGACATGAGTATCAAGTATCAAGACATGAGTATCAAGACATGAGTATCAAGACTTCAGTCAGATATCTCATATCTCACGTCTCATATCTCACATCTATTCAATAATATTCCTCTTCTTATTGCTCACGTACAATACACCGATGATGAAGCTGGTACCTGCAATGATAATAGGATACCACAGTCCTTCGAGATAGGGCTTATCTACCGGGGCGGCCTGGCCGGCCGCTATGGCTGCTTCATTGATGTGCTGCGACTTGGCTACTAGGTAGGTAGCAATTGCCGGCAAGAGGCCGCCAAAAATACCATTGCCTATATGATAGGGCAGGGACATGGACGTATACCGAATCTTTACCGGGAACATCTCTACCAAAAAGGCAGCAATAGGTCCGTATACCATGGTCACATATAGCACCAGTATAAAGGAAAGCAGCGCCAAGGTCCAAAAGCTGCTACTCCCCACATGCATGCTCTTGCCTTTCGATACCAATGCCGTTGCACTGGCATCGCCATTGGCCAAGCGCTCCTTGACCGTCTCCTTCAGTAGGCTACCATCCGTATAAGCTGTTGTAGTAACGGTAGTTTTGACGATATCGGCACTACCTTCTGCTGGCACTTCATGCACGTCCACCTTTTGGCTACCTTCCACCACTTCTTTATTTGCCGCATCGGCGGTTTGATAAATCTTGTCAAATATGGGCCTATAGGTCAGTATGGCTATCAGCATGCCTGCCAACATCACCGTTTTGCGTCCTATTTTATCTGATAGCCAACCAAAGAAGACAAAGAAGCCCGTTCCGCCCAATAGCCCTGCTCCTATGATGTAATTAGTTTGATCGAAATCTACCTTACACACATTTTGCAAGAAAGACAAGGCATAGAACTGGCCGGCATACCACACCACGCCCTGTCCCATGGCAGCTCCGAAGAGGGCCAGCAACACGAACTTGAAGTTGTAACGATTGCCGAAAGATTCTTTCAATGGATTGCTCGACGTCTTGCCCGCAACCTTTGCTTTCTTGAAGAGGGGCGATTCCTCCATATTTTTACGTATGAAATAAGAAACCACTACCATCACGACAGATATGAGGAAAGGCACACGCCATCCCCAGTCCTGAAATGTTTCCTCGGACATGCTGTTCTTTGTAACCATAATAACCCCTAGCGAGATAAAAAGACCGAAGGTAGCCGTGGTTTGTATCCATGATGTGCGAAAACCACGCTTTTCAGGTTCGGAATATTCGGCCACATAAGTAGCCGCTCCTCCGTATTCGCCTCCCAATGCCAGTCCTTGCAAGAGGCGAAAAGTGAGCACCAAGATGGGGGCAGCAAAGCCAATGGTCTCGTAGCCGGGTACCAAACCTATGGCAAAGGTAGAAAGCCCCATGATCAACAAGGTGACCATAAAGGTGTACTTCCGTCCGATGATATCGCCCAAACGCCCAAAGAACAAGGCACCAAAGGGTCGCACCACGAAACCCGCGGCAAAGGTGGCCAAGGTAGATAGAAAAGCCGCCGTAGGGTTGTCGGCAGGAAAGAACTTGGTCGATATTACAATGGCCAGGCTACCAAAAATGTAAAAGTCGTACCATTCTATCAATGTACCTAATGAAGATGCGCCGATGACCTTCCACAGGGTTTTGCTATCGACGGCTTTTGCTGTTGTTGTTTCCATAATTTAGTTTTTATTTATTGGTATAGCGACGTAATACATTACGTCTGTACTTTTTACAAGAGGTTTTTCGTTGTCTAAATTAAATTTAAAATTGCAAATCTAAAATCGTACATCACAGGTATACTTGCAATTGGATCACAAATTCACCCTTCCTATCAAATCTGTATCCTGCTTGATCGAACAGGGGACGTGAAGAGTACTGTGCCGTAATCTTGGCATTCTGCCCATCGAGCAAAAGATTGGCTCCTATATCCCAAAAGTTTCCACTTTGCTCGTGTGCTTCGAATTTCTTGTAGGTATAGGCGGCAAAAGGTTGTAACCTTGTTTTGGAATGCGGTACAAACCTGGGCAGTACCAACCCCGCCTGGGTGTACCATATCTGTCCGGTTCCCATCATGGCCCTGGCATTCCCGGGGCCTTCCATGGCCCTTTGCCCCGTAAAGTTGGGATCGGCTACGCCGGTATTCATGATACCGATGTTCCTAAGGTAGTTGGGTCCGAAATCATAATCATAAAAAACACTGTATGCGGTAACGGCCATTTTATTGCTTGGGTCGCCAAAGGGGATATCGGCAAAGGCATCCACTGCAAATAGCTTGATATCGTGTTGCCTGGTCACGCCACCAGCATCCACACTTTGTGTTCCTTCCGAGTTGATGTAGTAACCCGCTCCCAAATTGAAGACTTTTTTGCTCCCAAGGTAACTCCCCACGCGGAAAGGCAATAGCTGCGATTCACCTTCCAAAAATTCCCAGTCTACATATCCGCCATAGGATGCCTTTCCCGTATTATGATCTACAGCCACATCGGCAGCACTGGGCACAGCATTGGTAGCGAAAGGCTTGTTCACGTTAAACTGGTACCACAGTTTTGACAGTTTTCCTTTGGCATAGATACCAAACTGACGGGCGAACTGATCGGAATTCTCTATCAATGGCCAGTTGAATATAGGTGCATCTATGGCCAAAAAGTTGAGCGTAGAAGCCGATGTCATGCGCGACAAGCCCCACCAATAGTGCAAGCCGCCACCAATATATAGGGTATATTTGTTCTGGGTGCCACTTAAGGGATTGAGATCGGGAATGAGGGCATACTCGTTCCACACATCATGGAAAAACATCCCCGGCTTTTTCCCTTGCCCATATCCCCCAGTTCCTGTACTACCAGATGCCCCACCGCTCACGAACGATTGATTATTTATGCCAAAATGTGTGAGGATGAGGTATCGCGGTGAAATTTGCGCGTAGGCAAGAAAACGCAAGCGCCTTGCCCCGATGTCCCAGGTATTATCTGCTGGGACATCGTTTTCCATGGTCCCAGGGTTATTGGCTCCCGTTCTTGCCCAAATCTGATTCCAGATGAGAAATCGTACGTACTTCTGCCCTGTACTATCAATGTTTACCTTAAGGCCTGGGCCATATATGTCAGAGCCTTGTGCATTGGCCTCCATCCAAGCCCCGCTCCAAACGCCCACAACAAGGAGCAATAAACCTTTACGTATATTTTTCATAATTAAAAAGTTTAATCTTATAATTGGTAAAAAAACGTATTGTGCTTTATGGCCTAAAAGCGTGTTCGCTATGCACGAACATGGAGCTAAGTTGCAATAGTGTTATCTTCGGTGCAAAAATGATATATATTATTGCTAAAATATATCGTTTACTATTATGCGAAATAGTATAAAAACAAATAAAATAAAGGCGAAATCAAATAATTAAAAGAAAGCTACTCTTTAAAGCGTTCCCACTTGATGAGCATAAACTTATCGCCAAGCTCGGTCAAAATCATTCCGCTTCCTTTCAAATTATTCGGGTCGGAATAAAAAGCCTTAACGTCTTCGTGCTTCATAATTCGGTAGGTAGGTCTATAATCGGTATGACTAGGCCGGCTAACACCGTACTGTTTCACCCAATTCATGACTGAAACGTGGCTTATACCCAATATACGCTCGATTTCGCGATAGCTGATCCCTTCCAGGTAAAGCTGCAAAGCCTTGATGATATAGTACCCATCTATACGTTTGCCAAGCTTGTTTACCGTGAAATAGTAATTGCATGACTTACATTTATAGCGCTGCCGGTCATTGACAATGCCTCCTTTCACGCAATTTCCCGAGAAACATCTAGGGCAAATGAGCTCATCCATAGACAAATTTTATATATATCAAGTTAGCAAATATATAGCAAATTAGCAATAAAGCAAGTAATCGGAGCAAAAAGTGATCTGTCATGAGGCAAAAAATGAGGAATAAGAAGGGAACTTGGAAGTGATCCCTATAGGCTGACGAATAAATATCTAAAATTTTAAAAATTCATTGTTTGCATAAAACATATTTTTTACAGATATTTGCAAACTCTTTTGAGAAAATGAGTTTTACAACAAAACGAATATATAGTCATGTCAAGAATTTGTGATTTAACAGGTAAAACAGTCATTACTGGAAATAACGTTTCGCACTCAAACGCAAAAACCAAACGTAAGTTTTACCCCAACCTGCATACTAAGAGGTTCTTTATCCCGGAAGAAAACCGTTGGATAACATTAAAGGTATCCACTTCGGCTATCAAGACCATTAACAAGAATGGTATTACCGCAGTGATCAATAAGTTTCTAAAAAAGGGTTACGTTTAGTAAATAGGCTTTCTCGTATAGTTTAAGGCTGAATTTATCTCTTAAGACAAAGATACTGCTGTACAGCAGCATTAAAAGACAACATAACAATGGCTAAAAAAGGTAACAGAGTTCAAGTAATTCTAGAATGTACTGAACATAAGGAAAGTGGCTTGCCGGGCATGTCTCGTTACATTACCACTAAGAACAAGAAAAACACAACAGAGCGCTTGGAATTGAAGAAATTCAATCCAGTACTTAGGAAAGTAACTGTTCACAAAGAAATTAAATAATCTGTTTTGCAACAAGCCCCTTGAAAAGGGCATATAAATAAAATAAGATGGCAAAGAAAACCGTAGCGGCGCTTAAGACTGGCAAGGGTAAAGACTATACCAAGGTAATTACTGCTGTAAAATCGCCCAAAACTGGTGCTTATACATTCAAGGAATTGATTGCGCATAACGACCATATCAAAGAAGCTGTAGAAGCTGCTAAAGAAGCCGTTACTGATAATCAGTAAGTGTATTGGTCTTCTTGAAGAAGAGTTTAAGCCGTTCCGTATTCTCGGAGGGGCTTTTTTTATATTTGCTTTGGTGCAATAAGGGTTTGTAATAGTACTTACGACAATTCGAAATGCATCTGCTAGTATATTAAGGCCAATTTATTAGCTTTGTGTTCCTGAGTATGTATCATTTAGGTTGTCATAGACAAACGGCAACAAAAATATTTGACTTAACACGATTTTGTAACATGGGATTATTTGATTTTTTCAAAAAGAAAGAACAAACAGCGGAGACCAAAGAAGCATTAGATAAAAGCCTTGAAAAGACCAAGGATGGTTTTTTTTCCAAGATGGCCAAGGTCATGGTGGGCAAGTCGACGGTAGATGACGAAGTGTTGGATGAACTAGAGGAAATTCTGGTCACATCCGATGTGGGAGTCTCCACCACGCTAAAAATCATAGAACGCATAGAAAACCGTGTAGCCAGAGATAAGTATGTCAATACCTCCGAGTTGAATGACATACTGCGAGAGGAAATTCAGTCGTTGCTGGCGGAAAACAACAGTGAAGATTTCGAACAACTAAACTACAGCCAGCACAAACCCTATGTCATCATGGTGGTGGGCGTAAACGGCGTTGGTAAGACCACCACTATTGGCAAACTAGCCCATAAGCTTAAAGAAGCGGGCAACAAAGTGGTGCTAGGTGCTGCCGATACCTTCAGGGCGGCGGCTGTGGACCAAATAAAACTTTGGGGAGAGCGCGTGGGAGTACGCGTGGTATCGCAAGCTATGGGTTCGGACCCTGCTTCCGTAGCCTTCGATACCGTACAATCTGCTATTGCCAACCGAGAGGACGTAGCGATCATCGATACCGCAGGGCGCCTGCACAACAAGGTAGCGCTGATGAACGAGCTTACCAAGATCAAGAACAGCATGTCCAAACTGGTGCCGGGTGCTCCACACGAAATCTTATTGGTATTGGATGCTTCTACGGGCCAAAACGCCATTGAGCAATGCAAACAGTTTACCCAAGCCACCGATGTCAATGCCTTGGCATTGACCAAACTGGATGGTACGGCCAAAGGCGGCGTGGTGATAGGTATATCCGATCAATTTAAGATTCCCGTAAAATACATCGGAGTGGGCGAAAGCATGGATGCCCTTCAACTATTCAATAAAAAGGCTTTTGTGGAGTCTCTCTTCAAGCAAGATAATGGTTGATAAGCTTTCCAAAGGAGGGAAGTTTAAAATAAAAAGATGAAGACGAAGACAAGTAACATTGAAACACCCAAAAAACCGAGAATCAATGTGGTCACCTTGGGTTGTTCAAAAAATATTCATGACAGTGAGGTTCTCATGGGCCAGCTGCGCGGCAACCACCTGGACGTGGTACATGAAGCTGCACACATAGGGGAAGACGACATCGTGGTCATCAACACCTGTGGCTTTATAGATAATGCCAAGCAGGAATCCATTGACACCATATTGCAATACAGCTCCCTTAAAGACCAGGGAAAGGTAAACAAGGTAATCGTAACCGGATGTCTATCTGAAAGGTATAAGCCAGAATTACAAGCGGAAATACCCAACGTGGATGCCTATTTTGGCACCAATGACCTGCAAGACCTGCTGCAGACCGTAGGTGCCGACTACAAGTACGAGCTTGTGGGGGAAAGAATGCTTACCACGCCGGCACATTTCAGCTATTTCAAAATCGCCGAGGGCTGTAATAGACCCTGCTCCTTTTGTGCTATCCCACTTATGCGTGGCAAGCATGTCTCCAAATCCATGGATGAGCTGGTCAAAGAGGCAAAATTCTTGGCCAAAAACGGCACCAAGGAACTCATATTGATTGCGCAGGACCTCACCTACTATGGTTTGGATATCTATGGCAAACGCAACCTTGCCGACCTATTGCGCCGTCTTTCTGATGTAGACGGCATAGAATGGATCAGGCTTCAATATGCCTATCCATCGGGCTTCCCAATGGATATACTGGACGCCATGAACGAACGCGAAAACATCTGCAATTACCTGGATATGCCCTTACAACATGTCTCGGACGCGATGCTGAAATCCATGCGCCGCGGCATCACCAAGCAGAAGACCATCGATTTGGTTCACGCTATCCGTGATAAGGTGCCCGAAATTGCTCTACGCACTACACTGATTTGCGGCTATCCGGGTGAGACGGAACAAGATTTTCAGGAATTGTACAATTGGGTAGAGGAAACGCGCTTTGACAGGCTTGGATGTTTCACTTATTCCCACGAGGAAAAGACACACGCCTACCAACTGGAAGACAATATTCCAGACAATGTCAAGGAAGAACGCGTAGCTTCCATCATGGAGTTGCAACAGTCCATATCCTACGACATAAACCAAAGCAAGGTTGGCCAAACTTTCAAGGTGATGATAGACCGATTGGAAGACAAGCAATTCATAGGCCGTACGGAATATGACTCTCCCGAAGTAGATAATGAGGTTATATTAGCCGCTGATGAGCAATATGCTTCTATAGGCCGATTTGTAGAAGCCCGGATAAATCGTGCAGAAGATTTTGATCTTTATGGTACTATTGTAAAATAAACAGGTTTGGCACCGCTTTTTATTAACAAGTATTAATTTTGTTCCGTTTGATCTGAAAACAGAAAAATACGTGAAGGCTACTTACATCAATTATAGCGATACCAACAGTTTTTCCAAGACTTTAATAGATTATATAGCGAAAGACAAAAAGCTTAGCCCTTTTTATGGGCATTATCCCGCGCTGGAAAATTTTGGCAAGCAGATAACTGATAGAAAAAAGGTTAAGGTAGACCGCGGGCTGCTGGCAAGTGAGCTGCTGAAACAATATGGACAGACGCTACATGATGGTGAGCTTGTTAAGGCCAACATCGAAAAATTGAAGTCGGAAAATACGTTTACCATCACCACCGGGCATCAGCTCAACATATTCACCGGCCCCCTTTATTTCATTTTCAAAATCGCTTCTACGATCAAACTTTGCCAGGACCTGGCGGCCCAATACCCAGATTGCCATTTTGTACCCGTCTATTGGATGGCCACGGAAGATCACGATTTTCCGGAAATAAACCATACAACATTATTGAATGAAAACATAAAATGGGACACTAACCCCGTATCGGCCACTGGACGTATGAATACGGCTTCCATGGCCAGGACCGTACGGAAATACCAGCGTATGCTGGGGGTATCGCCCAATGCCGATAAGCTGGCTTATTTGACCGAAAAGGCTTATTTGGAACATAAATGCCTGTCGGACGCCACCAGGTACCTGGTCCATGGGCTCTTCAAGGAGTTTGGTCTCGTCATCGTCGATGCGGACCGTAAAGTGTTTAAGGATACTTTCAAGGACATCATGAAAAAAGACATCCTAGAACAGCATTCCTTTGAAGAAATTGCCAAAACGACAAAGCAATTGGAAAAATTGGGCTACGAACCGCAAGTCCATGCCCGCGAGATCAATTTCTTCTACCTGACTGATGAATATAGAGAGCGTATCATCAAGGACGGCGAAAAAGATGAATACCAAGTGCTGAACACCGATATCACTTTCTCTGCGTCGGCATTGCAAGAGGAAATTGACCAACACCCAGAAAGATTCAGCCCCAATGTGGTGATGCGCCCCTTGTACCAAGAGGTGCTCCTTCCAAACCTCTGTTATATTGGTGGCGGTGCTGAGGTTGCCTATTGGCTACAGCTAAAGTCGAATTTCCAACACTACGGCATTCCCTTTCCTATGCTACTGCCCAGAAACTCGGCCGTTATATCCAACGAGAACCTAGACTACAAAGTGTTTAAGCTCAACCTGTCATTCAAGAGCATTTTCAAAAACACCGACGAGCTTAAGAAAGAATACGTTCGCATACATTCCAAAAACCGGCTCAACCTACTTGATGAGTGGAACGACCTGAATGACATATTTGAGCGTATTAAGGATCGGATAGGAAAGATAGACGCCACCCTGAAACCTAGTACGGAGGCCATTAAGACAAACCTTCACCGTGCCATCCAAAACCTGGAAAAGAAAATGGTGAAGGCGGATAAACAAAATTTCGATAATGCTATTCATCAAATTGACCATATAAAAGAAGCTCTTTTCCCGAACGGTGTACTGCAAGAAAGAAACCAGAACTTTGGTCTCCTATATGTAAAGTACGGCGATCAGCTAATCCGTGAATTGATACATGTCTTTCGCCCGCTGGACATGAAGTTCACCATTTTGTATTAGTTAGCAAAAAAATTATATTTGCTTCCTAAACATGTTTCATCCATGAAGCCAATTAGTAATATCATAGACATGCACTACAGGGGCTGGGTCTAAGCGCCAAAGGACTTCCCTCTTTTTGGCATTTTATTTTTTCGGGATTTCATTCCGAAAACCGTATTTATTCATAGATTTTTTATTTCAACATTTTTTTCCATTACGTTATCATTAACACAGGATGGGGAAAAACACAAATACCTTTTTATTACCATGCAAAATACGTGGAAAAAAACCTTCGCCATTATCTGGGGTGGACAATTTATATCATTGCTTAGCAGCTCGGCGGTCAATTTTGCCGTCATTATATGGTTAAGCCTGGAGACGGAATCGGCAGAAGTGCTAGCGGCGGCCGCTATCGCCGGTTTGCTACCACAAGCACTACTGGGGCCATTGGCGGGAGTTTATATCGACCGCTGGGACCGCAAGAAGACCATGATGCTGGCCGATGGATTCATAGCGCTATGCACCCTGGCCATGTCTATCACATTTTACATGGGGCAATTCCAATTGTGGTTTATCTACCTGCTGCTTGGATTACGCTCTGTCGGTTCGGCATTCCATATGCCGGCGATGCAGGCCTCTATTCCACTGCTGGCCCCCGAGTCCGAATTGCTTCGCATTGCAGGCATCAACCAATCCATCCAGTCGGTATCCAATATTGCGGGGCCCGCGCTGGGCGCACTGCTTATCGGTTTGTTCGAAATTGGCTATGTATTGCTGGCGGATGTCATTGGAGCCATTGTAGCCATTAGCACGCTGCTGTTTGTCAAGATCCCAAGGCCGGAACCCAACAAGTCACTATCCAACGGCGTACGTCAGGTCATACAAGACCTCGCCATCGGCATCCAGGCTATATCCAAGAAAAGGGGCTTGTCCTACCTCTTCTTGTTCTCCATATTGGCCACTTTCTGCATCATGCCGGTGGCCGTGCTTTTCCCCTTGCTCACGCTGCAGCATTTTGAAGGTGGCACCTTTCATATGAGCGTTATTGAAATCATATGGGGAGTAGGGATGCTAATAGGTGGCGCCTTTTTGGGTGTCTTTAAACCCAACATCAGCAAAGTCGTGCTCATCAATAGCATGCATCTACTGCTGGGTGCTACCCTGGCCATATCGGGCGTATTACCTTCCTGGGCTTTTGTCATCTTTGTTGGACTCACGGCCATAGGTGGTATGGCAGCATCCATTTACAATGCCAGCTTTACCACCATTCTTCAAGAAGAGATAGACCCATCCATGTTGGGCAGGGTGTTTTCTATGTTCTTCAGCATAGCCATCTTACCGTCCATCATCGGATTGCTGAGCACTGGCTTTTTGGCAGACCATATTGGCATTGCCCGTACTTTCGTAATACTTGGAAGTGCTATAAGTGTCATTGGCCTTATATCGTTTTTGGTTCCAGATCTGATGAAACTGGGTAGCAAAGACACAAAGGACAATACGGATACTTCCCATATATAACATTAAGAGAAGTCCAGCATGAAATCAGCCCCGATAGAACAAGTATCGGGGTTCTTTCGAACCTATGCTCAACGCAAAACCAGCACTAAATCATTGACATTGACCAAGGTGCCTTCCGATAGCACTACCGCATCGATGACCGCATCTTCCATGGCCGTGATAGTCGTTTCCATCTTCATGGCCTCTATGACAAACAAGGGCTGGTTCTTCTTCACCTCTTGTCCTGCCTTGACGGATATCTTGGAAATCATGCCACGTAAGGGAACCGCTATTTCCTTGGGATTGCCGGCATCGGCCTTTCTGTTCTCTACTACCGTCACCTTGATGCTCTTGTCCAGCACCTCCAGCGGGCGGGTCTGCCCGTTCAGCTTGAAGAACAATGTCCGCGTGCCCTTTTCCTCATTGGTGGGTCCATAGCCCGAGAACTGTACCAACAAGGTCTTTCCCGTGGCGATCTTGATGGAGGCGTCTTCTCCCGGCTGCATGCCATAGAGGAACAACGGCGTGGGCAGCACGGAGACATCGCCATATAGATTCTTGTGTTCTAGGTAATCCTTGAACACCTTGGGATAGAATTTATAGGAAAGGAAATCCAAGAGCGTCAGCTCCTTGCCATACTCGTCCTGGAAATCGGCCAATTCCCTATCGAAATCGACCGGTTCGAGATGTTGGTTGGGCCTGTCCGTAAAAGGCTGTTCATCGCGCAGGATGATCTTTTGCAAATCCTCCGGAAATCCACCTACCGGCTGTCCGATCTTTCCTAGAAAAAAGTCTTTCACCGATTCCGGAAAATTGAGGGTATCGCCTTTGGAGTAAATATCTTCCGGGTCCAATTTATTGGACACCATGAATTGCGCCATGTCGCCCACCACCTTGGAGCTGGGGGTTACCTTGATAATGTCGCCAAACATCCGGTTCACGCGGGTGTACATTTTTGTCACCTCGTAGAACTGCGTGCCCAATCCCAGCGCATCGGCCTGCCGCTTGAGGTTGGAAAACTGGCCGCCCGGTATTTCGTCCTCGAATACCTGCGCCCGACTTCCCTTGAAATCGGCCTCGAAAGAATAATAATATTTACGTACGGACTCCCAATAATCGGAATAGTCGTTCAGCGAAGCGATATTGATGGGGTTTTCGCGCGGATGAAAGCGCATCATCTCGGCCACGGAGTTCAGGCTGGGTTGCGATGTCTGCCCAGAGACGGACCCCAATGCACAGTCCACGATGTCCACCCCCACATTGATGGCCTCCAGGTAAGTGGCGCATTGCAGCGACGAGGTATCGTGCGTATGCAAATGGATAGGTAGCTTCACCGTCTCTTTCAGTGCCGAGACCAGCAACTTGGCAGCTGCCGGCTTCAACAGGCCGGCCATATCCTTGATCCCCAACATGTGCGCTCCGGCATCTTCCAGCTCCTTGGCCAGTTTCAGGTAGTACTCCAAGGTATACTTGGTACGTTTGGGATCTACGATATCGCCCGTATAGCAGATGGTCCCCTCGGCAATACCATTAGTACGCTTGCGCACCATCTCGATGCAGGGGGCCATGTTCTTCATCCAGTTGAGCGAATCGAAGATACGGAACACGTCTATCCCACTTTCCCAGCTTTTCTCCACAAACGTTTCGATCAGGTTATCGGGATAGGCCGCATAGCCCAAACCATTGGTACCCCGTATGAGCATCTGTAGCAGGATGTTCGGGATGGCCTTGCGAAAGTCAATCAGCCGTTGCCAGGGGTCTTCCTTGAGAAAACGCATGCATACATCGAAGGTAGCTCCGCCCCATACCTCCATACTGAAGAGGCTGGGAAAATCCTTGGCAAAGCCCTCGGCCACGTTCAGCATGTCGTAGGTACGTACACGCGTAGCCAATATGGACTGATGGGCATCACGAAAGGTTGTATCGGTATAGAATACCTTGTTCTCCTGGCGGATCCACTCGCTGAAACGCTCGGGTCCCATGCTGTCCAGCAACTGTTTGCTACCTTCAGGAAAATGCTCTCCTTTGGAAAAAGGAGGTACAATGGGTTTCTCAAACCGGATGCTGGGCTTTTTGTCGCTCACCTCGGGATTACCGTTGACGATGACATCCGCAATGTACTTCATCAGCTTGGTGGCACGGTCCTGCATGGGACTGAAGCTGAACAGTTCTGGATGCTCGGCAATGAAACCCACATTGGTATCGCCCGACTGAAAAATAGGATGACCAATGAGGTTTTCCAAGAAAAGAATATTGTTTTTCACGCCACGGATACGCATTTCTTTCAATGCCCGCATCATCTTAGCCGATGCATCGGCCAGCGTGGTGCCATGTGCACATACCTTCACCAACATGGAATCGAAAAACGGGCTGATCTTCATGCCCACATAGGTACTGCCCTCATCCAGTCGTATACCGAAGCCACCGGCATTGCGATAGGTTACCAAGGTGCCATAGTCGGGCTTGAAATCGTTCTGGGGGTCTTCCGTGGTGATGCGGCACTGTATGGCCACGCCCGTCTTGGGAATGGCCTGCTGGTCGCCCAGCCCTATTTCCGGAGAAGACAAAGGGTAGTCCTGCGCAATATACAGCTGCGTACGGATCAGGTCGACGCCCGTGATCAATTCGGTCACGGTATGCTCTACCTGAATGCGTGTATTGACCTCTATGAAGTAAATGTTTTCCTCGGCATCCACGAGAAACTCCACGGTACCGACATTGTTGTAGTCCACCTCGGCAGCAATGTCCAACGCATATTGATAGAGCTTTTGCAGGGTCTCGTCCTTCAACGTGACGGATGGGGCAAACTCCACCACTTTCTGAAATCGCCTTTGCACGGAGCAGTCCCGCTCATAGAGATGCACCAGGTGGCCGTGCTTATCGCCCACTATCTGTACCTCGATATGCTTGGGATTTTCCACATATTTTTCGATGAATACGGTATCATTGCCAAAGGCGTTCTTGGCCTCGCTACGGGCTTCGCGGAAAGCCTTTTTTAGGTCCTCGTCATTGCGCACCACGCGCATGCCACGGCCACCTCCGCCGGCGGCGGCCTTGATCATCAAGGGATAGCCTATCCGATTTGCCTCTTCCAACGCGATCTCTTCGCTGGTCAACGCCTTTATGTTGCTTTCGATGATGGGAATCTTTGCAGCTATGGCTGCCTCCTTGGCCGAGACCTTATCGCCCAATGCGCGCATGGCCTGGGCAGATGGCCCTATGAACAGTAGACCGGCCTCGGTGACCTGCTGTGCAAAGTCGGCATTTTCCGAAAGAAATCCGTAGCCGGGATGAATGGCATTGGAGCCACTTTCCTGCGCTATCCGAATGATCTCCTCGATGTTCAGGTAGGGTTTCAGCGGATCATTGTCGTCCCCTATCTGATAAGCTTCGTCTGCCTTGTAGCGATGCAGGGAGAACCGATCTTCATACGTATAAATGGCCACCGTAGCTATGCCGAGCTCCGTAGCTGCGCGCGCTATGCGAATGGCGATTTCACCTCTATTGGCGATGAGCAATTTCTTGATTTCCATATATAGATAATTTTGTATGAACGCATTACAATCCGCATTAAATTTCAAAGCCTACCTTGCACGATGGTGTCGATGATCTCGGTATCCTGCAGCGTACTTATATCTCCAAAGTTCTCCAGGTCATTTTCGGCTATCTTTCGCAAGATACGCCTGACGATCTTCCCGCTGCGTGTCTTGGGAAGTGCAGGCACAAACTGGATTTTCTCCGGCTTGGCTATCGCTCCGATAATCCTACTGACCGTAGCGGCAATATTCTGCCGTACCTCTTTTTCGTCTATCTGATGGCCCGACTTGAAAATGACATAGGCATATATTCCTTGCCCTTTCAGGGCATGTGGATAACCTACCACGGCACTTTCTACCACTCCATTGTGCATGTTGATGGCATTTTCCAATTCTGCCGTACCGATACGGTGGCCACTTACATTGAGCACATCGTCTACGCGCCCCGTCAGTTTGTAATTTCCGGCCTCGTCCCTGCTGGCCCCGTCACCGGTAAAGTAATAGCCCGGGAAAGTCGTAAAGTAGGCCTGCTTAAAGCGCTCGTGATCGCCAAAGGTAGTCCTGATGATGGACGGCCATGGAAAGCGGATGCACAGATTGCCCGATGCCACCTGTTCGTTGATTTCCTTGCCTTCGGAATCCACCAGTACCGGCTGCACTCCGGGCAATGGCAAGGTCGCCCATCCGGGCACGCCCGGGGTCACCCCTGCCAGGCTGGATATCATCGGAGCGGCCGTTTCCGTTTGCCACCAGGAATCGACCACCGGCGCTTTGCCCTTACCTATTTTCTGGTGGTACCAGTGCCATGCCTCGTCGTTCAGCGGCTCCCCCGCACTTCCAAGTACTTTCAAGGAAGAGGTGTCGTGCTTGTCTACCGGTTCATCGCCATAGCTCATCAGGCTGCGGACGACCGTAGGGGCCGTATAGAGCGAGTTGACGTGAAAGCGTTCGACAATCTTCCATAGGCTGGACGCATCCGGATATACCGGTATGCCCTCATAAATAATGGTAGTGCCACCGGCCAGCAAAGGACCATACACCACAAAGCTATGCCCTGTAATCCAGCCGATATCGGCGGTGGCAAAATGGACATCGCGGGGATCGAACTGCAGTACATTGACAAAGGCATAGGCCGTGTACACCATATAGCCGGCCGTGGCATGCACCACCCCTTTGGGCTTGCCCGTAGAGCCCGATGTGTATAGGGTAAAAAGCGGATCTTCGGCATCCATGTCTTCTGCAGCACAGTTTTCCATACCCAGAGATTCTACCTCCGCAATCTCGTCCTCCCACCATACATCGCGTCCCTTGATCATGGAGACCGGGGTATGGGTGCGCGTACGCACGATCACCCGTTCCACTTCCGGACAGGTAATCACGGCATCATCTATGATGTCTTTTAGAGGAACAATCTTGGCGCCATGATAGGAGCCATCACAGGTGATGACGTGCCGCGCCTGGCAGTCGTGTATACGCTCGGCAATGCTCTTGGCAGAAAAGCCGCCAAAGACAACGGAATGAACGGCCCCGATACGGGCACAGGCCAACATGGCAATGGCCAGTTCGGGGATCATGCCCATGTAAACACATACGGAATCGCCTTTTTTCACGCCATTGTTCTTCAGCACGTTGGCAAACTGGCATACTTTCTTGAACAGCACGTTGTAGGTCAATATCCGACAGCGATCATCGGGATTGTTGGGCACCCAGACAATGGCATTCTTATTGCCGTTGACGGGCAAATGCCTGTCTAGGCAATTCTCCGTGATGTTGAGTTTAGCCCCCTTAAACCATTCAATATGAAGATCGTCCTCCGCAAAGCTCCAGTCCAGCACTTTGTCCCACTTTCGATGCCACTGAAAATGGGTAGCGACATCACTCCAAAAGTTTTCGGGATGCGTGACACTCTTTTTATAAAGCTCCCGATAGGCCTCTAATGACTTAATTTGATAAGCATAAAACATAGTTGGTTAGTTTTAAGGTACATAAAATTAGGTGTCTTTACTATCATCATTTTCGTGTCCTTCAGCTTTTGGGGCCAGCGGCCAATATCTCCGGTGATACTTCCGATGCGTAGCAATCGAAATTCGTCCTGAACTTCTGAACCAGTTTCAGCGCCGTTTGTTCATAAAGTCGCTTATCTCCCCAAGTATTTATGGGATTTAAAAGTTCGCTGGGCACATCGGGCACGGAGTGGGGTACCTGCACACCGAATACCGCATGTGGTTCATAGACCGCATCGTCCATCTTTCCGTCCAGTACCGCATTGATCATCGCTCGGGTATAGGATAGTTTGATACGACTTCCTACGCCATAACTCCCCCCTGTCCAACCGGTATTGACCATCCAGACGTTCACTTTATATTTCTCGATTTTCTCTCCCAGCATCTTAGCATAAAAGCCTGGGTGCAAAGGCAGAAAAGGCGCACCAAAACAAGCGCTAAAGGTCACCTGTGGCTCTGTTATACCTTCTTCGGTACCCGCAATCTTGGCCGTATAGCCGCTGATGAAATAATACATGGCCTGCTCGGGACTGAGCCTGCTCAGCGGTGGGAATACCCCATAGGCATCACAGGTGAGAAAGAAAATATTTTGCGGCAGCCCTGCTATGGACGGAATAAGCGCATTTTCTATATAGGATAAGGGATAGCTTACGCGGGTGTTTTCCGTGATGGAAATATCCGAAAAATCCACCTGCTTCGTCCCGGGACAGAAAACAACATTTTCCACCAGTGCCCCATGCCTAATGGCTCCATATATTTCCGGTTCGCTCTCTTGGGTCAAGTTAATAGCCTTGGCATAACAGCCACCCTCGAAATTGAACACCTCCTCATTCGACCAGCCATGTTCATCATCGCCCACCAACCGACGGTGGGGATCGGCACTCAAGGTGGTTTTGCCCGTACCACTCAGTCCAAAGAAAATGGCCGTGTCTCCTTGCTCTCCCACATTGGCGCTGCAGTGCATGCTCAGCACATTCTTCTCATAAGGCAACAGAAAATTGAGGACATAAAACACGCCTTTCTTTATCTCTCCCGTGTAGCCCGTACCACCTATCAGTATAGTTTTGTGCTGAAACGAAATCACCGCAAAATTTTCCTGTCTGGTTCCATGCTTTTCGACCGTAGCCTTAAAACTGGGGGCTTGGATAATAAGCCAATCCGGTTCGAATGTTTCCAGTTCGCTTACTGTAGGGGCAATGAACATATTGGCGACAAAAAGATTGCACCACGGTGTCTCATTGATAACCCTTACACCTTGCCGAAAGGCAGGGCTAGCACAGGCATATACATCGCGCACCCATACCTCCTTTTGGTTGTTCAAAAAAGCGAGCAAATCCGTTTTTAGGGCATGAAAATAACGCTCTTCTATGGGTTTGTTGTACGCATTCCAATCGACGGTGTCGACAGTGATTTCATCTTTGACCACAAACTTATCGTTGGGACTTCTTCCAGTAAATGCACCTGTACAAACTACTAATGCTCCAGTGTCACTTAACGTTCCTTGACCCAATGCCAGGGTTTGGCTTGTCAATCTATCCGCATCCAGGTTGTAATGAATGATGGGATTGGTTAATAAATTGGGCAATTGCTTTTTCATTAACTTAGGGGTATTATGGTTAAAAAAAATAAAATAGCTAGCGATACCGATAGTGATGTACCATCGAAAAAATATTGCTAGTGTTTAAAACTGAATAATTGCGATAAAAAATAAAATCACGTATCGTATAGGGGCATTGGCAAAACATGCATAATTAGGATGCCCTTATACGATAACGCTTATTAAGTTAGTCTCTTTCGTATTAATGTAACCTGCTCTAATATATTCTGATGGCCGAAAAAATCTTATTTTTCATCATAGCCAGTTAATTCCTTCTATACTTTTATTTCTTCACTCTATTACCGCGCGGCTCTAGTCATGCTAGGGCGCGCAGCACAGAGGTCCCCTATAATACCAATAGATCCACGAATTCGTGCACGGGAGTGTCCACTAGCTTATCATAATCCAGCGACAGCTCCAGAATGGTTTCCTTTTGCTTTTGAGCAAACAGCAGTCCGAGATTGGATTTATATTTATCGATCAACAGCGGAATACCTTCTTCACGGCGGCGTTTGTGCCCGATGGGATATTCCACAACCACCTCGGGAAGTGAAGAATCGTCGTTGAATATGACGGTGAGCGCATTGGCAATGGAACGCTTCTCGGGATCGTGATAATCTGTCGTAAACTGAGGATCTTCTTCCACCACCATTTTATCGCGCAGGGCGTCGATCCTCGGATCAGATGCGATCTTATCTTCATAATCCTCGGCCGTCAAGCGACCAAAAATGAGTGGTACGGCGATCATGTATTGCAGGCAGTGATCCCTGTCTGCCGGGTTGTAGAGCGGTCCCGTCTTGGAAATAATCCTAATGGCCGCTTCGTGGGAACGTATCTTGATGGTCTTAATGTCTTCCACGGTCTTGCCTGCTTCCTGCAACTGCTTATGGATAGTCATGGCCGCCTCGGCAGCTGTCTGTGCGTGGAACTCGGCCGGGAACGATATCTTGAACAGCACATTTTCCATGATATAAGAACCATAAGCCCGCTGGAACTGGAAGCTTTTTCCCTTGAAAGAGACATCATAGAAGCCCCATACGGGTGCTGTCAATACAGAAGGGTAGCCCATCTCGCCCTTTTGGGCCATCAGGGCCAATTTCACCGCCCTGGAAGTAGCATCGCCGGCAGCCCAAGACTTGCGACTGCCCGTATTGGGTGCGTGGCGGTAGGTACGTAAGGACTGTCCGTCTACAAAGGCCAATGATACGGCATTGATGAGTTCATCGCGACTTAAGCCAAGAATTTTACCTACTACTGCCGTAGAAGCGATTTTCACTAAGATAACGTGGTCCAATCCGACCTTGTTGAACGAATTTTCCAAAGCAATGCATCCCTGTATCTCATGTGCCTTGATCATGCCTTCCAACACGGTCTTGACAGTCAGAGGCTCTTTTCCCTCGGCAATTGCCTTGCGGGAGAGCCAGTCGGCCACGGCCAATATGCCTCCGAGGTTATCCGACGGATGTCCCCATTCTGCTGCCAGGAACGTATCGTTAAAATCCAGCCAGCGGATGATGGTACCTATATTGAATGCACCCAGCACGGGATCCAACTGATAGGAAGTACCGGGCACCTTGGTGCCATGGGGCACGACGGTACCTGGCACTACCGGGCCCAACAGTTTGGTACAGGCAGGGAAACGCAAGGCATTGAAGCCGCAGCCAAGGGTATCCAACAGGTCATAATGGGCGGTAGACCACGCCAAATCGCTGGTGATTTCATAATTTAAGGCATAATCGACGATATCAATCAAGACTTGATCGGCATCGGGACGGATATTGTTGCTGATAGCTGAAGACATAAATGTATATTGTTGTTTTTTATGGTTTTAAAAATGTTAACGTTGGTCAATTGGAACAAAGTCCAGGTTATCCGGGCCGATGTAATTGGCGCTCGGGCGTATGATCTTCCCGTCTATGCGTTGTTCGATGACATGCGCGCTCCATCCGGTAATGCGAGACATGATAAACAATGGCGTAAAAAAGTAGGTAGGTATACCCATCAGGTGATAGGAAACCGCCGAGAACCAGTCCAGATTGGGGAACATCTTCTTTTCCCGTTGCATCACGGATTCCAACCTTTCGGCTATGTCGTAAAGCAGCGTATCGCCCACGCTATCTGACAGGCGCTTGGCCACTTGCTTGATGATCTCGTTCCGGGGATCCGAAATGGTATAGACGGGATGGCCAAAGCCAATGACCACCTCCTTACGCTGCAAACGCGCTATAATATCTTCCTCGGCCTCCTCAGGCGAAGCATAGCGACTCTGAATTTCAAAAGCCACCTCGTTTGCGCCGCCATGCTTGGGTCCGCGCAAGGCACCAATGGCACCGGTAATGCAGGAATAGAAGTCGGAGCCGGTACCGGCTATCACCCTAGCTGTAAAGGTGGAGGCATTGAACTCGTGTTCGGCATAGAGTACAAGAGAGATCTGCATGGCCTCTTCCCAAAGTTTGGAAGGCTTCTGTCCATGTAACAAATGGAGGATATGTGCTCCGATGCTGTCATCGTCAGTCTCGGTCTCTATCTTTCGTCCATTGTGCGTGAAATGGTACCAATAGAGCAAGGCCGATGGGTAAGAGGCCAACAGATGGTCCGCTATGTTCCTGGCATCGGGTTTATTGTGGTCATCCTTTTCCGGGTATAAGGTACCTAAAACGGAGGTATAGGTTCGCAACACATCCATGGGATGCGCTGCTGCGGGTATCTCTTCCAATACTTTCTTGGCAATCTGTGGTAATCCCCTCAATGCCTTCAGCTTGGTTTTATACGCCCTTAATTGCGCGTGGGTAGGTAGTTTTTCGTGTATGAGCAGGTAGGCTACTTCCTCAAAGCTGGCCTTTTCGGCCAAATCGTGTATATCATAGCCTCGGTAATGTAGGTCGTTTCCACTTTTCCCTACGGTGCATAAGGCGGTGCTACCAGCTGCCACACCAGAAAGGGCTACCGATTTTTTAGGTTTTGGAGTTTGAATAGTTTGTTCCATGGTTAGTCGTTTTTTTATTCAGAAAGCATCTAATGGCTGCTGCTATTACTGTTTGGCAGCAAAAAGTTCATCCAGCTTTGTTTCATAATCATAATAGCCTATGCTCTCATAAAGTTCTTGGCGAGTCTGCATTGTGTCAATTACGTTTTTCTGCGTTCCTTCTTTTCGCAAATGCTCGAATACGTTCAATGCCGCCTTATTAGCGGCCCTAAATGCCGACAGGGGATAAAGAACCAAATCGACCGCTGCCTCCCTAAGTTCGTCCGTTGTCCACAAAGGGGTCATTCCGAACTCGGTGATATTGGCCAGTACGGGTAGTCCTGTTGCTTCCTTGAATTTGAGATAATAGGGCAGGTCATGCACAGCTTCGGCAAATATGAAATCGGCCCCTGCCTCGGCATAGGCCGCGGCCCTGTCCAATGCGGCTTCCAAACCTTCGCCGGCCAAGGCATCCGTGCGTGCACCAATTACAAAGGTTTCATCGGTACGGGCATCCACGGCAGACCGAATGCGGTCCACCATTTCTTCCTTACTGACAAGTTCTTTGTTTGGCCTGTGGCCGCAGCGTTTGGCTCCTGCCTGATCCTCAATATGCAAGGCGGCGGCACCAGCCGTTATCAGCGATTTCACCGTACGTGCTACGTTGAATGAAGATGGTCCAAATCCCGTGTCTACATCTACCAGCAGGGGCGTATCACATATATAAGTAATACGCGACACATCGGTGAGCACGTCATCCAATGTGGTAATACCTAGGTCCGGAATACCCAAGGAACCCGCAGCAACACCACCACCCGATAGATAAATGGCCTTAAAACCGGCCTGTGTGGCCAAGAGTGCATGGTTGGCATTAATAGTTCCCACTATTTGAAGTGGCTTTTCCTGTAATATGGCTTCCCTGAATCGGGCACCGGGTGAAAGTGTCTTTGTCATAATTGGTAAATTTGTTACTGTCTCATTCCCAGAGACTAAGAAGGATCTAAAATGGATCAAGCACCCATTGGATTATTCCTTTGCTACAAATGTATGGTATTTTAGTAAATTTGCTTAATGAATTATTCTTACTGTTGTTATTGATAAAACCGATATAGACCAGGTATGGAACTCCGACAATTGACTTATTTTGTAGCTGCGGCAGAAAAGATGAACTTTACCGAAGCGGCCAAATCTTGTTTTATCACGCAATCTACCCTATCCCAACAAATCAAGCTTATGGAAGACGAGATGGGTGTTCCTTTATTCAATCGGATAGGTAAGCGCATAGAAAACCTGACTGAAGCAGGTGCCATATTGCTGCGCTATGCACAACGTATTCTACAGCAGGCTGATGAGGCCAAAATGGCCTTGAACGAACTTCAACAATTGGCTACCGGGGAGTTGCGCATTGGAGTGACCTATGCGCTCTCTCACGCACTTATCAAAGCGCTGGCTTCGTTTACAGCCCGTTACCCCAAAATACATACTTATATGGAATATGGTACCTCGGCCGTACTAGAGCAGAAGTTGCGCGCCTCCCAGCTCGACCTTATTCTCACCTTTCATATCGAGAGCGACGATGATGAGCTGATCAAACAATTTCTACTGACATCGAGGTTGATGATGGCGGTATCCGACCAAAACGCCCTTGCAGGCCGCAAGGAGGTGAGCATCGAAGAACTTGCGGAACAGGAAATGGTGTTACCTGGAAATGAATTCAGGACGCGAAGGTTCATCGACAAGCTGTTCAAGCAAAAAGGACTGAAGCCTCGGATACGCATGGAACTGAACGATGTACGATCTACCCTGGAGCTGGTAGTCTCCAGCAATTGGGCCACCATTGTGACCGAGCAGTCCTTAGCGAGAAATTGGCCACACCTAATGGGCATCCCCATAAAGGGCGAAGATGGCAAGGTGATCATACAGCACGCCTACGTCATCTGGCAAAAAGAAATATACCAGAAAAAGGCAGCCCGTATACTCATTGAGGAATTGATAAAGCAGGCGAAGGAGACATAAAAAAGGCCTTTGGCATAGTTACCAAAGGCCTTTTTCTTCAACGGTTATACACCATCACAGAATACTATTTATCCCCTGATACTTCAAGTTTTTTAGGGTCAATTGTTCCGGGGCAGCTATGCGCAAGCCATCTAACACTTCACTGGGGAAGAATAAGTTGGACAGTACGGAAAGGCCTCCATCTGCAAATAGCTCTACGGAATTGACATCGACCAAAAGACGTAAGGATAGCTTGCCCTTGGCAATGCGAGGTGCCGTTGCCTTCAACACGAAGTTGTCCTTAAAATCGGTATTGCCCGATTTGCTGCGATCTACGTAATAATTATTATCCTTGGCATCGTAGCCTATCACCACCTCTTCCTGCTTACTATTAACCAAATGAATCGTGAAATCCTTTGCTGCATCCAGCTCAAATTCAAGGCTGTACTGCCCTTTGAAACGCTTCACCTTGTCGGTAAGGTCGTAGGCATCCGTTACCGTTACTTCTGCCTCTTCGCCCGCCTCTCCGTAAATGGTCTCCAATTCTTTCACCGGCTCCGATACGACGAACAGTTGTCCATCCACATCCTTCAGCTTCAAATCGCGTGCGATGGTAGCCCCGCCCCTCCAGGTAGTCGCCGGTATTTCGTTGGCATATTCCCAGTTGTTCATCCATCCAATAAAGATTTTTCTATCGCCCGTATTGAAGAACGTGACACCGGCATAGTCCTCCGGCCCGTAATCGATCCAACGGGTGTCGGTATGGTCGGACTTGAAGTGCGTGCCATCAAACTGGCCAATGAAATATTGCGTGGCCGAGCCTGTGTTGGGGCCTCCGGGATTGATGCTGACAAGCAGCACCCATTTTTTCCCTTTGTCGCTATCCAGCTCGATCAAATCCGGGCATTCCCAAACGCCGCCGTGTGCACCGATCCCTTCGCCAAACTCGCTGAGCCTATTCCATTCTTTCAAATTGGGAGATGCATAGAAGGTAACGCTTTGCTTGGTAGCCAGTGTCATGACCCATTGCTTGGACGCCTCGTGCCACATCACCTTGGGATCGCGAAAGTCCCAGATACCCGGGTTGGGCAGTACAGGATTGCCTTCATATTTTGTCCATGTCTTTCCCTCGTCTGTGCTATAAGCCAAACTTTGGTATTGGTGCAAGCCGGTCCTTTCTTTCTCTATGGCGTCATTATGATGTGTGAAAATGGCTACGATGGCATTTTCGCCAAAACCAGCCGTATTGTCCTTATCTACTACGGCACTACCGGAAAAGATAGTACCCAAGCTATCGGGGAACAGGGCGATGGGCTGCTCTTCCCAGTGTACCAGATCGGTACTCGTGGCGTGCCCCCAATGCATGGGCCCCCAAACGGTGCTATCGGGGTTATGCTGGAAAAAGAAATGATAAGTTCCGTTTAGGTAAACCATGCCATTCGGATCGTTCATCCATCCACTTTTGGGCGAAAAGTGGTATTGGGGTCTATATTGCTCCCGCTCGTCCATAATCTCTTCCTTTTTGTTCTGTTGATTGCCACAAGAAGCCATTATGGCCACCGCTATACAGTAAAATGCAATGCTTACTTTCTTCATTATATGTCGTATTTGTAAAATGGCTTTAATATATACCACCGTGCTATTCGGCCTTAAATGTACTGAAATTCGTGAGTGAAACCTGCCCCCCATGCGCCGTCAGTCTCCAATTTTTATGCTGTAGCCCATAGCTTCTGTTGGTCAGTGCTACTTGATCGTTCACATAAACGACTACGATAGATCCATCCACTACCAAGGTAATATCATAGCTATCGTCACCGGAAAAATCAAATGGTACACGTGTCACCTCATTGCCTAGATTATACCCGGCAATTCTATTATTGTTTTTCTCGAACCGAATTTCATAGGTGCTACCCGTAGATTCACCTGTGCCAAAGAACAAGGAAAGGGACTCTGCACTACCCAGCGAAAGGGTGGCCGTTATGCGATTGGTCCCGCCCAATTCATTCAACGTGGCCGATGCGGCATCAGCCAATACCAATCCGTTATTACTTTCATTCACAGTTCCCTCCTTATTCACCACGCTCCATTCAGAGGCCGTATTGATCTTTGAGCTAAAAGCTTCAGGGATCCTCACGGCCAGCTCTCCATTTGATAAAGCATAAATCTCATGCGTAATCAAGTTTCCTGCCCAGGTTCTGGCACCGTTGTCGTTTTCTGGATTGCGTCTATGCGCCCAAGCAAAGGCATAGCGATTACTGCCGTCGGATGCCGTTTTACCTGCATAGAACTGGTGCCCATCAAGCATGTCCCTACCACTTTCCGGCTTCAGCCACGGCCCTCTTGTTGAAGTGGCAACACGGTAGTGCGTGCCTGGCGTACCTGTCCAGTCCTCACCAAAAAGCAGGTAATACTTGTCTCCGACCTTGAATATATCGGCACATTCCAACATGAGGTAATCATGATCAGGGATGGTTAAGGGCCCATCCAGCTTCCAATCGTTATTGCCCGGGTTGTCGGAGGTATAAAGCAACAATACCCCCCTACCGTTCTGCTGTGTACTCACCAACATCCAGTACTCTCCAAATTCTTCATTGTAAAATACATAGGGATCCCTAAAGTCATTCCGGGCATAGCCCGATGGTGCTTTTAGGATAAAGTCGGTTTGCTTTGTCCAATTGACCATATCACTACTGGTGGCATACATGACGGCTTCGCGGTTATTGGGAGATACCCAGCCAGTATTGTTGTTCTGTAGCCAGCTGGCGCTACCATTGTGTCCTGTATAGTAAAAGTAATACGTATCCCCTACCTGTATCATGGATCCCGTCCCAATCAAGTGATCTTGCGTATTGGCGGTACCATATGGGATTACCTCTCCGTCATCCGTTACATCCACCAAGTTGTCGGTAGAGAGTTTGAATATGGGATGCTGTCCCGTACTACTCTGTTTCTCCACGTCGGTGGCATCGTTCAGGTAGAAAATTTCAAAGCGCCCGTTTATGTAATAGGGCATCACGTCGCCTACCCAACCTTTTGTAGGCTCGTGGTATAGGAGAAAACGCTCCCTTTCCTCGGGTTGCCAAGTAATGGTATCATTATCTTTGCTACAGGCACTCAATCCCATCATGATGGCCCCTGCCAATAACATTTCTTTTAAATACATCATCATTTCTCTAGATTACGCTTGTACTAATCGTTTTTAATATAGTCGATGGCATTCTTCGTCAGTCGCTGTATATTGCCAATATAAGCATTGTCACTACCGCCGTTCCTTGGCTCGGAATACCAGTCATAGGCCCCGAAAGTAATGACCACCACGTTGCCCTGCAGACCTGCACTAGGCCACTCGGCAATACCTACACGACCATCGAGGTAATCGTCCCACGCTTCGGAAGCCAAGTTGATGCCACCGGTCTGTTCGCGCCAGGTGGCCGCATTGCCATATCCGCCCCACTCGGGCAGGAACCACCAGGCGGTATGATTCTTTCTAAAGGTTCCCTTGCTCAGCAGATTGGCTTTGCCGGTATCGTATGTTTCTATGCCTTGGAATATCGGATGGCTTTCCCTACCACGGAATGAAATACCCCAATCGTCATTATACTCAATGAAACCGCCATCGCCAAAATCGCCAAACACATTGTTCGGGCCTTTACCTGCTGGCACTACGCCTAGAGTCTCCAGATAGAGAGCCGCATAGGTAGTAAGCAACAATCCGCCACCTTGTGCACGATAGGCCTTCAAGGCATTGACCACGGTGGCATTGGTTGCAGCGGCTGGCAGGTCTTGCGATGCATCGTGATGCCACCAGATGACCTTGTAATTGCTCAGCCTACGTCCTGCCCCAATGCTTTGGAAGGAGATGTAATCGGATTCCGGATAATTGGCAAAGAACCAATCGGCAGCGGCCTTTTCGTCGTCATCGGCAATGGCATCCCTGCTGGCAGCCGTACCGAGGAATGCATACTCATATATGGAATTGCTGATGACCGTAACGGTATATTCCACACTGGATGAAGCAGCGGTAAAAGTGTAGGTTACGGGCTCGGTAAAGTCTTGCACCGCACCACTGGCTGGACTCACGGATATACCATTTTGCACTTCTACCTGCGGTGAAAGGGCGCTTAGGTCCATGCCGTCCGGCAGTAACAGGGAAACGCTCTTATTACCGTGGTCGATGTTCCCCTCAACGCCTTCAATGGCAAATGAGTTCAGGGGAGGAACAATCCTGACAATGACCTCATAGTCCTTATATAGATTACCATTGGTAATGCGGTAGGCTACGGTGCCGGTAAAATTGAGCACAGTACCGGCAGCTGGATCGCTCTGGGCTCCGCAGGGTAAACGCTGGCGCCAAAGTGGTGATATCGGTCCCAAAAGGGACATCAATAGTTATTTCACCGGTATTTTGATTGATGTCGCCTTCGATGCCATCAATGGCGAATGCATTTAGTTGTACTTCTGCGTTCAGATTGAAAGAAGAATTTTCCTCTTTCGAGCAGGAAGTCCCAAAGAGCACGCATAGCAACAGTAGCAATAAACTGTTATTACGAAATAGATGGATTGTCCTCATAATTGTTTATAATTTTAATAGCCTGGATTTTGAACGTATCGATTTTCGCTCCAAAAGATCTGATTTTGCGGTATGGGCAAGAATTCATCCCTTCCCTTGGTGAAATTGGCACCTTGATAAATACTCCTTGTACCTCTCTCTGCGTTAAAGAAGGCATTGAGCGTTTGATCGGCAATGCCCCAACGCATCAGATCAAAGAAACGTTCGCCCTCCAATGCCAGCTCCAGCCTGCGTTCAAACCGCATTGCCTTGCGTGCATTTTCCTGATTCCATACGATGTTTTCTCCGGGCACGTACTGGTCAATGGCATAGTTGGACGTTGGTTGTCCGTTTGCTTGTACCAGTCTCTCGGTACTCGCCGCTGCCCTGCTGCGCACTTCATTGATGAGTGGCAATGCTTCGTCCTGCCTTCCCAGCTCAATCAGGGCTTCGGCCTTAAACAAGAGCACGTTGGCATAGCGCATCATAATCCTTGCCTTGGTATTGCCAAAGAAAGGAGCAATATTTATAAAGCAATCGCAATCTGGCGATACGTTTTCTTTCATGGAGTTATAGGTGCCATATATGGCTGTTGCCCTGCTCCATGAGGTAGTTACCACGCGATTTGGCTCATATTTCCATGGGGCGCCCGGCCTCGAAACCGTATGGTCTATACGTGGATCTACGGTGTGGATGGCAAAGTCTACGTTTTGCTGGTTGTAATTGTCCAACAAGGGGATTCCATTTGCGTTGGTACGAAAGGCATTGACCAAGGTTTGCGATGGCTTTTGGAAATCGCAACAGCCAATGCCTTGCGGTACGGTAAGGATATCGCCAAAGTTAACGCGGCCGCGGGTATCGCCACCGCCACTGCTGGTAACACCGTCATTGGCAGAATACTGCACGGAAATAAGTGCCTCCATGCCATTCTCATATGATCCGGGCAAGAAATTATTGGCAAAGTCGGGCTGCAGGCTATAGCCAGAGGCGACCACCTGATCGGCAGCAGCCACCACTTGTTCCAGCCGAGTAGGATTGATGTTGCTTACCGCGTGGGAAGCACTCTGCTCGTAAGCCTGGAAAAGCCTGGTTTTGGCAAGAAATGCATAAGCTGCTATACGGTTTGCCCTACCGACCTGTGGTTGCGTGGCGGGCAAGACCTCCACTGCATATTCAAAATCGGCAGCGATTTTCTCCAGAATCTCATCCCGGGTAAATTCGTTGTTCAGCACCAGCTTGTAGTCGTCTACGGCGACATGTTCATCTATATAAGGGATATTCTTAAACAGGTTTTCCAGCATGAGGTACCAATAGCCACGCAAAAAACGCAGTTCGCCCTTACGTACTGCCACCAAAGGATATTCATCCTCGGTAAATTTGTCGAGGATTCTAAGTCCTTCATTGCACCTTCTTATACCTACATATATATTGTACCACATGACATCGTAATTCCATTGGTCGGGACGCGAGGTAGTGAATGTTTCCATAAAATGGAATACATCCCCGTCATTGATGCCGCCACCACCTTTGTAGGCATCGTCTGCCCGCACATTACCGTACTGATACATGCTAAAAGAGCGGTTCATTTCGTCATTTCCCAACTGGGAATAAGCGGCAATCACGAAACCTTCTGCCTGCTCTGGATTGGACACCTGATCTTCATTGAGGGCGCCCCTTGGCCCTACATCGAGCACATTGCTACAGCTACTGACCATAGCCATAGCCCATATCATCAGTATAATTTTATATCTATTTTCAACTATCTTTTTCATTGCCTATATCGTTTTATTGCACATTGACTTAAAACCGTACGTTAACACCTGCCGTGACGACCAGGGGGTTGGGGTATCCAAAACCGGGATTTTCCGGATCCAAGCCCGTATAAGACCCTGATTTGTATAAGATCCCCAGGTTGTCACCTCCCACGTAAATACGCAAGGACTGCATTTTCAGCTTGTTCAGCAGTTCCTTACTAAACGTATAGCCAATCTGCGCATTCCTTAATTTCAGATAAGTGCCATTCTCGATGTGGTAGGTAGAAAGCCGCGCTTCCCAGTTATCGTCCGTCAAGGATGCCGCAGGGATGTCCGAATTGGGATTGCTGGGTGACCAGGCGTCCAGGAGACGAGCTCCTTTATTGGAAGAAGATTCGATGGCACTCCAGAAGTCGGTATATATCTTAAATTCATTGTTTACGTCTACGGGACCTATTCCCTGCAGGAAGAACGACAGGTCGAAATTTTTATAGTTCACAGCCGCATTAAAGCCATAGGTAAATTTGGGTATGGGGACTCCTATCCAAGTTCGGTCGAAGTCGTTAATGACCCCGTCGCCGTTCAAATCGACAAAACGGATACGTCCCATCCCTTTGCCCGGCTGATTGGCATGTTCGTCTACTTCTTGCTGTGTCCTGAAAATGCCGTCGGCTACGTATCCAAAATACGAGTCCAAAGTACGTCCAAGGATATTTTGCCCCCTGCCGTCGCCCCCATATGCATTGACCACTTCATCCGGCAGGTGCGTCACCTTGTTCCTCACGATATCCAAATTGGCCGTAATGTCCAACTTCAGGTCTTCGTTGATATTGCCCCGATGGCCTAGAACGATTTCCAGACCTTTGTTTTCCATGGAAGCACCGTTCACCCATTTATTCCCTCCTTCTCCCAGCGTGCCAATATAAGGCGGTAGCAAAAGGATATCTGAGGTCTTCTTCAAGTAGGCGTCTACGCTACCATATAGCTTTTGGTTCAGGAAAGAGAAGTCAATACCTGCATTGCTCATGCTGGTGGCTTCCCACCGCAGATCGGGATTGGCATTTTGGGACAAGAACACACCGGAGGGCAAGACACCACTTTTATTGCCGTTGATGTCATAGGAAGTAAAATCATAGTTAGCCAAGTAAATATTATAGATGGCGTTGTTGTTTATTTCCTGATTGCCGGTCATCCCCCATCCAAATCGCAATTTCAAATCGTCGAATAGGGAGGTAGCATTTTTGATAAAGGCCTCTTCACTGATACGCCAACCGGCCGAAAATGCAGGGAAGGTACCAAAGCGGTTGTTCTCACCAAAACGGGAGGAACCGTCATAGCGCAAGGTGGCGGAAAGCAAGTACCTGTCCAAATAAGAATAGTTGGCCTTGGCAAAATAGGATAGTAGCACATGCTTGGCACCAAAGCCTTCGTTGTCCTTGAGTCCGGTGCCTGCATCGAGGTACATGTAATCTGGATCCTCCAGGATATAACCTTCCCGCGAGGCCATGAACTCACTGAAATCCTCCACGTAATATTCCGTACCCCCCAATACATCCAATCGATGCTTATCCATTACCAGGTTGTAGTTAAGTGTATTGGACCAAGTAGTCTTTACACTATTGCTTTGCCGATTGATGACGCGATTCACGTCGTTCACCAAATAACCGGACTGGTATTTTTTCTGCCAATTTCTGGATGTATTGCTTCCATAGTCGATACCTACATTGGAGCGGAAGGTGAGGTTTTGCAAAATCTTCACATCGGCAAAGAAGTTCCCGAATAGGCGCAAATAATGATAACCGTTCTGCTTATTGTCTTCGAGGACACGAACGGGATTTTGTCTGTCGTTCATGCCATCGACAGGACCGCCCCAGCCTATGCCGTCTACCGTGTGCACGGGATAATGGGCAGTGCCTGCGTAGACTCGTTGAGCGGCGTAGTGGCCACCTCCCTCGTCTTCGTTAAACTCATGTTCTCTCCGATGGTTAGCCTGCCGTCGAACAGTTTATAGTCTGAGTTGAATCGTGCAGAAATACGATTGAACCCTGTTGTCCTTACTACGCCTTTGTTGTCAAAATAGCCCAGTGAAAGCAGGTAATTGCCGTTTTCTGTACCATTGGACAATTGCACGTCGTAGTTTTGCACTACACCGATCTGCGATATCTCGTCAAACCAATCCGTATTGGCCGAACGCATGGTATGGGCTTCGTCCAAATATTCTGGCACATAGATGTTATTTAGGACCGGCAAGTTAGTATTGGGATCGACCTGCCAATCGTAGCGGTATGGAAGTCCGCTGGCATTGGGATCGCTGCCACTGTTGACGCTTGCCTGCCACAAAGCCCTGCCGTATCCTTCTGTATCCAGCATTTTCACCCTATTGACATAGGAAGACAAGGAAGAATAGACGTTGGCATTGAGTTGTGTGCTACCCTGCTTGCCATGCTTGGTGGTAATGACGATGACACCATTGGCGGCACGTGAGCCATAGATACTGGCCGCGGAAGCGTCTTTCAACACTTGCATGGACTCGATATCTGCTTGATTGATCTCATGCATGCCTGCTTTGGTAGGTACCCCATCGATGATATACAATGGATCGTTGTTATTAAGCGTGCCGACACCACGTATACGGACGGTAGCGGGCGAACTTGGAGCGCCATTGCCCGTGATATACATGCCCGGTACCTGTCCTTGCAAAGCCTTCATGGGGTTGGCCACGGCCTGTTTGCGCATTTCTTCCACATCAACAATGGCTACCGCACCGGTAAGGTCTTTTTTTCTCTCTGTTTGGTAGCCAGTTACCACGACCTCATCGAGGTTGTAATTGAGGTCTAACTGTACGTTTATTGGCTGGTCTGTGCCCTCAATGGTCCGCCTTACGGCGTCAGCACCTACTATCGAGAAAATTAGCGTTTGTCCGGGCTTGGCAGCAATGGAATAGGTCCCATCGCTATTGGAAACCACAATGGTGGTAGTCCCTTCCAGGGTAACCGTTACCCCATCTAACGGCTTTCCGCCCAAGTCTGTCACTTTGCCCGAAACTTGCGGCGTTTGGCCTCGTACGTTAAAAACAAGTGACATCGTAAATAATAGAAACAATAGTCTTTTCTTCATAGCTTCATATTGGTTTATCAGTTTATTTTATTGGTTTACTCTGTTTAATTGCGTTATTATCTTGTTTGCGTTATCATATTTTTCTCCATTCGCTCCAACGATTTATCCATAGTTTCGGGCATCCATTTCCAAACAAATACCAACTGCAGTACCATGCAAATAGCAAACAACAAAAAGGTATTGCCCCCTCCCAAAAAAGCCGTAACCGTAGGGAAAAAGAATGTCACGAGTGCCGCTAATACCCAAAGGCTAAGGCTGCCTAAGGCCTTCCCTTTCGCACGTATCTCTTCGGGAAATATTTCAGCTATAAAAACCCAAATTACCGCTCCTTGCGACAAGGCAAAGAAAGCCACATACATCATGAGATATAGGGTAATATTCATTCCATCGGTATCTTTGCTATAAAATGCGGAAGATACCATAAGCAAGGTAACTATAAGGCCCAATGAACCTATCAGCATGAGTTTGCGGCGGCCTATCCGGTCAATGAAATTGATGGCTATCAGGGTAAAGGCAAAATTGACCAACCCAATAGCTACCGTTGATAATAAGGAGCCCTGCGTGCCCAAACCTGCCATTTCAAATACCCGTGGCGCATAATAAATAATGGTATTGATACCCGATGCCTGATTGAATAAGACGAACAGCACGGCAAGTACCACGGGAAAACGGTATTTTCTATCCCAAAGAATTGCCCAATCTTTGGCTGTTCCAACCCTTTGTGTATTTTGCTGTTTTATCCGTTCCAATTCTTGCTCATGGTTTTCTGGATTCATTTTTCTCAAAACCTTTTCGGCACCTTCTTTATCTTGCTTATATAGCAGTAGCCACGTAGGGCTTTCGGGAACCAAAAAGATGAGAAAGAAGAAAACAAGCGAGGGAACGGCCTGCACGCCCAGCATCCAACGCCAGGACTGTACGCCCAACTGATCCAAATAATAATTGGAAAGATAAGCGATAAGGATCCCCAAGACTATATTGAATTGAAACAGGCCTACAAGTTTATCCCTAGAGCTGGCGGGAGAAATTTCAGCAATATAGATAGGTGCCGTCACCGAGCTTATCCCTACCCCTATACCACCTAGAAGTCTAAATAAAACGAATATTGTCCATTCTTGGGCTAGCGCTGTCCCCAAAGCAGAAAAGAGATAAAGCAATGCAACGAGGAACAAGGTATTGCGCCGGCCAAGTTTATCGGAAGGATAAGCGCCCATTACCGCGCCTACTATAGTACCGATTAATGCGATAGCCATAGTTAGCCCATGCTCGAAATCATTGAGCTTCCAATAGTTTTGAACGGACTGCTCTGCACCAGAGATGACCGCGGTATCAAATCCAAAAAGGAAACCGCCTAAGGCCACCACAAATGACCATGCTAATGCCAAATTTTTAGTCACAACTATCTTCTTTAGGTTTATAGATGCTAAAGTAGACAGATCGCGTACTTTTTATAGGGTCTATAGTTTCAAATTATTTAAAAAATGTACCTAAATATTACATAACCATAAATCACTGTAAAACAAAACTTTAATTTAACAATTAGTTTTTGATAATTTAATTTTGTATTATAAACCTTAAATATTGAACCATAAAGAGCAGTTTGATGAATAGTGTATTTTCAACACACTTCACCGAGCCTGACCGCTCAAAAAAAGAAAAATTTGTACCTTTCACCAATAAACTTTAAAGGCAGGCTATCTATGCATCGTTTTTTTTCTCTTATAGTACTTTGCGCCATATGTTGTATTTTCTTTCCTTCATGCTCCCAAAACAAGGGGGAAAAGAAGTACAGGATAGCATTTTCGCAATGTATCGGCAATGATGCCTGGCGGGAGACCATGTTGAAGGAGATGAAACGCGAACTGTCCTTTCATCCAGAAGTAGAATTTATATACATGGATGCCGGGGGAAGTAACGAGATGCAAATTGAACAAGTCAATGCCTTGCTAAAAGAGGGGATAGATCTCTTGATCATCTCTCCCAATGAAGCGCAGCCGCTAACGCCCATAGTCGATTCCGTATTTCAACAGGGCATACCCGTTATCGTCACCGATAGAAAGACCTCTTCTGGCCTGTATAATGCCTATGTGGGAGCGGACAATTACAACATAGGCTTCCTTGCCGGTCAGTACCTAGCACATAAAATGGGGGGAAAAGGCAGCGTTGCAGAAGTGACCGGCCTGCCGGGCTCATCGGCAACCATAGAGCGTCAAAAGGGATTTCGCGAAGCGCTGAAACCACATCTCCAGATGCAGGTAATCGCCTCGCTGAACGGACAGTGGCTCAAGGATACGGCAAGCAAAATGGTAGCGCTGAATATGCAGAAACTAGCCAATACAGATGCCATATTTGCCTTCAATGACCAAATGGCACTTGGAACGAGGCTAGCGCTGCAAGAAAAAGGAGTGGCCAAAAACCTCACGATCGTGGGGGTGGATGCGCTTCCTGGCGAGGGAAATGGTTTAGACAACATATCCAAAAAGCTCGTCAGTGCGTCTATGCTTTATGCTACTGGCGGGAAGGAAGCTGTGCAGACTGCTGTCGCCATATTGCAAAAAACGCCCTATCAGCGGGACAACATGCTTCATACCCTGGTGATAGACTCTAGCAACGTGGAGTTGATGAAGATGCAGGCGGACCGCATCGACAATCAGCAAAAAGATATTGATGAGCAGCAAAAACTCCTAGATGAGCAAGCCAAAGTCTACAGAAACCAACAAAGTGTACTCAATATCTTGGTGCTGAGCCTGGTCTTAGCCATCGTATTCGCAGGGGTCTCTTTTTACCTATTGAAAAGCAATTGGGACAAGAACAAGCATTTGGAACATCAGAATGCCGAAATTCGGAATCAGCAACAACAGCTTATTGAAATGAACGATCGGGTGAAAGAGGCATCGCAAGCAAAAATAAATTTCTTCACCAATATCTCGCACGAATTCAAAACACCTCTTACCTTGATCCTGGCTCCTATTGAGGAGCTACTAAGGACTAGCGAGCTCAACGTAAGTGCCAAGGATCAATTGCTATTGATAAAGCGCAATGCCTTGCGATTGCTCAACCTCGTGTCGGAATTGATAGACCTGCAAAGACTGGAGAACGAAAAGCTCAAGCTAAGGGCTTCTTCGCAGAATGTGTATAAATTTATGCACCAAATCGCCCAGTCGTTCAAGCCGCTCTCCATGCAAAAGAACATACCCATACAGATAGAGAACAGAAGTGCTATCACCCATCTTTGGTTCGATGCCGACCTAATGGAGAAAGTAATGTACAACCTGCTCTCCAATGCGTTTAAATTCACGCCCAAGAATGGTAAGATCACCATACGAATACAACAAAATACCTTTGGAGATTATCTTGTGATTCGCGTGATAGACAATGGAAAAGGCATTAACAAAGCCCATATAGAGCATATTTTTGATCCCTTCTATCAAGGAGAATATAGTACGGGTGGCTCTGGGATCGGGCTGGCACTCGTGAAAGATATCATTGAGCTGCATCATGGCAACGTTACGGTGAGCAGTAAGGAGAATGAAGGTACTTCTTTTGCTCTGCGCCTCCCCGTAGGTGATGCTCACCTAAGTGAACTGGAAAAATCTACACCAGAGAAAGACAAGCAGGAAAAAGGCATTTCGGAGGCCAACTTATTTCACACATCGTTGAACTCAGCTGACCAAGGCATTGACGACGGTGGCGTGCCTAGAGAACATGCACTGCTGATCATTGACGACAATGAGGAAATTTTACGGTTTCTACACGCTACCCTGGGAAGTTCCTATCAAATCTATTCGGCTACCAACGCCGAAGACGGGATGCGTCTTGCATTTAGTAAGGTGCCTGACCTCATCATCAGCGACGTGGTAATGCCCGGCAAAAGCGGCATCGAACTGGTAAAAAGTTTGAAAAACGATACCCGAACTTCGTCGACTCCCATCATCTTGCTCTCTGCTATGGACACCGAAGAGCAGATCAATGAGGGATTGATGTCTATGGCCGATACCTATCTGACCAAACCATTCAATGTGAATCACCTCAAGACCATCATTCACAACCTGATTGCTAACAGGCAAGGGCTGAAACAACGTTTTGTAAGTGAGATAGTGCCAAGCAACGATACCGACGGGGCAAGCATTAGCACTACCGATAGGCGTTTCCTCAACAACTTGTCGGCACTGGTGGAACAGCATTTGGGCGATTCAAAATTTGGCGTGGATGCCATCTGCAAACAGATAGGTATATCACGTGTACAGCTTTATCGTAAAGTAAAAGTCCTCTTGGACTGCAGCGTGAACGATTATATTGTGAACCGTAGGTTGAAGAAATCCAAGCACTTGCTGAAAATGGATATTCCGATCAACGAAGTTGCTCTCCAAACCGGCTTTTCTTCACCCACTTACTTCGCCACGCTCTTCAAAAACAAATATGGCATTAGCCCATCGGCTTTCAAAAAGCAGCAGGGCGACTATTCCTGAGACCGGCCGGATGGCAGGTATGGTATGGTATGCAGGAACAGGCAAGAAAAAATGTGTTTGCATATACATCCTATTTTTCCTATGTTTGCAGTCCTCAAAAAAGAACTCAAGGAGAGTTGTCCGAGTGGTTTAAGGAGCACGCCTGGAAAGTGTGTATACCTCAAAAGGGTATCGAGAGTTCGAATCTCTCACTCTCCGCCGATTGAAGAGCGACTGTAAAAAGTCGCTTTTTTTCGTTTTAAGACTTTTGTGAGCGTGCTCAGGCAAAAGAATTAAACGGAAAAAGAACGATGAGCGTAGCGAATCTTTGATTTTGATTGAAGCCAATTTAATATACCAACGCTAAAAAATTGCCCCTGTTTTTAACTATATTAAGAGATTCGCCCTCCCGCTACTAGCATTCAAGGTACATTTTGGCATATCTTACTAAGAAGTTTAGAACAATTTTACGTTGAATCAGCGAAATATCGTTCTTTTTCCTCTCGCTGATAGGTTGACTTATAGCATCTCTTCGGAAATTTGCATCCTGTTTCTAGCAAATCAAAAACACAAAACCAAAAGTTTCGTTATAATGAAACTTTCGCTATCTTTGTTTCAGGATGTGAAATCAATGAACAAACGTTTTGAAATTGTATTTTTGGATGAGGCTTTCGCGTTTTTAAGAGGACTGGAACGCAAACACTATGAGAAAATACTTTACAATATTCGTAAGGCCCAAACGGAACACGATCCCGAATTATTCAAAAAGCTAAATAATGACATATGGGAATTTAGAACTTTATATCAAGGGATTCAATATAGACTTTTGGCATTTTGGGACAAAACTTCCTCGTCTGATACATTAGTTGTTTCAACGCACGGTTTTATTAAGAAACAAAGTAAAGTACCAGATACACAAGTTATAAGGGCGATACAATTAAGGACGAAGTACTTCAACGAAAAATAAACATAAACTCCCTGGCAGGAGGATAAAGTCGGCAAGAATATTATGAAAACACATACGTTAGATGAAGTGCAGGACGAACTTATCGGAAAGATAGGGACTGTAGAAAGAGATTTATTTGAATACGAACTTCAAATGGACTTAATAGGTAAGGCAATTAGACAAACCCGACAAGAACGTAACTTGACTCAGGAAGAATTGGGAAAACTGATCGGTGTTCAGAAAGCTCAGATCTCCAGACTTGAAAACAATGCAAGTAATGTAACCATGGACACATTATTGAGAGTTTTTACTGCATTGCAAGCAAAAGTAAAACTTCAAGTCGAGTTACCTAATTTAAGTATTCATGTTGGACAGTAATATCAATTATCAACTTCTGATCTTGTAAACGCTCCGAATTATCTTCAAAATCTCCTTAAAGGGGTTCAATGGGTTCATTTCATCCCCCCATCAAGAACGAGATTCCACAATTAGCGAGTTTTTCCGTTTAAAGGGCAAGCTAAGGGGGCATATGCAAAGCCTATAGCTTCTTGCGGGATGATGATGCCAAACTATTGTTAAACACCCAATACCCACCTCACGTCAAACGCATCGGTTATTTCAACTAGTTTTTGGTCATCGTAATATCCTGCAAAAAGATCCTTTTTATTAGGTTTCAGTTGTTCAATCAGCGCCTGCCTGTCGTCCGTGTTTTCGCAAAGTAGAAAAATAGACATGTAATTCCCAAGTGTTCTTCCTTCGTTGTGTACCAAGTCCGAACCGTAGATCAAGACGCGATCGGAAACCAGCGCCCCACTAACGACCGGCATTTCTGTGTAACCTTGTAGTTCTTTTTCAAAAGTTTCAAATTGCAATGTACCACCAAAGCAGGTATGGTAATAGGTGAGCGCTTTCCTGCAATTACCGGAAAATGTAATGAAAACCGCGCTCACCAATTTGCCATAATTGGAGACATTCATAACCGATTTAAGCTTGCCACTTTCCTCCTACTGCAAATTCCATTGTGTCAAAGTTTACGTGGTGATCAATTAATTATTTCATTTAGCCTTTTCCTCATTCTCCTTTTTCCGGAATGCGATGATTTTCCTGATAAGCGCCTCGGGCAGCGGTTTATCCATTGGAAACTGGATAATAGATTTGCTTGTTTTATATCCCTCCAGATCACCCTTGAAGTGTTCCCAAAATGCCGCACTATAGGGATGCGATAACGAGATATGTTTGGGAAATGCGCAGTAGTATAGCAGATAGCCATGGTATCTAAAACAAGGTATTTGATAACTGATGCTTTCCGCGGCATCCGGCACCACTTCGTGAATGATTTTTCGGATGGTCTGCATCCGCGCCAATGACTCATCGCTAAATGCCTGATGATACTCATCAATGGTTTGATAATTTGTCTTAGCCATTGGTCTGGATTTTACGGTTATAAATGTAAGAAACGGCCAGGATGCCCAACACCACCAGTGGCATGAGCATAAAGCCGATGTTTTTATCTACATAGGCATGACTGATGAATGCAAAGATCAAATTAAAGGTAAGCCCCGCATATGCCCATTCGGTTAACTTAGCCGGTATTTTTGGAAAGGAGATCGCTATTACGCCGAGTACTTTACAGATGATAAGCGTATAGGCAAAATAATCGGGATAGCCCAAAGGCTTTGTACCGACGGTCGCCTGCTGCGGTGCAAACAGCAGGGTGCTAAGTGGCATGACACCTTCCCAAAGGATGATGATGGTCGTTGCCACCCAGAAGATTGTTCTTTTCTTTTTCATTCGAAAATAATTTGTTTTTTAACGGCCTCATGGAACCTGCAATTCATCGCCTTGGTCCAGGCGCTGACATGGCAGGTTTCATTTTAGTAATATTATAAATTAGTTGATTCAACATATTTTGCAAAGTTGTCCAAGATAGCTTGCCATCCTTGTTTCTGAAATTCAGGATCATTTTCCGTTTCAGCATCAAAGGTGGTTTTTATGTCGGTTTTACCATTTTGCGCCGTAAACAAGGTAGTAGCTTTTCTCCCGTCAGGCATGATATAAGTAATTTCCTTATGCAGCTCTACCTTATCATAAATGCCTTCGAAGTCAAAGCAAAAACTGCCATCTTTCGCCTCCATCCGATTCTTAAACTTACCGCCTACGCGCAGGTCATTTTCACTGCTTGGGGTATGCCAACTGGGATCAGCGGTATTCCACTGCATAATGTCGCTTGGTGTATTCCAAGTCTTCCAAACTTTTGCTACGGGAGCATTTGCTGTTGCTTCTACCATAATTCTTGTTACTGGTGCCATTGTTTTTATTTTTTGTGCATTAAATTTACAATTCAAAATTACGATAGGATACAAGATCGTAGCTGTTGTGAAAACGACAAATTAGGGGTGAATTATGACAAAACTATTTTTTACCTTGCGGCCTAATACTTTCGTTGCTATGCAGATTTCTGTCTTTGTACCAGAGTATGGGGTAATTGAAGCCGTTACACCACCATTCAGAACCTTTCATACCGCCAATGAGTTTTTAACCACATTTGGCAAAAAGCCCATCTTTGAAGTGGAGTACGTGGGCCTGCAAGAATATGTACCTGCCAACAATGGCGAATACATGATAAAAACCAATAGGTTGCTTAAAGAGGTGACCGAAACGGACTTGTTGATCATACCTCCCACGTTTGGCGATATTGCCAAAGGGATTGAGGCCAATGCAGAAGCGATACCGTATTTTAAAAAATTGCACGAGAAAGGTTCAAGTCTCGCCAGTTTGTGTGTCGGCGCCTTTCTTTTGGCCGAAACGGGTTTACTCCATGGTAAGAAATGCTCGACACATTGGGCCCATGTTAGCGAATTTAAAGAAAGATACCCCGATGTGCAGGTAGAAGATGGGGCGATCATCACAGAACACGATAATATTTACAGCAGCGGTGGGGCAAGCAGTTTATGGAATTTAATATTGTACCTGGTTGAAAAGTTTGCGGATAGAGAAACAGCAATCATGATTTCAAAATATTTTGCATTAGATATTGGAAGGGATAGTCAATCTCAATTCGCGATATTCAAAGGTCAACGGAATCACGGTGATGATGACATTCAAAAAGTACAGGATTACATCGAAAAGCACTATCATAATAAAATATCCATAGCAACTTTAGCAAATCTAATTAATACAGGCCGTCGGACTTTTGAACGGAAATTTAAAGAAGCCACCAACAATACCCCTATAGACTATATACAAAGAGTAAGAGTAGAAGCCGCCAAAAAGTTCTTTGAAGCATCGAGGAAGAATGTAACTGAAATCATGTTGGATGTGGGTTATACGGATACAAAAGCCTTTAGGGATCTATTTAAAAAGATTACGGGGCTTACGCCCATTGAGTACAGGAACAAGTTTGCAAGGGTGGCATATGAGATATAGGTAAAAATCCCTGAAAGCAGGGAATTTATGCTAGGTAAAGATTTGTAGATTCGTAAAATCAATTAATGATTTTACGAATGAAATTTTTTGTGTTTTATATTATCGCTCTGTGTACTTCTGGCAATCTGTATGCACAATTGGAATTTCCGATTAAAATTCATGATTTTTCGGATAAATACTATGCACTCATTGATCTAAACAAGGAACAAATCCCTAGCAGTACCCCTTCGGTTTATGAAGAAGAGGGAAGCGTTCCAGATTACCTGATCAGGATATACGACAAAAGCACGAATAATATCGTGCTAGAAGCAGGCACTTTCGATTTTCCCGATTACCTGATCAATGATAAAAATGAAGCCATTCCCAATATTCACGAATTGCCCTATGGCAGTCAAAGTGTGCTGATCTATGCAGATTTCAACTTTGACGAGGAGGAAGACTTTGCTTTGATGAACGGCTATGCTAGTTGCTATGGTGGGCCATCTTTCGACATTTACCTAGCGGACGGAAATGGCAAATTCCATTTCAGTGAAAGCTTTTCGGTGCTTTCAAATGAATATTGCGGACTGTTTCAAGTGGATTATACGACCAAAACTATCCATACCATGACCAAAAGCGGCTGTTGTTGGCATCAATTTTCGGAATTTAAAGTCGTCAATAACGAACCGAGGGTGATAAAGGTCGTTGAAGAAGGGGCTTCCAATCGCGAACCGTATTTTGTGGAAGTGACAAATACAGAATGGGAGAATGACAAAGCTACCGTAAGCGAACAGCTTTTTCTTCCCTATAATGATGCCATGGAAGTGCTTTTTTCATTCGATCTGGAAAAAAGTAAAAAGAAAGTGCTCTTATTTGCCGAATCTGAAGTGATATACTATGCCCTCCAACGTCCTGACGAAAGTATTGAGTTCTATTATCCGCAGCCTTTTTATGACGAGGAAAAACAAGAGATGACCTATGGAAAAATCACCTATGACAGAGACCTAAACACCGTGACATTTACGAATCAAGATGCATCTTACTGTATCTACGAAACCGATGGAACCGTGGGGATTAAAGTGAGGTCAAAGGGTAAAACCTATGACCTCAAGGGGGTAAAGGAGTCCAAAAATGGATCGCTTGACGCTCTGGCCCAATCTTCGCTCAAAAACGTGCTGATTGATAATTTCTAACAGGGATCGAGTCCCTCTATCAAGCAGCTACAGCAACAATGTGCCGATGGAGTGCGCCGCCGCCTTCACGTCCGTTGCCGCCCCATCTATCCATAATTTGTAATCAATAGGATCATCCGTAGGGTTCATGACCACCACCACGATGCCTCCATCTGGATTGATAAACGCAGTGCTCAACAGGCGATCCTGACTGGGCGAACTCACGATGCGCTTGGCTCCCGATTTGATGTATTTAGAGAAATGACCGATGTAATAATAGGCGCTGGTATAGATGAGCTCCTTGCTACGTAGATCGGCATGGACGGGAGCAAAGCAAAAGTTGCCCACATGGTTTGGTCCGCCTTTTTCGTCCAATAGGATATTCCAATCGCACCAAGCAGCGGTACCGTTGTTGAAATCGTGTATCATGTTCTTGCCATAGTGCTCGCCCAATCGCCAGCTGTTTACTTCTGTCAGATCAAACTTCTCGATACACCCTTCCGTAAAGATCAATTGCTTATCGGGAAATGCCTCTTTCACGCGTTGCATGCTTTCAAAGTTGTTGCCCGCACCAGTCCACGTTTCATACCAGTGGTAACCGATGCCCCACACATACTTGGCCGCTTCCGGATCATGGAGTACGGTACTGGCCCTTTGATATAGCAAATCCCTGTTGTGATCCCAAGCTATCAGTTTCTTGTCCTGCATACCCGCCTTGTGCAAGGCTGGCCCGAGGTATTCCTTAATAAAATCCCTTTCTTCTTCTGCTGTGTAGAGGCACGATTCCCAAGTCTGCGTGGCCATGGGCTCATTTTGTACGGTAAGGCCCCAAACGGGAATCCCAAGTTGCTCATAAGCCTGTATAAACTTGATGTAGTAGGCTGCCCATGCCCCCCTATATTGTGGCAGCAGCTTTCCTCCCTGAAGCATGTTCTTATTGTCTTTCATCCAGGCGGGCGGAGACCAAGGGCTGACGAACAAGGGCAGGTCGTTTCCCGCCGCGTTCCTAGCCGCCTCTATGAGCGGAATTTTGAAAGCTTTGTCGTGCGCAATATCAAAACTGCTCAATGTGCTGTCGCCATCGGACACATAGGTGTAGCTGCCACTGGAAAAATCACAGCTGTTGATGTTTGTCCTAGCCAAGCTGTAGCCGATACCCCGCTCTTTGTCATAATAAGCCCGAAGAAATTCCTGCTTTTTCGCTTCGGGCAGTTCGGCAAATACCTCTGCCGAGGCGTCGGTAATGGCACCGCCTATGCCCACCATTTCCTGAAAGGTCTTTGCGGGATCTACGAACACCACGACATCGGTCTCCACCGGTTGAGCCAATGGTCGGAACTGCAGGGTATCTACGGTGGTCAGCCGCCAGTTACTATCCTTGGCAGTCACGATGAGCTCCACCTGTCTTTTGCTTATAGCTATTTTCGCCGCCTGTTTTTGCTCCGATTGCTTAACGGATGGCGTACAAGCAACCGCCAAAAAGGCAAATGAAAGAAATATTTTATTATCCATGGTCTTTCGATATCAATAGATTACCAAATATAAGTAGCGACTGCGCCAGCGTTAAGCTGGACAGCTGTCGCTTTGCCCGCATGGGCAATTTGAAATGCTTGATCCTCCTTGCCCGTATTGATGACAATCAACACTTTTTTGCCTTCGGGGGTCAAGAATGCCACATTGGGCAAAGCTTCCACCAGGTTGGAGGCAATGCGCCTGGAGCCATCCGGCACAAACTTGGATGCATGGCCGATGACATAATAGGCCACGTTGCGCTGTACCTCCCCATCCTGAATGGTGATGGCACCCAGGCAGGAAGTGCAGCCCCCTTGATCGGTATGCGGCCCGTATTGCGCATCGGCAGCCAGGTTCCATTCCAGCACATTGCGACTCCAGTTTCTGGTTGCTCCAATGATCAAGGTGGATATATGCCATTGCAAGTCTTGGGCAAAATTGCCCGGGCCGCCCACCCATTGCTCCGTGAAATAGATATGCTTTTCGGGAAACTGCTCATGCACGGTGGAAAGGGCCGATATCTGCCCCCCATAGAGATGAAAGGCAGATCCATCCACATACTTGGCCGCCTCCGGATCTTGCAGGATGTGCAGGGGGTAATCTGGCCGATCGGCATTATGATCGTACACGATGATCTTGGTACGGATTGCAGCCCGCTCAAACGTAGGGCCCAGAGCTGTCTTAATAAAGTCTGCCTGCTCTTGTGCCTCCATGTACATGCTTGGGTTGTTGCCGGGGTGCAGGGGCTCATTTTGTATGGTAATGGCATCCAGGGAAATCCCCTCATCGGCCATTGCCCGGATATATTTCACGAAATAATCCGCATAGGCCTGGTAATAGGCCTCTTTGAGGCTTCCGCCCTTGAACGATTGATTGGTCTTCATCCAGGTAGGGGCCGTCCAGGGGGAGCCGAGGATCTTGATGGCGGGGTTGATAGCCACGATCTTTTTCAGGACGGGTATCAAGGACTCCCTTTCCTTATCCATGGTAAAATGCCGCAGCTCGGGATCCGTTTCCCCGGCGGGCATTTCGTCATAGGTAAAGACGGAGGCACTCAGGTCGGAGGCACCTATACTGATGCGCAGGTAATTGACACGGATGGCATTTTCCCCGTCTGAAAACAGTTCGTGCAAAAGACTGTCCTGCATGTCTTCGGGCAGGGCATGGATCAGATCGGCACTGCCGCCGGTGAGCGTATAACCAAAGCCATCCATGGCCTGGAACGTGCTATCGCTATCTACGGTAATGGTCACGGCATGGGCCTCTCTCTCTTGACCGAATACGGCCACCTCGCCCATCGGTTCCAAAAGGGCGCTCCTATCGCCCTTGGTGTAGTAGGCTTGGATTTGCTGCTCCGAAGTCGCTTGACAGGCTACCAAGAATCCAATTATGGAAAATAAAGCCAAACCGCTTATCATGCGATGGCAAGCTCTTGAGGAGGCGATCAAACACCTTCCCAAAAACCTGGTTCTATATTTCTTATTATACATTATTGCTTTTCAAATTGATACGTTCCTCCGTTAAAGTCTGCGTTGACGACAATACGAACCACATAACTACCAGATTCGGCCGTTGCCTTGATATCCTGTCCGTCGGAGGTCAACTGCCCCTCCATGGCCGTAGGCGTAGGACTGCTCAATTCTACATCCCAGGGCGATATGAACTTGGAGTTGTACCCTGCGTTCAGATCGGCCGTCAGCGCAAACTGCAGGGGGTGAACATAGTTCATCCGCAACTCCCTACGGGCCTCCCAATCGTCCCAATGGAACAACTTGATATTGTAGAACCTCCACGCCAAACTAGCCTCACCAAAATCGACCGTTATGTTATATGCCTGGTCCTGGTTCACCTGGAACGGATTGTCGCTGACACCAAATTCCACGTTACCGCGTACGTTATCGGCACTCAAATCGTCGGCCAGGCCAAGCGTGCCGCTCAGTGTGTACCGTTGGCCGGAGCCATTTTCGCTGCCGCTGAAATAATACGGCTTTCCGGCCTGCAAGGGTATGAAATTGGGGCTGGTAAAACGATTGCCATCCTTTGTAAATTCCACGGCTGCTTCCCCATCGGCAATCAGGAACAGCCTGTCAGGTGTGGTAGTGGGCGTTTCCACGCTATTGTCCTGCTCTATCTGGTAGGTGTAACCTTCGGCAGATAGATCCAAGGTGACGATATGCCTGCCAAAGCTCGTAAGGGGAATGTCCTCCAACGCAAAGCCAAGCTCTTCGGCCGCATTTTCCATCAGCACCGTGTTGGCCGTAGACTCTACCCTTTTCATCCCCAGGTCCCAATCGCCGTTGGCCCTGAATATAAAACGGGCATCCTCGCCAGCAGGATCGAGCAGATTGACCGAGCTTCTCCATATACCGCCTCCCTGGTATTCCAAAGGTTCATCGCCTCCCCAACCATCGGCAATCACACTGCCCACGATGCTCCATTTGTCTATCTTGAGCAGCGAATAGGTATTGGCCTCCAGGTCTATACGGATGCGGTACGTGGCACTCTCACTGACGGTGATGGCCTCACCATTGTTCCTGATGGTGCCATTGCTTCCGCCAATGACCCTGCCTTGGGCGCTTCGCTGGGCATAGAAACGGAATCCTCCTCCTGTTTGCAGGGAGGTATAGATTTCGAAAATACCCGTACCGGACCCGTCCTGTTTCCGGATAGGCTTCATCCGGATGGCGTTGCTGACATCGGTATTGACCTCGGTCGCCGCCCCGGCTATGTAAAGGTTTTCCGGTATTTCCTCCCTTTCCAGTCGGGTGATGGTCAAGGGCAGGAAGCCAAACACCTGCCTACCCAAGGCCTCGGCCACCACGCCCCACTTGAGTGGCACCTCGTCATTTACTTCATAGCCTTGGGCCGCCAAGGCCTCATCAATGACCTTATTGGTAATGTTTGCATAGCGTGCCGCCCCGTTGTTGGCCGCACTGACGGATAGCCAGGGGTCGTTGACCGTCGTACTGTCGGGATGTACCAGCACTACCTTGTAGGTAATGTTGAAGCGTTGGCTAGTGGCGGCCTTCTCCCATTGGAACCGTACGTTAGCCAGGGGGTTCTCGTTGTCCAGTACGATGGATGTATCGGCCGCCGGTGACGACAGGACGGGCCCTGTAAACTCCCATTGCCCCAGCGCATCCAAATTATCTTTCTTACAGGCACCCAAACCTACCAGGAGGAATAAAAGGGCCAGCCATGATTTTAAATATCTTTTCATAACATCTGCGATTTAAATTGATTATGACTCCGCTCCATCCCACACGTAGGTGGCCACTGCGCCGGCCTCCAGCGTGGTCTCCACCTGCTCGTCACCATAGGCAATATTGAAGCTTTGCTCGGACCCGTTCATATTGATGACGATCAACACGATTTTTCCCTCCGGGGTCCTGAAAGCCACGTTCTGCAAATTGCTGACGATGTCCGACTGGATGCGCAGGGATCCATCGGGCACGAACTTGGATGCATGGCCAATGACATAATAGGCCACGTTCCGTTCCACAGCGGCACCCTGTATGGTCAGCGCGCCCAGGCAATTGGTACATCCCCCGTCGGTGGCGGGCCCGTAATTGGCGTCGGCAGCCAGATTCCATTCGAGCACGTTCTTGCTCCAGTTCCTAGTGGCCCCCATCAATATGGTGGAGATATGCCACCGCAGGTCCTCGGCAAAATTGCTGGGCCCGCCCACCCATTGCTCGGTGAAGTACACATTTTTGTCCGGAAAGGCCTGGTGCACCTGGCTGAGGGCCGACATATTGCCGGCATAGAGGTGAAAGGCCGAGCCATCTACGAACCTATTGGCATCGGCATCCTCCAGGATGCTGATGGGATAGTCCGGTCTATCGGCATTGTGGTCGTAGATGATGATCTTGGTAGCCAAACCGGCGGACTCAAAGGCAGGTCCCAGGGCATTTTTGATGAAATCTGCCTGTTCTGCCGCTTCCATCACCATGCTGGGATTGTTGCCCCCGTGCAAGGGCTCGTTCTGCGGCGTAATGGCATCGATGGTGATGCCCTCGCTTTGCATGGCCTGGATGTACTTTACCAAATAGCCGGCATAGACGGTGTAATATTCCGGGCGCAACTTACCCCCAACATAGTTGAAGGTGGTCTTCATCCAACGTGGTGCCGTCCAGGGCGATCCCAATATCTTGATATCGGGGTTGATGGCCAATATCCGCTTGAGCACGGGTATCAGGCTCTCCTGCTCTTTCTGTATGGAAAAATTGACCAGATCGGGGTCGGTCTGTCCGGAGGGCATCTCGTTATAGGTAAACGGCTCGGCACTGAGGTCGGAAGCACCTATACTGAGCCGTAGGTAATTGACGCGGATGGCCAAGGAGTCGTCGGAAAAAAGTTCCTGCAACAGGGCATCCCTCGTACTGGCGGGCAAGGCATTGATCAGGTCCGCACTGCCTCCGGTGAGCGTATAGCCAAAGCCATCCATTCGCTGGTACGAGGCCTGGTCATTAATCGTAATGGTCGGCAAACTGTTGGTAGCCGTACCAAAATTGAGCAGCGCATTTTGCTTTTCCAGCTGTGCGCTGCGGTCCCCCTTGGTGAGCCACATCAACACATCCCCGTCACCTTCCAAGCGTGGGGGTGGGGGCAGTAGGCTCATGCCCACATCCCTACAGGACGAGAGTCCCAGAGAGGTCAAAACTATGGCCATTATGGCAAAAATCATTTTTTTCATCATTCCTTCTATTGCGTTTGACAATCTATCTTTAGTATCCGGGGTTTTGAACAAGATTTGGATTACGGTTCAATTCGTTCTGCGGGAAAGGCAGCAACAGCTTATACTCCTGCATATTGTATTCCTTTCGCCTATTGGTACGCAGGTCTATCTCGTTGAGGCCGTTCATGACGGCAAGGGCACGCCCGTAACGCTTGAGGTCGTCCCAGCGCTGCGCCTCCTGGCAAAGCTCCAGCCGTCTTTCCTTTTCAATGGCCAGGCGCAGGGCAGCCTTATCGGTGGTCGTCACGGGATCCAAACTGACCCGCTGCCTGATTTCGTTCAGGGCCTCCAAGGCTTCGGCGGGCCTATCCAGCTCGTTCAGGGCCTCGGCTTTCAGGAGCACGATATCGCCCAGACGGAGGATATACTGCCTATTGGTACTCGCCCATCCGTTGGCACTTTTCCATTTATAGGCAAAGGGGACGCTGCCACCGGTATTGATGGACCAAAACTCGTCCGTCCATTCCACGTTCTCGAATAGGATACTGGCGTTTTTCCTGATCTCGTCCCCCTCGTCGTCAAAAGCCTTTACCAAGTCCTTGGATGGGGTCACAAACTTGCGCCAGGAATCGCCACTGATGGATGGCGGGAGCAACATCTGCGGCCCCCAGTTGGCGTAGTTTCCTCCAAGGTATTGTACCTCCATGATCGATTCGGCATTGTTGTAATGTGCCCCGTCAAACAAATCCGGAAAAGGAATGAGGCTATAGTTGGCCGGACTGGAAATGACGGCATTGGCGTGTTCCAAGACCTTATTGTAATCCCTGTTTGGCCGCTGGGCGCTCACTTTAGCCATCAGGGCATTGGCGGCACCTTTGGTAGCCCTGGCCTTGTTCACGTTGGCGGCATTGCCATAACTGTCGGGCAGGTTTTCCATGGCGACGGTCAAATCGGACACGATCTGCTCATAGACCTCTTCTTCGGTCGATTTGGGAATCTGTGTCTCGCCGGGATCCAAGCTACTTACCGGTTCTGTCACGATAGGCACTCCTCCAAAAGCCTTGACCAGCTGATAATAATGCAAGGCACGCAAGAAGGATGCTTCGCCAATAATCTGGTTCCTCCTATTATCAATGTCCAATTTTGGATCAGCTATTTCGGGCGTCTGCTGTATGACCACGTTTGCTTTCTTGATGGCGTCATACATCTCTCCCCAATTTTGGTAGATCCGGCTATTCACCGGTGTCAATTCCAGGTTATCGATGGCGTATATCTCGGCATCGTCTCCCCCTGCGTAATAGTTGTCGGACATGACATCGCTGAAGTTGATGTTGTCCCAGACATAATATTCCATGGCGGTAAAGGAATTGTAAACTCCCGTCAATGCTGCCTCGGCATCTCCGGCACTGACATAGGCATTGCTGCTTGTGGCAACGGAAATAGGATTTAAATCCAAGAATTTATTGCATGCCGTTCCTGTGAACAGGAGGGTAAGCGTACAGTATAGATATATATCTTTCTTTTTCATGGCTTAATTGGTTAAAATGACATGTTCAGTCCAAAAATCAAGTTACGAGCTTGCGGGTAGGTACCGTAATCGACTCCCAAGGCCGTATTACTACCTCCAAACGCATTGACTTCCGGATCGAAGCCAGTATATTTCGTGATCGTAAATAGGTTCTCGCCCGTTGCGTAAACCCGAAGATTTTTCACTTTAATTTTGCTGAGCAATGCTTGCGACAGGCTATAGCTCAAGGTAACCGCTCGCAAGCGCAGAAAGGATCCGTCTTCAATGAAACGAGTGGATGCCAATGAATTGTTGATGTTGGCAAAACGCGCACGTGGTATATCGGTAATATCCCCTACCTCTCTCCATCGATCTATTACGGCAATGGTCTGGTTCTTGGGGTCGAGCATCCCCTCGGTATCTACCCGGGTAGCATTGAAGATGTCATTGCCGTAAACGCCTTGAAGGAAAACGTTCAAACCAAATCCTTTGTAGGACAGATTATTGGTAATACCATAGGTGAAATCGGGGTTGGGGTTACCAATGAATTGCCTATCGGCAGCCACCGGCGTGAAGGTCGTTTGTCCATCGGCCGCTAAATAGTACATATCGCCACTATTGGGATCCACGCCACCAGCTACATAGCCGTAGAACATGCCAAGCGGCTTGCCCTCCCTGCTAAGGCTGATTTCTCCCCTACCATTAATGTTGCCACTGAAGAGCTCTCCGCCAATCACTTTAACGACCTTGTTTCTATTGAAGGAAATATTGGCGTCGGTGCTCCACTGCAGGGGGCCATTGGTGTTGATGGAGCTCACCTGAAATTCCAATCCCTTATTTTGAAGGCTGCCCACATTTTGCAGGCCGCTATCAAATCCCGTTGTTTTGGGTACCAAGACGTATTGCAACAGGTCGGTCGTGTTTTTATAATAGGCTTCGGCCGTCACGGTCAATCTGTTGTTGAAGAAACCCATATCGACCGCTACATTAGTCTGCTCGGTGGACTCCCACTTCAGCAGGTCGTTTTGTATGGTAGAGGGGTAAGAGCCCGGCAAGGCCTCGCCGCCTATGGGATAGTTGGCCCCTATGCCCACGCGGCCCAGATAGGCGTAAGACCCCACATTGTCATTCCCTACCAATCCCCATCCGGCGCGTAGCTTGAAATCCGAAAACAGGTCCCAGTTTTTCACGAAATCCTCTTCGGACAGACGCCATCCCGCGGATAGCGAAGGGAAATAGCCCCAGCGATTGGATGGGCCAAAATTGGACGAACCATCAACCCGGAAATTTACGGTCAGCAAGTACTTGTCCTGAAAGCTATAGTTCACCCTGCTGATGAAGGAGGCATTGGCTTTCTCTGATTTTGATGCCGTTGCAGTCTGCAAGACAGAACCCGCATTTGGAGTTGGAATAGATGAACTGGCAAAGCCCTGGGTCTCTACGGCATTGTTTTCCCAGCGGTTTTTCTGAATCACCGTGCCGGCCAAGGCGTCCAGCTTATGCTCGCCAATTTCTTTTTGGTATTTCACGGTATTGTCCCATATGTAGAACTGGTTCATATCCGTCGTGTTTCTGCTTATGCCTTTCCGTGCCCTTCCGTAACTGGTGCGGAACGGATCCTGAAAGAAATCGTACATGGCGCTATTGGCGTCAAGGCCAAAATTGGTCCTAAAGGTCAATCCTTCCAACAAGGTCACATCCGTATAGAAATTACCTATCAGCCGTTGATTCTTATAGCCCCTATCGGTTCCATCGGTAAAGGCAATTGGGTTTTCCCAATCTTGAAAGGGATTGGACGTAAAGGTTCCGTCTTCTTTATAAGTACCGATGACCGGAGGCGTACTCAACATGCCTAAGATCACCCCACCTTGGTTGACGGCTTGATTATCGCTGACATCTACATCTTTATATTGCGTATAGGCCACATTTGTCCCTACGCGCAACCAGCTCTTCAGCTCTTGCTCCAAATTGATGCGAAAGTTGAATCGTTCCATTTCCGAGCTTCTTACAGAACCTACCTGCTTCACATAGCCTCCTCCCAAAAAGTAACTGGTCTTTTCGGTTTTGCCCGAAACAGACAGCTGGTAGTTCTGCGAGGAACCGTTTTGAAAGACCTCCCTTTGCCAGTCCGTATTGGCGGTATACAAATCCCAATTCGTATTCTGCCCCAGCTCCGTCATCAGGTCGCGGTATTGCTCGGCATTGAGCACTTTGAGGGTACGCCAAGGCTGCGTGAAACCGTTGTAGACATTCAGGTCAAATACGGGCTCGCCCGATTTCCCTTTCTTGGTTGTGATGAGCACCACCCCATTGGCCCCTTGTGCGCCGTAAATGGCCGCCGATGAGGCATCCTTCAAGACAGACATGCTTTCAATATCCGATGGGTTTATCGATCGCGTATCGGAGGTGGGCACACCATCCACCACGTACAGCGGACTGGAACTCGCGGCTATGGAACTGGTACCGCGAATACGGATATCCAGACCGGCAGATGGCTTTCCCGAGGTAGACAGTACTTGCACACCGGCCATTTTGCCTTGTATGATACTGCCGAACTGCGTATTGGGCCTATTGTCAAATTCCTTTTGAGAGACGGTGGACACCGAGCCCGTTATATCTCCCTTGCGCTGGGTGCCGTAACCCACCACGACCACTTCATCCAGCACATTGTCCATTTGGACAAACTGTACATTGATTGTCTCCCTGTTATTTACCGGCTCCTCTATGGATCTATAGCCAATAAGGCTGTAAACCAAAATAGCGTCGGGCGATGCATCAATTGCATAGGCCCCATTAATATCGGTCGATGTACCAGAAGAAGTCCCTTTGACCAGTACGGAGACACCTGGCAAGGTATTTCCGTTTTCGTCCTTTACCACTCCTTTAATTGATCTGCTTTGGCCATAGGCCCAAAAAGCCATCAACCAACAGGAAATGAACAGTAAAAATTTCCGTTTCATAGATTATAAATTGGTTAATAAATTGAAATATATAATTGTTAGGTGTGATCGATACCGTGCAAGCAACCAACAGATCACGAGGCAAAGATAAACACAAAGAAAGGTGTAAAACAAGAGTTATTTAATCACAAATAACTGTAAATCAATATATTATATTAAATTTAATACGTAATAACAACCTAGGACACATTTAGCATAAAGCACTGATAATCATTTTTTTAGGAATCGGAAATAGATAGGTGTAAAATGTACACTTCGAGACGGAATAACAACATTGAAAGAAAAAGACAACGCACTAATTATCAATATAATAATTTTCGCTATTTCTTTGGTTCGCGTATTATCAAATTAACAAATCGTCCCATCCCTGGCCCTTTAATCCTTTCAGCTCTCGCTTTTTGGCATCCATTTTCTCTCGAATCTTATTGCTATAGGCCCAGCAAGTTGCCTGTCGGATATTCAAAATCTCCGAGAGTTTATGTGAAGAAATTTTACCTTTAGTGCTATAAATGAGATAGATGAGATAAAAGCACTTGGCAATGGGGATTTTCACGTTTTGGATAACGGTATTCACCGTGGCGGACTCGTCATATTTGCATAGGGCACACCTTCTTGCGTAGGGCGTATTACCTACGTAGTATTGGTCATGCCCACATTTTTTACAGCGATAGCCATCCCGCCACTTCAGTTCGGCCAGAAAGCGGAGACAGGCATCCTGATCTGGATAGACCTTGCTAAATTCATCAAAACTCAAATTGGTAGACATTGCCCTCGCCTTTGTGACTTGCTCGACATTGACTTTCAATTCCTCGTTATCCAAGCTCAGCAGTTGGTTCATTTGTGCTATTTGCTCCTTTTGCAAAGCCAGCTCCTTATTTATATCCGTGAGCTCCAGGTTTTGCTTTTCAATGATGGCATTCTTCTCTATCAACTCCCTGGTACGCTGTATCACTTTCGCTTCCAGCTCCCTATTGACCTTATCTTTCAGCCGCTCATTGATTTTCATTTGCTCAATGACCCTTCGTTGTGCCCTTTCCCTGCCTTCTTTCATCATCCGCACCCTATCGCCCACGGCCAGGGAAAGAAAAGTCATCTCCAGGATAAAACTGAAACTCATGATGTAGTAGGTAATGATACCGACATTGAGCCAATCTGCTCCCAGCATGATCAGGAACTTATAGCTATAGCCAAAAAACAGGATGCCATAGCCCAGTACGAAATAGCGTGCCGGCTGGTAACCGCGAGCATAGCTATAGATACCCGCACCAAAGGTGACCAGCAATGGTACGGCCTCCAGGAACTTATAGTTCAACAGGGAGCGATCAAAAAGAAACGCAAAGACCAAGAAGGAAATGCGCAGTGCAATGACGTAGTTGATAAAGCGATGCAGCTTGGGAGCCTTGCGCCGGAGCAATAGCTGCCGCTGGGCAAACAGCATGGCAAAAACACTCATGCTGCACAGTACGACGGCAAAGGCGTATTGATTCCACTCGGGCCAACTGGGCCACAAGTACTGAAAGGCAACCCCATCCGTACATAACTCGTACATGGCCACGCTGAGCATATAGCCCACGTAGTAGAGATAGGCAGGCTGGCGCACGGCAAAGAACATCAGCAAATTATAGAAACAGAAAATGGCTATCATGCCATAGAACAATCCAAAGCTGAAGTACTCGCCATTGCTATAGTTAATGAAAAAATCTGCCGAGCGTAGTACCACAATGATATCGGCTACCTGCCTGGACCTCACCTTGAAGAACAGTTCCGTAGGCCCCTTCAGTTCAGGAGAAAGGGGAACGATAAAATTCTTGTGCTTCACCTTCCTTGCAAAGAAGGCCTGCTCGTCGCCTAGCTTGTATACCTTGTATCGCCCCGCTGAATCGGGCAAATAGACCTCTAGCAGATCTATCGTTTGGTCAAAAAACTCCAGCAAATAATTGTTGTCCTTGGGCTGAAAATCGATGTTGACCTTATACCAATAAACACCATTGATGACCTTATTTTGGGGGGTACTGGTCTTACTGGCCTTAAAAGCCGTCGCCAAACGCTTCGATCGTATATCGCTCAAAGTCCACTTGCCTTCCTTATCGTACAGTTGCTCTATTTCACCATAGGTAAAAATATGCTGGTTCAGGCTGTCTACCAGCCTAACCGCACGCTGGGCAAATAGCCCATGGCAGAAAAACAGCGGAGCAAGCAAGGCAAATAGGTACGCACATATTTTAGGCATGCGGCAAAAATACATACTTATTTACTTTAAAAGCACTCAAAACTTATTCTAAAGATGCTTGTTAAGTATAACATCAATAAGGAAGAAAATGAAAAAGCAAGAAAAATATAACGACAAGCCCAACATCCAAGAAAACGGCGAAATGCCGAATGAGCAAGCCAGCATGGGCGATATAGAAAACCTCAAGTACGATGAAGCCGAAGACAGTTTTGAGTTGGATATTGACGAGGAAAGCGTAGACTACCCGAGCGAGGACCCCGAATACCAACATGAAGATCCTTACGACACGGCCGCGCCCCATGGCAAGGATGACAATTCGGATTGGGACGAAGCCAATCCATTGGTAGGCGATGAATATGATGAAAACAAATCGCTGGAAACCGACTTGGACGACCTGGGTATGCATGTGGACAATGGGAAGATCACCCGGCTGAGCAAGGAAGATGAAAAACTGGCCGACACGCCCGAGGACGAAAGGGGTGACCTGGACGAAGAGGGATACCCGAGAAGAGACTAAAGCTTAAAAACTAGAGACCAAAGCTAATGGCTGACCGCCAAGAACTAGTCTCAAGTAATAGTTTATAAGTTTTAAGTCCGTTAATCCAAGCCTAAGTGGAACGTTTGGCGCAATTTATCAAGTACTGGGTTTTTGGCTACCAGTGCTTGGTATTTCTCTTGGGTCGTGTAAGGTGTTCTTACCGTGTTCACCTCCATGTGTAGCGGGATAAGATCTATATCGAAATTGTGCAGCTTCACCCTGATGTCATTCAATATATCAATCTTTGATTCGACCAATAGTTCTTCTTGGATCGTATTCTCCACGATGACCTCTATCTTAAAGTCATCACGTAACTTAGGTGCATTAGCAGTCATCAAGGTAAACAAGCTGATCTTATTGGCTGCTTTTAGTTTATCGGCATAGGCATGCCATAGTTGCAGAAACTGATCATAGTTGAACGGATTGCGTTCGTCTCCCTTGATATATTCCAGCTCATCTTTTGCTCCATTCTCTTTTTTGTCACTAAAGACATCGTGTAGGCTAGGTGCAGAAGGTGACAGGTTAATGCCTTTTAACTTTGGCACCCGAAGCTTCGTTTGCTCTTCGACCACCTGCACCTGCTTTGGCTCTACTGCCTTTACCTCAGCCGTGGTGGGCTTATCGGGCAGGGGCGGACGAATTTGCGCGCCCACGGGCGGAGCGGAGGGCGCCACGGGCGATGCGTTACCCGCTAACTTATTGTCGTTTTTTTTTTCAGCCTCTGGGGCTGTACCGGTAGGGACTTTTGTCTTGCCCACTTGCACTGCCGTTGCTATGTGGCACATCTTCAGCAAGGCAAGTTCTACCTGCAAGCGTTGGTTTTTGCTTGTCCTGTAATTGATTTCGCACTGGTTTGCGATGTTGAGTGCCGAGAGCAGCAGCCCCACAGCCGTCTTTTCGGCCTGCTGGATATACCTCTCGCGGATGCTGTCGCTCACTTCCAGCAATTTCACCGTCACCTTATCCTTCCCTACCAGCAAATCCCTGAAATGGGAGGCCAAGCCAGAAATAAAGTGGTTGCCGTCAAATCCATTTTCAAGTATTTCATTAAACAGGACAAGACAAGCCGCGGCATCCTCTGCCAATATAGCGTCGGTGACCTTAAAGTAATAGTCATAATCCAGGATATTCAGATTATCTATTACCGCCTGGTAGGAAACATTCTTATTGGAAAAGCTGACAATTTGATCAAACATGGACAGGGCATCCCTAAGTCCGCCATCTGCCTTCTGCGCTATCAGGTATAGGCCATCCTTATCATATGCCACCCCTTCGCGCTGGGCTATACTGCCCAAGTGTGCCGCAATATGCTCCACCTTGATGCGGTTGAAGTCGAAAATCTGGCATCGCGACAGGATGGTAGGCAATATCTTATGCTTTTCGGTAGTAGCCAGAATAAAGATGGCATAGCTGGGCGGTTCTTCCAATGTTTTCAGAAAGGCATTGAAAGCTTGCTGCGAGAGCATATGCACCTCATCGATGATATAGATTTTATACTTGCCGGATTGTGGCGGTATGCGCACCTGCTCTATTAGGCTCCGTATATCATCGACGGAATTGTTGGAAGCGGCATCCAATTCGTGGATGCTAAAGGAATTGCCGTTCGAAAAGGACCTGCAGCTCTCGCATTGGCCACAGGCTTCTATATCCGCCGTTATATGCTGGCAGTTTATCGTTTTCGCCAAAATACGGGCACAGGTAGTTTTGCCCACCCCACGCGGACCACAGAACAGGAAGGCCTGAGCCAGTTGGTTGTTCTTGATTGCGTTTTTCAGCGTGCCGGTTATATGCTGCTGCCCTACTACGGTTTCAAAGGTCGTAGGCCTATATTTTCTGGCAGAGACAATGAAGTTATCCATCGTTGCGAAGATACGTATTTTGCAGGGATTTTTGACAAGCGGAAATCCATTTAGCCCCGGGTTGATGGAAAACATTTCACTATCAATACCTTCAGTGCACGACTATCGGAAAAACGACTTGCATTTCTCTATTTTTTGCTATACCTTTGCACTCCGCTTTTGCGGATTACATTATTAATAAAAATTAATTATTAACATGCAACAGTACGAAACCGTATTAATTCTTACCCCGTTGCTATCGGAAGAAATTGCGAAAGAGGCCATCGCCAAATTCAAAAACATCCTTACCGAAGGCGGAGCCGAAATTGTCGCAGAAGACAATTGGGGTTTGAAAAAACTAGCGTATCCAATTGAAAAGAAAACAACTGGATATTATCACCTAACTGAATTCAAGGCTCCGGGTGAATTGATTGCCAAATTGGAACTTGAGTACAAACGTGATGAGCGAGTGATGCGCTTCTTGACCATTTCTTTGGACAAGCATGCAATAGCTTATAACGAGAAGAAACGCAGCGGTGCTTTCAACAAGAAAGCGGAAACTAAAACCGAGGAGGTAGCAAGCTAATGGCAAGGGAACAAATCCAATACGTAACTGCCCCTAAAGTAGAGGACACACGTAAAAAATACTGCCGTTTCAAGAAAAATGGCATCAAATACATCGATTATAAGGACGCTAACTTCCTGTTGAAGTTTGTCAATGACCAAGGTAAAATTTTGCCTCGCCGCCTTACCGGTACTTCACTGAAGTTCCAACGCAAAGTGGCCCAGGCGGTAAAAAGGGCGCGCCATATTGGTTTACTACCTTATGTAACCGATTCATTAAAATAATCAGGAGGTAAGAAACGACATGGAAATCATACTGAAACAAGACATTAAGAATCTTGGGGAGAAAGACGATATCGTCACAGTAAAAAACGGTTACGGCCGCAATTACCTTATCCCTCAAGGACTAGCCATCATGGCTACTCCCTCTGCCAAGAAAGTATTGGCTGAGAACGTTAAGCAAGCTCAGTTCAAGCAAGAGAAAATCAAGCAAGATGCATTGGATCTAGCATCCAAATTGGAAAAGATCACCTTGAGCATTGGCGCAAAGGCAGGCGAGAGCGGCAAGATCTTCGGATCTGTCAATTCTATCCAGATTGCCGACGCGTTGAAGAAAGAAGGCTTTGATGTAGATCGCCGTCGCATTACTTTCGACGTAGATCCTAAGGAATTAGGTGAATACACGGCAAACCTTAACCTCCACAAAGAGGTAAAGGTAAAAGTAACTTTCAACGTTATTGCCGAGTAGTCGACAAGCTTATAAAAACGCAAAGCGCAGTGCTGTACCCATCTTCAGCACTGCGTTTTTTTTATTCCCCTTTTCTTTCCCAAAATAAGCTTTCCCTATTGCTTATATGGCAAACTTCACCATAGATTTGCATCCGACAATTCCGCATCATGGCTATCAGGCGTACGAAAAAGAAAAACTCTTTCAAAGGCAAGAAATCTCCTAGCACCAACAGCACCAAAAAGGGGAAAAAGGATAGGCTGCAGAGGTACAACCTCCTCGAGGCCTTAAGACAAAAGGATTACAAACGCAGCATAGCCCTGTTTTTTTTGTATTATTTCGTAGCTACCTTCACCTGGGTACTCGCGCTCCGCTTCATCAATCCGCCCATCACTTACCTCATGATACACCGGGCCTTTGAACGCAAGGCGGAAGGAAAAACGTTTAAGATAGAAAAAAGCTGGTTAAACTACGGGGAACTGTCGGACAACCTAAAAAGAGCTGCCATTGCCGGCGAGGACGCCCGCTTTTTGGTGCACCATGGCTTTGACACCAAGGCTATCCAAGATGCCTATAAACGTAATCAGCAAGGCAAAAGCGTTCGCGGAGGGAGCACCATCAGCCAACAGACGGCCAAAAACGTGTTTCTCTGGCCGGGACGTTCCTGGTTTCGCAAAGGCTTTGAAGTTTACTTTACTGTCCTGATAGAACTGCTGTGGAGCAAGCAGCGAATCTTGGAGGTATACCTTAACGTAATAGAGATGGGCGATGGCCTATATGGTGCCGAGGCTGCCGCAAAAAACTATTTCAACAAAAGCGGCAAATCCCTAACGCAAAGGCAGGCCGCGCTCATCATTGCCGTACTGCCCAATCCAAGACGTTGGTCGCCGGAGAAACCCACGGCCTTTATCAACAGAAAAGCCTCTACCATAGTGAGGTATATGAAGTACACCAAGATACCCTGAAAACGGGTAACTACTAGGCTAGCTGAAAAACCTTGGCGTGCCAACTACGCTGAAAGGGCACTTCCCATTCATCTTGCAGTTCCGCTGCATTTTTCACCAGGTTATTGAAAACGATGGTGTCTGCCGTTATCTCGCCATTGGAGATCTTATCCTCAAACTGATCTCGCGAAACTACCTTTATCGTGCTTCCGTTGCGGTAAGCTATCCGCATCCTGTCAAAGAAATCTATGCCCAGCTCCTGCCCCAACTCTTTCATCAGATGCACCGACTTGTCAATGGAACAGCCAGAGGCCATTGCTACCGACTCATCGATCATCAAAATAGCGAAGAGGTTATAGCGCAGTTCGGCCCTAGCCGCCAGCGGCTTGCCATGCACTTTCCACTGGCTGGCAAAATCCGTCAGCGCGTTCAATACGCTATCGGACTCCCGTGCATCCAGCACTCTATCTGCTTGATATATCCAAACTCTTTCCATATTGAAAAAGTAAAAAGTAAAAATTTAAAAGTAAAAACGGCAATCCCAAGTCTAAAACTGCTCAAACCGCTCCCAGAAGCCGTCTAGGGGAAGTGGCGCAAAAATGCGCACCTGCTCCTTTTTTATAGGATGCTCAAACTCCAGTCTCCTGGCATGCAAACAGATACTCCTCTTGAGGCTTCCCCTAGGATACCCGTATTTGTTGTCTCCCACAATGGGGCATCCCATGGTGGAAAGTTGTACCCTGATCTGATGGGGCCTTCCCGTGACCGGATTGACCTCCAGCAGGTAGTACCCTTCCAATTGGCCAATGAGCCGGTAGCTCAACTCCGCACGCTGGCTCCCCTTCACCTCGTGGTCATAAGCTTTTACCACGTTCTTTTGGCTATTTTTCACCAGCCAGTTAATCAATGTCCCCTCGGTCTGTGCCGGTCTATTGCGCACTACGGCCCAATAGGTTTTGTGCATATCCCTGCTTTGGAACATCTTGTTTATCCTGTCCAAGGCCTTGCTGGTCTTGGCAAAAAGGATGACGCCACTCACCGGCCTGTCCAAACGATGCACCACACCGAGAAATGCGCCATTTGGCTTTTGGTATTTCTTTGCGATATAGGTCTTCACCTTTTCATCCAAAGGTTCGTCTCCGGTATTGTCTACCTGTACAATATCGCCCGACCGCTTATTGACCGCTATGAGGTGGTTGTCTTCGAACAATATGTCCTTATCGACAATGGGCTTATCGGCTACATTCATGAACATCGGGGCAAAGATACTTATTTTTGATTTTTCCCTTTGTCTGTAGTACCGGTACCCGGCTTCGCTATAGACTCGCGCATATCCGTATCGGCCTGTATGTTTTTCATCTTATAGTAGTCCATGATGCCCAAGTTTCCACTGCGAAACGCCTCGGCCATGGCCATGGGTACCTGTGCCTCGGCCTCTATCACCTTGGCACGTGCATCTTGCGCCTTGGCACGCATCTCCTGCTCGGCGGCTACGGCCATTGCCCTGCGCTCTTCGGCACGTGCGTTGGCTACCTTAAGGTCTGCCTCGGCCTGATCCGTCTGCAGCTTGGCACCTACGTTTTCGCCGATGTCGATATCGGCAATATCTATCGAGAGGATCTCGAAGGCCGTACCGCTGTCCAGCCCCTTTGAAAGCACGGTCTTGGATATCTTATCCGGATTCTCCAACACCTCCTTGTGGTTGCCGGCAGAACCTATCGTAGTAACAATACCTTCGCCCACCCTAGCCAATATGGTTTCCTCTCCAGCGCCCCCTACCAATTGGTTGATATTGGCCCTAACGGTAACCCTAGCCTTGGCAATGAGCTGTATGCCGTCCTTGGCCACGGCCGCAACGGGAGGCGTATTGATAACGCGGGGGTTGACCGAAATCTGCACGGCATCGAACACATCACGTCCCGCCAAGTCGATGGCCGTAGCCAGCTTAAAATCCAAGGGGATGTTTGCCTTATCCGCAGAAATGAGCGCTTTGATTACGTTGTTTACATTGCCCCCCGCCAAGTAATGGGTCTCGATTTCGTTTGAGGTGAGGTTAAGGCCCGCCTTTGTGGAGATGATCATGGCATTGACCACCAGAGAAGGCGATACTTTCCTTAAGCGCATCAACAACAAATTGAGCAGATTAACTTTCACACCCGAGAGCTGTGCCGTAAACCACAGATTTACTGGCAGCAGGTACAAGAAAAAAAACAGCGCGATGACGGCGCCAACCACGATAAATATAGGTGTAAAATTGGGATCCATAATATATTAAGTAATAAAGTAAAAAATTAAAAGACAAAAAATTGGCAGCATCCATGCTATCTAAAAATCTCTTAAAACTACGCTTTTTCCCTATGAATTGCAAATGGAAGATTATTATTGGCTAAAACAGGGTCTAGTACAGGTGTAAGGTGTTATGATGATGGTTTAGTAGAGACGTAAGATGTTACGTCTCTACGGGTTTTTCCTTTCGCTCTTTCCTTTCCGTCGCTCTTGCCGCGACTGGGCACCTACTTTTTTGCCAAAGCAGAAAAAAGTAGGCAAAAACTGCTTTTGCGGCTGGGGAAAGTTTGCTGGATTTTGGCGGCCTATACCAGATGGACGCTAGGCTTCGCTGCATCCATCCCTCTGATCCACAAGCCACCAAAATCCCGAGACGCAAACTTTCCAAGGCCGCCCTGCATAGTTCCGCCTGCCTGCGCCGCAATTTCTACCGTCCGCAAGCTCTCCTCAGCTAGCGCGAGTTTCGGGGTAATGGCCACGTGCGAGCTGGTTAACTCGGGCTGTCCAATAAAAGCAAGTTTTCAACTTGCCCTAACTGTCCGTAGGTCTGTAGCGCTGATCGTGTGCAGGAGACTAAGGACTAGTCAGGGCCCTCAAGCCGGGCCAAGGCTTTTACTTCTTTTCCGTTACTTTGGCATTGCCCCATGCTGTTCGAGATGTTAGCAAAGCGCATCTCGAACCTGTAGATATTGCAGGTCTCAGACCTACCTTGATCTATGCTTCGCCATTGCCTTTCGGAAAATAACGAAGAGCATAGAGACGGTTGCATGTACCACCTCCCCCTCCCAATGCTCAATGCCGCCGCGCCCCCCTCCAAAAGGGGGATAGTGTAGCGTGCTATCCTTGCTGCTATGACTGTTGTTCCTTTCAGAAGGCCTTTCAAGCGCCGCATGATGGTCTAATCTCATATCTCATATCTCACATCTGATATAGAGTACGCTCTTTGCNTATATTAGTTCGGTATTAGTAGCCTATAGTGCCGCTTTTGCGGCTTTTTACCGAACCATTAGGCAATATGGGTCGAATGAGGGAGGAATAGGGATGGAATGGAGGGGAATGGAGATCGGCTTTCATGGCTTGGTATCGCATATCAAAAAAACTTCGAGCAAGCTATAGCCCATATATCAAAGCTGCCTTAGCTTTTCGTACCATTTGCGGGCAGCGGCAGCTTTGCCCTTGCTCACGCATATCCAGGCTTGGCCCTGCGCTGCTCCAGTGCCNTGTTCCACCCCTTGTTCCCTTCCGATGTGAAGGGAAGAAACAATGGGGATATTGAGTCCTTTCTTAGTGCTCAGGGGATGGCCGCCGATGGCGGCCGGCATCACATAAAACCATTGGCTGGCCTGAAACGCACCATGGGCAGATGTCCATTGCACCAGTTCTTGCTTGGGCAAGGACACCCTATATAGCTTGCCATCCAGCGTGTAGGCATATGTCTTTCGGTTGTGCCTTTGCAAGAGCCCTACGTTTTGTTCTGGAATATGGTGCCGCTGGCCATGCTTGTCCATCACTGCCAGGGCGTCAGAGCCTTGGGTATTCGCCACATGGCTCCCCCTAGCTATCACCTCCCTTTGCCTTTCAGCCTCGAGATCCATGAAATCGTTCCGTTCGCTCTTCTTATCATAAAAATAGCGCAGTAGGTCCAGCCCAAGGTAAAGCATTGCCAAGAGAAAAACGGCGCCGACCACGATCGGGAATTCATGAGAAAAATACTCGCGATCGAAAATATTCTCTCCAAAGGCAACGAAGTAGGCGGCCACTGCCAATACCACCAGCAATAGTGGCACACAAAGATTCCATTTCAGTTGTTGGTAGAGGCGCTGCGCCCAATCGTCATCTATTCCATATCAGTCATTTAACTTTTTGTTCTGCCACTTCATATAACCCATTACCCCTACCCCACAGACATAGGTGAAGCCAAAGGCCAGCCAATAGTAGGGATTGTGCAGGCGTTCGCCCAAGGTATCGTATTCGTTCAACGACACGAGATAATGCGAGAAAGGAACGAGCTGTATCAATACTAGGGCATCCAATAGCCAAGAATATCGCACAAAAGCGAAAAGTATCTTTTTCTCCATAGGCAACGATATATTAAAAGGGACAAGGACAAGGTACATGGAGCTGCCTAAGCACGTTATCCCTAATATGTACAAACTATTCCCCAATCTGTTGTTTCCAGAAGCTCGACTTGAAGATTTGGTTAGGCTAATATAGCTTTACCAGTGCAATTAATCAAATCAAGCATAACTAAAACGCAACGATCATGGAAAAACCCACACTAGACCCAAATGGCGTGCAGCAGGTATTGGCTGCGCTCTACGCCTTGCCCGATGCTGCCCTGCAAACAGAGGCCGACACGCTTGCAGCTGACTTTCAGGGATGGCTACATACGCATTTTGAGCTGACGGCAGAGCAAGGCCTATTCATAGACACCAAAATGACCGTAGGATTTCTGGGCTATGTAGCGACTCATGTACCCTATGTACTGGTGCACAGACTCCCCATACACTACACCGTTCCTCCCGATGCACTTGCTACCCGCGATGAAAGGCGGGGCAAGATTATCAAAGGCAGTGACCATACCGAGCACGACACGCCAGAGGAGACAAAGATGGCAGCAAACCCCACGGGCTATTTCGAGTTTCGCACGGAATACATCGATTCCTAGACAGGGATTCCCAAAAGGGAAAAATGCAGAAGCCGAGGAAAAGAAAAACACGAAGCGCATGAAAGGCATTTGGAGAAAAGTAAAAACATACGTCGGTACCCATTGGCGGCAACTGGTCATCAACGCCTGCAGCTTTTTGCTCATGCTACTCTGGATATACGCCTCGGCCAGCAAGCTGGGCAACTATGACCAGAGCCAATGGGAAATGCGCAACCAGGTCTTTCCCGATCCCCTAGCTGACCAGCTCGTGTGGATTGTGCCCAGCATGGAAATCCTACTGGCAATTGGGCTGATGGCACCCCAAACGCGCATTTTGGCACTCTGGGCATCTGGCGGTTTGCTGCTTGCCTTCACCCTGTACATTGCTATTACGGCCACCAAGGTTTTTGGGCGTGTGCCCTGCTCCTGCGGTGGCATCATCAGCAATATGCCGTATTGGCTGCATGCCTGTTTCAACATAGCCTATTTAGGCATAGTCTACCTCGCATTGTATCTCCATTACGGGAGCGTATATATCAACGGATGGTTTCACAAATCTAAAGGAAAGGAGGCAATAGTCGTTTAGTGGAAGAAGAACCCAGTAAGCAGGGCTATGGGTCTGCCCTGCAACATACAGCCAAGTTAAAGTTATTGAAATGTCCTGAAGGATGGGGGGCTCCAAGGCATCTGGAAGGCAACCTGGAGCGGCCAGGAAAAGAAGGTGGTCGTTCCACAACACTTATTTGTTATGTCCAAGACAGCAATTAAACAAAAAATGGCCCTTGCCGCTAGGAGAGCGGCAAAGGCCATGGCAAGCTACACTTTTGTAGCGTTGATGGGTGGCTCCTTGATGGGTGGATATGCATTTGCGCAAGCTAAAAAAGAAAGCCGGCAAGCGCATAATTATTACAATGCGGGAACCGCTTCTAGTCCAAATTGGCAGCCATTAACGGGTCAAGAAAATCAAGACTATGTATGTGACGTTGCAAGCAATATATGTACGGCATATTTCGATCATGTACCTTCTTCTGGGGAGGCAGCACCAGAAAATGCCCGAATCGGTCAGTACATAGCTCTCTAAATCCTTAAGTGCCAATATTGATAGAGGGAATATAGGACTGGGACACTTTTCCCAGTCTTATCTTGGATTCTGCTCTATTTGGCTATTATTAATCTCCTGATCTGGTATAGGAAACGTATACCGAATGGAATTGGGTTCGAGGTAATATTCCTCGTTCCCAATTTTTCTGACCAATGTAACAGCTGTCATTGGATCTTGATTCAAACGTCTCAAATCAGACCACCTAAGCCCCCTAAAGATCAACTCCTTTCTGCGTTCCTGTAATACCACACTCAATGCCTCCTCGCCAGTATCGACGTTTATAGGTTCAAAAAAGCCATTTGCCCATCTCTTCTCTAACAATTGGTTTAGCGTGGAGATACCTTCTAACCAATTCCCTTGCCTAATGAGACATTCCGCAGCAATTAGATAAAGTTCATCTATTGCTAAACCCGTAAAGTTGACATTGCCTGCGTAACTACCCTTAAATGTATACCTGTTTGCTACCCTATCAGTAAAAAAAAGTTGCTTCCTTAAATCCTTTGATGCATACTGACTTACAAGCACAGTATCTACATAAGATGTGGCGATCAAGTAATGGACGAAAATATTGGTAGACGATGCCATGTGCAATATCACTTCTTCATTAAGACCATTTGCAAAACTCGGGAACGAAAGAGCATTATCAACATTGTAATCATTATAGTCTATCACTTCACTTTTCTCACTCAGAGCCTTTTTTGCATAGCCAAGTGCATTTCCGTAATCATGCATCGTCAAATAAATTCTAGCCAATAGAATCCATATTGCTATCTTAGACGGTCTTGTTTTATTGCTGACTTCTAATGGCAAATATATTTCTGCTTCCAACAAATCTGCAATAACTGCATTGTAAGTTTCTTGTACAGAAGCACGGTGGTTTCTTATGTTCACGTCAGCCTGTGTCCTTATAGGTATACCCAGCATCTCATTCGCCGTATTCACGTTATATGGTGATGCGAATTGCTGAGAAAGTTCATAATGCGACCACGCCCTAAAAAATAAAGCAGCTCCCTTAATTTGGTTAAATTTTTCCATATCATCTACAGCATCGACTACAAGTAATTGCTCAAGAATGACATTACAATAAAATATTCGTTGGTACTGGTACATCCAATCACCAGAACTCTCCCCTTCATATATATCCGTTCGCCATAAAAAACTGTTTCTAACTTCGGTATTTGCTGATAACAGATTCTCTTGCGTTGTCCATATATTGTCGGTTGCGACCAAAGGCAGCCTTGGTGTATTGCCATTGAATAAATTACTTCTGTTATTCAATAAAGCTTCAAGCTCCTCCAAAGTAGTAGGTGTAATTATAGATTTATCTGGCTTTTTATCCAGAAATTCTTTTCGGCATGAGAGCATCAGGAAACTCAAAACCGCCAGTAATAGTATTTTTTTCATGTTCATTTGCATATCGAGTTAAAAATCCAATTTAAGCCCCAGCGCATAGATCCGTACCGGTGGCAGGTTTTGGTAATCGGGGTCAAAGTCAAAATTACTTGCCTTCCAGAGCAGGGCCAGGTTATTGGCATAGACATAAAGCTGCGCTTGCTTAAGAGATAGCTTTTGTAACAGTCTGCCCTTTAGCGCATAAGCGAGGTTGATATCCTGCAAGCGGATATGGTCGCCTTTGTCTATCATGGCACTTGACCTAGTCAGGAAATCGTCCCGATAGCTGTTGCTTACCGCAGGCAATGATGGGATTTGCGTATGTTCCTCGTCCCCGGGTCGTTGCCACCTGAGCGCATAGTCGCCATGCGTAGGTTCACCTCTAAGCACCTGATAATACTGTACGGTAGATTTCCTGATATAATAGCCCAAGCGGTAACTGACATTGAACGATAGGCTTACGTCTTTCCATTGGAAGTTGTTCCTGAGCGCCCCAAAGTACCGCGGCCTTGCCGGGCCATGGTATATCAGGTCTTCCAGTGCCGTGCTGTTGATCATGGAGGCGTAATCCTTGCTCTCTTCGCCGCCCCAATAGCCCAAAGGATCGCCATTTTGGGGATCCAGCCCGCCCCAGGCCAAGCTGAACACATGGTGAATAGGTTTTCCCACTACGGGATCGGTACCGTTCAGGGCATATACAGTCCTATAATCGAAGTCATAATCCGTCACCTTATCGGTATTGTAGCTAAAGAGCAGATTGGTGGTCCATTTCAACGTGCCATCCAGGTTCCTGCTATTGAGCGTGAGATCCAGCCCTCTTCCCTGCATGGAAGCATAGTTGCCCGTAAAGGACGTAATACCGGAAGAGGGCGGGAAGGAAGTAACGCCGATGAGGTCCGTAGACCTTTTGTCGTAATATTCCAAGGTTCCGGCCAGCTTATCGCCTTTCAGGGCAAAATCCACTCCTAGGTTGATGGTACGTACCTTTTCCCAGCGCAGTTCGGGATTGGGCGGATTGGTAATCTGTGCATAGGGCAATCCGGTGAGTGCATCCGTACCCCAATAGCGCGCCGCGATCAGTGCCGAAAGGCTTTTGTTCACGTTGCCGCTATGGCCATAGGTGGCACGCAGCTTCAGGTAGGGCAACCAGGCACTATTGTAAAAGGTTTCGTTACTCGCGTTCCAGCCCAGGCCCAGGGAGTAGAGCGGCACGCCCTTTTGATTGGTATTGACGCCGAAGATGTTCGATTCGTCCCTACGGTAACTGGTCGTGGCCGTGTAGCGCTCCCTATAGCTATAGCCCGCATTGGCAAAATAGCTCAGGTAGCGGTCTGTCAGGTCGCGCTCCGAATCATTGAAAGGGACGCGTGCCGTTGAGCCCGGATAGCTGTAACGCCCGAAAAGGCTACTGTAGTCCACAACCTGCACGGTGGCATGCTGGCTATCATAACCATACTGCCTGTGCACATTGGCAAGGGTATAACTGTCCATGAGCTCATACCCGGCAATTGCCGTCAAGGCATGGTGTTCGGCCCAACTGTGATCTACATGCAGCATACCACGTACATTATGACTGGTAGTGGTAGTATTGGTGAGGTCCAATATCCCTCCCAGCGGTATATGCCGCTGCAATACTCCGCTTGCGTCAATGTAGCTATAGTCGTTTATCAGATTGCGTGCAAAATACGTATCCACGTCCTGAAGCTGGCGTTGCCTATTCACCAGGCCATTGTATTGATAGAACAGCTCGGCCTTCAGGAATGGGAGCAATTTATAGCTGAGGTTGGCATTCAGCCTATAGTCCAACCGCCGTGTACGATTGTTCTGGGCCTCCAGATCAATAAGGGGCGCATAGTTCCAATCCAAAAGATCGGCATGGCCCGGATTATCCAAGAAGTTCTTTCGGTAATAGGTGTAGAAGTTAGCTGGCCTGCCCTGCTCATCGAGCAAACTACCGTAGGGATAAACAAAGGTAAGCGTATTGGAAGTGAGGTTGTACACGTTGTTATTGGTCAGGGTGGTGCCCTGTGCCAGGTACATGAGGGTGTGCAACTGTAATTTACTGTCGCGCGAATAGAAGCTATGCGAAGCATTAAGCGTAATACGGTCAAAACTATTGCGCTCCAGGTTCTCGAGGTTTCTGTCATAGCCCGCCGATAGCAGATAGCTGTTCGCTCCTGAAGCACCGCTTAGGGAAAGCGCATACTGCTGGTTGGCCATGGGCCTGTAGAAATAGCGCTGCACATCGGCCCACACATCGTTGCCCCTCATGGCATCCAACTGTAGGGCGGCGGTTGCCGGATCGATCATTCCATCACGTTCTGCTATCATGATCTCTACCGCGGGGGTGATGGGCTGGTGGTTGGTACTCTGCTCGCGGGCATTGTAAAAGCCCCGCTCGAAGAGCATGCGCTCCACATCTATAAAATCGGAAGAGGACATACGCGACTGGTACAACAGATCGGGCCTATCACCTATGGTCAGATTCGTATTGAAGGACACACGCGTGGGCTGTCCTTGCCGGCCTTTCCTTGTGGTGATGACGATGACGCCATTGCCCGCCCGTGCGCCCCAGATGGATGCCGCTGCAGCATCCTTCAGCACCGTGATGCTCTCCACGTCATTGGGATTGATGGAACTGAGGTCTCCCGAATACGGGAAGTTGTCCACTACGATGAGCGGCTGGGTCTCGGAGTAGATGGTACTCTCCCCCCTCACGCTGATGTCAGGCACGGCGCCGGCCGTCTGATTGGCATTGCTTCCGTTGCGGTTGACTATCAGGCCAGACGTAACGTCTTCCAGCCTATTGAGGATATTGGTACTCACACTACGGTTGAGCAACGCACTATCCAGGTGCACAAAAGAACCCGTGGCCCGCTCGCGCGGAATGGACTGATAGCCCGTATTGACCACCACTTCGCCGAGTTGCAGGTTGTCCCTTTCCATTTTCAATACGGTCACCCCATTTTCCGGAACTCGTATGCGGGCATTCCTATAACCCACCATGCGTACCGTTATCAAGCTATCCTGGCTATTCAGTACCAGTAGGAATCGGCCATTCTCGTCTGACTGCGTAGTGCGGCCGCCATTGGTCATGATACTGGCTCCGGCAATAGGCGTGTTGTCCAATCTGTCAAGCAACTGGCCCTCCAGTCTGCGTTGCTGGCCATATGACCAGGCACAGACAAGGCCTAGCAATATACATAGTATCGATTTTTTCATTTCTCGTTTTAGGTTGGGTCGATTTATTGATTGTCTGCAATGACCAGTACATCTATTGGTGTTTCCGTGAGGATAAAGGCCAAGCCGTATGCATGCAGGCTCTTATTGATTTCCTCCATCTTGGAAAGGTTGCCCTCTATCCTCAGGTCAACCATTTCCTTTATACCCGTATCGTCTATCAAGGGATAGGGGGAGTGCTGTTGGTAGAGCACGTTGAGCCTCATGACGAGGTTTGCAAGGCTGGCATTGACGAGCGTGCAGCCATATGCCCCATATTCTGCTTTGGGCTGACCGCCGCGGCTTATTGGCGCGGCACTCCCTTTTATTCTGGATAGTGCCCAGCATTTCACAATTCGTCTTTCCACTTGGGCACGATATTGCGGAATATATCTCCTCAGGTCTGCCTGCATAATCTGAAAGGCGCTGTCTGCCAAATGATCGGGGAAATTGGCCTCATAACAGTAACCATTGCCCGCGCGCATCCAGTCCTTATATTCCTCCCCTATTAGCTCAGTATCCAACCGTGCAATATCTTTCACCTCAAACACAATCCTATTCTTGCCGTAATATGCCTTTCTGCCTCCATACGCCAAGGCGTAAAGCCACCTCAGAGGCAGATTGATGGCATTGATTTTTCTACTGGCTTCTTCTTTTTTGTTATGTATTGCATAACCTCCCGGAAGCCCTTCCACATAACCTGAAAAATAGGTATAAAACAGCAGCTCCCTTCCGTCGCCTCCGTTTCCATTTATGAACAAGGGTTTCTCTGCGTCGTAGGCCACCTGCATGTCCTGTTTTCTGGCAATTTCTGGTTTACCATTGTAAAACAACTTGGCTATATTCTCTCCCTTCACCTCTTCATGGGAACTGATGGCCGCTACCTTCCCATCCCCATCTATCCACACGTAGTGCGGCAAAGTACGGTGCGGGAAAAGCCTACGCAGGGCACTATCTGCCGTAGCGACCGGCAAGTCGTGGTGTTTTCCTTTCTGCTGCTCGAACTTTTCCAGAAACGGCAGCACCTCTTCATCTTTTTGGTAAGTAACAGAGAGAAACTGCACCTTGTCGCCAAAGGCCTTTTGCAGGCTGTCCATGCGGGGTATCATGGCCACGCAAGGACTGCACCAAGTGGCCCAGAAGTCCAGTATGAGCAGCTTACCGCGGAAGTCGGATAGCTTGGCCGTTGTGGCGGGCCTACCATCCTTATCCTTGTAATTGTGCAGATTAGTGATGGTGATATCGGGCACCTCCTCCCCTATCTGTATGCCCAGGGAAGTGAGGTCTACGGCCTTTTGGCCTTGGCCGGCTCCCGAGTTCTCGGGAGTCTGCGCCTTGGCCGGACACACAAACAAGAGCGTTATAAGGCCGAAGGCCGTAAGGAACGGGGTGAGTTTTATGTTATAAGTGGTAAGTTTTAAATAGTGCGAAAGGCCTTTGCGCGTGGGCGCTTTAGTCTTTCTGCTTTGGGCTTTATGCTTTACAAAAGGCATAGCATTCCCCTTAGCATAAAAATGCTTCATTTTTAGATTGATTTTGAGTTATTTAAGAATATAAATTATCAAAAACCAACCGCCATGCCCCTAGAAAGCACCCTTTTTGCTTGCAATGAAAGGAAATAAGTTTTACTTTTATAGGTAATTGCAGTAACCGAAAAAATAGCCTATCTCCAACCTAAGCAAACGTGACGTTTCCTGATGGCATGGGGTGGCAAACAGAATGGATAGTGACCATTTTTTATGGCCTGTGTGGGTGTGGCTTTTATGTGGCCCTATCCCATTACGCCCCTTTCTGTTTAATACTTCGGTGGATTTATTCGGGCGAAGCAATGATGTTCTTTAAGGATTGTTTACGAGAATAGTACGACCGCCGATCTTGGATCGAGTCTATGGAATGGATGGTGGTTAATACTGTCGTTCTCATAATCTCTTTTGGTTATGATATGAACGAGCTACACACTGAACAGGTTTTAAAGGAAAGGCAATGCCTCACCGTACTTGCTACAGTGCTTGAAACGACCACCACCACAGCTTTCCAGTAAGGCATGCCCTCCCTTAAGGATAAGTGCAAATATAGCACTTTACCCGGAAAGGGCGATGCTTACCGTCTCGAAGGTGGTCGTTACTCAAGCTTCGAGTCTCGTAATATATTTAGCTGTCTTCCTTGAAGACAGAATAGTATCAATTAGTAGTGCAAATATAATGATAAGTTTCTTCATTTCAAAATACACAAACAAAGAAACTTAAAAAAGTTATGAAACATAATATCAACAACTATATAAACAAGAAATTAGACGAACTTAAATGGTTAGATAAAATGCTAGCTAATAAATCAGGCGTGTCTAAAAGCCAAGTAAGTAAATTGAAAAAGGGACAGGTTGATAGATTGACAGCAGAGACATACTATAAGATATACACCGCCTTCGGAGATTCCTGTTTAAACGCAACAAAAATAGTTTTTGGAAACATTAGACTGAAAGGCTATAAAACGCAAGGAAGGACTCCCTTTGGGAAATTTATGTTACAATTTGAAGTAAGCAAAAACTCTATCGAGGAAATATCTGTCAAAACTGGAATTGACGAAAACAGACTTAAAGACCTTTACTTCCGTAAAGGGTCGTTGGAAGCTTACGAGTTACTGTTAATCGAGAAAGCCGTAGATAAGAATCAAGGGGAGCTGTTTGAGGAGATTTATGGAAAATAATTGATTTTGACGTTACAATCTGCGATATCAAACGTAAATACAAGCTTATGGCTAAAGCAACGACACCAAAATCAAGAAGCGAATGGGAGATAGTAAAATTGGTAAGGAAAAGAAGAGAAGCGCTAAAAATTAGCCAAGCAAAAATTGCGAATCAATTTGATGTAACTCCGGGGTATATTGGACAGATCGAAATGGAAACGTCTGGAAGTATGTATACATATGATCAATTGAATAAATTAGCCATATACTTAAAATGTAGCCTTAAAGATTTTATGCCAGAAGAGCCCCTAGAGGAATGAAATAATTGGTCACAAGTGCGACCACGGAGTGAAATCATAAGTGAAACACTTTACTGAATATGCTTAATATCGCAGATTGCGATATCAAACAATGAAAAAATCGCCAACAGAGATGGCTAAACAACCAAATAATACGCTTGAGAAATCAATAATACCAGATGAGGTGGTGGTCAATAAGATTTATCTCATCCGGGAGCAAAAAGTGATGTTAGATAGTGATTTGGCAGAGCTTTATAATGTCACAACCAAACGTCTAAATGAACAAGTAAGACGTAATATGACCCGCTTTCCGGAAGACTTTATGTTTCAGTTGAAAGAAAGCGAATGGCAATCTTTGAGGTCGCAAATTGCGACCTCAAAGATTGGGAGAGGAGGTAGAAGAACACTTCCTTATGTTTTTACGGAACATGGTGTATTGATGTTATCCAGTGTACTTAACAGCGAGCAGGCAATACAGGTGAATATACAGATCATGCGCGTCTATACAAAGATCAGGGAAATGCTTCTGGCACACAAGGACGTGTCCCTTCGGGTAGAACAAGTGGAAAAACAGATGATAAAGCATGATCAAAAAATCGAGGTACTATTCAGTTACCTTAGTAAGTTTATCGAAAAGGAAGACAAGCCAAGGAAAAAGATCGGATATGAGATAGGAAGAAAAAGTGAAGAAAAAAATTAAGCCCGTTCAAGATAACGGATTTATCCAAGAAGGGAGAACTGAAGGACAAAGTGGAAGATACGGATAGGAAAAGGGGTAGGGAGAAGATTTATAGGTTGAAGTAGTGCTGAATTTGTAAACAGTAAAATCACTAATCGTTAACTAAACTTGAAGTCACAAATTGTGACTTCAAGATCAAACCGATGCCTATGGCGAAGATCGACAAAAGCAATAAAGAAATCGTAGTACTCGAGACCGATGTGCCAGATAAGACATACCATATTCGCAACATAAATTTTATGATACACAGTAAGTTAGCCGAGTCGTATAGTATCGAAACACGTGTGTTGAATCAAGCTGTGAATAGGAATATAGATAGGTTTCCAGAGGATTTTATGTTCGAAATGTCTAATGATGAGTTTGAAGATTGGAGGTCACAAATTGTGACCTCCAATTCCGACAGGCAGGGTTTAAGATACGCTCCTTTTTGTTTTACGGAACAAGGAGTAGCCATGCTATCATCGATACTAAACAGCAAGCTCGCCATTCAGATCAACATCCAGATTATGCGGATATTCACTCGCATGAGACAGCTACTTGCCGATAATGCAGAAGTCAAACTAGAAATAGCTGAAATCAGATACACCGTAGAACAAATCGCCAAGAAACAGAAAGGACACGACCAGAATATCGAACTGCTCTTCGAATACATCGACCGCTTGCAGGAAAAGGAGCACAATACCGTGGCAAAACCGAGGTCAAAAGGTGAGATCGGGTTTAAGATTGAAAAGAGCAAAAAAGAGAATTAAAAATAAACTGGTCACAGATTGTGACCGGATGGAGTAAACAATTATAAACCGAGTCAACAGGACAGCCAAGGGCCAATGAACCGACCTATAATCTATACCTCTATAAATAAATAGTACCTGAAAATTAGCGCTGGAGCCGCTAAATACGGGAAACCGGAAGGCAGTTTGAGGGAGGCTGGTTAGATTTGGGTGATAAAAACATTTATTAGAATAGCGTTGCATTAAAAGAGTTGTTATGTGTAATTCTAAATATCCATTTATCAATGAAAAGGACTCACACTGAATTAAACATTCTACCAGCCTATAATGGTGATTCTATATTAATTAAAACGTACGATAAAGATAACGTCGAGATTATCATTCTTATAGATGGAGGAACTCCGTCAACATTTGAATATTCTTTAAAAAAACAATTAAAAGAAATCTCCAAAATAGATCTACTTGTTTTAACACACATTGACAACGATCATATTGGTGGATTAATTAATTTTTTTAAAAATAGTTTAATAGAGAAAATAGAAATTGGTGAAATTTGGTATAATCAGCCCGATATAGAATTCTATGAGCCCAAGCCTGACAAAGCTCTAATTAGTGTACCTCAAGCAGAAGATTGGAAAGCCTTAATAAAACAGAAAAAAACGGATGTAGTTATTAAAGAAATTACTACAGAAAATCAAATAAGAAATATTAAGGGCTTAGAGCTTACGATACTTTCACCCACACCTGAAATCAAAAACAAATTGTATGAAGTCTGGCTAAAAAAAAGAACTAAGCATAAGGAAAAAGAGCTTAAAGTACTAATTTCTAAGGACACACCAAATTACTCTAAGTCACTTGAAGAACTTAATAACATTGATTTTAAACCAGAAAAATCAATTAATAATGATATTTACAATTCTTCTTCTATTGCATTTTTATTAAAATGCCCTGATTTAAGCTTTCTGCTTTTAGCAGATTCAAGAGCGGAAGTTATTTGTGATAATTTGAAAGGTCTAGATTATAATGAAACGAACCCACTTGAAGTGGATTTTGTGAAAGTTTCTCACCACGGAAGTTTAAATAACACTTCCCAAGAATTATTATCATTAATTAAATCTAACAATTTTTTAATTTCAACAAATGGAGGCACTTCAAACCATAAACATCCATCTAGAGAAACTATTGCAAGAATAGTTTGTAAAAAAAATCGAAATGATAAAATTTCGAATATTTACACAAATTATAGTTTAGAAAGCTTAAAATCAAAAATAGGTGAATTTATAACAGCTGATGATTTTAAAATTGGTAACTGGAAAATAGAACATAAAAATACATTCACTAATAATGACTTTTAATACTGCTGAAAAATATTGTGTTAGAATAAAATGCAATGGAGAAACTGGTAGTGGTGTGCTAATTGCGGGAAAAACAACTTTTTATGTTTTCACCGCAGCTCACTGTTTAGGAAAAGCAAAGCCAAATATTGAGGATATTAAAATTCAAAAGCAATCTGATTTCAAGTCAGAATTCAAAGATATAAAAGTCTCCGCTATTAAAGAATTTGATTCTGAAAAAGACTACGCGCTTTTAGAAATTAATTTTGAAGAGAGACTGTAAAATAAACTGTGTCAAGGATAATAAATAGAAGTATTATTTTTGACATAGTAATTATGAGTATTAAGGAAAACGATTTTGATTTTGAATCCATGAAGGACAAAGCGCTGGAACAGTTACGCAGCGGTGAATCACTTTATGGCAAGAACGGAGCTTTTGCTCCTTTAATGAAGAAGTTTTTAGAAGCAGCGTTAGAAGCTGAGATGGAGAGCCATATGGACGAAGCCCAGCGCACCAGTGGCAATCGGCGTAACGGCAAGTCCAACAAGCAGATTC
>NZ_ATZA01000072.1 GCF_000427965.1 Olivibacter sitiensis DSM 17696 | reverse complement strand
AGTCCAGGAGAACGCAATCCGATCGAAGGAAAGTTTGGTCAAGCAAAGACTGGTTACGGAATGAATCTCATTTTAGCTCGTCTAGCAAGAACCAGCGAAGCTTGGATTAGCTGCATCGTATTGGTGCTTAACTTGGTCAAATTGGCCGAGCTAGCACTTTATTGCATTATCAATATAGTAATCAAATATGTGGTAGATCTGCGCAAAGATTACAACCTCATACCCCAATACTCAAAAATCTGCTGAAAAAATCATTGAGTTTTTCAGCAGACCCTATTTATACTAAAATAATTGATGAGTAGGAATATTTCGCTGTCTATCTCAGATACTGCTTCGGAAATATCCAAAAGATGCTAAAGGATGTCTGTAAAGCATTTTCAAACCTTGACAGGCTATATATAGAAGGGGATGTAAGGCAAAAACAGGAAATCCTGGGTTCGATATTTCCCAAAAAACTTGTAATTGAGAAAACAGATTATCGAACTCTTGAAGTGAACGAAGCAGTCCGTCTTATCTATCTGATAAACAAGGGTTTAAAAGCAAAAAAAAAACGGGACAAATGATGATTTAAATCAAGTGTCCCATGGGGTGTTCCCGACGAGATTCGAACTCATATCATCAGAACCGGAATCTGACATTCTATCCATTGAACTACGGGAACAAAGGTTTGCAAACTTAGATAAATTCCTTTTGATATGCAATATAATTGCGTTGTATATAAAGGAGGAATTTATCGATCTCTCCCCAGCCATTGAGAACTTTTTATAGGGGAAATGTAAAAAAACATTAGCTATTATGGATGTGTATTTTTCAATTTATACATTAAAACGGAAATGCATGATGTCTCCGTCTTCTACGATATACGTTTTTCCTTCTACGCTGAGCTTACCCGCTTCTTTACAGGCGTTTTCTGAACCATAAGTGACAAAATCATCGTACTTGATCACTTCGGCACGGATAAAGCCTTTTTCAAAGTCGGTATGGATAACACCGGCTGCTTGTGGGGCGGTGAATCCCTTCTCGATGGTCCATGCACGAACCTCCTGTACGCCAGCGGTAAAATAGGTGGCTAGATTGAGCAGGCGATAAGCCGCCTTGATAAGTTTGTTTACGCCAGATTCGCTAAGACCGAGGTCTTCCAAGAACATTTGACGTTCTTCATAGCTTTCCAACTGGCTGATTTCCGATTCGATCTGGGCGGAGATAATCAACACTTCGGCATTTTCGTCCTTTACGGCTTCCCGTACCTGCTCCACATAGGCATTGCCACCAGCTACTGAAGCCTCGTCCACATTGCAGACATACAGAATAGGTTTCACGGTGAGCAGGTTGAGGTCATCGATAAACACAAAATCTTCTTCCGATATAGGGGCTGTCCTGGCAGATTTGCCCGATTCCAAATGGGGTTTTACGATGCTTAATATCTCGAAAGTCTTCTTGGCATCCTTGTCGCCACCGGTCTTGGCCATTTTCTCTACCTTTTGAATGCGCTTGTCTACGGTTTCAAGATCCTTCAGCTGCAGTTCGGTATCGATTATTTCCTTATCGCGTACAGGATCTACGGATCCGTCCACATGGATGACATTGCCATCGTCAAAGCAACGCAATACATGGATAATGGCATTTGTTGACCGGATATTGCCAAGGAACTGGTTTCCCAGTCCCTCGCCTTTGCTGGCTCCTTTTACCAAACCGGCAATGTCGACTATTTCAATCGTATTGGGGACTATCCTGTTGGGATTTACCAATTCCGCCAGTTTGCTTAAGCGTTCATCCGGTACGGTAATGACTCCCACATTGGGTTCAATGGTACAAAAGGGGAAATTTGCCGCTTGTGCCTTTGCATTGGACAAACAGTTGAACAGGGTAGATTTACCAACGTTGGGAAGGCCAACGATACCACATTGTAATGCCATTTATAAATTAAAAATTAAAAAGTCAAAATTAAAAGCGCATTGCTCGCCTAAGCAACAAGGCGGTTTAAAGTAGCGCAAACTTAGATAAACTCGTCCGAATATGCAAGTAGGTAAAGCAGGTCGCCATGTTACGAAGAATAGCAATTCGGCTCTTTCCGCTATAGTTCGTAGGAGCGTAAGAGCTCGATTTCCTTTTCAAGTCGGATATCCGTTGACGAGGCACCTATCATAAGTTGAAAAGTGCCCTTTTCTACCGTCCATTTGAGCTTGTTGTCCAGCAGTTTCAGATCTTCTTTCTTGAGATTGAATTGAACCGTCGTACTTTTGCCGGCATTTAGATGTATGCGTTTGAAATCTTTCAACGCTATAACGGGAGTTACCACGCTGCTCACTTTATCTCGGACATAGAGCTGTACCACCTCATCACCGGCCATCTTGCCGATATTCTGAATTGTGCATGAGACTGAAAGATCGAAATCATCTTCTTCAAGCGACAGCTGAGTTTGCATGTCGCTGTAAGCATAGTCGGAATAGCTTAAGCCAAATCCAAATGGATAGAGCGCCTTGGCGTCCATTTCCACATAGTCGTGTTTGGTGGGCTTGTTATAATTGTAATAGATGGGGAGCTGGCCTACGGACTTGGGAACGGAAATAGGGAGACGACCGGCGGGATTGTAATCGCCAAAGAGTACATCGGCTATGGCATGCCCACCTTCCTGACCGGGATACCAGGCATCGATTATCGCATCTACATGTTCTTGAGCCCAGTTGAGGTTCAATGGCCTGCCTTTAATGGTAACCAAAATGACGGGTTTGCCCGTTTGCACAATGGCCTTAAATAATTCGAGTTGTTTGCCCATCAGGTCAAGACTGGCCCTGTCATATCCCTCGCCACTCTCCATGTCGCTTATATCTGACTCCGATACCAGGGCAGCTCCCGTGGCCAAGTAGGAAGTGCGGAAGTCACGAGCACTGGATCCTCCGAGAACCACGATGGCCACATCGGATTGCATCGCAGCTTCGGCGGCCTCGGAGATTTGGCTATTGCTGGTGTCTCGTATGTCGCACCCCTTGACATAGTTTATCTCTGTGTATGGGCCCAGCTTTTCCTTAATGCCTTGCAGTGGCGTAATGATGGCCTTTGGATCTTGTGGGGCAGTATAATCGCCCAGTTGGTTGTACGTATTGTCCGCATTGGGACCGATAAGGGCAATGCGCTTGACGTTTTTGGAAAGGGGGAGCAAGTGCTCGTCATTTTTCAACAACACGATTGATTCCTGCGCCACTTTTCTGGCCAGACTCACGTGCTCATTGGAACGGGCGAACGATTCTGCGCGATTTACATCTACGAAAGGATCTTCGAAAAGACCGAGGGCGAACTTGAGCCTGAGTACACGTGCCACTGCCTTGTCCAGGTCATTTATGCTCACCTTTTTCTGCGCTATGGCTTCCAGTAGCGCTTTGTCATAACCGTATCCGCCCAAGTCGGCATCCAGTCCCGCATTGAAAGCCAGTGCTGCGGCATCTACGGCATTTTCGGCTACATGATGGTTGCCCAGGAGGCCGGAAATACTTCCCAGGTCGGATACGACAAAACCATCAAAGTTCCAGGTGTTGCGTAATAAATCCTTGAGCAAAAATTCGTTTGAGGAACAGGGAATGCCATCAATGGCGTTGCACGCCGTCATGACAGATAGGGCACCGGCCTCTACGGCCTTCTGGAAGGGGGGGAGGTAGTTCATAGCCATATCGCGATGGCCAATCTGGGCGCTGCCGCCGTTGTGTCCTCCCTCGGGACTGCCATATGCGGCAAAGTGCTTCAAAGTTGAAATGATGTGCCCATCGCTTGGTATGTCATTGACTCCTTGAAAACCCTGTACCATGGCTACCCCCATCTTTGTTATCAGCAAGGGGTCTTCGCCATAGGTTTCTTCTACCCTGGACCACCTAGGCTCTCTGGCAAGATCCAAGATAGGGCCATAGCCGATATGAGCACCTGCGGATCTTGTCTCTAGGGCAATGGCAGTTGCCATTTGCTTGATCAACTGCGGATTCCATGTGCTAGCTTGACCGATGGCCGTGGGAAATACGGTTTTGCCAATGGCCATATGTCCATGCGGACATTCCTCGGCGAGGAGTAAGGGGATACCTAAGCGGGTGCTGTCTAAGGCATAACGTTGCAGAGCATTGGTTGCCATGGCCGATTCCCTTGGATGCAGCCCGGATTCTAGGGTCTTTTTTGTCCAAGGATCAGCACGCAGTGTTGCCCATAGCATTCCGATATGTCTTTTTTGGATAGCCTCTTTCAGTCCATCACTTACGCCAATGTGGGCGCCGTATTTTTGGTACATTTCCCATCCAAGCAGTGTAGATAATTGGCCCACCTTTTCTTCCAAGGTCATTCTAGATAGCAAATCTTCGGTACGTTCTGCTACCGAACGTTTGGGGTCTTTATATACGGTGCTGTCGTCGTGCGCTGCAAATGTCAGGTTGGCATATAATGAGATGGTACTTATTGCCAGACCAAATAGTTGGTTCCTCATTTTATGTTGCTTTTCTAATTAGAAATATATTAATGGTTCCAGACGTTATTTTTTCTTTATCTGTACGCTCATTTGGCAAAACTATTATTTTTTACATCACAGTTCAGCTAATGCGTCATTTTTTAAACTTTTTAACATAAATATTCATAAATCTGTATAAACTTATATTAAATATTTAATAAGTTGTTTGTTTTTTAACAAATAAAAATTATGTTTGTCATTAGATACTAAATTATGGAGGAAGTTACTTCGAAAAAACGGGTTAAATTGATGCGTGAGATCATCCGTCAATTATATTTTAACAATGCATTATCGGTTAACGAGCTGGCTAAGCTAACTGGCAAGAGTTTGCCTGTCATTGCCGAGACAATTGGTTCTTTGATACGCGACGGTTGGGCGGAAACAAGTGATTTTGCCCAATCAACGGGAGGAAGGAGAGCAACGCAATATAAATTGGATACAAACGCGGGATACAGCATCATAGCTGTCGCGATGGACCAATTTATCACTCGTGTGGTGGCTTACAATCTGAATAACGAGATCATCGCACCGATAGCCGAGTATGAACTGCTTTTAACCGATGAAAAGTCGACTTGTGTTGATCTCATAAGTATTGTCAATGATTATATCAATACGCTATCGACTTCCAGGGATAAGATTATTGGTGTTGGAATAGCCATGCCGGGATTTGTCAATGCTGAACAAGGTATTAATCGTTCCTTCTTGGGCTATGGTCAGCAAAGTTTGGTCGAAGTGTTGGCTCCAGCTATTGGCTTGCCTGTCTTTATTGATAATGACTCCACGGCTATAGCCCTTGCCGAACTCTATTTTGGGGCTGCAAAGGGTATGAGAGATGTCATGGTCGTAAACGTAGGTTGGGGAATAGGCCTAGGTATGATAGTAAAGGGAGAGCTCTTTAGAGGACATAGTGGCTATGCAGGGGAGTTCAGCCATATTCCATTGGCAGATGGTGACGACCTGTGTTCCTGTGGCAAGAGAGGCTGCTTGGAGGTAGACTCTTCCCTGCTGGTCATTACCCGACGGGCACAGGAAGAATTGTCAAAGGGTACAGCCTCGATGTTGAAGTCACTTTTCGACCTTCATGAAAAGCCAACTGGCGAAGAGGTTCTACTGGCCGCAAATAATGGGGATCAATTGGCCATAAGCCTATTAGCAAAAGCGGGCTTCATTATAGGAAAAGGAATAGCTACTCTGATACACATCATGAATCCGCAAGCAGTGGTGATTAGTGGCCGGGGAGCTATAGCTTCCAAATCCTTAATGGCGCCCGTTTATCAGGCTGTCAACGAGTTTTGTATACCGTTGATAGCGGAGCAGACCAAGCTGATTGCGTCCTCATTAAATAAAGAAGCTGAATTAATTGGTGCTGCGACCTTGGTCATGGAGCGCAGTGAGATTATAAAGGCCAATAATTGATAAAATGTCAATAAGTACCAGATATTTTTTTGAATTAATAATTAACCACTAAACAATGAATTAAATAAAACAAAACAAAAAATCACAAATCAATCAAAAGGCCAATGGGCCACAGATCAATCAACTATTAAGAAATACGTAAAAAACTAACATGAGATGTTATGAGAAATCTTTATTTTAAAGTGTTGGCTGTAGCGTTACTGTTGCTAAGCTGTATTAGCTATGGTTTTGCACAGCAATCCGTTACCGGGATAGTATCGGATGCACAGGGCCCTTTGCCGGGGGTGAGCGTGACTGTCAAAGGAAGTACACGTGGTATACAAACAGATGCCGGTGGTCGTTATACCATCAATGCGTCAGCAGGTGAAGTATTGCGCTTCTCCATTGTGGGCTATGCACCGCAAGAAATTACGGTGAGTAGCTCTATGACCATTAATGTAACCTTGGAAGCGGCCGCTGGCGAGCTCGATGAAGTGGTGGTGACTTCGCTGGGTATTAAGCGCGAGGCAAAATCTCTCGGATATGCCGTGAGTACAGTAGGTGCAGCGGAATTAACCAAAACGGGCTCTCCCAATTTTGCTGGTGCTTTGTATGGCAAGGCACCTGGTGTGCGTATCTCTGCAGCGCCAGGCGGTGCTACATCGGGTATAAACATCAATATCCGTGGAACAAACTCTATCACGGGTAATTCGCAGCCGTTGGTTATCATAGACGGTATACCTATGCGTCAATCAACTTTCAATAACTCCGATTATTGGGGAGATCAGAGGTCTAGGGGAAATGGGCTTGAAGATCTTAACCCAGAAGATATAGAGTCTATCAGTATCTTGAAAGGAGCTTCTGCTGCTGCACTATATGGCTCAGAAGCCATGAACGGTGTAGTATTGGTAACCACTAAGTCTGGAAAAGGAGGTAAAGGATATACTATTGATTTCAATAGTACATACACGCATGATCAGATTGCTTATTTGCCTCGTTTTCAAGATGTAAGAGGTCCTGGCTATGATCTGTCATATGCAGACGTGGGGCAATCAGCGGACATGTTCTATTATTACGATGATGGAGTAAGGGGAACAGCCAACACAAGCCTTAATTTTGGTCCCAAATTTGACGGACAGCCAATACGTTCATGGGATGGGGAAATTCGCCCGTACGTTGCTCAAAACGCATATGGAAAATTCTTCAATAATCCAGACAATACCATATTCAACTTGGCTATTGGACATGCTGGTGAGAGTTCCAACACGCGTTTTTCCTTGACTCGTCAAGATAACCAAATGACATCTTTGGAATCTTACAACAAAAAGAACATTGCCAATCTGAACACAACGTTTAAACTATGGGATAAGCTGACTACCGATGTCGTTGTCAATTATGTGAATCAGCATACACATAATAGGCCATTCCTAACGGATCGTCTGATCAACAATTTTACGGGAATGATTTCTACTTTCGACAATCCGGATTGGTACAAGAATAAGTATCAAACAAGTCTTGGTTACAAATTTGTAACAGGAACAAACCCAAGTTTGACTCCAGATGAGAATATTACCTATAACGGTTATAGAGCCGATGTACTCGATTATATGTGGAATGTGCTGGCCAAGGATTATGACGAATATTCCAACCGTGTAATTAGCTCAGTGACGAATACCTGGCAAGTTACAAATGATTTTTCTGTAAGGGCCAGATTCTCTGCTGATATGACCTCGCTGAAAACAGAGGATAAACAACCAACAGAAAGACCTTTGTCTATCGACAATAGTACAGGCTACTTTTCTTTAGGATCGCAAAACGCAAATATTTATTATACAGACCTTTTGGCTACCTATAATAGGCAAGTGACGGAAACTGTGAAATTGGGTGCCATGTTGGGTTATACCGCTACCAAATCACAGGATACATACGTACAGCGGAATACCGATGGTGGCCTAAGTGTGAGAGATTGGTTTGATTTAAATGCTTCTAACAATATTGCCAGATGGAATGACAATTTAAACTATAGAAGGGACATGTTGCGTGATGCTTTATTTGGAACCGTTAATTTTAGCCTAAAAGACTATTGGTTTGTAGAAGGTACATTAAGGAGGGAACGTATCTCTACCATGCATCCCGATGATAATGTCCTATATTATCCATCTGTGAATTCAAGCTTGATCTTAAGTGAGGCATTTAATCTCCCTGAAATATTTAATTATTCGAAATTGAGAGGTTCTTGGGGCGTTGTGGGTAACTATCCTGGTATTTTCCAAAGTGCTACGAGTCTTACCCAATCTTCCTTGGGTATACAAGCCGATGGAAGTGGAAGCGTTATATACACCCTTGTTCCCACTTCTTCCTATGGCAATGAAAAAATAAAACCCGAAACGAAGTATGAAATGGAATTCGGCTTGGAGACCAGAATTTTAGACGGCCGTTTAGGTTTTGATATCACCTATTATAACGGACAGATTCGTGATCAGATACTGGACTATTCCCTAAATATAAGTCAGGGTGCTTCTTCCATATTGGCCAATGTAGGTACTCTGCGCAATAAAGGGTGGGAGTTTGCCATTAATGGTGCGCCAATACAGAATGGCAATTTCAGGTGGAATTCAATCTTGAATTTTTCCATGAATAAAAACATCATAGAAGAGCTGCCAGGTGGAGCTACTTCGCTCTTACATAGGGATTACGATGGTTCCGCTGCCCAGTTAATTTCAAATGTAGGAGAACCAATGGGAGACATTATGGTACATCCCATTGCGACTGATGCACAAGGCAATAAAATCGTAATGGACAACGGCCTGTATCAATTGGATGCAAATAGCTGGGTCAAAGCTGGCAATGCCATGCCAAAAGTAGTCGGTGGTTTTATAAACAACTTCAACTATAAGAACTTCTCGTTGGATGCCCTAATAGACTTCAGGTGGGGAGGAAATGTGATGCCCACTGGTATTGCATGGATGACCAGTAGAGGCCTTACAGAAGAAAGTTTGAACTACATGGATGCTGAGCATGGAGGTGTGAGTTATTATCTTGATGCCGATGGAAAAGGGATTGCATATTCTGGTGCTACGGGCCCGAATGGACAAACCGTTCATTATGATGGTATGTTGATGGAAGGCGTATTGGCTGATGGTTCCACAAATGCAAACGTAATTTCTCAAGTAAGATACTACGCAAATACCTATAACTGGGGTGGTCCACAGTATTCCTATTCCAACTATGGATTATATGTTAAAAAGAACAATTACATCAAAATGCGTGAATTGTCTCTGGGATACCGCTTGCCTAATGAAATAGCCTCTAAATTGAGAGCCAAAAATCTACAATTGTCTGTGTTTGGCCGTAACCTGTTCTTTATATACCGGTCTTTAAAAGACCTAGATCCCGAACAGATGACAGGCGGATCTAACTGGATTAACCAGGTAAGTAATGCAGGAACAAGTCCTGCTACTAGGACATTTGGTTTAATGTTGCGTGCTAGCTTCTAAAAATTAAGAAAATGAAAAAGTATTTTATAATAGGACTATGGGCTGTAGTAGTTTCGGCAATTACGCCCGCTTGTAAAAAAAGTTCTTTCGACGAATTGTATAGGGATCCTGAAAAGGTGACTGAGACTACAGTAGAGAAGCAATTTGTGGGTGTTATCCATGGTTACCGACAACTTATCGTTCCTACATACCGGAATTATTTTGTAACGATTCTTCCCACTATTGCTAGGTATATCCAAATCTATGGATGGGCAAATTCGGAAAATCAGCTATTGCCTGGTGCAGCGGCTATTGAAGATAGGTGGAATAGGTATTATGAAGGGCTTGCTCAGTATCGCGAGTTTGAGAATGTTTATAACAATTCTGATCCAGTTGTACAAGAACAGACCCGGATTTTCTATCTAGCTGCTAAGGTCATATTCTATGATCAATCGCAACAAATTGTCGATCTGCATGGAAGTATTCCATGGAGTCAGGCAGGTATGTTGAGTACGAATGGAGGTGATTACACGGTTTCCTATCCGGCTTATGACTCAGCAGAAGATATTTACACCGCTATGTTGGATGATCTTAAAGCTATTGCATCGGAGTTGAATGCGATAAGTATTCCGAGTACGTCTCTTTTTGCTACGCAGGATATTATAAACAACGGAAGTTTGGATCTTTGGAAAAAATATTGTAATTCATTGAGATTAAGGATGCTCACTCGCGTTTCATCCGCTTCTGCATTTTCTTCTAGGGCCCAAACGGAGTTGTCAGAAATTATCAATGCACCTACCACTTATCCATTGATATTAGCGAATGATGACAACGCGCAGCTGGATGTTTTTGATCCTTCAACTGACATTAATTCAACGGGTTTTCAAGATGCATTGGAAAGCTGGAATGGGAATATTGCCAGCAAGGTGATGATAGACCACATGAATGAGAAGGGAGACCCTCGATTGCCATTTGTTTTTGAACCGGGTGCTCAGGCAAATGGTGCGTATATTGGACTGAACCAATCTTTGACCGGTACTGTTCAATCAAATCTTATTTCTGGACCTGTCACTAGCGGGGGTGGAACGATAGCTATTTACAACCGGTCGACATTTTCACGAAATGATTATTTTCCTGGTTTGCTAATATCGGCATCTGAGGTTAACTTTCTGTTGAGTGAATACTACCTGGCAGCAGGCAATAGCGCTACAGCCAAAACCTATTTCGAAAATGGAATTAAAGAGTCTATAGATCTTTTCCAACGGATTAGAAGTGTAAGCAATGATAATATTGTTGCGGCGGCCACGGCACCTACTAGCAGCGCTATTAATGGATATATATCTGCTGTTGACTGGGATGGAGCCTCAAATAAACTTGAGCTTATTGCATGGCAAAAATGGCTTCATTTTAACATGATGCAACCTGTTGAATCATGGGCTGAAGTAAGACGTTTGGACTATCCTCAATTCACATTTGTGGTACAAAACTCAGACGTTCAGCAAACAGTCCCGGTCAAATGGAACCTTCCTTCTTCGGAACCAACGTATAACGGAGCTAATTATCAGGCAGTACAGGTCCAAGATAATGTTAACACAAAGTTGTTCTGGGATGTGAATTAGAAAATAGCTGTTTTTCTAGGATTTATTGAACAACTAGGGGTAGTCTCGACTACCCCTAGTTTGTTAATTATGATTAGAGAATGTCTACAACTTTCGGGTTGCTTTAATTGATCCATAACTATTTCTAACCCTTCCGCTCACATAATATGTGTCTTCTCATAACTCATCATTTTTTGAGCAATGAATAAATAAAAGATTGACTTATGCTTTCATTAGGTGTCGATTTTTGTTCAATTTGCTACTCATTCCTTGCCTGCAGTTCGTGAAAAGCTGCTATGGATAATCGCTAATTTCGACTACGAAATCCGGACGGCATCAGAACCTGACGGGAGGGCGAGGCTTCTCAGTACCGCATTCCCTGTCCCAGCACCACTTTTTCCTGCGAGACATATACCACAATAGGCCCCAGAAAAAGCATTTCATCCACACTGGTCTCAAAAGATACGGAAAAAGCCTTTTGGCCATTATACTCGGTATGAGCTACCGGAGCTTCTCGCCAGTCGATGACAATGGACGCCTGTTGTTGTTCTGAGAGAGAGTGCCAGGCTATTTCCCGTATTTCCTGTTCACTTGGGGAGCTGTCATTTTTCTTGCAAGCGGACGTGCTCAATGTCACTAGGACGAAGATTGTAAAGATTGTTTTCATAAGGGGCTCTATTTAGTTTTATAAACACAATGTGTTTTATGACAAGATGTTTTTTTATAGAAAAAGATTAATTTAGCCTAAAGCGGCTAATAAAGAGTAGTTTACAAGAGTGGGAAACTCTATCGGTAACGATTTAGTAATGGTGCTTAGTGCACTTGCTTTCATTTGATTACCTTGTAAATCATTAATGCAAATATAATAAATCACTACTGACCGACAAAAAATAATTTAAGGAGCTGCCATATCTGGCAAGCTCCTTTTTTCATATTTTGGTTTTACGACAAACTAAAAATATGAGTGATAAAAATACAGAAAAGAAATTAGTCGGTCAGCCAATCTTCAAACAATTATTAGGTTTTATTCCAAGGAACAAATTTGAGATGCTTGTGAGCAAGCACCGGTCTGACCGCTATTACAAGACCTTTGATTCATGGACACAACTCATGACGATGCTGTTCGGAATATTCAGCCGATGTGATT
>NZ_ATZA01000071.1 GCF_000427965.1 Olivibacter sitiensis DSM 17696 | reverse complement strand
AGGCATCGTCGCCTTGGTGGGCCGTTACCCCGCCAACCAGCTAATGCCACGCGAGCCCATCCACGTCCTATGAATATTTGACCGAAGACCCATGCGGGCCATCCGTCGCATGCGGGATTAATCCCTCTTTCGAGGGGCTATCCCCCTGACGTGGGCAGGTTGCTCACGCGTTACGCACCCGTCCGCCACTCTCACCAGTAGCAAGCTACTGGATCCCGTCCGACTTGCATGTATTAGGCCTGCCGCTAGCGTTCATCCTGAGCCAGGATCAAACTCTCCATTGTAATTGTGTTTCTCTTGTTTTGTTCTTGATCACGAAGATCCAATTAACCAAACATTCGAAGATGCTTATATAGCTGCTATTCTTTCCAATATTCCAAAGAACCTTATTGCCTCCGCTTCGCGCTTTGGCCTCGTGAAACAAGCGCCTTTTAAGCTCTCTGTTTCTGATCCGCAATTCCTTTCTTGCGGGCTGCAAAGGTAGATATTTAAATCAAAATCGCAAAATATTTTTTCCTTTTTTAGGACACTACCTTTTTTGTTTTGCGGTGTGCAAAGGTAGATATTTGTCGTATTCTCACAACATTTTTTTTATGTTTTTTCCAAAAGTATTTATAACAAGCTGATTGATTGAAAGAAAAAAAAGTTCTCAAAAAAAACAATGGCCTCAAAAAACAAAACGTTCTCTATTTTGTAAGCTTTAAAGCAAACTATATGGCTTCTTAAATCCAGCCACCTACTCCAAAAAAATCAAAAAACATGAACGAAAAGATTCAACAAGTAGCACAAAACATCCCATCACCTATTTGGAATTTACTGATTATTTCAATCTCCATCCTCATCGGTATACTTATTCGCATGCTGTTAAGCCCCATATTAAAGAAACAGGCAAAACCCAATTTGCCCTATTCGATATGGCGTTCCATATTAAAACATTTCAACCAAACCTTAACCGTCTTTATTCCACTCATCGTATTTAACGTCTTACTGCCTCTGATGCGCCTAAACGATACGTCCCTGGCTTTTTTAGATAAATTGATAGAGACGAGCATCACCGTGGCATTCGCCATTATACTAATCAGAATCATACGAATTCTCGAAGACTACCTGTTTCACAAATTTGACATCAATAAAGAAGACAACCTGAAAGAAAGGAAAATAAGAACACAAATACAGTTTATCAGAAAGTTGGTTGTCACCTTAATCGTAATCGTGATGGCTTCCATCATATTACTAAGTTTCGAAAGTATGCGAAAAATAGGTGCCGGGCTTCTTACTGGCGTTGGTATCGGAGGCATCATCATTGGCTTCGCTGCACAAAAATCACTGGGAAACCTATTAGCAGGTTTTCAGATAGCCTTCACCCAACCATTGCGCATGGACGATGTGCTCATCGTGGAAGGCGAATGGGGAAAAGTAGAGGAGATAAACCTCACCTATGTGGTGATCAATATATGGGACAAGCGTAGACTGGTACTACCTATCAACTATTTCATAGAAAAACCCTTTCAGAACTGGACCAGAACAAGTGCCGAGATACTTGGCGTTGTATTTTTGTATACCGATTTCACATTGCCAGTTGGAGAAGTCAGAGAGGAGCTTTCTCGCCTATTGCATGCTAATAAACTTTGGGATGGAAAAGTCAATGTATTACAAGTAACGGATTTTAGGGAAAAGACCATGGAAATACGCTGTTTGATGAGCTGCAGAAATTCTGGCGAAGCCTTTGATCTTCGTTGTTACGTCAGGGAAAACATGATCAACTTCATAAGGACAAATTATCCCGAAGCACTTAGTAGGACTAGGATTGCCTTAGAGCAAGCTCAAGCATAAGAGTCTTCCGCTTGTGCCATACCATCAACTGTAGATATAGAAAAGGCAACCTAAACAATGTTGGCTGCCTTTTTTTATTCACCTTATTTGCACCTTAGGCATGCTGCTCGGCATGCTTACCTTCGGCAAACTCTTCAACAATCTTCGCATTGAAAGCTGGAAGATCATCTGGTGTACGAGAAGTAACAAGACCTTCATCGCACACACACTCGCTATCTTCCCATTTTGCTCCAGCGTTAATCAAATCACGCTTGATTGCCGCCACGGATGTCAAACGCCTTCCCTCCACTACCTCCGCATCTATCAAAACTTGGGGGCCATGGCATATTGCCGCTACCGGCTTGCCAGACTTGAAAAAGTCCCGCACAAATGCCAAGGCCTTTTTGTTTACCCTTAGCTTATCTGGATTTATAACACCGCCTGGCAACAACAATCCGTCATAGTCACTTTCCTTTGCAGAGTCCAGCTCGCGATCGACAGGAAAATCACCTTTCCAGTCATCACCTTCCTTAGAACGAACGGTTCCTTTTTTGGGCGACACAATTTCCACTTTTGCCCCAGCCTCTTCTAATGCTTTCTTGGGGCTAGTCAACTCAATTTCCTCAAAGCCATCTTCCGTAAGGATGGCTATTTTTCTGTTTTTCAACGATTCCATAATAATTTGTTTTTATTAGTAGATATAAATACTACATATAAGAACACGATATGGTTTCATATCTTTTCGCTTCTGTTACAGCTAAAACTGTTCCGCGTTGACTCCAAAGCGATTTAGAAAGTCTACCCCTTCGTCAGAAGCATACCCCTTAAACTGGGCATAAGAGTAACGAAAGTAAACTTTGGATATACCTGCCGAATAGATGAGCCGGGCACAGGGTAAACAAGGAGACAAGGTGGTATAAAGTGTAGCCCCCTGTAATCCAGCACCATTTTTTACGGCAAATAAAATGGCGTTTTCTTCAGCATGTAGCGCTAGGCTACAGCTGCCTTTTGTATCTCTAGGGCAACCATTTTCCGGCCATTCTTCATCACAATTGTGTGTACCAGAAGGCGGACCATTATAGCCAATGGATATAATTCGAGTATCTTTTGCCAAGACGGCCCCCACTTTTGCTTTCACGCAATGAGATCGCTTGGAAAGCTCCAGTGCCAAATTCATATATATTTCATCGAAGGTCGGCTTTGTCATTTTTCAGAATAATTTATTTGATCACAAAAATAGAAGTACAGAAACAATAAACCACATTTCATAGGATCAAAAATATAGGCTGTCAAAATCGAGAAATTTTACATTAATATATTTTTTGCTATACTTGCAAATCGACCAAAGAGAAAAAATAACATGATTGACACCATAATTTCTGGTATAGGTCTAGGTCTATTATTGTCTTTTTTAACTGGCCCTGCGTTTTTTTCACTTATTCGAAACAGCATGGAGAGAGGCTTTTATGCGGGCGCCGCCTTTGCATTTGGCATATTCACTTGTGATATACTATATGTATCGATCGCTTTGTATGGGTCTTCTTTCATTAGCAGAGAAAAGCAACTTCTTATTCCCGTAGGCATCATTGGTAGCTTGATTCTGCTAGTCATCGGCATCAAGCACCTCATAAAAACCATCAAGATCAACAAAAAAAGATGCCTGTCTACAAAAGAACATGGCGGCTTTTTTTTCAAGGGATTGTTCATGTGCATTTGCAATCCCACCTTACTTTTTTATTGGATAGGACTTACTAGCGGTTTCGTTTCTGCCAATGGCAGTTTTAACATCAATAAGGCTGTTCCCTTCTTTGCCAGTGTACTGCTCACCCAATTAGCGTCAGACTGTACCAAAGCGTTCTATGCAGATAAGTTAAGCCATAAGATTGAAGAGAAGGTGCTCAATAACATCAACAAATTTGCAGGCGCTTTGATCATAATCATCGCGCTCCGATTGATGTATCAATTGGTCTTCACGCAACATACTATTTAGCACTAACCTCGTCCCTCTTTATTTTCCTTTGACCTCTTCAAATCCAGGTACCCCCCTATTTTTGAAAAAAAACATTCCCTCTAAGGCTCCCCAAATCCCAAATTAGAAATAAAACACAAAAAAACGATATCATTTCGCTTAAATTAACGTCACTTTAGTTTATTTTTGACAGACACATGTACACTAAGCTTCACATTTGGTGTATGGAATAGCACCATCACTTTCTACTTAGAAATTAAATTGAATGCGGCATATGAAAACAAGTATTACACTTTTAGTGGGCATTACCATCCTTTGTCCAACCTTTAGTTCTGCGCAAGCCCCCTACCAGCAAGGCCTAGATGCCGTAAATGGCCATGCAATCAAGGGAACGATGAGCTTTTTGGCCGATGATCTCCTTGAGGGAAGAAAACCTGGAACGAGGGGCTTTGCGCTCGCCTCAAAATATGTGGAATCACAGTTTGTATCACTGGGGCTGCTACCTGCCGGAGAGAACAATACCTACGTTCAAAAAGTACCTCTGGTCAAAGGCTCTGTAATCCCAAAACGATCTTCTTTGGTATTTTATGATGAGAGCACGAACGAAGAATGGACATACGAAAGGGACTACTTGTTAAATCCTTACTTTTTTGGCGCACAATCTAAGGTCGATGCCCCAATCGAATTTGTCGGTTTTGGCATCTCTGCTCCAGAGCTAGGCTATGACGACTATCAAGGCCTGGACGTAAAAGGCAAGGTTGTATTATTCATAGAGCAAGCCCCCGAAACATTTGGCAATAATGAGCGTGCCTATTTCACTTCTGCCGCCGTAAAGCATCAAGAAGCAGAAAAAAGAGGAGCCATTGGGGCTATGTCCATTGCGCTGGCCAGCCGTTATCCTTGGGATGCTACCGTGGCCCGTGCAGCCACGGGGCAATTTAGATGGGTGGCTGCTGATGGAAATGCCGGAAATTCTTATGCATCGCTGAGGGCACTCGCCACCCTCCAACCTGACAAGGCAATCGCTTTTTTTAAAGGAATGGATAAAGATTTGGAACAACTATACCAGCAGCTACTGAGCGGAAAAACACAATCGTTTACCGTACCCTATCGCGCAAAGGTGGAAGTAAGCACAGAAACCGAGGCCGTAGAAAGCCAGAACCTCATTGGCTTGATTCCGGGCAGCGACCCGATATTAAAAGACGAATATATCGTCTACGCCGCTCATGTAGATCATTTTGGCATAGGCAGAGCTGTGGATGGCGACTCTATTTATAATGGTGCCCACGATAATGCCTCTGGTGTAGCCATCGTCCTGCAAACGGCAAAGGCATTCCAGCAATTGAAGATTGCTCCCAAGCGATCCATTATATTTGCCGTGGTCACCGCAGAGGAATCGGGACTGCTCGGCTCCGATTATTTTGCCAACAACCCTACTGTAAAGGGTAAGATGGTAGCTAATCTGGCCTTGGACATGCCCTTCTTCTTCCATCCTGTACTGGATATCGTACCCTACGGAGCACAACATTCCAGCTTGAATAAGGAGGTAACGCAAGCAGCAAGTGTACTCCAACTAGATATCAGTCCAGACCCTTTTCCTCAGCAGGTCGTATTTATACGGAGTGACCACTTCAGCTTCATCAAGCAGGGTATTCCTTCACTTTTCATCAAAAGCGGATTCAAAACCGTAGCGTCCGATACGGTAGACCGTTCCAAGTCCGACGTCGCCTGGCGCACCGAGGTTTATCACACCCCCAAGGATGACATGAACCAAGCATTTGATTTTGACGGAGCCGCCACACATGCCAAACTAAATTTTTTGATTGGATATTTCATTGCCGACACCTTAGAGGTACCTCAATGGAATAAAGGCGATTTCTTCGGCGATAGGTTTAGGAAATAAAAGACACCACATTAAATTGATATCCTACATGCACCAACAACGTCACAACATATTTTTCATAGGCGTAGCCTTGCTGATGTCTTGCACTTCAATAAATAAGGACGCCAAGCAGATTCACCAGAACGCTATCTTGATAGATACACATGGCGACATTCTATTCAACCAAATAGAATCGGGCATTGATATCGGTCGGTTACAAACTACCGGAAATTTCGATTTGATCCGCGCAAAAGAGGGTGGATTGAACGCACAATTCTTTTCTATCTGGTGCGATGAAACGGGTGGCTATGAACTAGCCAACCGTGAAATCGACTCCCTTTACAGTTTGATAGATCGCTATCCGGAGCGAATTACATTGGTGAGAACCGCCACCGAACTAGAACAAGCGGTCAAAGAGCAAAAGCTGGCAGCATTGATAGGTGTAGAGGGTGGCCATATGATAGAAGATCGTCTGGACTATATTGATAGCTTGGCCAAACGTGGCATGAGCTACCTAACCCTCACGTGGAACAATAGTACATCATGGGCCAGCTCTGCTGCCGAGGAGGCATCAGGAAAGGTGAAGCCACAAGATGCCGGTCTCAACGACTTTGGCGGACAGGTAGTACAGCGCCTCAATCTGTTGGGAGTGATGGTCGACTTGTCTCACGTGGGCGAAAAGACCTTTTACGACGCACTTGCCATCACGAACAAACCAGTCATTGTATCACATAGCTGCGCCCATGCACTCAATCCCGTGCCCAGAAACCTCAAGGACGAACAGATCAAGGCCATAGCCAAGAACAAGGGCGTCATTTGTGTCAACTTCTACAGCGGCTTCCTCGATTCAACCTATCAACGAAAGCAACAGAACTTCCTGAAAAAACACGATGCCGAAATCAAGTCATTGACCGCAAAATATGGGGAAGGAAGCGGAAGCGAATACCTGATTGCAAACGAACTAACGGCCAAATACCCAGAAGAAGCCGCTGCCATAAGACCCCTTATCTCCTCCATCGTCGATCATATCGACCACATCGTGCAATTGGCAGGGATAGAATACGTGGGCCTTGGGGCAGACTTTGACGGTGCGGAATCTTTCCCTTTAGGCATGGAAAGCGTGGCCGATTATCCCAAAGTCACGGAGGAGCTATTAAAAAGAGGCTATTCGGAAGCGGACATTCAAAAAATACTCGGAGGCAATGTAATCCGTGTTCTGCGGACTAATAAGGGAGCATAGCGAGCTGCCACTATATGATTCGAAAAATTTATTCAACAAAACCTACTTTCATGTGTATTGTTATATTAGGTAATTAAAAGACAAAAAGATGAAAGCCACATTTTTCAACAACCGTTGGCTAGAGGTGGCCAACAGACTCTATGAACTCAAAAGGAAAAAACATGAGGCAGCTATTAAAGCTATCGTTGCCAAGTTGAGTATAGCAGAGAAATATGAACTAGCTACTTTTTTAAGTTTTCTCTACAGATGGGAATTTGCTAGTTTTCTTTCTGAAGACAGCATCAAGAAACAGTATCATCTATAAAGCTCGGAAAACTGTTTTTGCTATAAAAGATCAGCTTTGGCATCCTTCTTTTGGATAGCTTCCTCATTCGCCATACTCCCCCCATTTCCATCGCACAATCCCTGACGCTAGAATGGCAGGAGTATTACCTTGTCGGCCACTGGCTGAACACTCCCTTATTACTTTTTCACCTCTATTTTTGCCGGCAATGCGCGAAAGAGCCTAGAGGCATATGTACTTAACTTGATACACCAAATGATTTAATGGCGTCTACCAGCCACGGCAGCAACTTGGGGTAAATGAACAATTACCCCTTTATGGGTATTGCCGTACTGTGGAGCCTTTTTCATCTTTGTGTGAGAGAAGACTGCATGGCTCAGTTGACGACAAAAAAAGTAAAGCAAAACTATCAAATTATAAAAATTATGAATCGTTTAACAATAGTAGGTATCTGGTTGATACTGACCTGTACAGGTACCACATCTGCACAAGTGCTGAAAAAACTGGCCAAGAAAGCTGAAAAATCCGTCGAACGCACCGTGGAACGACGAGTGGAAAGGGAAGCTTCAAAGAAAACGGACGATGCATTGGATAAGGTGTTTGATGCAGAGAAGTCCGGGAGCAAAACCAATCAAGACAAAGGGAAGACCGACAGCGACCCAACAAATGGCATTGATGGCCAAGCAGCGGAAACTGCCACTAAAACATTCGCGTCCTATGGCCATTTTGACTTCGTGCCAGGCGAGAAAGTGCTGGTGGTAGAAGATTTTGCACAGGATGCCGTAGGCGATTTCCCGGCCAAATGGAATACCAACGCCAGTGGAGAGATCAAGACCATTGACGGATCGGGTGCCAAATGGCTGGCCCTGACAACCAAGGGAAGCGTATCGCCAGAGTTTGTGACCGATCTGCCGGAGAATTTCACGATGGAATTTGATTTGGCCGTAACGCCCGGCTACAGCTTCTACAGCCAACCCTTGATGATCTCCATGGCACAGCTGTCTGGTGCGAACGATTTTATCGCCTGGAGCAGATTTGGTCATGGGAAAACCAGTGGAGTCGTCGTCATCCTACATCCCCAAGATGCCGGAGGCGCAGCTCGTGGCCATACTGCATACGAACTGTGGAGTAATGGGAAGAAAACCATGGAGAATAAGTTGACCGCTCTTGAAGCCTTTAACAACCGTGACCGCAATATGGTGAAGGTCTCCATCTGGCGTCAGCAACAACGCCTGCGCGTATATGTAGACGAGAAAAAGGTTTGGGATCTGCCCCGAGCTTTTGACAAAACCGTGAGTTACAATGGCCTTGTCTTTAGCCGAGATGCCGCCAAGGATGGAGAGGAAATTTATATCAGCAATATCCGCTTGGCGGTAGGTGCTCCAGATACACGTAGCAAACTCATCACCGAAGGCCGGTTCAGCACCACGGGCATTTATTTCAATAGTGGTTCGGCGGTTATCAAGCCCGAGTCGTATGGCGTACTGAAAGAGATTGCATCGGTGCTACAAGAAAACCCAGGCGTTAAGGTTTCCATCATCGGCCATACCGATAGCGATGGCAGTGACGAGCTGAACCTGAAGCTCTCCAAAGAACGGGCCGCAGCCGTAAAAGTAGCCTTGTCTACCGAATTTGGCATCAATGGCGATCGCATGGAGACCAATGGCAAGGGCGAAAGCGAGCCCGTGGGCAACAACGGAACTGCCGAAGGAAAAGCCCAGAACAGGCGCGTGGAATTTATCAAGCTTTAAACGTCTCTAAAATCTGGATTTTTGTTGGCAAGTGGCTCAAAGGAATGGAAAACCGATCTTGTAGCTAAAAATCCATAAGCAAATCAGGGAAAAAGGCAATAGAAGTGGGAAATACTGGGCTCGAACCAGTGACCCCTACCTTGTCGAGGTAGTGCTCTGAACCAACTGAGCTAATTTCCCTGAAAAAAACAAAAGCTTCTAATAGAAGCTTCTGTGGTACCACCTGGATTCGAACCAGGGACACAAGGATTTTCAGTCCTTTGCTCTACCAACTGAGCTATGGTACCAAATTCGCTGTTTGAGCTGCAAATATAGACTTTTCCCGCAATGTACAAAACTATTTTTCACGGTAAAAAATGAAGAGCGAGATAAAATGCCTATCCTAAGCATGTTATTTTGCTTCGGCTGGCTCAAAAAAGAACATCTACGTAAGCTCCCACTTTAACACTTCACCTTCCACCACTCCATAACCAGCTCTTCTAGTTCGCTGAAACGATAGCTGAGCGTGTTGCATGTGATGGATAGCGGTGTTCCATACATATTATGATTGGCTTGCATCAGCTTTTTCTTAAGCCCCTTGGCCTTGTCGATATATTCCTCGGGATTCGACACGTAGATTAAAATAAAATTGGTTGAAGCTACTTTTTGCGTAGCAATTTTCGTTATATCTTCCCAAAGTATCCATCCAATGTTCGTCGCATTGGAATTGTTGTATATACCGTGCTCATCGACGACCAGCCCCGCCCCTTTGTCAAACATCTTTATTACGCCATAGAACGTCGAAGCTCCAAAAAACAGAACTGAAACAATCCCCATTCCCCTGACGAACAAAGGGCTGTTCATACGGATCGTCGTAAAAGTTTCTGGAGTGAGGATGAAAAACAAACCTAATACGACGAAAGCGATTCCGAGTACCAACAAACCGGCTGTTTTCTTTCTACTTAGGGAAATAGTTATCTTTTCCATACGACAAAATCAAAACCCTTTACAAAATATTAGTTCCATTAAAATTGATTTCCGAAATAGCGCTTTCCTTGAATTCGCTTCCAGGATACACGGATAAGATCTCACATTCCACGACGATATGCATTCCTTCAAGATAAGAAGCGGTCATCGGTATCTCAAATACTTGTCCGGCGTTTTCATCATTTAAGCAAAGTATGGCTATTTCCGTATCGTTTATGCGCAACTTCACTTTGGCCGGTCGACTATACTTTTGCCATTCGATAGCGGTTCGCATATTCCCAGGGAAGAAGAGGACTTCTCGGATTTCAGAGTCTCCTGCCGGCTCAAAGATATAGGTGATTTTTTCGCCCACCCCGTCCGTTCCTGTCCGAGACAGCCACTGGGTTGCAAGGCTAAAGTCATACGCAGGGTATTCTTCCTCCTGTCGAATAAGATCGGTAGCATATGGCCAATTGTTGCCCCAATACCTGGATCTATGATCCGTATTGTAGGGACTATCTCCCGACTCCAAGCTGTCGAGAAAGGTCTTCTCCCGTTCATTGGCTTTTTCATAAAAGCTTGGTGAATAGATATCTTTTCCAGATTCCAGTTGTATGGCCATATAGCTTTCTGCCTCCGACCAAAAAGCTAGCTGCTCTTCCCCAAAATCAAATTTGAGTACTTTGGATGGTTTCAGTTCGGGGATGCCTTTAGGACTTTGAGCCCAAAGACATGCGGACGTACCCAGCAAAAAAACAATGAAATGAACGATTCTTTTATCCATATCCGGATGCAGTGTTTCCTCCAAAATAATCAATATCCACGAAGCAAACATCACGGAAATCAGGATTCGCCCGCATGTGTAGATGGGCCGCAACCGATTTTTTGCGCTTGTTGCATAGATGGCGATTTATAAGTCTCCATGAAATCAATTAATCGGCATTTTCTAAGACCCGAAAAATAAATGAACTATCAAGTGCTTCAAGTACCAACATCTGATATTCCATTTTGCCACTTACCTCATAAATCGTATCGTCAAAAGAATCCGTGCTATAATCTCCCGGTTTTTCACTCTTGTTACCCTTATCACTGCTGAATTGAATAGACAGTGTCGTGCCCTGCAATCCGGCCACTCGCACCCATCCGTAACCCGCCTCATCGGTGTTGCGAAAGAAATAATAGCCGAACAGCAAGTCTCCCGACTCTATGTCATCCTTCAAGCTAATTAACCTGGCTTCTTTGTTCTGCCCGCCATTTACGATGTCATAAAGAGAATAGCTCAAACCACCGATCGCTATGATGCCGATGATAATCATGAGCCAACCGCGCCAGAGAACTTTCGTCGATGAGGGCTTGAGCTTAGCTGTGGATTTACGCTCGTTAAACAGGGCCTGCATTTCTTTGGTCCATTTTTTTGACGGAATCTCTTGGCCCTCGGCCGTGAAGTAAGCCCCCCGCAACCGTTTGGATACGGTGTACGTAACAGCAGTGCCTACCTCTTCCTGATAGATCACCAACCAGAGTTGTTCCGTTTGACGGCTCAATGGGTTTTCGAGCAAATGCTCGCTTTCTGAAACTGGTACTAAAAAGGTCTGAATCGAGAATAACATAATAATATTGCTTTTAGAACAAAAATATGCCCAAAGCAAGGACTGAACAATAACGGAATTCAGGTATATTCTGCGTTTGAAACTCAAAAACAACGGTTTTCGAAGATGTTACTATTTGGTTTTCTAAGGTAACTTTATGCGCGGCTTATCCAATAGTAGGCTTTCGTGTTTCAGAAAGCTGAAGCAAGTCAAAATAGGCTTGACGGAGAAGGACACGTACATTTACCACAAAACAAGTGTACTGTACCGAGATTCGATCTGGGGGATTTATTTGTGACGGCCATGTTGCCGTATGACGATCAAGAGGTGAGGGTTTAGCGAACAATTGTCCTGAATGTCAGATTTACTCTCGGTTGGATAATGCGTTTGCTTGTCGGAAGACGATGTAACCAAAACGTTTGTGTCCTATCTTTCATTACCAACAAGCTCCCGTGTTCCAAAATCATGTCTACTTTCTCGTTGGTTTGCTTGTGCTTCAGTAAAAATTTCCGTTCAGCACCGAAAGTCAGCGAGGCAATTGCACCGTTTTTCTTCAAGTCAATTTCCTCATCGCTATGCCACGCCATTCCTTCATTTCCGTTATGATACAAGTTCAGCAAACAGGAATTAAAAGTTTCGCCTGTTTCCTTTTCAATGCTATTTTTTAGTTCCAACAATTCTGCTGTCCACCATAAGGCACGTCGGGTAACCTTGGAATAAGTATACTCAAAAGGTTTTTCGCCATACCATGCCACTTTTCGTTTGGTTACGATCTTCTTCCCGAAAATAATCGCCTCATCATTTCTCCATTCAATGTTGTTTAGTAGTTTTTCTAAATAATGGTCGGCTTCTTTTTGATTGAATACTTTGCCATAATAGTTTACCGTTCCGTCTTGTGGCAACCAATTTTTGGTTTTGTCGATGGTGTCGTCAAATAGTTTCATTCTTCCATTTTTGATACTTTGTTCCGTGGCAAATCCCATTCCGCTTGTTCCGCCCGTGAGAAGTGCGAATTGGCCTTTAAATCTTTGCTTCGTTTTTTATTTAATTTCACTACTGACCGACAAAAAATAATTTAAGGAGCTGCCATATCTGGCAAGCTCCTTTTTTCATATTTTGGTTTTACGACAAACTAAAAATATGAGTGATAAAAATACAGAAAAGAAATTAGTCGGTCAGCCAATCTTCAAACAATTATTAGGTTTTATTCCAAGGAACAAATTTGAGATGCTTGTGAGCAAGCACCGGTCTGACCGCTATTACAAGACCTTTGATTCATGGACACAACTCATGACGATGCTGTTCGGAAT
>NZ_ATZA01000070.1 GCF_000427965.1 Olivibacter sitiensis DSM 17696 | reverse complement strand
GTATCCGCCCTACCAAGTACATATTTTTTAGCGTTTATCTATGGCTTAGCTTTGCTGTATGAGGAAAGCAGAAAAAAGAGAGCAGATGCTGTCGATGATAGCAGACTGGCATCAGAGCGGAAAAAGCAAGAAAGCATACTGTGCTGCAAACGGGATTAAGGAAGCCACCTTTTATTACTGGTTTTTGCGCAGCAAAGAAAACGATATGGCTAGCGGAAGCTTTATAGCGATCGATAAGTCCTTCAAAAAAAGCGAAGTTGAGGTTATCTATCCCAATGGTGTGCGGATCAGGCTGGATAGCGATCTTGCTCTTCTCTCACAGCTCATCCGCCTGTACTGATATGTTTTCATTGGGTTCCTCGCACCGGTTCTATCTCTATGATGGCCATTGCGACATGCGAAAATCTTTTGATGGGCTCTGTGGACTGATCAGTTCGGGTATGTATCGACAGGCCACCAGTGGTGAAGTGTTCGTGTTCCTGAACCGTAGTGGTACGCATATGAAACTGCTTCACTGGGAGAAAGGGGGCTTCGTCCTCTATTACAAACGGCTGGAGAGCGGTACTTTTCTGGTGCCGAGTGTAAAAAAGGGAGAACTGTCCTGGAGCGATCTGGTGCTGATGGTCGAGGGGATACAGGTGGTAAAAAGCATACAGAAAAAACGTTATTCATTACCACAAAAACAGCTTTTATGATTGCAGGAATGCTGATAAAACCGTATCTTTAGGGTATGGAAACAGCGCTGGAAAACCTATCAAAAGAGGAGCTTTTAGAGCTTGTTTCCGGCCGTGATGAAAAGATAAGGACGCTATCCCAAGAGACTTCAAAAAAAGATGAAAGGATCGAATACCTGGAATCTCAGCTTGCCATGTACAAGCGGATGCAGTTCGGCCAGAAGCGTGAACGCTTCGAAGGTGACCCCGACCAGACCTTCCTGCCCTTTGGGGCCGAGCCCGAAATTGTAGAACAGAAGCAGGAAGAAGTCCGGCAAAAGATTGAATACACCCGCAAACGTCCGGGTCACAGGGGACGCGCGAAGCTACCCGCACATCTACCTGTGGAAGAGATCGAGATCCATCCCGAAGGTGACCTGTCTGAAATGGTGTGCATCGGAAAGGAGATCACCGAAGAACTGGAATGCGAGCCCGCAAAGTTCTATATCAGACGCTATATCCGCTATAAATACACGCCTAAAAATGGAGATGGCGTTAAGATCGGCGAACTTCCCGAGCGTGTCATCGACAAAGGGATACCCGGAGCCGGATTACTGGCGATGGTACTGACGGGCAAATACATGGACCATCTCCCATTATACCGCCAGAAGCAGATCTTCGCAAGGGAAAACATCCGGATCGCTTCTTCAACAATCGAAGGATGGACAAAGGAAGCGCTGATCAAACTCGAACCCCTTTACGAGCAGCTGGTCTTCGACACCAAATCCAAAGGGTATCTTCAGGTCGATGAGACCGTGATAAAAGTACTGGACAGCGAGAAAAAAGGCGCCGCCCATCAGGGGTATTACTGGGTGTACCATTCCCCATTGGACAGAACGGTACTTTTCGATTATAATCCTTCCCGTGGTGGCCATGTGCCCAAATCCATGCTGGATAACTTTAAGGGCTATCTCCAGACGGACGGCTATGCCGCATATGACAAATATGGCAAAAGGAAAGACATCACCCATCTGGCCTGCTGGGCACACGCAAGGCGCGAGTTCGAAAAAGCACTCCAGAATGACCGTCCAAGGGCCCAAAAGGCACTGCTGATGATACAGGAACTTTATAAAGTTGAGCGAAAAGCCAAAGAGGAAAAGTTATCGCCTGATAAGATCAAGGAGCTACGGCTGAAAGAATCGCTGCCGGTCATCAACGACATGGGCAGATGGATCTTTGAAGAGATCAAAGACACCCTGCCCAAAAGCCAGATAGGAAAGGCGATGGCCTATGCATACGCACGCTGGGACATGCTATCTGCATATTTACGCGATGGAAACCTGCAGATCGACAACAACCTTATAGAGAATGCCATTCGCCCTGTAGCACTCGGCCGCAAAAACTACTTGTTTGCAGGCAGCCATGAAGCTGCACAGCGGTCGGCGATGATATACTCGTTCTTCGCTATCTGCAAAAAGCACGAGGTGAATCCATTCCAATGGCTTAGGCATACCCTGCTCCATATTGCATCAATCAATCACAAGAACCTCAAAGAGCTTTATCCGCAGAACCTTAAGAAATCAACTGACCTGTAGTTTGTCGGGCGGATACGTCTGTTTTGCTAAAGCGTTGATCGGCTGACAGAGAAGGAATGTTGTTTCCCCTAGTGAAATAACTTCAAAATACTTAAAGTCCTGATCCATGGTATAGCGATTAAATTGGTGCGACATCTTCATTATATTCGACCGGCTCCAAGTCCCATTTGTCAATGAGTTTTCCCAGCCGTGCTTTTAGGGACTGAAACCCTTTGCAGGTGTGGATAAAAACGCCATTAAAAAATATAAAAAAACGACCGCCTGTACCCCTTAAGTTGTAGTGTCCGACAACGGCAACCATCAGGTTGTCCTTGTCCCTGCTTTCCCACTGGAACTTTGTTCCAGCGATTAATTGATTGCTTTTCATACGTGTAATATTATACTTCGGTTTTAATGATTGTGAACGGCCATGACATGGATCGTTTGCCTCCGACACGTAGAGCTGCTGCATCTGCTATTTTTTTGTTCGGGAAAGTCTTGACCATGAGTTTGCCCGTAGGCTCGTAACGTTCCGCATACAGCTCCATCCCGTTTTTTTCGATCCAGCCGGTTTTCTTATCCTTTAGGTTTTCCTTTACTATATGTAAAGTCCGGTTACCATTTTGGTATGCCCATGATGATTTAAGAGCCATATCTAATATGTATTGGTTTAAAATAAACTGATCTGTTTTCCTTCGTCACTTTTGGTGAAGTGAACCTGATCCCCGACAAAAACCAATTGCCGCTCTGCAGTACAGTCAAATTCGTCTATGAGCGATCCCTTTTCCCTTGGTCAACAGCCAAAAAATGCCTACTGTATTCCATCGGTTTCAAAGCACCTTTGTATTTACTCAACGGAACAACCTTATAGGCAAAAACCACGGTATCGCCCTGCCCAAGCCTTCCCATGCTACCGGTAGCGACATATTCGTCACCCCCGTAAAAAACAGTGTGGGGTACATACCCTTCGGTGATCTGCTGCGCACAGGTTTTATCTCTTAATTCTTCGAATTTTACAATAGTGACTGAAATTTCCATAACTAAAAAAATTAATGATCGAATAGATTCAATTGTATAGAACAGGTATCTTTATTTTTCTTCTTTGATTTCCCCAGCAACGGGGAAAACTTGGATTCAAATGCATTAAGATCATGTAAGTAAGCCGTTCCAAAACCGGCTTTTTGCTGATCCCATATTTTTACGTCCCACATTTCACTTTCAATGAAGTCTTCCCACGATTCAAATTGCAATGCGGAAAGCCTGTGGGAAAAATGGTAATATTCCAACTCATCTGAATTCATCGGCCTTGAATAAAACGGGGGACGATTAGCGCATCCCGACACAAGTCTGTTTCTTGTTAGCCATCGATCTGCGTCTATAAAAACATAAATCCTTGCTGGGTAGGAAGTGGCCGGACGAAACACATATTCAATTCGGCCGTATTTATTGACCGGTCTGTGCAGCTGGGTAAGAACGTAGCTGGGCAGGTTGGAAAGGTCTTTAAATCCTACCCTTTTCAAAAGTTGTATTTGATCAGCCGTCAACATTTTTAAACTACATTTTATCTTTCTTCCAAAAGCAACTGATAAGACAACGCTTCAAGTTCTGCCTGTGAGTTGATATCCCTCCTAATGATTTCGTAGGCAGGATTTGAAAAATGCCGGTCATCTAAATCACTTAGTATATCATCCTCTAACCCTTCGGGGACGTAACACAGCAAGTATGTATCATTGGAAGGCAATCGTTTAAGACCGTATTCATCTCTCAACAGCCCTTTAATTTGTTTTAGATCGTCCATTGAAAAACAGGTTATTCCAACAACCAATATTTGCATTTCCATAAATTTCTTCTTTAATTATCTGATATAAAGATAATAAAAAACGTCACACTCCCCAACTATGATTCGTCATAATTATGTCACAATCCCCAACATGTTAGGCCTGCAAAAGACATCGTATCGATGCCGCCTTTTAACAGTTCGAATATTCTTTCTTTACCTTTGATCTATGGAACGTATCAAAGGCGAGTTTACTGTTTGTTATAAAGGGAAGAGTTCAACTGTGAAATATGATTTTGACGCATTGGGTGGCAATCCACATTTCTACGTGAGAGATAAGTATGGCCTTTACCATACGTTTTTCAAGGGGCAATCTTGGGGTTACAGTAGTAGCCTAAGCAAACCGAAAGGGTGGAGTGATGGCTTCCTAGAAGTATTTTATAGAATGCTCGAAAAGGAGCTTGTTTCGATCTATGATTCGGGCAAATTTCCCTACATTGGACGTTATGTGTTTCGGTAAGCTTTATCGTGAATAATATCTTCGATTTTTTGGTTAATAACATTACCGTCCGGTTTATTAAACTTTCTATTATTTATAAAAAGTGAAGAGGGCTTCTTCGTTGTGTCATAGAAATCCCTATCTAAAATGATTGAATACTCGTGCGCTGGGTGTTTTGATTTTTCAAGTTTCATTGGTTTCGGTATTATTGAGATATTGTGTTATGAAGCGGATATTCCCTGATCAATAAATCCGCTGGGATTTTTAGGAGCTGGCTGAATTTACGGATCATATTCAGCGACAACGGCTGTTTGTAATTCAAAACTTTGCTTATCGTCCCTTTGTCGCCATAAGCCAAAGCCAGTTCCTTGGGGTTGTAACCGAATTCTTCCATCCGTATTTTGATAAGCTCCACCGGATCAACCTCCGGTAGCTCGGAAGTTTTATTCTCGTATTCAGAAATGAGCCTGACCAGCAATTTCAATTCCTTCTGATCGGAAGCGGTCTTGGAGTACTTAATCTCTTCGTATCTTTCGATAGCCTTCAAGTACTCTTGTTCCGTTTCAATTAAAAACCATGCTTGCGTATACATAACCTTACTTATTAAATTCATCTAAATCGTTGATGCGTCAATATCATCATATTCCCCATGTGTGCCAATAAACCGCACATCGACAAAGGCCAGCTCAAAGTTGACCTCTATGATCAGCCGGTACTTGTTACCTACGATTTTGAACCTCGCCCGTTTTCCCTTAATAATTTTTGCCGTGGGAAAACTGTCTAGGATATCCTGACTTTTCTTCCACACCGCTCTTTCGGTTACGATCTTCCATGTTGATACACTCTTTCCAGCATCGGAATGTTTCTTGACAAACACATTTAATTTTCTCGAATTAACAATATCCATACAAACTATTTACAAATATAGTGAATGGTTGGCAAATCGCCAACTAAAACAAAAATACTATTGTATCGCCCTTTCTAAAGAAGTCGTGATCCACATAAAGTATTTTCTTTTGATCAAGCGAAGAAAGTATGCCACGCAATTGTTTAATAGGAATTTTGGTTGCCCCTTCAATATCCAAGATATGTGCATAATGTCTTTCATCGTAAGTATCACATTCTTTAAGGTACTCGACAACTTGGCTTTCAAATGTTGTTAAATCTGTATTTTGCATGTCTAATTGATTTGTTCGAATTACTTGCCCAATATACGCTTTAGCTCCTGTTATTAATAAATCCTTCGATTGCTTCTTTATAAAGTGTTGCGTTAATCTCGTTTAACTTAGATTGTGCTATTTCCACAACCTGAAAATCCTCGGGATCGATACCATTGTTTACACTAAATTCTTGAATTATATCTTGACGCACCCGTGTGGCACACTCGCTATTCATCCATTCACCATTAACAACCATTTCCAAATCATTGCTTTTTGCCACGTCATCACGTTGGGAATAGTTGGTCAAAAATTTTTCCACGAACTCCCATGCCGATTGAAAGCTGCGTTGGTAAGGAACAATCGAGAAATGTTCATCCAGTAAGCCACATTCGTCATGTAAGTAGTTTATATAGTCTGTTGCGTCTTGCTTATTGGTAAACAATGCATCAGGATTAGTTTCTGTTGACGCTGGCTGTCCTTCTGAATTTACTACCGTATAGATCATATCTGTTATTGCTTTGATTTAATAGTATAAAGATAATGAAAATAGTCACAATCCCCAATGTTCTAGTGTCACAATTATGTCACAACCCCCAATATTATTAACTATATTACAGTCGCTTTTATCTGTGCTGGCCAACAGGAATATTTTCTTTTTCAATAGCAAATTCTTTACCGCCTTAATAGACATATCCATACTTCTGATAGGGATCAGTATTATTTCATGCTACAATATGAGTTGATTAGTTAAACGAAATAGGGATAGGAGCGGCATCCTTTTTTGTCCTGGTCATAGCGAAGCTGACCAAGATCAAAAAAGATACAGCGGATAGCCCGACCGAAGGGATTTCCCTCAAAGGACTTTTACAACTTCAACAAAAACCTTCTTCTTCTTATTGACGAAAATTTTTCCTTTACTCTTAAGCTCTTCCTGTAATCTCACACGATTGTGAAAAAGCTTATATACATTGTCATCCTTTTCAATATCACGCGGCATATACTGTATAATTTTGGCGGCAGACGAACAGAAAAACTCTTCCTTTTCTGTTTTTAAACGATAGATATAATTCATATTTTAACTCCTTTTAAACGTAAATATTTATACGCTGTAGACCGGCTGGATATATCGGCCAAACGCATCAGCTCACTTATTGACTTCCCCTCATTATACAACCTTATAGCCAGCTCCGCTTTAGCTGCTGCTGACCTGCTTAAACCTTTCGGTCTACCCATGGGCAAACCCGTTTGTTTACGTACCTCGATTCCGGCCCGTTGACGTTCCTTGATGGAAAAAAAATCGTTCTCCGCAATTTTGGACAAAAAGGCTAGGAAAATATCACCCATTGGCTCACGCGTATCGACCCCGTCTTTAATAGACACGATCGACACACCCCTTTCCTTCAATGAAAGGTACAGTTTAAATACCTGATCCAAGCTTCTTCCCAAACGGTCGATCTTCCAAACGCCAGTTTAATGGATCACGGTCATCCGCATCATTCCCTGAAGTAAAAGTATAGCCACCCAATACAACAGGCTCATAAAATTCAAGCTGAAACCATAAATCGCCGGAGAATCCCGAATTTAAAAATTTAGAGTTAATATCATTATCTACTAATTTCTTTGATCCTTCACCAGCATCAGGGCCGCCGTCGTTATCGCGCGAAACACTGAGCACGCCATTCGCAGTTACATCCCTAACAATACCCAAATCAGTAAGCAATCGTGTAATTTGCAACACGGATCCTTTTGGAGTTTTTCCTTGTAAAGTATAATACTCAAACTTTCCGGTTTCCACCGGTATGTCAATAGTTCTTTCGGTAGATACCGGATCACCGCTGGCCGTTTCTCCGGGGAACCATTTGACTTCGCTCAAGTTAACCGCTGTATTTACGGCCAATCCCAAAGTACCGGATCCTTTCGGATGGGTATCCATTTCCATCAATTGGTCTGGCTGGATTTCAATTATTTTTTCGCGTTGTGCCCAGTACTCCTGATTGTTTTCGGCGCGCATCAACACGGTAAATGTGCCCGTTTTTAAAAAAGTATGTACCGGAGAAACTTCTACCGAGCTGCTATCATCGCCAAATTCCCAACGCACAACGGAAAAATTTGTCGATTCGTTTTCAAAGTTATAGGTAAAAGGGTCATCTTCTTCCACCTGTTCAACCGTGAAAGCGGCCATTGGTTTTGGTTCTTCCGGCTCTGGCACTACTTCTTGTTCTTCTTTGCAGCTTGAATAAATGGCTAAAGCCAACAAACTCATGCCCAATAATTTTTTTATTCTTATTTCCATAGTTAACCTATCATCTTCAAGTTTCATTTATTGTTAACAACCGTCCAATCTTTTAGGATCAACCTTTAAGGGACGCGAATCAATCGCCATTCGGCGACTTGGATAACGCCACTACCATTGTTGTTCGTTATATTTATACGATAGTATTTATACGCTCTCGTCGCATCAAAATCATAACGTTTGGTTTCGAAACGATTCGCGAAGGTTTCACCTGTCCTGGTGTCTAGAGTTTCCCAAGTTTGCCCGTCATCTGAGCCTTGCAGGTTCCAGTCTTTCAAGTCCCGATCAGCAGCATCATTTGCTGAAGTAATAGAATAAGCGCCTATGAATTGTGGTTCTTCGAAAGCCAATTGGAACCAGCTGTTCCCCCTATAATCCGGCTGTAAAAATTTTGAATTGATATCATTATCGACCAGTTTCGACGAACTCTCACCCTCGTTGCTGTTATCATGATCAACACTTAAGGTACCCTCACCGGTAACATCAACCTCCATCACATTTTGTGGATAGACCGCAATTATCGCATAGCTCTTATTGGGGTCTAAAATATGCCGCGAAGTTTCGCTTAATTTCACAACAAGCGCCAAGGTATGGTCTGCATTTTCTTCTATAGTAGACCATGGAACGATCAAATCCATCGCTGCCTGGCTCAAGTTACTGCCCACCTGATAACTGGCATTTAAGGAATATTGTTCTGGGCTAAGCGCTACTGTATTTGCCGGTAACACTCCTTTCTGAATTAATGTAGCTATAGTATCAACATCTACAGCAGTTTTTACCGTGAAAAAGCTACCGGCAGTACCGGCTAAGCTAATGCCCAAAGGAATATTGATCCCCGCCGACGTTACACTGTAATTTTGACGGTTTCCTACCGCTATGATTTCGCTGCCTCCTTTGGTAATCGATACGTAATGTATCTCTTCCTGTTCGAGGATATCTGTGGTATTAAATACGATCATCCCCGTACTTGCCTCTCCGACAATATTGCCTTTCCCCGGATTAGTTAAGTCGTAGGCAAAAGCAACGCTGGCCCCATAAAATTTTTCTAACTCAGAGAGACTGATCAACACATTAAAAACCGCTTCGGTTGCTCCGTATTCAAAATTAACCGTATTAGGTACTGTTATTCCCTCTGGGGGTAGGACCGCCACATCAGTTAAATTGCCTCCTTCAAGAAGTGTATTTACCGTATCGGCATTCAGTTGTAATCCAACCTGAAAAGCCTTTGCTGCCGGAGAAGACAGGCTTACCTTTATCGGTACAGTCACAGCATCGCTGCTCTTTACTATATCACCACTAATGCTTCCGGCAGAAACTGTGGTAACAACGTTCTCCTGAAGCGCAAAATCTTCCAATTCACTATCTTTACAAGAAGCATAGATGAGGCTGCACAAAACCACCAACAGAAGCCATTTATTAAGTTTATTACGTTTATTCATATCCTTTTATATTAAAGGTAAAATATTGTCCCTATCCATCACTTATTGATCAAGCCAGGTTTTCCCGTCTAACTGCCAGCTTTCCTGCCTGGATATTTTTAGCCAAGTGAAGATCTGCGTTGGGATATCGAATGTACGCGGTACCAATGCACCTAAATCATCGGTACTTGGCGCACATAGGTAATCGTTTAGCCGGTCATAACTAAAATCATCTGTTGTGAGGGTTAAATGATTTCCAAAAATGCCTTCATCTATAATGGTTCCATTCGTATTATTCGCTACCGGCCAGTAACCTGCTAAATAAGGATAGTAGGGATGATTTTCATCAATACTGGTTTGACAGGCATAGGTAGAAATCACATCATCCGGCAGTGCAGCCTTCCAAATACGGACATCGGCCACATAAGCGTCCGGCTCGCCGTGCCCATTGCCATTGATATACCCAATGGTCAATGGAGCGTCATTATCTAAATTACCCCAACCTTGGATATCGGTTTCATTATTAAAGGCCCCATTGGTATACGTACGGATAAAACGTGTACCGTCACGAATTACACCGACCACCGCTACACTGCTCCAACTGGCGTCAGCGAGCGTTCCACCCCGTACTTGATTACCATCACCCGTCCCCCTTGCATTGAATTGCCAATAGTTATCCTCCAGAAAAACCACCCATCCATTAGAAGGCCCACCCGATGACCATTCCGGACGTTTTCCCAACAAAGCGGGATAAATGTTTTTAATGGGTTTATTTTTTTTGATTTTTAACTCTATTGTAAATTCACCCGTATCAAGATTATATATGGTGTTCGCATCATTGTTTTCCAAAATAGCATGACGTTGGCCTTCGAAACGTGCAAAATCTCCCTGGAAGCGGTTACCCACAAAAGGTTTCGAAATATAGCGTGTTTGATAGCGCGGAGCACTAAAGATGGTGAAGGTATTAGCTATAGGATTGCTGAATATTGTGTTATCGTTATCCGCTATAGGATAGTTCCCACCAATACTTGAAGTCACCACAACCAACCAATTTTCTTCACTATACGTAGGCCGGGCTTTCAGTGCATTTAATAGCTCGCCCAGTTGGTCATCAAATGTTAAAATGGCACTCTTGTAGACTGGTTTGGAAATATCATAGCCTTCAGAAGCGCCAACGGCGTTTGGATTGCTGAAATGTACCGTGATAAAATCAACCTGTTCTTCGCCCAATGCCGTTACAGCAGCCGATGCAACCGCATCGTCATCCGGCAAAACTTCACTTTCATCGGTATCAGCGGTTAAGTTATCTTTAAACAATTGGGACGTGGTAAAAACACGGATATTAGCTTCCGGATCCGCGTCTTTAATACGGGTATAAATAAGCGGGTAAGTATCCAAATTGGTATTGCTAAAGTCGTTGTTAACAACACCATGCTTTGTTCTGCTTACACCGGTCAATAAGCTCGTCCAATTGGTTCCGGGTTCAGTAGTTTCCTCATCGCCAAGAGATACCCAGGAATAAATGGCATTTTTTAATAAGGTGTTTACATTAGGTGGCGCAGCCGCTTGAATAGATTGACCCCGAATCCCATCTGCGATGACGTATAACACCTTTGGTTGGCCATAGATTACATTAACCGAATCACTATAGGTTTGATCCGGAATTGTTTTTTCAAACTCCTGCTTACAGGAGATAACGAGCAGGGTTAAGATAACGGCCAAGGCCCCGATAGGCAGTAGAATCCTTTTTATTAGTTTATATAGATTATTCCGTTTCATCTGTAAATAATTAGTTTATTCCTGTTTTATTTTAAGGCAACATAAACTGAAGCTGGTTTATTCGATCAGCACCCTGATGATGTTATTAGCATCTTCGCCATTAAACTGTGAAAAATTACCAATTAAAAGCAAAGCCCGTTTATCGTCAGCAGATTTAGTTTCAAAGACATTATAAAGCGTCCCTGCAAAGTTTCCTACCGCATTATATCCCAGTGCCAACGTGCCGTCGGCATTAAGCACCATAAACCGGTTACGTACTCTATCATCATATTTTGTAAAACCGCCACTCACTATGATGAGCCCGTCATTAAGCTGTTTGGCAAAAGACGGTAAACCGTTTTCAAATACACGGGGAACAAAACTATCATCAAGGGAACCGTCTTCATTTAACATGGCCATGCCAACCTGCGATTGTCCGTTGTAGGATCTAAAGTTGCCGCAGACGATATATTTATGGGTGACCGCATTATAAGTCACCGAAGAAACCACATAATCGAATCCCGCACCAGCGGCATTAAACGTTTCATCGATTGTTCCATCGGCATTTAAACGAAGTATATAACCGGCTGGCAAGCCATCAAACTGATTAAAGCTACCGAAAACCAACAATCTCCCTTTCAGCGAACCCTCATCATGATAATAGGTATCGGAATTACCATTAGGGCCGGTTAAGCTTTTATTTGCACCGCCATCAAAACGATACGTTTTATCTAAACTGCCATCCAAATTCAGGCGAGCCAATTGCCGTACTTCTGTACTGTCGACAATTACCGTATCACGGGTTTCCAGCGCATTTGACTTGTCGTATTGCCGGGTCACATAATAGCGAAAAGAACCAGTGACCAATAGTTTGCCATCCTGGTTGTAAATCCGGTTTACGCCACCGCCATCAAATCCAGCATTGAAGCGTGCGAAATATTGGATGGTATCATTTTGGTTAGGCCTCCTCCATGTATGCACACCCATCGTATCAATGCTGCCATTATCGTTAAGCATGGTTAGATTACTGATATTACCGGTACGCTGTGCGTAACCGGAAAAGGAACCACCGATAAAATATTTGCTATTTACTTCCAGGATTTCACTGATATAACCATTCGCTCCCGTTCCCGACCTTAAACCCGCATCGTAGTTTCCATCCAAAAAAGCACGCGCAATCCGGTTTATAGGCCTGATAATCCCTTTATTATCATAATTGGTGAAATTGCCTACAACGATCATTTTATCATTATCGGTAAATAAGACATCAGCAACCGCACCGTTAGTGCCTTGTCTGGCAGCAAACGTCGGATCAATACTGATTTTACCATCCACCTTGAATTCAGGCCCGAAAACTACCACTTCTCCCACAGATATCGATGTAATGCCTGTACTGGCAAAATCTGGTACCGTTACAGAAATCCCCTCCTCTGTTACCTCTTGTATGGCAGCTTCTTCTCCGTTAAAACGAAAGACGAGCTGATCTTTGTAGTCTAAAAGACCTTGGGCAGCGATGGTCACCACCGTATGTAAATCGTCAGCAAAAAGTGGACACGATATTTTAAAAACTTAAGGAGTGTTTTCATCAAAAACGTTAGATTTAATTATGGGAACACCAAAGAAGAAGAGCACGGAATCATTTGTAAAAGACATTCGTAAGAATACGCGCAGGATCTTTACCGCCGAACAGAAGATTTTGATCGTTATGGAGGGTCTTAGAGCCGAGACCTCTGTGGCAGAATTGTGCAGAAAGCACAGCATCGCCCAGTCCCAGTTCTACGCCT
>NZ_ATZA01000069.1 GCF_000427965.1 Olivibacter sitiensis DSM 17696 | reverse complement strand
TGGGCATAGGAGGCCTTGTAGACCCCTTTGGGATTACTGTTGCGCTTAACCTCCCGGCTGACTACCGATTTGTCCCTGCCGATGATAACGGCGATCTCCGAGATCTTCTTTCCGCTCGCTCTGTAAGCCTGGATTTCGTACCTTTGTTCCAGGGTTAAATGTGATTTTTCCATTCGCAATTCAAAAGTCGTTTTTTTCCCTTAAACATGCCAATTGGGGGTACCCCCAATTGGCATGTTTATTTCAACCTTTGTTGCATTTCTTAATTGAACTTACGAGAGCTGCAATTCATTAGACATAACATGCCTCGTAACATGGTCTCCATGATCGTTTACAGAACGAAAGAGGAACGCTGGAAGGTGTTGTACGAACTTGAACGCTATCCTCTTGAACAAAATCCAAAAATAGTCCAAGCTGCACGAGAAATCCTTTACGCAGTCACAGGACTTGACTTCGAAGAAGAGCAGGCTAAGCGCAGAAACTCGCAAAATTCATAAACGTTAGGTTATGTCTGCAAACGCTGTCATAGTAGAATTATCCAAACAGATTGCCCATTTGCAATCCCAATATGATGCGTTGCTAATTGAAAACCAAAAACTACAAACACTTACTACTGCAAAAGTAAATAGAAAATCCCAAAGCCAACTTCCTAAAAAAGCGAATGTGCATTTTGATAAATCTGTTCATGTGCTAAAAGAGAAAAGGCTTATGGAATTATCACAACAATATCGCGATGAACTCGAATTCATCCGCGCAAGGTATCCGCGATGGAATCCTGATATATAGTTCTTTGACATAGAGGGGTGAAGCGCTTCCCAGTGAAAGCACTGGGAGTGGAGCCGGTGATAAGCCGGAAGTGAAAAGTGTTCCCCAAGTCCTATCGTGTTATTTCATAATGCAGATAAGACAAGGGTTGAGCTGCCGGAAGATAAGAAAACCGTTCGTGAGCCGTTTTCAAATCCCTTCTGTACAGAAGGACGTGGTAACCCCGATCAAAAATTGTACAAAAAATGAATTACTTCACAGCTGGTAGTGACAATGTCGTGTCTAGGTTCGAAGCCGACTACCAGCGCAAAAATAATCGCGAAGATATGGAAAATATTACTCACCTTGGAAGAATTGATCGTGCAATCGCAGAAAATCTTTCCGATATCCGTGTAAGTTTCGAGGATTATGCAGGTTTAGCTTTGGATTTTATCATTTTTATATCCAAACGGATAAAGTATGATCTATTTGGATACACTTGCTTTACACTACAGGAATTTTGTGAGGCTACAGGTCGAAATAGAGGTGATCTTGCACAGAAATTACCTGCTGAATATCTTGATAAAAAGAAGCCACACACTGTTGAAGGATACCGATTCGAAACAGTTTTCGAACATCTTTTAATACAATTAATGAAAACTAACCTGCTTTTCAGCAACGTTTACACCACTAAAGACAGAAACGAGACGGTTAAGATTGAATCCATAAGGATTATCCGCGATGTGCAACTAAATTATAACAGACGTTCTAATGAAATAAAACGTTATGAAGTGCGATTAAGCCCTGAACTTTTGGATGGTTTTATTAAAAGGTACTATACTATTGATACCGAGGCCTACAAGTTGGCTGGGAAAGGTAGAGGTCGCGAAAACAGACAGGCTGTTGTTATATACCTATCCGTTCTAAGGCATCTATTGTTTTCACAAAACAATAATGTAACGACCATTAAAATGGACGTTATAAGTAGTTACTTGAACACGGAGAATAAAAAGACCTTTCATCAAAAAGAAATGGTAGATAATGTCCTTAAATTAATCAGGGATAAAGCCAAATTTCCTTTTAACTACAAGTTTGTTTCGGGTTCGAAAAATTATACATACTACATTGAATTATCCTTTCTTCCAGCCTATTCAAAGGCAACATTTCTCAAAGAACATAATTTTTATTATGGTTTATTGGATGACCTGAAATTGCTGTATAATTCCAAATACAAAGACCTTGTTCATAGAGATAAAGAGCCGTTTCAGGCTTGGTTAACCACTAGGAAAGTTGATGTGAAGGAAAAGGTACAGGTTCTTAAGAAGGTTTACGCAAAAGCCTTTGCAATAAACCTAACGGACAATCAGGCAATGAATATATATTTCAAGGGATTGAAAGAGCCTTAATTTGCTGTCGAGTGTTTCGATATTGCTGTCGAGTGTTTCGATGGCACTGTCGAGTGTTTCGATGGCATTGTCGAGTGTTTCGATAGCACTGTCGAGTGTTTCGATAGCACTGTCGAGTGTTTCGATAGCACTGTCGAGTATTTCGATGGCTGTCGAGTGTTTCGATGGCTGTTTCAAACATAAAAACCCCTAGAGGCATTTTAAACGCAACTCATTGTCGAGTATTTCGAGCAATATATATACTATATATAGAAATATATAACCTTATTTATAAAAAAAAAGATTTTCGACTTTCAACTGAAATAAATAGGTGTCGCTGCGCGACCTTTTTTATTTGTTGCAAGCGAAAAAGAAAAAGCAGAATATTATGAATATTGCCCAAATTAAGGAACGAATTTTAATTTCCGATTTTTTAAATCGCGAAGGTTTCAAGCCCCAGCGGTACAACGGTATTACGGCTACGTACAAAGCTCCATACCGTGCCGATCGTGACGGCTCCCTTGTCGTAAATGATAAAAAAGGAGTATGGTTTGACCATGGTGAAGGTAAGGGTGGAACGATCATCGAATTGGGTCTACTGCTTTACAACACCCAAAGCGTTGAAAGTGTTGTTGGTAGAATCAATCGGATATATAACGACCTTCCTGTAGAAAAAATTCCAAATAGAAACGATTTGCAAGACCGTGAGCGACCCAAACCACATGAAGTGGTTCGCACCAAGCCTTTAGGAAATAACTTCGCTATATCGTCTTATTTGCAGTCCCGAGGAATATTGGACGAAGCGGTTCGATCCAAAAAAGTCGTAGAAGTGTACTATGATCACATCAGGGAAAACGGTGAACGAAAGCGCTATTTCGGAGCTGGATGGAAAAATGAATCCGGTGGCTTCGATATCCGCTCCAAATTCGGAAAGATTTGCATAGACAAAAAAGATGTACTGATCATGAACGGGAATTCAGGAAAGTCGAACGTGTTTGAGGGAATGATTAACTTTCTATCCGCACTCAAAGAAAAGACGGTTTCCTTGAAAGACACCAACATCGTCATGAACACTTTATCCCTGTCGGGTAAAACTATTGATAAACTCAAATCTGATCCGCCCAAAGAATTGAATCTGTTTTTAGACAATGGAACCGGTGGAAATAAATTCACCGAGCTTTTCCGAAGCAATTTTCCTTCACTGGTTGACAGGCGTGACCTGTATTCAGGTTTTGAGGACTACAATGAAAAAATTATGGCTGATTTAGAAAAAAAAACGATAAGCTATAGTCGATAATACCCTAGTCAATCGCGGCTGTGCCAGCTGTGCCATTTCTCAACCAAAATCATTCGTTATGCTTAAAAAGACATTATCTTATTTATTCATCATTCCGGTGGGATTACTCGCCGAAACGGGGTCATATTTACTATGCACCCATGTGATCGTGGAAATCTGCTCCCTTTACAATCTGATGATCAATATTGAAAGGATTCAGATTCTAGGAATTATCATATTGATTTTTTTAGTAAAAAATTTCTGTTTTTATGAAATACGGCTTCCGCTTAAGAACAGGTACTATAAAAAATCTTATAAGAATATAGCATGGGCAAGGGGTCAGGATTGGGGGGGGGCTTATACCAATATTCACTAGAATATGCTTTTTATTGATTATTTGGTTAAATGCCTATATTTATCATTACATATTCACTCACATTCCTTTGTAGTGTATACCAAACCATCATTATACCATAACTCCTTTTTACCAATACATTTTTATACCAAAAAACCGTACTACATTAGTATAATGATATAAAAATACCATTACACCATTATATCATTACACCAAACAACCAGCTATAGTTGATAATACCATAGTCAATCGCGGTTGAGCCAGCTGTGCCATTTTCAACCAAAATCATTCGTTATGCTTAAAAATAGACTGTCTTATTTATTGATAGGGGTTGTGACTATTATTGCCGAAACGTGTTGGTTTTTGCGTTGCCCCCATGTTATCGTGGAAATTTCATCTCTTTACAAGTTGCCCATCAATATTGAAAGGATTCAAATTCTAGGAATTTTCATCTTGATAAGCTTAGTTAAGGATTTTTGTTTTTATGAAATACCACTACCAAGCCATGTTTATACAATGGTATTTCAGTATACTTATTTCAATGTATCATTATACCAAATAACCGTAACACCAGTATACTATTATACCACCACATAGTAGTGTCACCAAACCAACACACCACACAACCAAGCCTTATAAGCTTCGGAAGTTTAATCCAACGTAAGGATTTCTTAAGCGCAAGACTTTTTTCAGCTTTTTACCATGGATAAAAATATCAGAACCGAAATTGTCCCTGATTAGGGAAAGGCCAAATTTCCTTTTTTTTCACCAGTGCGTTTTTTTTAAAAACGGGCTTAAAATAGTCTTCGTTTTTAATTGTGCAGGATGTGTTTTTGTTCCCACAAAAACTCCTGCCCAACCGCAGTTGGGAAGTGGAAATAATCTCGCAACTCGATTATTTATAAGACTATGGAAAACAATAAAACGCCCAAACAACGCAAGGGAGGTAGGCCTGAAAAGGAATCTGCCGGAAAACGGACAGCAGAAATAAAGATCAGATGCTTGGCAGAGGAAAAAAACAAGATCAAATCCTTATCAAAAAGTTTAGGAATAAGCATAACTGATTACATCCTGAAAAGGGCTTTGGAACAAAAAATTGTTGTGAATTATAAGGAAATCCACAAAGAGTTGCATGAAATAGGCACCGAATTTTCACGTGCAGGAAACAATATAAACCAGCTGGCGAAGCATGCTAACGCCATGCATAAAATGGGAAAACTAGACCACTCAATTGTTGAAAGGTTCTCCTTGCTTCTTTCCGATTATGTCAAAAAGAAAGATGAAGTCCGTGTCGTACTAAGAAAAGTAATAAGGGAGTTGTTGAAATGAATGCGATTATTCTAGATAATAAAAAAGGAAAAGCTTCGGCTTCTTCAAAGAATTTCGGAGGGGTTGTATACAACACTAACAAGATGGACAGCGCTAAAGGTGAGTTAATGGCGCTAAGGAATTTCGCTACAATACAAAACGATACGCTTGTCAAACCGGAAGATGTCCGAAATTACCTGTTGAGCATAGCTAAGCTTAATCCGCGTAAGGAAAAAAAGCAGTTTCATGCTGTTATTTCCTGTAATGGAAAAGAGTACGATAAACACCAGCTAACAGAAGCAGCGCACGAGTGGATAAAGAGAATGGGTTATGGTGACAACCCTTATATTATCGTTTTTCATAACGATACTGAAAACAACCATGTACACATCGTATCTTCACGAATCAACGTCAAGACAGGGGCTTCCATTCCTGATTCTTTTGAGAATGTCCGAGCGGTCAAATTCATTGATCAGATCATGAAAGAGAAATATGGATTTGATAGGAAGCTAGAAAAGACCGATTTCACTAAATATAATGTAACCACATTGGCACAGCTTAAATTGCTTTATGAGGTGTCAGGTCATTCATTTTCAGAGGTGTCCGGTGTCCTTAATTTTTACAAAAGGGATCAGCTGGTAACATCGGTGAACAGCTATGATTTTGGCCAGCAGATAAAAAACAATAAAGAGGATAGAAAGCGCGCAGATCAACTAAAGACTATCTTCAAAAAATATTTACCCGATTTTGAAGGTGGCTTAATGCCAGTTCACGAAACCCTTTCGGGTCAACGCCAAGGGAAGCTGGTCGGATACAGGTCGGACTTCACGGATTTTATGCGTGAACGTTTCGGTTTGCAGTTTGTGTTTCATTTCAAAGACGGCAAACCGCCTTATGGTTATACGATCATTGACCATAAAGAGAAGTCAGTTTTTAAAGGATCGTCCATTATGAAGCTACCCGAGTTGAGCAAGTCACCCGATCACAAGGTTAAATTAAGTTATCTTGAAAAGCAAGCGCTGTTATTGTCCGGTTATAACACCGAATCCATTAACCATATCAAGATACTTTCAAAGAAGTTCAGAGTACCGATGTATCGCGTACCTATTACGGATCGGACATTGGGTAAAGAAGAGCGGGAATATTATAAGGATCTACTACAGCTTTACCTGAAAAACAACGACATTTCAACGCTGGGAAAACTTAATATGGAGTTGGCAAAGGAAAATGGTAAGTGGTTTATTATAGACTATGGAGGTAGGACGGTTTTGGAGGCAGAAGATGTAATACCTTCGGATGATCTGAAATCCTTAGACCGAGAACGGCAAATAATAGATTCCATACCTGATGTATCTATATTAAATCCCATTGGTGGGTTTGCCGATATGGCCGCTACCATCGCACCTGATGTTGGCGATGATCCCGACATACATTTTTTAACTTCTCGGCAAAGTTATGTAATAGCGGGAATAGTTATTCTATAGTTAAAATTAAGTTACTGTTAATTCCCAACAAACTTACTTTTCTTTCAATCCTTCCCATAGAACGGTTGCGAGATTCCGCATGTCCTCCTCTTCCAACGGAAAGACTTCCAAAATATGTTTTTTAATACTAATGGTAACCGTACCCATAAAAAGAGAAGCAATGAGATGTATATTGTACGGCCTGATTAACTTTTCTTGAATGCCAAGCTCAAAAAAGGCCGCAAAATTATTTTCCTGAAACTGAATATCCTGACATTGATTGAGCTGAGGATAAGGGGAAGCATAAAATCGATCCATGAAAACAAAATACTGCTGATGCCGGATTAAGTAATGGCAAAGCCTGACAAAGAGCTCCCGGAATTGAGTTTCATAATTAACCGCTTGGATCTCTTTGAGATGAAACATTTCCTGATCTATCTTTTCTCTAAGCTCTTGGTAAAGATGCAGGATCACTGCATCTTTTGACTCAAAATAATAATAAATAGAGCCAGCTGAAATACCAGCTTTTTTGGCCAGTAGATCCATGGACACTCCCAAAAAACCTTCCTGGTTCACGAGTTCCAACAGGCCTTTGAGTATCGCATCTCTTTTATCATGGTCGAGCTGTCTTTTCATAGGAGACTTATTCATCTGATTACATGTATATTAGGCTGGTAAAGCCTGTATCAACTCTTTATAACGGGCTTTGTTCCTCCAATTGATTATTCTTCGTATTGGTGAAGAATGGTACGGAAAGAAAAAGATTATAAGGAGTAATATTAGGCCAATGATGTTTAACATTCCAAAAATATCCCGTAAAGCCAGAAGAGAAGCCTGTGTTTGTATAGCGCGTGGTAGACTTACTCCCCGCAGCACAACCAAAGCGTCTGATTGATCCATGCCGTTTGCCAGGTAGTTCATATTGATTACCTGACGATGGTAATACCAATTGTTTATCAGGTTAGACCAAACTATGGGAACAAGGTAAGAACGGACAAATATCAAAAATGTAACAGAAGGGAAAAATGATTTCATAGGCACATTCCCACCTAAATAGACACCGGCAGTAATGTAGGAAATAATAAGCCCCATTCCCCGGAAAAACAAAGGTAAAAACAGCAAGTCAGGATCTGTTTGCGGATTAATCAGGAAAAATAGCCATACATTACAAATCTGGTAACATAAACAGGAAAAAGCAAAAATATACCTGCAGTCTTTGGTTTTCCTAAAGTATAGATAAGTCAATACACTTCCAATAAGGTAACCCCAAATGACATAGCTGTTGATTTCGGCATTTTTTACCGGATTACCCGGTACAATAATTCCGAGCAAAGAAGTAATCAAGGAAGAACTGCTATAAAATATTCCTAACAAAAATAAAGTTCCCAAGGTTATGGGCAAAGCTCTTGATTTGAATACCTCAAAATCAAACAATTTCCTTTTTATTCGGATATTTCGATGTAAAAAAAGCAGTATGGTGATTACGGCACAAACTGCACCTAATATGATGTAAGGGGAATGGAACCAGTCTTCCGTTAGTCCATAAGTAGTGAAATAGGCTGTGAGCAAAAGCCCCGCAGCTAAAAGTACGGTTCCCAGCCAGTCGTACTGATAGAGCGGGACTCTCTTTTGATGGTCTTCCTCATGCATAAATAGAATAGCAATGAGTAAACTGATAAAGAGTAATAAATTTTGGAAGTGAAAGTTCATTTCCCACTGAATATAATCGGCAAGATAAGCCGCTACCAGACTCGACAGAGCGGGAACAACAATTGCTATTGGATAATAAACACAGTACATTTCATAGCGTTCACCATTAGGCATAATCATTGGCATGAGCTCTCCTAAAAGGCGGGCACTTCCAAATATTTTTATGAAGCCCACGATAAAAGCAGCCATGACCGCCGAAATAGGTGCTGTTGTGTTGGCCAGAACAAAGTTTAAAAATAATAAAATAAGGTAAACAGCTATTAAGAGTCTTTTGCTAGAAGTAAAACTGTTCATGCGGAAAACCAAAGGAATAGCACAAGACATACCGGTATAATAAGCGTAGGAAGCCATGCTTATATCCGCAGGAATACCTGCTTGGTCACTCAGCACGTAGAGACTTATACCGGTAGGTATGCCGTTATTAAAAGAGAGCATTACACTCATTAACAACAATATCCACAAATCCAGCTGTCGGGGTACCCAAGCACGAAATACTCGATCCATCTTCTCTCTACTTTATTTTTTTACCACCACATTCATCCCCGCCCGCAACAGCGCTAATTCTTTCTTTTTGTTTTTCTCATTGAAATCGATGCGAACCGGAATCCGTTGTTGAACCTTAACGAAATTTCCGGTGGAATTATCAACGGGAATGGCGGAATATTTGGAACCGGTTGCTTCAGATATCGCATTGATCGTTCCATAAAAATGTTTTCCCGGAAGAGCATCTACGGTCATCTCCACTTCTTTCCCCAGGGCTATGCTTTTCAATTGCCGTTCCGTGTAATTGGCCGTTACCCATTTTTCATCTCCACGCACAATAGCCCCCAACGATTGCCCGGCTTGTACATATTGTCCTTCTTCAATGATTTTTCTGCCCAGCACTCCGTCATAAGGCGCACGAATCACGGTGTATGAAAGATTTAGTTTAGCTAGATCAAGTGCAGCCTGTGCACGAAGCACATTTGCATCGCTCACGGAAATCTTTTTACGTGTCTCATCGGTGTTCAATTGAGAATTCGTATGCTGGGCCTTTAATGCCTCATATCGGGCTCTCATCGCATCCAACTCTGTTTTTACTTCGTCAAACTGATACTGCGTTACCACATCAGCAGCTAAAAGTCTTTCATAACGGTGATAATTCGTCTCCATGTTTTCCAAACGGGCTTTTAACTCTTCCAGATTGGCATTGGAGACATTAATGCCGTTGCTGGCGATATCTACACCAGAAAGTGTCACATTCTTAGCCGCTTGCGCATCCGCTAAGGCAGCACTCGCATCTGCAACTTTTAATTTATATTCGGCATCTTCAATGAAAACCAAGGTGTCTCCCTTATGAACCGCTTGGTGTTCCCGAAAACGGATTTCTTTAATATAACCGGGTATTCGTACATTAATAGGATTAATATAGGCATCCACTTGGGCATCGTCTGTATAGGCGCTATTGTTCAAGTGGAAGAATACTGCTATTCCCCAAGCGATGGCTGCCAAGACCAAGATCGCGGAAATCCAATTGAAAAGCACAATCCGTTTTCTTCGTTTTACTTCTTTCAGTGCCTGCTTTTCAGCTTTACTTAATGTTTCTGTCGTTATATGTTCGCTCATGTCTAAAATGCTGTCTAATTTTTATTTAGAGTTTTCCGATTGCTTTTTGCAGCTGATACCAGCGGAATAAAATGGATGCCCTTGCATTGTTCATCTGTAATTCGGCATCCAGCTTGGCCGTGCTGGCATCCAGCATGTCCGTTAGCACGGCAAACTGATTATAGTATTTGTTTTCTACGATCTGATAGTTGCTGTTAGCCAATTGGTAACTTTTTTCTAATGAAGCATAATTTCGTTTGGACTCTTGCCATTTTACATAAGCCTGGTGCACCTGTAGTTCTGTCTTTTCCTGTAACAGTTCTGTTTCCTTTTGTTGTTTAGTATATTCCATTTTGGCCAGCTTAATATGCTCTTTGGCGTGGTAAAGCGAAGAGATGTTATAATGTAACCGGATTCCCCCCTGAAAATAATTCATGTACATATCCAATGGGGGAATATCATACAGGAAAGGACGTGCGGTCATGTCCTCTGCATAAAGTGACAGAATAGGTGATTTATCCCCCTTCGCTATTTTAATATCCTGCTGTGCCATATCTTCTCTGACTTGACTGGCCCGGATAACCGGATTGCTAGATAAAGCCTCGTTCAAATGTTGGACAAAGCCAAGGTCTTGTTGTGTAAAAGCAGACAAAGCAGTATCTACCTGAATGGCTGTATGGGTAGGCAGTCCCAATACCACACAAAGTTCCCGGTTAGCAATAGTAATATCGTTAGATACCTGGTCTAAAGCTACTTCAAAATTGGTTAATTGTAATTCCGTCCGGATGATATCGTTCTGGGTCACCATTCCTTCCTGTTTTAATTTCTGGATGTTTTCCATACGTTGCTTGGCCAGCGCAATATTCTGTTCATATATTCTTTTTTCATTGAACATCCGGTACAAATCAAAATACCTCCCTAAGAGTAAAAAACGGATATCTTCCCGGTTTTGCTCATAATTTAAGCCCGCTAATTGTTCAGCTAATTGCGCCTTTTTAATGGTGTTATTGATTTTATTTCCCTGATAGATTATTTGGGAGGCATCCACAATAAAGGACTGACTAATATGTGGCAAACGCGCTGTTTCCCAGTTTTTCCAATGATTGTCCCATACTACAGCATTGCTAATCACGCCCATACTTAAATTCGCCCCAAACTCCGGTAACCGTGCTGATTTTGCTATATCCGTCTGCTGTTCGCTAATGGCTATATCCTGTTTGGCAATCGCCAGTTCTTTACTGTACTCCTCGGCCAAAGTGAAAAGCTCTTCAATCTTAAGCAGCCGGGTTGTACTATCTTGTTGGGCTTTTGCAACCGATGGTATAGTCAGGAAATACAATAGAACAAAACCTATAAATCTGATCATTGTTATAAATAAAACTGTTTGATATTTAACCTTAAGTACAAAAAAATTATGAAAGTGCCTTTTTAGCTAAACGATTAAGCGTATTAGTCGTTTGCTTAATTTCTGTCAGGGAACTTTCAGTAAGCAGGAGCTGAAAAAATTCTTCTTGAAAAGGGGTGAACACGCGTTCATATTGTTTACCCTTTTCCGTCAAACTGATGAGGTTATTTCTTCGGTTATCCGGATTTAAGGTACGGGTAACTAAACCTCTTTTACATAGATTATCTATTAGGGGCGTTATGCTAGCCTTGTTTTTTTGTACAGCATTTGCGATATCCTGTTGATTGACCTCATTCTTTATCCATAAATAAGCCAATACCTGAAACATTTCGTAAGTGAGGTCACTAAGATCACTGGCACGAATTTTCTGCAAAAAGTACTGCTTTATAGCATTTCGCATAGTAATAACGGAATCAATGTAATTCTTAATAATTTGCAGCGATGGCTCGTTTGTGGTGGACCCTTCTTTCATGATGATGCAAAGTTAAATATTTAATTGTTTGGGTGCTTGTGTAATTTTGTAAGCTTTTTGTCAGAATGAAAAAAATAATCCTCATTTTTAAATCTGTGTGCGTCTGCAAGAAATTTTATCTTTGATGCAAGATTGAATGCCCGCAACAATGAATAATGCTCTTGGCCATAAATTTATTAAACCTGATAAGTCAATTTCCGAATTTGTTTATGGGTTTTTCCAAAGGATAGTAAAAGCTTGAGAGCGTTGCTGAATTGATCCAGTTTAAGGCCTTTGTGTAAGCTAGAAGATTATTAGTGTAAACTACAGATCTTTCTGTGTAAGAATTTTCTTTTTCCCGTAGTGTATAGTTATATTCGAGACAGAAGCCTAAAGTAATAATTATGAAAAATTAGTATAGAACCAGAGGCGTCCAAAACGCTGAAAAATAATTAAGGAAAAAGAAGGAGGTACGGCTAAAAAGCCGTATGTTTTGAGTGTCAAAATCAAACATTAACCTCCGATGGTAAATATAAGTTTATTCAGTCAAATGTTGTCGTATTTTCCGAGGGAAAAGTTCGACAGATTGGTAAAAAAGCACCATAGTGATAAGCACAGCAAAGGGATTAACAGCTGGACGCACTTTGTATCGATGCTATTCTGCCATATAGGTGGAGCCGGTTCCGTCCGGGATATCAGTCAGGGTCTCAGGAGCACCACGGGCAACATCAGCCATTTGGGTGTCGTCCGGGTCCCGTGCAAATCGAGCCTGTCCTATATCAACAAACACCGCAGTTACGAGCTTTTCAGAGATTTCTATTACAAGGTGCTGGAAGAATTATGGCAGCAGAACAGCTTTATGCGTACAGGTCTTAAAAGACTGAAAAGGAATGTTTACCTGCTGGATGCCACGGTCATTCCGCTATGTCTGGAGATGTTCGACTGGGCTACTTACCGAAGTAGCAAGGGAGCGGTAAAAATGCATACGGTACTGGATTACGATGGTTGTTTACCCGTCTTTACGGCTATGACAGAAGGAAGTGTACATGAGATCAATGTGGCNAGGAAGCTTTCTTTTCCTGCCGGAAGCGTTGTGGTAATGGACAGGGGGTATGTGGATTACAAATGGCTGAATGTTTTGGACGGCAACAGGAGTTTCTTTGTTACCCGCTCAAAAACCAACATGGCCTATCAGATTGTTAAGGATAATACCGATAAGAGCGAAAAAAACTCCACTATACTCGCCGATCAGCTTATAGC
>NZ_ATZA01000068.1 GCF_000427965.1 Olivibacter sitiensis DSM 17696 | reverse complement strand
GCCTTGGGCATAGGAGGCCTTGTAGACCCCTTTGGGATTACTGTTGCGCTTAACCTCCCGGCTGACTACCGATTTGTCCCTGCCGATGATAACGGCGATCTCCGAGATCTTCTTTCCGCTCGCTCTGTAAGCCTGGATTTCGTACCTTTGTTCCAGGGTTAAATGTGATTTTTCCATTCGCAATTCAAAAGTCGTTTTTTTCCCTTAAACATGCCAATTGGGGGTACCCCCAATTGGCATGTTTATTTCAACCTTTGTTGCATTTCTTAATTGAACTTACGCAACGCTGAATAAGAACAAAATAAGTTTTCCTGAAAATGACACTAACGTCATTAACCCTACATATAAATATCGTACTTTTGTACATTTAACAAGGCGAGTCAAATTAGACGGAATGTAAACCTCTATTTTTTTTGATCCTTCTCTTGGGCAAGATGGTACTGTACGATTAATTATTCAATGAAGAAAATCCATTTATTGGTATTAAAAGCCTTTATCAGACCCTTCATAGTAACATTCTTGATTGTAATGTTTGTATTGTTGATGCTTTTCTTATTTAAGTACATCGACGATCTCATTGGAAAGGGTTTCGAGTGGTATGTTATTTTGGAATTGCTTTGGTATGCCTCCGCCGCGCAAATTTCCATGGCCATGCCGCTGGCCATGCTTCTTTCATCCATCATGACCTTCGGAAATTTAGGGGAAAGTTATGAATTGGTTGCTATCAGGGCCGCTGGTGTATCGCTACAAAAGGCCATGCGTCCACTCATAATCCTCGTAGCGCTATTTAGCATTGGCTCTTTTTTCTTCAGCGACTATATATTACCAGTTGCCAACCTAAAGATGGGATCCCTTTTATACGACGTGAGAAACAAAAAAGCTGACTTTCTAATTCAGAACGGCGTATTTAACAACGACATTCCAGGCTACTCCATTCGTGCACAAAGCAAAAATGAGAATGGCACTGTCCTCTACAACCTTACTATATATCAAAATTCCAACCTGTCTAGAAGCTCCAATGTATTGATGGCCAAGGAAGGTTATATGTACAATTCGCCCGACAACAATTGGATGATCTTAAAATTAAAAGACGGGGTACGATACGAAGAATCGACAGCTGGTAAGCAAACATATGATCCAAGGCGTCAATTTACCCGCTTTTATTTTAAGGAGACGGAGCAAAAGTTTGACATGTCTACGTTCAAAATGAAAAGGACGGACGAGGTGCTCTTCAAACAACATTATATGATGATGAATCTCAAGCAGCTCAAGTATTTTAGGGACTCATCCGCGAAAGTGCTCGACAGTACCCGAAACACAATCTTCAACGAAATAAAAAACAATTACCGCCTTTTCAACAGTTACGTTTCCAATTCGTTGAAGCCTTTGCCCGCAGAAGGGCCAAAAACATCTTACGACAAGTCTGCCGAAGAGCTTATACCGCAAGACAAACGCTATAGCGCGCTAAACTCTGCCTCCTCAAGTGCCAAATACATCAAAGATGTACTTGATATGCGGGCAAGTTTTGATTCAGAGGAAAGCAAGAAAATAACACGGTATATAATAGAATATCAAAAAAAATTCACTTTGGCAGTATCTTGTCTTCTATTATTCTCCATAGGCGCTCCTTTAGGTGCCATCATCAGAAAGGGTGGGTTGGGCCTGCCCGTGGTAATGGCCATCATATTCTTTCTTATCTATCACATTATATCTACGGTAGCCGAAAAATCGGCAAGGGAAGAAAACATTAATGTAATTTTGGGGTGTTGGATGGCCATTATCGTATTGTCTCCACTCGGCATGTTCCTTACCTACAAGGCAGCAACGGATTCAACTCTATTCGATGTGGAACTATATAAAAGCGCCATAAAAAAGGCATTTCGTTTTCTGGGAAAACGTATGGCTTTCATCACAAAAAACAAACAAGGAGCTACAAATTCGCGTGTACCACAAGAGACATGACATTATTATTATGCGCTCACAAAGTACGACGCGTATCTTTGCATTCATTTCATCAAACATCTACGCTTTATAATTATACAAAATGGATATACGTCTAAATACGATTGAGGAAGCAATCGAAGATATTAGGGCAGGCAAAATCATCATTGTCGTCGATGATGAAGATCGCGAAAACGAGGGCGATTTTATAGTGGCGGCCAGACATGCCACACCTGAAGTCATTAATTTCATGGTCACTCACGGTAGAGGATTGGTCTGTGCACCGCTCACCGAAGAACGGTGTAAAGAACTGAATCTAGATCTAATGGTCAACAACAACACGGCCGCATACGAAACCAACTTTACAGTTTCGGTAGACCTGCGCGGTCATGGTTGTACTACGGGCATATCAGCCTCCGATCGTTCTAAAACCATACAGGCCCTCATAGACCCAAACACAAGCCCTGACGATCTGGGGCGACCTGGACATATATTCCCACTTATAGCCAAAGACGGCGGTGTACTACGCCGATCTGGGCATACAGAGGCTTGTGTAGATTTAGCTAGACTGGCAGGATTAGAGCCGGCGGGTGTATTGGTAGAGATCTTAAAAGAAGACGGCGAAATGGCCCGCCTCCCAGACTTGATGCAAGTGGCTCAACACTTCAACCTCAAAATTATTTCCATAGAAGACCTCATTGAATATCGGCTGAAAAAGGATTCCTTGATAGATCGTGCGGTTTCCGTAAAGCTGCCCACCGAATATGGAGACTTTGACCTCGTTGCGTATACGCAAAAAGACACAGGAGAACAGCATCTTGCCTTGATAAAGGGGGAGTGGGCCCCCGACGAGCCTATACTTGTCCGTGTTCATAGCTCATGTGTCACAGGTGACATATTTGGCTCTTGCAGATGCGACTGCGGTCCTCAATTGCATAAAGCAATGGAAATGATCGAAGCAGAAGGCAAAGGGGTGATCGTTTACATGAACCAAGAAGGAAGAGGTATAGGGCTCATCAACAAACTACATGCTTATAACCTCCAGGAAAATGGGCTCGACACTGTTGATGCCAATATACAATTGGGCTTTAAACCGGATCACAGGGACTATGGCATCGGCGCCCAGATCCTCAGGGATTTAGGAGTAACTAAGATGAAATTGATGACCAATAATCCTACAAAAAGAGCGGGATTGGTCGGCTACGGCCTTGAAGTTGTAGAAAATGTTCCCATAGAAATTAAGTCCAACAAATACAATGAGCTGTATCTCCGTACCAAGCGAGATAGAATGGGGCATACTATCATGAAAAACCTATAATTCATTTCTGAAATAAACAGACAAGCAAAAAGGACGCTTACTTTGCCGTCCTTTTTGCTTTTTATTCCTTATCTTTCATGGTACTCGGTGCAATGGTGGGATTGCTTATCACTTCTGGCGCAGCAGGATTTAAGGGCACGCTATCCGCATTATTACTTGTCCTATTCAGCCGTAGCATTCGCCGCAAAAATTCTCCGAAATTATCAAACTCCTGTCTATAGACTAGACCAACTGCACTAATATACTCATCTACAGGATTTAAGAAATTTCTGTTGTTCAACCTATTTGAAGCTCGAAACATAAGATTACCGTTTTTTCTAATCAAATAAATCAACTCCGCATCCGTAGCAACCTGATTGCTAAAGAGATTCAAATCATTCACGGTACTTCGCCTATCTGTAACGCCACCTGTTAAGATAAGCCTATTGTTCCACAGCCTTATAGAAGCACTTGCTTCGTTGAGCGACCTTATATTGAAATCAACGAAATTTAGATTAAGCGATTGCGATATGATATTGTTCAACTGATTGAAGGCCAATTCCGTCCCTGCGCTCAAGAACGTACTGTTAATTTCTGATGTAAAATCGCTCCCCGTACCAGGCGCAAAACTTCTGCGTACTATTAGACTCAATGCCTGCTGGTTCACATTATTAGCATCGCTAAAATAACTCTGCAGTTCATCCTTGACATACGCATCTATCGGGAAAGCCACATTAAACCCTATCTCCGGATGCAACAGGTTACCACTCAGATTCATCTGCGCCTGTGCCAATACACGGGCATCGGTGCCGGCTCTACCTGCCGCCGTGTACAATGGCCGAACACTGGTTCGCACTTCGTATACTGCAGTGAGGTTGATCTGTGCTTCTGAGGGATTGCCAGTCCAACGTATAGTGCCACCATTATTGATCTCGAAGATTTTATTTATAAAGTCCTGCGCTGTAAAATCAAATTTACCTTGCAAAATCACATAATCCCCATACATCTCAAAGTCACCAAGGCTGGTGATATTCATGGCTATATTGCCATCGCCCACACCGGAAAGCTTCCCCATATCCGTAAAGATATTTACCTGCGAATTGCGATTGATGGAAAGGTCGATGTGCATAGTCAGTCCATCAAGGTATGACTTGGGTGGTACCACGTTCAAGGAGTCTGCCTCCTGAGAAACAAAGTGTATAAACTCATTTTCACTGACACTACCCGTCACATTGAGCGGTATATTGAAAACAGTTCCTTCTTCACTCCTAGCCTTTATGTCAATGTTCATTTTACTTGTTGGCCCTAAAAAGGCGAACTGACCAGAAGCATACGCTTTCCCGTAATAAAGTTCATTCTGCTTAGCCGTCGTATTAAGTACCATAAAACGATTTGCACTTACCTTCACGTCGATATCCGGATCGGACGGGGTGCGCATATCAACAGTGCCATTGGCCACCGCTTCATGATTGTCTTTATCCAACAACTTAATATTGGACAGGGTAATTTTACTGTTATGCACCTCAAACTTATCATCCAATTGATAGCGAGTATTAAGGTAATTAACAGTCATAAACGCTTTTTGCAAACGCACCGTACCATTGATATCAAGCTGTGATACCGAGCCCGAAACCTGAACATCGGCAGATATAGTACCTTCCAAATCGGACACCAAGCCTTTTAAAAAAGGTTCGAATATAACCAAATCACTTCCTTGTAACCTCGCACTTAAATCGAGGTTATCTGTTTCACTTTTGATATCGTAAGTACCGGTCAACTTCAGCGTTTGTAGCCCCCGCCGACTTATATCCACATCCAAATCGACCATGTGGATCTCGGAGTCCATATTGGCCTTTACCGTCACTTCGCCTATCTCCCTGCCATTGTATATCACATCATTGGCCTTGATATTACCAATCATATAGGGCGTGGATAATAAAGAGGCAAGTTCAAAATCACCATTCAATAGCCCCTCAAGCTTGATACCGAAGGCCTGTGTCAACCCATCAAATGTTCTCAATTCGAAATTGGAAAACAATACATTTATATTGTCTTTACTATCTTTGGAAACAGCTCCATTCAAAGTTACTTTTTGCTCACCATTTGCCAATTCAAAATTCTTTATAACGGTTCTTCCTTGCTGAAAATCAAAGCTTACTTTATCTTCCAATGACCAGTCTTCCCTATTAATGATGACATTGGACGGCAAAAGGCTCACCTGTGCCGATTCGTTTTCCTTAAAGGCCACCAGACCATTTAAATCTAGCTGATTTGTTGCATCCACGTCGGACAGCTTAACGTTGAAATTAAGGCTATCCCGCGCCAGCAGACTTACTAAGTTGATATTCTTAATATAAAGACTATCAGTGATATCATAGCGGTCTGCCGTGACACTAAAGTTGAGGGCATTTTCCAGTGCTCCACCATCCAATATGACATTCGTCAGCTTGCCTTGCTCTCCAACCAATATCGTGGGAATAAATCCATTGAGGGTAGCTATACTATCCACATTGGAAAATCTTCCGTTCAGCACAGCATACTCCGGTATCGCCAAGCGAGGTTCTAACAGCTGAAAAATAGGCTCACCTCTTTTTAAACGAAAGACAAAATCGAAATGCTGCCTGCCCGGCACCAACAGCTTGGCATCCCATGATGGCACATACTTATGAGCAATAGACTTAAAATAAGATGGAAAAGTATTAAGGTCGATCGATCCGTGCATCCTCGCATCTGCTATATCCGATGTAAGCGTCAGGGTCCTCTCTTCTTCAGCTCCGACAGCCTTAACCACAATGGAATCTATATTGGCGCTATAATTCGGCATCCTCAGCACAATACTCGAGAGCTTAATATCTCCCAGTAACGTATTGATGCTGTTTCCTTGAAAATCGCTTTGCACCATTCCCTCTACGCTCAATGTGTCTCCATATAAATGAAGAGGCTGTAAATTTGCTTTTTCAACCATAGAGGTAAATGAGTAAACAGGGTATTCCGATCTGAAATTCACCTTACCATCTGCCGATAAGACCAAATTTTCATCTCCTATGTGGACACTTCCCATCAATATGTCATCCATATAACTTCCCTTTACGGATAATTGATGAAAGCGGTAGCCATTGTACTCCAAAAAATCGACAGTGAGCCCCGTCTCTAGGCTCAATTCATTTGCATCGAAACCACTACCATCTATACTACCTGAAAAACTCGCCACTCCCAACTGGGTATTTCCAATAATCTTTCCCAGATGGAGATGATCTGCATTAAGCGTTCCTTTATAGCTATTGACAGATTGTATATCCATGTCGATGTTGGTACGTAAGCTACCAATAGCCGTTTTGAACTCACCATTTACATTAAAGCGATTATAATATCCTTTGAAAGCGCCAGAGAAATTTACATGGCCAAAGTGGTCAAAAAATTCAGGTAGCGCAACTTCACTTTTGCCACTTAAATTTGGAATGAGGTAGTTCAAATCTGCTCTGTTCGTAGACATCTGCTTAACATCCAAATCAAAAATGGTCTCAGCTATTTCAGGCAATCCTTTTATGCGGGCATTTGCCCTCAGATAGGTAGCTTTGGCTCCCTTTATCGTGATATTTCTTGCATTAAGATCGTTTACCGTACCCCATACGTCACCATCTAATTTTAGATCAAATATTGTAGCTTTAATATCTGGTGCAAAGAAAGCTATGTCTCTGGAATCTACTCTGCCATTGACCACGTGACCATTCATGCGAACCTTATGATTGAAATCCGAAAAATCCCCGAGTGAATCGAACTCAAAGACTAAATGATCCCCAACTTGACTTCTGTTCGTCTGCAAAAATAGTTTTTCAAAAACCATGCTGTTGGTATCTATACTTACCAAACTTCTTAAAGTCTTTATGGCAAAACCGCTTTTTTCGTCTAAGGACAAATCCACTATATTTGCTTTAAAAATATGATGCAAAAAATCAATATCTTCTAAATCTCCATTCAGGTTGTTTAAAGCAATATCACTCCAGTTAATTCCTCCTTTATAACTACTGCTATCCGTATAATTGCGATATTTAAAGGATATTCGATTAAGTAAGACTTTGTGGATTTGCATATCCAATTTCTCCCCTCCCTCTTTTTGAGAGGAAGTGGAGAAGTAATCGATAATAAAGGAAAGATTACTCGTCCCATTTGCATATTTTTTTAGAAAAACATCGGTATTGAGCAATTTCACTTCCTTTAATATTAACTTGGACCTGAGCAACTCCATTAAATTGACGTCGGCATCAAGTTGGCCAGCATATAAAAGTGTATCTTTGTCTCTGTCCGCCACCCGCAGTCCGCGGATTGCAACCGACGAAAACGGCCTTATATATATTTTTTCGATGGAGATTTCCGTATCTAACTCCTTGCTTAGATAGATAGCTGCTTTTTTTGCGACATATTGTTGCACAGGACGCAACTGAAGAGACAGCAGCAAAATCATGACTAGCAGCACAACCGCCGTCAATATATAAAGTCCTATTTTTAAAGCTTTTTTAATAATTTTGCAAAAATAAGATAAATAACAATACCGTGGCAATCATCCTTGGCATAGAATCATCGTGCGACGACACGTCTGCATCTATTTGTATAGACGGCAATATAGCTTCAAATATTGTAGCTACCCAAAAAATTCACGCGAAATTTGGAGGAGTTATCCCAGAGCTAGCCTCCAGGGCTCATCAACAAAATATAATCCCTACTGTAGATGAAGCAATAAAGGTAGCGAAAATTCATAAAAACGATATAGATGCCGTTGCCTTCACAAGAGGACCGGGATTATTAGGCTCTCTGTTAGTAGGCAATTCATTTGCCAAAGGCTTTGCCTTGGCACAAAATATTCCTCTCATCGAAGTAAACCATATGCAGGCACATATCCTAGCACATTTCATTGACAATCCAAAACCAAGCTTCCCTTTCCTCTGCCTCACGGTATCTGGAGGACATACGCAAATTGTCCTAGTGAAGGATCACTTCGAAATGAAACTGCTAGGTAATACCATAGATGATGCCGCTGGAGAAGCTTTTGACAAAGCCGCTAAGATGTTGAATCTACCCTATCCAGGTGGCCCACTCATAGACCAATATGCCCAGAAAGGGAATACAAACAAATTCGCTTTTCCAGAACCACAGATAGCCGGACTAGATTTCAGCTTTAGTGGTCTTAAAACAGCCATACTCTACTTTCTACAAAAGAAAACAAAAGAGAATCCCCATTTCATAGAGGAGAATCTAAATGATCTATGCGCTTCAATTCAATCAAAAATTGTCAAAATCCTGCTGAATAAGCTCGTCCTAGCTGCGCATCAAACAGGCATCAGCGAAATCGCCATTGCCGGTGGCGTATCGGCCAATTCATCCCTTAGAAGGGATCTGGAATTTTTAGGCATAAAGGAAAAATGGAACATTTTTATACCTAAATTTGAATATTGTACCGATAATGCTGCTATGATAGCTATCGCTGGATTTCAAAAATATATTAGGCACGACTTTTGTGACCATAGTGTTTCCCCAGATCCACGAATGGCTGTTGGCTTAACATAATTAAGAAATATAATAATTAAACATAAACGCAAAAAAAGTAATGGGAATACCAAGTCTAATATTTTTTCTCCTCTTTGCTGTGCCTCTCATTGTGTTCCTATTTTGGGTCATGAAGAAAGACAAAAAGAAAGGGTTATTTGGGATGATTATTGTCGTTTTGTTGGTTGTATTGGCTGTTGCTTCATCTCTTAAGGCAAGCAAATTGGAACTCGATAGGGCTAAAAACGAAAAAAATGGGGTCAATTAATTGAACCCCATTATCATATGAAATCTTAACTCATCAATAAACACATATAATAAAAATGTGCTTTATTCGCTTACCTCTGCTAAATGCGCTTTGATTTTAGCTTCCAATTCATCCATTAAATCAGGATTATCCAGTAAGAGATTTTTCACGGCATCTCGCCCTTGCCCCAATTTGGTGTCGCCATAGCTGAACCAAGAGCCCGATTTTTTTATAATATTATATTCAACACCCAAATCTATAATTTCACCTGCCTTTGAGATACCTTCTCCGAAAAGGATGTCAAACTCGGCAATGCGAAACGGTGGCGCTACCTTGTTTTTGACAATCTTCACTTTCACCCTATTTCCTACTACTTCATCCGTATCCTTAATCTGTGCCATTCTACGGATATCCAACCTCACAGATGCATAGAATTTAAGTGCATTACCCCCAGTAGTGGTTTCCGGATTACCAAACATCACTCCGATTTTATCTCTCAATTGATTAATGAAGATACAGCAACAGTTTGTTTTTGCGATAGTTCCTGTTAGCTTACGAAGAGCTTGTGACATAAGCCTAGCTTGCAGGCCCATTTTGGAATCGCCCATCTCTCCTTCTATCTCACCTTTTGGCACTAAGGCAGCCACCGAATCTATTACAATGACATCAATCGCTCCCGAACGGATAAGATTATCGGCAATTTCCAAAGCTTGTTCTCCGTTATCTGGTTGAGAAATAAGCAAATTCTCCACGTCCACACCAAGCTTTCTGGCATAATATTTATCAAAAGCATGTTCCGCATCAACAATGGCCGCAATTCCTCCTTTACGTTGCGCCTCGGCGATGACATGTGTAGCCAAGGTAGTTTTTCCGGATGATTCAGGCCCATAGATTTCTACGACCCTTCCCTTGGGCAGGCCCCCTATTCCTAGAGCTATGTCCAACCCAATGGAACCAGTGGATATCGCTTCTATAGGCTCTACTGCGGTATCACCCAGTTTCATGACTGTTCCTTTTCCGTAGGACTTCTCCAACTTGTCCAATGTAAGCTGCAGTGCTTTTAATTTATCTTGATTGCTCATATATTCTTATTTCCGTCAAATATAAACAAATTAAATCTAAAATTACTAACATAATTAGTATATATATTTACTTTTTTCCTATCCCCCTAATTCGCTCAAAGTATCTACAAAAATACGTTATGGGACATACATCGCATTTTGGATTACGTGCTAGGCAAAAATATCTTCCATGCAAAATAAGCCAATGATGTGCAATTGCTAAAGTATCTTTTGGCAAGTATTTCACCAATTGCTTTTCGGCTGCAAGAGGCGTTTTGGCATTAGATGTAAGGCCTATCCGGTCGGCTACGCGAAAAACATGCGTATCAACGGCCATAGCGGGCACATTATAAATAACGGATGCTATCACATTTGCTGTCTTTCTTCCAACACCAGGTAATTTCTGTAATTCTTTAATGTCGGATGGTACAACACCTCCGAAATCAGTCATCAACATCTTAGCCATACCTACTAAATGCTTGGCTTTGTTATTGGGATAGCTGACGCTTTTGATATAAGAAAAGACTTCATCAGCGGATGCTGCTGCGAGAGATTCTGCATCAGGAAAACGCTCAAAAAGCGCAGGTGTTACCATATTAATGCGCTTGTCTGTGCATTGAGCAGACAATATTACGGCTACCAACAATTCAAATGGTGTAGAAAAATGTAATTCGGTTTCTGCATTTGGGTTATGGGCAGAAAAATACTTTACAAATTCTTCATAACGTACCTTCTTCAACATAGCCAAACATAGAAAAAATTGTCCCTATATACAAATAATGAGACGCTCAAGTCACAGCATCACCTACTCATCATTGACAATCAAAAAAACAAAAAGACAGGGTATATTTAATTCGTAAGAGATCGCGTGCTTAGGAAGTAATGTTTAAGAAAAAAGGCTTTTTTCTATTGGACTTGCTTCACATAATCCAAGATCACATCGATAGATCTCTCTTCAGGATCCATCAATTGACTGTTCATCAAACATTTAATATACTCACTGAATAAGGCCTCGTCCTCATCGATACTATTGAGAACAAGATTGTACGGCAAATCATTTGCAAACGAACTGTTTACCGAGGCGACAGATGTAAAAGTTTCAATCATATAACACGCACTTTTATTATAAGAAACGTGTAAATATTCCACATATTGTGCAGTTTTATCACATTTTTAAGGACGGCTTTTCACCTTCTCCTCTGCGAGTTTCACGGCGTTATACGCATTTACCACACCACCGGTCATAGAGATTTCACTCAACGAAACTCTCTTCTTCACTCCATCATCTACCACCTTTACTTTTTGTTCAGGCTTGTAAACGGATTTCAATATAATATCCCTTACTTCGAAGGAGGTCAAGCTTGGATAATAGGATCTGAGCAGTGCTGCCAGGCCAGACACAACAGGCGCTGCCATGCTCGTTCCCTGTTGCTCTTTATATTTGGAACCAGGCATGGTCGAATTTATCGCTACCCCTGGAGCAAAGACATCAACCGTCCTTTTACCATAATTAGAAAACTCGGCAAGTAAATCACTGTCGTTCTTCCACCCTATCGCTCCCACTTCTATCCATGCAACGGCATTTCCCTGATTAATGCCGAGGCTGTCTACATAGTATTTATTGGGGTAGTTGCCATGATTGTCATTGTTCTGCCCATCGTTACCAGCAGCATGAATAATGAGCACATCATTCTCCATTGCATACTTTACTGCGGCATCCACTACCAATTTATCTTTCACATAGGGCTTACCAAAACTCATATTAATGATCTTGGCTCCGTTTTTCACAGCATATACAATGGAGTTGGCAACATCCTTGTCCCTTTCATCTCCATCAGGAACAGTACGCAGCACCATAATTGAAACACTATCTACAATCCCCTTTATACCAATTCCATTATCTCTTATCGCCCCAATGATTCCAGCTACATGCGTTCCATGAGAAGCATCGGGACCTATAACATCGTTATTTCCATAATTCTTTTCATTACTATTTTCATAGTCGTCGCCCACTATTGGCCGTGAGTCATATTCGTAATTCAAGTGGTATTTTAATTGATTGCGGTAATGTTCCAAGCCTTCCTGTATATCTTCATATACCTTAGAAAAAGCATCTCCGTTGGACATTTCCTTTGTCACAATCTTAACCACTCTATTTTCATCTGCGTTGGCCGGTTTGTATGCTTTCAAAGCATGCAGTGAAGGTGTATCGACATCTAGCTTGAAAAGGATAGAGTCTAATGAAAACTTAATTCTAGAATACACCATCTCACCCTGCTGTGCCATTCGTTGTTTTCTTACATAATCGGCTGTCATTTTTTGGTAGCTGGAAAACTCTCTTCTTTCGTGTTCTACAAGAGGTGTAGAAGGTAATATTGAAATATATTTGGGCTTTAGTACCCTTAACAACCTCGTTAGTTCAAGGTTGTCGTACTGAACATTTTCTCCAGACTTATTACCTATGAAATTCCATCCATGAATATCATCAATATAGCCGTTGTCATCATTGTCAATGTTATCAGGTTGTACTTCGTTCGCATTTATCCATATTCTTCCTTTCAAATCTTCATGCTCGATATCCACACCTCCGTCAATTACAGCTACAACGACATTTGAAGGTTTTTTATTCACCAAAAGTTCACGATAAGCTTTTTCAGTGCTTATTCCCATTACATTGTCTTCTTCCAAATCTAGATTATGCCAATTGGCTTTTGGTTTATCGTTTTTTTGAGCTAGACACCACGTAGGAATAAAAAAAGCAAATAGAATAAATATAGCCTTGCAATTAATCATAAAAAGTAGATTTTTTTCAAACTTAGATAAAAACGATTTCAAACCCAAAAATGCATTATTAGACTGCTGTTTGACTGGATAGATTAAAAGAAAGTCACAATTAATTTTTAAATAGGCAAAAAAAATCCCCCGAGCATTAAATGCCCGGGGGATCGATCTATTACAATAAGGTTTGGCGCCGACCTACTCTCCCACATGTTACTGCAGTACCATCGGCTCTGGCGGGCTTAACTTCTCTGTTCGGGATGGGAAGAGGTGGACCCCGCCGATATAGGCACCTGAAATAGGGTTTGACGG